>JAKQIM010000027.1 GCA_029557965.1 Chloroflexota bacterium | reverse complement strand
CCGCCAATGCCATAAGCCACAGTGGTATACCAGATGCCCACCGGTTGGCCCGACTGCACAACCACCGCCAGGGGCTTGGCGGCCCAGAACTCGGGCTCGTCCACCACCGCCACAGGCTGGGCATTGGGCAAAGAGTCCAGGTTGCCGACATAAAGTGTGCTGCGCAGGGTATCGCCCCAATCGATACTCGAGTAGGCCAGCACGGGTTCGCCAGGTGCACCCGCCAACGTATAGAAAGAAGGGGCGCTCATCAGGCGGCTGATATTGTTATTGATATTCATCAGCAGTTCGCCGCCATTCTGATAGGTGAAGTAGACCAGGGGCAATTGAAGCGGGTCGCCGGAGGCGCTGCCGGCGGCGTGTAAGTTGGTGTAGCTCGGGAATTCATCTGGTGTGCTGCGTTCAGCCGTGATCTGGCCCGAGGTGTTATAAAAGAAAACCCTCCCGCCGCTCGCGGGTACGGTGATGAAGCCCGCCGGAAGCGGCCAGGCGGGCTCAGGGCTGGGGGGTTCGGTGGCAGCAGGGGGCTCGGTTGGTGGAACACTCATCTCGGTGGGCGGTGGGGCTTCGGTGGGCGGCGGGATCGTCTCGGTGGGAGGCAGGGGCGTGTCGGGCAGGGGCGCGGCCGTCAGCAATCCCACAGGGGCGGTCGTAGCCGCGGGCGTAGCGGCGGGCGGCTGTGAGGTGGGCAGCGGCAGGTTGCAAGCCAGGCTGCTCAACAGCAAGACGAAGACAATCAAATGGATGATCCGCGTAGACTTCATACGAGATGTCCTCCTCAAAATATGTAGGGGATAAAGCGCTTGGTCTGGCGCATGTATTCTTCATAAGCCGGGCCAAAGTGGCGGATATTCTCAGCCTCTTCGATCCTGGCCGTCGCCAACAGCGCCGCGATCACCACCACCAGCAGGGCGCCGGTCAGCAGGGTGATCCCTTTCAAGAATGCTCCCAGCCCCAGCCAAAACAGCGAGGCATACAAAGGATGGCGGATGTAGCGGTAAGCGCCGCGCTGTACCAGCACCGTGGTGTGCTCAAAATCGCCCTGCGGCTTGCCAATCTGCTTGAGCAAGATGAAGCCGTGAATGGCCAAAAAGGCCGAGAGCAGCAACGCTGCCCACGACAGCAGTTGGCGCGGCGAGAAAGGCTGTTCAAACCAATGTGGGGCATTCAACACCGCCATTGCCAACAACCCTTCGAAGGCAAAGAAGCGCGCCAGCCCGTGCAGGCTGCGCAGGCGCAGGGTCAGCGCAAGGATTCCCAGGCTGCCAAGCAAAAATACAATAACACCAACCGTGGTTCCTGACATAGTTTAGCCATCACACTTTCTTGATCATGATCAAGCACGGGTTATGTTCGTCCCAAATCTGCCGGAATTCTTCTAAGGGGTGAAAACCCAGGGCCTGGTAAAAAGCCCTCGTCTTGGCATACCCTTCATCTGGGTGAGAAGGGCCGAGCGTTTTGACCTGCAAATATTCCACCCCCTGGCTGGCCAGCCAGGCCTGCGCCCGCACCACCAATGCCCGCCCAATGCCGCGCCGGTGAGCCTGGGGCAGAATGCCCATTACCAACAACTCGGCTGTGGTATCAAAGTGCTGCTTCACGGTCAAAAACCCCAGCAGCTCGCCCTCATCATAGGCCAGGAAGGTGGGCAGCCGTTCCATATCGGCCACATACTGGGCAAGCGCATCTTCAATCCCAAACCACTCAGGCAGCGAACGCAAAATCGGCTCACATAAAACCCCGGTTTGATATGCCGGCCCATCGATGACAAGTTGGCTCATAACCACAGTATACAAGGTATCCATCCACTCGGCAATGCCTTCAGCAGCCCCAAACCCCTTTCGCGTTAAAGCCCGGCAGCCTCCATCTATGATTTTAAAAACCGTGTTAGAATGCCCTGCATGATCATTATCATCAACGGCCCGCTGGGCATCGGCAAGACCTCCGTCTCTTGGGAATTACTGCGCTGCTTTGAGCGCGCCGCCATGCTGGATGGCGACTACCTGGGAGCGATACAGCCCTTTGAGATCTACGATGAGGCCCGCATCGCCTACCTCGACCAGACCTTCGTCCACATGTCCGCCTGGCACAAACAGCACGGCTACACCAACCTGGTGATCAACTATGTTTTCGAACAGCCCGAGGCGCTGGCGCACCTGCGCGCCCTGCTGCAGCCGCTGGATGGTGAGATCTACGCCTTCCGCCTGACTTGCTCGGAGGCCGAGATGGAGCGCCGCATCCGCCAGCGCGCCGGCCCGGAGAACGCCGATTCCGCCGATGTAGCCTGGGAATTGCAGCGCTTCCGAGAGCTGGTCACCATTCAAGAAGAAGCCGCCTTGCACGGCGACCTGGGCCGGGTGGTGGATACCAGCACCTTGAGCGCGGTCGAAGTGGCGAGGCAGATCAAAAAATTAACTGCGCAATAGGAGCGAAACCATGACCGAACACGTCGCACCAGAGAAACGCCCGCTGCTGACCCGCAAGGTATGGGGCATGCTGATGCTGCTGGGCCTGGCCGGGCAGTTGGCCTGGGCAGTGGAAAACCAGTTCTTCAATACCTTTCTCTACGACAACATCACCCCCGATCCGCGGGCAGTTTCTTGGATGGTGGCGATCACGGCGGTGGTCTCTACCCTCACCACCATCTTCATAGGCACCCTTAGCGACCGCACCCGCAGCCGCTGGGGCAAGCGCCGGCCTTACATTTTTATCGGCTACATCATGTGGGGCATCATCACCATCCTCTTTCCCTATGCCGCCAAGTTCCAGCCGGTGGCCCTGGGCATCTTTATGGCCATCTTGTTCGACAGCATCCTGACCTTCTTCGGCGCCATGGCTAACGATGGCGCATTGAGTGCCTATGTCACCGATGTGACCACAGACGCCAACCGCGGGCGGGTGGTCGGCTCGCTGGAAATCATGAAATGGATTGCCTTCCTGGTCATTTACGGTGGGGCAGGCTTCATCATCCAGGCCATGGGGTATTACGGCTTCTTTTATACCATTGGCGGCCTGACAACCTTGATCGGGCTGCTCTGCGTGGGTTCGCTGCGCGAAGAACCTGAGACAGAAAAGCCCCAGGGCACTTACTGGCAGCAGATCGCCGGCACCTTCCAGCTTTCCAGCCTGAGGCAGAACCGCAATTTCTTCAAGATCATGATCTCCCTGACGCTCTTCATGCTGGGGATCAACGTCTTCTTCTCATACCTGATGATCTACCTGCAGCACTATGTCCGGCTCCCGATCGTTGAATCCTCGGTCGTGATTGGGGTCTGCATCCTGGTCGGCGGGATTGGCGCGGCCTACCCCATCGGCCTGCTGGTAGACCGCTGGGGCCGCCGCCCGGTGGCGATCCTCTCAGCCATCTTTGAATCGGCCGGCCTGGTGGTATTTTCGCTGGCGCAAACCGTGCCCATGCTCATCCTGGGAGGCATCTTGTGGCTGGCCCCCTTTACAGCCTGGACCATTGCCACCACCACCTGGACGCGCGACCTCTTCCCTGAAGAAAAGCGCGGCCAGTTTGCCGGTTACTACATCTTGTTCAACGTGGCCTTCACCATGATCCCCGGCTCTCTACTGGGCGGCTGGCTGGCCTCTACCTATGGGGTGGCGACCGTGTTGGATGGCAAGGCCGGGTTCATCCCCACCCCTCTTTTGTTCCAGGTGGCGGCGGGGATCGTGCTCCTGGCGATCATCCCGCTGCTGACCATCCGCACCCCAAAGGCGCAGTGAGGCACGCCGATGCCTGCCATCCCCGAATTCATCCTGCGTAAATTGTATGTCCCCGGCAGCCTGAAAGCCAGCCCGGATGGGTTCGAACTCCAGCTCAACAATACCCTGGCCGCGGTCACGCTGACTGGCCTGGGCCTGACGGCAGATGAACAGCCTTGCGACCCGCAGAGCATCCTGCTCCGGCTGCCCTCGGGCCAAGAGATCTCTGCCGCGGCAGTCAGCGGCGACCAGCCCTTCAGCATGACCGTCAACACCCTCATCGGCGTGCAGGTTCGTGCTCCCATGCCGCGTAAACGCCTGGTGGTGCGCGCCGAGACGCGCGAGGCCGGCACGCTCCAATTCAGCCTTCCCCTGGCCGGGGGCCGCCCTGGCGAGAAGGGTCAAAGCGGCCTGCTGGGTAACCTGCGGCGCAAGCTCCAATCTGCCCGGCGTGCCTGGCGCACCCGCCGCGACCCTCAGCACCCCGCCTACCACTTCACACCGCCTGCCAACTGGATGAACGACCCCAATGGCCTGATCTGCTGGCGGGGCACCTACCACATGTTCTACCAATACAACCCCTACGATGCCGTATGGGGCAATATCCATTGGGGGCATGCCAGCTCGCCAGACCTACTGCACTGGCGCCACCACCCCATTGCCCTGTCGCCCGACCCTGATGGCGCCGATGCCGGGGGCTGTTTTTCGGGCTGTGCGGTAGACGACGGCGGTAGGGCAACATTGATCTACACCGGCGTCTTCCCTGAAACACAGTGCCTGGCACGCAGCACCGGCAACGACCTGCTGACCTGGAAGAAACACCCCCGCCCGGTCATCCCCGCGCCGCCGGAGGGGTTAGCCCTGGAGGGCTTCCGCGATCCCTGCGTGTGGAAAGAGGGGCCAGCATGGCGCATGGCGCTCGGTTCTGGCCTGCGCGGCCAGGGCGGCGCCGTACTGCTCTACGGCTCGCAAAACCTGACCGAATGGCAGTACCTGGGCATCCTCTATCAAAAGGATCCCCAGCCAACCAAGGCTGTGCCGACCGGCACGATGTGGGAATGCCCATCCTTCTTCCCGCTGGGAGAGAAGTGGGTGCTGCTGCTCTCGGTATGCGCCACAGAAGGGCCCATGACCACCATTTATTACGTAGGCGATTACCACGCCAACCGTTTCATTCCCCAGGGCCCCGCCCGCCGGTTGGACCACGGTGCGGGGGGCTGTTTTTATGCCCCTCAGACCTTCTTGAGCGCCGGCGGCGAACGACTGATGATCGGCTGGCTGCGCGAAGCACGCAGCCAGGATGAGATGCAACGCGCCGGCTGGAGCGGGGCCATGTCGCTGCCGCGCCGGCTCTCGCTGGATAAAGACGGCGGGCTGACCTGCGCCCCCCTGGCAGAAACAGCCCGCCTGCGCCGGGAAGACCGCCAACCTTCGAGCAGGCCGAGCGCACAAATGGAAATCCTGGCCCAGGTACAGCCGGATGCAGCCCCGTGGAGCGGCGTCTATCTGGAGGCCGGCCCAGGCGAAGCCGTGCAGATAGGCTTCGACCGCCAACAAGGCGCGGTGGTGGTAGATTGCCGCCCGGCAGGCGGCCTGCTGAGCACCCTGCCCCTGGAAAAGAATGTAGAGCAGTTGGACCTGCACCTCTTCGTAGATGGCTCGGTGCTGGAAGTGTTTGTGGATGACCGCCAGGCCATCTCGGCCCGCTTTTATGTCAAGCAGCCGCAGGCCCTGCGCACACAGTGGGTTGGAGATGTGCGCGCCTCAGTCTGGAATGTCCAGAAACAGGTATAATCAAGGGGTTATGAGCAGTCCTGCCAAGCGCTTCGATATCTTTACCCTCTTCCCCGAGGTCTTCGGCCCTTACCTGGATGCCAGCATCATGAAACGCGCTTGCCAGAACGGCCTGTTGGAAGTGCAGTTACACAATATCCGCGACTGGACCAGCGATAAACACCATGTCACCGACGATCTGCCGTACGGAGGCGGCGGGGGCATGGTGATGAAACCCGAACCCATCTTCACCGCGCTCGAGAGCGTGCTTGGTGCGCCGCCCGTCTGCCCGGTCATCCTGATGACCCCTCAAGGCCGCCTCTTCACCCATCAAGTGGCCGAAGAACTCTCTCTCTTTCCCCGCCTGGCCCTGCTTTGCGGGCGTTACGAGGGTGTGGATGAACGCGTGCGCCAACACCTGGTGACCGACGAGATCTCGATTGGCGATTACGTCCTCAGCGGCGGCGAACTGCCCGCCTTGGCGGTAGTCGATGCTGTCACCCGCCTCATTCCCGGCGCCCTGGGCAACCCCGACGGCCCCTGGGACGACTCGCATGCCACCGGTCTGCTGGAATACCCCCACTATACGCGCCCACCCGAATTCCGCGGCTGGGCGGTGCCCGAAATCTTGCTCTCCGGCGACCATGCCCGCATTGCTCGCTGGCGCCGTGAACAGTCACTGCTGCGCACCTGGCTGCGCCGCCCTGACCTGCTGGAAAAAGCCGATCTGTCAGCGGCAGATCGTAAGTTCTTAGCCAATCTCGAATTATCTGAATGAGGAGCATAGCACAATGAAGTTCAACTACGGGAAGATCTTTTTACTGGGTTTCGGGTTCTTCGGTGTCAGTATCATCTGGGCTACATACAATGCTTTCGTGCCCCTGTTCCTGGCGAACAAGTTTGCACTGAACGCCGCCGTCGTGGGTTTCTTCATGACCCTGGATAACATTGCGGCCTTGTTCATCCAGCCAACGGTGGGCGCTTTTTCAGACCGCATGCGCACCCGCATCGGGCGGCGCATGCCCTTCTTGCTGATCGGTGCACCGATCGCGGCGGCGGCATTTGGGCTGATCCCCCTGGCAGGCGTCTTGCCGTTGTTCGTGGCCTGCACCGTAACCACCATCCTCAGCATGGCCCTGTGGCGCACGCCCGTGGTGGCCTTGATGCCCGATGTGACCCCCTCGCGCTATCGCTCTCAGGCCAATGGCATCATCAACTTCATGGGCGGCATCGGCAGCATCATCGCCTACCTGATCGGCAGCAAGCTGTACAACCTGGATCCGGCCTACCCCTTCTGGCTGGGCTCGGTTTTGGTTTTGGTGGCAGTGGCATTGGTTTTCATCTTCGTCAAAGAGCCCAAAGAGTATGAAGTCAAGGCCGAAAAACAGCCCAGCATCTGGGAAAGCCTGCGCAGCATTTGGAGCGAGCAAGATAAAAGCCCCCTGCTGATCCTGCTGGCTATCTTCTCGTGGTTTGTGGCTTACAACGCCGTCGAAGCCTTCTTCACCCTGTACGTCAACCGCCACCTGGGCCAGCCCGAGGCAGAAGGTACCCGCCTGCTGGGCCAGCTCTCGGTAGCGTTTGTGCTCTTTGCCCTGCCTTCAGGTTACATCGCCGGGCGGCTGGGCCGCAAGCCGGTCATTATTACCGGCCTGCTCATTATGACCGCCTGTATCTTGAGCATGTTCTTCTTAGACAGCCAGACGCTGCTCACCCCACTCACCAAGCTGCCAGTGTTGGGGGTGGTGCCAGTTTTGGGGTTGCTGTTGATCATCGCCGGGATCGGCTGGGCCTGCATCAACATCAACTCGCTGCCGATGGTGGTAGATACCACTACCGATGATCGCATTGGCACCTATACTGGCCTATATTACCTGTTCTCCACTTTAGCTGCCATTGCCGGCCCCAACATCAACGGTCAGCTCATTCACCTGATGGGCGAGGATTACAATATGATCACCATGGCCGCGCCGATCTTCTTTGTGCTGGCCCTGGTGTTCATGCTGTTCGTGCGCCGCGGCGAAGCCAAGACAGGAACAGCCGGTTGATGAATTTTTGTAAAGCATAGGGAAAACCGCGGGGACGCAGAGTGTTTATGGTGGATTTCTCTGCGTTCTCTCGGCTGAACTTCAGCCGCTGCGTCCCTGCGGTGAGAAAAAGCGATGTCCCCTGCCATTCCTATCCTCTACACCGACGATGCCCTGCTCGTCATCAACAAGCCATCTGGCCTGCACACCCTGCCAGATGGCTATGATGCCAGCCTGCCGCATGTGCGCAGCCTGCTGGAGCCTGAATATGGCCGCCTGTGGATCGTCCACCGCCTGGATCGTGAGACCAGCGGCGTGCTGGCCCTGGCGCGCAGCGCCGAGGCCCACCGCCATCTGAACACCCAGTTTGCCGAGCACAGCATCCACAAGATCTACCATGCCCTGGTGCTGGGCGAACCTGATTGGAAGACCCACACCATCAGCCTGCCACTGAGCACCAATCGCGGCCACCGCCACCGCACCGTGGTGGACAAGAGGCACGGCAAGCCTGCCGTGACCCACCTGCGGGTGCTGGCGCGTTACGGCCTGTATACCCTCATCGAGGCCGCCCCTGAGACCGGGCGCACGCACCAGATCCGCGCCCACCTGGCGGCCTTAGAGCTGCCGATTGCAGTAGACCCGCTGTATGGTGATGGCCTGCCTGTACGCCGTGCCGATGCCGTGCCCCAGGAGCTGCCCGGCCTTTTGCCTGAGCCGCCCGTGTTGACCCACCTGGCCCTGCACGCCCGCAGCCTGGCCATCATCCACCCGGTCAGCGGCGAAACCTTGGCCGTTGAAGCGCCCTACCCGCGCGAGTGGCAGGAACTGCTGCACTTATTGAAACGCAGCCGCATGCGGTGAATCGATCGCAGGCAGCAGCCCAAGCCGGTCCAGATCACCCACCAGTTGTGCCGGATCCTGGAAGTGGATGGCTTGAAAGCCCAAACTTTGGGCGGCGGTGACATTGACCAACGAATCGTCGATCAGCAAGCATTGCCCTGCCGGGCGACCCACTTGCAGCAGGAGCATCTGGAAAATACGCGCATCGGGCTTGGCCAATCCCACCGCCCCTGAGATCAGAATGCCCTGGAACCAGTCAAAGAATTCGTACTGAGGGCGCGCCAATTGAAATTTTTCGGCCGACCAATTGCTGAGTGCATACAATGGAAAGCCCCCCATCCGCAAGCGGAGCAAGATGTCCACCGTTCCGGGGATCGCGCCGTTGAGTGATTCCAGGTAACGTTCATCGTACGCCCGGATCAAATCACAGTACTGCGGGTAGCGGGCGCACAGATCAGCCACTGCCACCGAAAAGGGGCGGCCCGCATCTTGCTGGTAATTCCATTCATTGAAGCCGATCTCGGCCAAGAAGTGTTCCATGGCCGCATCATCACCCGGGAAAAACTTGCGGTACAGGTGACGCGGGTTCCAATCCAGCAAAACGCCGCCGAAATCGAAGATGATGGCTGGCAAACGAGAAGGAGAAGCGGGCATTTTCATAGCGGCTATTGTATCACCAGAAGGAATTATTTTCTTCTTCCCAAATTTCAGATGCCGTGTTATAATCTGCGACCGCGCCGCCTTTGGCGGTTTTATTTTGACGAAAGGTTGAACGCCATGACAGACGTATTCAAGGCCCTTGAGGCCCCCGTAAATCCCAATATCCCGCAGTTGAACCCTGGCGATATGGTCAATGTCCATCTTCGCATTAAAGAAGGCAACACTGAGCGTATCCAGGAGTTCAAAGGCACCGTGATCGGCGAACGCGGTGGCGCCAATAACGCCAGCTTCACCGTCCGCCGTGTAGCCAGCAACGGCATCGGCGTCGAGCGCACCTTCCTCACCCGCTCTCCGCGCGTAGAGAAGGTTGTGGTGCTGCGCCATGCCCATGTGCGCCGCGCTAAGCTCTATTTCCTGCGCGATCGCACTGGCAAAGAAGCCCGCCTCAAGCAGAAATTCACTTCCTAATTTCTGCGATATCTGGTTTAATCGGGGTGCAGTTATTTATTGCTGCACCCCTTTTGCTTTAACGATGGAGGACGGCCTATGATCCGCTTACATTACTACAGCCAGGGCGAGCTGCAGAACGCCTGGCCGGTGGAACGACTGAAAGACGCCCTGCAAGACCCCCAGGGCCTGGTGTGGCTGGACTTTTCGGGCGAAGAGCCCGCAGCATGCGAACCGATCTTGCTCAAGACCTTCGGCTTTCACCCCCTGGCAGTGGATGATGCCCTGTGCGAGACCCACGTGCCCAAAATTGACGATTGGGAAAACTACCTCTACATCGTCCTGCGAGATATCAATTTTCACCACACCAGCGGAGACATCGACGCCCCCGAATTGGATGTCTTCTTGGGCAAGAACTTCATCGTCACCCATCACGACCTGACCATCCCTTCGCT
>JAKQIM010000013.1 GCA_029557965.1 Chloroflexota bacterium | reverse complement strand
TCTCTCGGGCGGGTCTCCGACCGACAACAATGCCGTGTTGGTGCGCCAGGGGCAGATGGAAATCCTCCAGCCCTACATTGACGAAGGTGTGATCACGATCGTGGCTGACCAGTGGGTTGACAACTGGGATCCGACCAACGCTCTGAAGATGATGGAGAATATCCTGACGGCACAGAACAACGAGATCGATGCGGTTGTGGCATCGAATGACGGTACTGCGCTGGGCGAGATCGAAGCCCTGCGGGCGCAGGGCCTGGCTGGCATCGTCCCGATTTCGGGGCAGGACGCCACCGCGGCCGGCTGCAACAGCATCGTCAAGGGCGAGCAGACGGTGACCGTTTACAAAGACATCCGCTTGCTGGCTCCTGCGGCAGTTGAGATGATGGATGCCCTGCTGAACGGGAAACCGATCGAGGGCGTGCAGGCCTTCTCGCTGGCAGTGTTGACGGGTCAGGACCTGCCGGGCGACATCCAGGCTGTGTTCCTGCCGGTGGTTCAGGTGACCAAGGACAATGTGTACGAAGAAATCGTTCTGAGTGGTTTCCAGACTTATGACGATGTCTATCGCGACATTCCTGAGGATCAGCGTCCGCCCAAGCCGTAAAGGCGAATAAAGACGTAAGTTGATGGGTCTTCCGCACCCGATGCCCACTTGTGGGCGCGATTGCGGGGGCGGAAGACCCCTTTTTATGAGACCTGTTTCAGTAAGAACATTCACCAATAAAAACAGGATACAGCCGATGGACGAAAATATCATTCTTGATTTTCAGCATGTTACAAAAAGCTTCCCTGGGGTTGTGGCGCTGGATGATGTCAGCTTCCAGGTAAGGCGTGGAGAGATCCACGGTTTGTGCGGGGAGAACGGCGCCGGAAAATCCACGTTGATGAAGATCCTTTCAGGGGTGTATCCCTACGGGGATTATGAGGGAAAGGTGATATACGACGGCCGTGAGCTGGTCCTGAAAGCAAGCTCGATCAAGCAGGCGTCTGAGGAAGGGATTGCGATCGTTTACCAGGAGTTGACCCTGGTTCCCGGTATGACGGTGGGGGAGAATATCTTTTTGGGCAGAGAACCTACTGAAATGGGTTCGATCACCTGGGATCGCATTTATTCAGAAACACAAAAGATCTTGGATGAGTACAAGCTGGATATTCAGCCCCAAGATATCGTTAGAAACCTGGGGGTGGGGAAGATGCAGATGACGGAGATTGCCAAGGCGCTCTCAGAAAATGCGCGGGTGCTGATCTTAGACGAGCCCACGAGCGCGCTTTCAGAGGCTGAGGTGACGCGCCTGATGGAGATCTTGGGCACACTGAAGCAGCATGGTGTGACCTGTATCTACATTACCCATAAGCTTGAAGAATTGTTCCGTATCACAGACCGGGTGACGGTTCTGCGCGACGGTAAAGTGGTGACAACACAAGATACGAAAGACCTGAACTCTGAAAAATTGATCCAACACATGGTCGGGCGCGAGATGAAAGAGCGCTTCCCACAAGGCAATCGCAAGCCGGGCGAGGTCATTTTTGAAGTCGATGACCTGTGGGCCAAGGATCCGGATAAAGGGCGCGAGGTGCTCAAGGGGGTGACGTTCAACCTGCGCGAGGGTGAGATCTTGGGCATTGCCGGGTTGATGGGCTCAGGGCGCACCGAGCTGGTGATGACCATTTTTGGCGAATATGGGAAGGTGACACGCGGCACGGTGAAGCTGAACGGCCGCGAGCTTGACATCAGCAGCAGCCACCAGGCAATGGAAGCCGGTATCAGCCTGGTGCCAGAAGACCGCAAGCGTCATGGGTTGGTGTTGATCCAATCAATCTTGAAGAACATCTCTCTGCCGAACCTGGACCGTTTTGCGTCCTTCTTGCGGGTTGACCAGCATGCCGAGCTGGTTGAGAGCTTGAAGATTGCCAAGGAGCTTGCGGTGAAGGCCCCCAACATGTTTGTGCCGGTTGAATCGCTTTCGGGCGGTAACCAGCAAAAGGTGGTGATCTCGAAATGGCTAATGTCGGGGCCTAAGGTATTGATCATGGATGATCCGACTCGAGGCATTGATGTGGGGGCGAAGTACGAGATCTATAAGCTCATGAATGAGCTGACCGAACACGGTATTTCGATCATCATGATCTCGAGCGATTTGCAAGAAGTATTGGGGATGAGTGACCGGGTGATGGTGATGTGCCAGGGGCGTTCTAGGGGTACGTTGGAGATTACCGAGGCAACCCAAGAACGCATCATGATGTTGGCAACAGGCATGGCCTGTGAGCAATGATCCTTTTCGAATTCAAGAGGTGAACCTATGAACATTTCTTCTTTGGGCAAGCGGTTTCGCGAAAATATCCAGACGTACATTATCATCATCTTGCTGATCGTGATTTGGGGCGTTTTTGCGGTCGTCACCGAGGGCAATTACCTGTCTTCGCAAAACATCTCGAACCTGTTCCGGCAGATGGCGGTCACGTCTTTCCTGGCAGCCGGCATGGTGCTGGTGATGGTGATTGGCGGAATTGACCTGTCTGTGGGCAAGCTGGCAGGTTTTGTTTCGGTGGTGGTGGCGGTGTTCCAGCGCGATATCTGGGTGAAGATCATCCCCGACCAGCCGATCCTGGCGGCGGGCCTGTCGGTGATCGTGGGGCTGCTGACAGGCCTGGCGTTCGGTTCCTTCCAGGCCTACATTATCGCCTATTTGCGGGTGCCTTCATTTATCACCACCCTGGGCGGCCAATTCATCTTGAACGGCGGCATTTTGTTGGTGACGCAGGGCAAGACGATTGCAGCCAACCAACCCGGTTTCAGCGCCATTGGGCAGGCTTACCTGCCAACCAACACCGGGTGGATCATTGCGGCGGGGGTGGTGGCACTGTTATTTGTGTTGATGTTCCGAGACCGGCGGACGAAGGTCAAATATGGGTTCACCCTGAAGCCCATTTACCAGGATATCTTGAAGGTGGCCTTCTTTGCCGTCTTGGTTCTGCTGTACGTGTACGTGGTCAATAAGTTCAAAGGGATCCAGGTGCCGGTGCTGATCCTGGCGATGACGGTGATCGTCGTTTCTTACATCTCTACCAACACACGCTTTGGGCGCTATGCCTATGCCCTGGGCGGCAACCGTGAGGCGGCGCGCCTGTCGGGCATCAATATCAAGAAGCAGACCTTCCTGGTCTTTGTGCTGATGGGGCTGTTGTGCGGCCTGGGCGGCGTTGTGCTGGCCTCTTACGTGGGTTACGGCACCATTTCGGCCGGCGGTGGTTATGAGTTGGATGCGATTGCTTCTTGTGTGCTGGGCGGCACCTCGACCCTGGGCGGCTCTGGCACGATCTTTGGCGCGGTGGTGGGTGCTTTGATCATGGCCAGCCTGAACACCGGTTTGCAGATGATGAACGTTTCTCCGGCCTTGCAGTACGTCTTGCGCGGGCTGGTGCTGGTGCTGGCTGTGATCATCGACGTGTATTTCAAGAAGAGCAACTAGGGCCTGTGTTGAGATAGGAGAAAGCTTGTGAATACGTATAACCCAAAGCCTGAACATCAATTCACTTTTGGCCTGTGGACGGTTGGCTCACGCGGCCGCGACCCGTTTGGTTCAGAGGTGCGTGAGTCCAAGACCCCTGCTGAGCTGGTTTACCTGCTGGGCGAGGTGGGGGCTTACGGGGTCAATTTCCACGATAACGACCTGATCCCGATCGATGCCACCCCGGCCGAGGCTGAGAGCATCAAAAAGGCGTTCCGGCAGGCCTTAGCGAGCACGGGCCTGGTGGTGCCCATGGCTACCACCAACCTGTTTTCTGACCCGGTCTTCAAGGACGGGGCCTTCACCAGCAACGATCCGAAAGTGCGGGCATATGCCCGCCAGAAGACGATGAAGTCGATTGACCTGGGCGTGGAGTTTGGGGCTAAGGTTTATGTCTTCTGGGGCGGGCGCGAAGGCGTGGAGACCGATTCGAGCAAGAGTGCGGTGGAGGCGATCAAACGCACCCGCGAGGCGCTCAATTTCTTCTGCGAATATGCGCTGGATCGAAAATATGACCTGAAGTTCGCCCTGGAAGCGAAGCCCAATGAGCCGCGGGGCGATATCTATAACCCCACCACGGGGCACATGCTGGCGTTCATCGAGACGCTGGACCACCCCGAAATGGTGGGGGTGAACCCTGAGGTGGCTCACGAGCATATGGCGGGGCTCAATTTCATGCACGGCGTGGCGCAGGCCTGGGAAGCGGGTAAGCTTTTCCACATCGATTTGAACGACCAGTATCCCGGCCGCTATGACCAGGATCTGCGCTTTGGCTCGCGCGATCTGAAGGCGGCTTTCTACCTGGTCAAGTTCTTGGAAGATGTGAAGTACAATGGTTCGCGGCACTTCGATGCGCACGCATACCGGACGGAAGATTATGAGGGTGTGAAGGACTTTGCGCGCGGCTGTATGCGCACCTACCTGATCTTGAAGGAGAAGGCGGCGCAGTTCAATGCAGATGCTGAAGTGCAGGCCTTGCTGGCTGAGATCAACGCAGACGATGGGGCGATGGCGCCCTTCTTGGGCAAGTACACGCCAGAGAAGGCGGCGGCGCTGAAGGAACATGCTTTTGACCGGGTGGCAATTGCGCAGCCCGGGCGGAAATATGAGCGGCTGGACCAGTTGACGATTGATATCTTGACTGGAACGCGATAAAGCTGCATCTTTAGGATTGGTGAGGGGCTGCTCCCAAAAGACCGGGCGGCCCCTCACGTATTTAACCAATCAGCCTGGTGCAGCGCATTCTGACATCAGGGTAGCGAGGGTTTCCTTTACCACCTGGTCAAGGTCGAGCGCCTTGCCGCGTTGCAGGGCGGTTTCTAATTCGGTGGGAGGTAAAGCTTCTTGGAGCAGTTGGCGTACATAGGGGGCAATTTGAGCCACCTCTGGGCTGGTGTGGGTGTGCGAGGTGGCCAGGCCAAACAGCTCGGCGGCGCGCAGAGCCTGGCCGGTTTGGACCCACAGGCCAGCCAGCCCGGCGAGCGATTCGAGAGTCATGGGGGTAGTTTCGAAATAGGCCGCTTCTTTCAAGCCGGTGCGGTAATTCACCAGGGCGGTATCGAACAGGCCTCTGTACAGGGCAATATGCCCCAGGGTATTGTGTGAGACGGCCAATCCGCCGTGGTCGCCGATCTCTTGACAGAGACGGATCGCTTCAGCCTGGATGGTTTCGGCTTGAGCAAAATTTTTCTGGACGAATTCTGACCAGGCCAGGTTGATGGTGACAGATGCCTGGATGTGCCGGTTGCCACTTTGTTTACAAAGCTCAAGCGCCCGGCGCCAGTGCCGGTCGGCGGCGGTGAAATCCTTCTGATCCAAGCAGACCAGGCCCTCGTAATTCAAGATGTTGGCGATTGCGCTGGGAATATCGGGCACCAGTGAAGGATCAATTTCCTGGTAAATTGCCATGCCCATTTCAAGGTACTGCATGGCCTGGGCATATTCTCGCCGGTAGTAAGCCAAAATACCCAGGCTGATGATGGCACGGCACTTTGTTCTCTGGTCGCCGGCGGCCTCGGCGTGGGCCAGGGCAGCCTGTGCGAAAGCGGCGGCTTCTTGATTATTGCCGCGGTGGGTCATGGCCCAGGCCATATCCAACGAGGCGCGGGCCATTGTTTTCTGGTCGCCGATTTGCTGGGCAAGATCAAAGCCCTGGCGCAAGAACTCCATCTCTTGGTCGCCGCCGTAAGGGATGACACTTTCGGCGCCGATGCGACACAACAACTCAGCCCGGCGCGGGTCATCAGTGGGGAGCAGAGATAAGGCGCTCTTCAAATAGGCTACGGCTTCAATATAGGCGCCAATCCTGGCGGAGTAGTCTCCGGCTTTCCAGAGCCACTCTGCGGCGGCCTGGTTTTCTCCGGCCTGTTGGTAATGCCAGCCAATTTGACCGCTGACCGGATCGGGACGCCCGGCATTGAGGGCGGCGAGGGCCTGGGCAACGTGCTGGTGCAGGTGCTGGCGGCGGGCGGGGCTGATGCGGTTGTAGGCCACCTGGCGCAGCTTATCATGGCTGAAGTCGTAGGCGCGCTTGCCGCGCTCGCGGATGATGCGGTGCTGCCAGAGTTCGTCCAATGCCTCGATGATGGTTTCTTCGTCTTGCTGGGAGGCGCGGTTAATGATATCAAAGGTGAACTCGCGCCCGATGACTGCTGCGAGGTTCATAAGGCGTTGGGCCGGTGCGGAGAGCTGGGCCAGGCGAGAGGTGACAGCCGCCAGGACGAGGGGGGGCAAACCGGCGGTGTGGATATCGGCGGCTGTGGCGGCCTGAACCAAGCCGGCGCGGGCGAATTCGACAATGAAGAGGGGGTTGCCTTCGGTCTCGCGGTATAACCTGGCGGCGGCTTCAGCATCGAGAGCTTGCCCAAGGGCGGCCTCAGCCAGGCGGGAGGTGTGGGTGGGGTCAAGGGGCTGGAGGTCGATCTCTACGAGTAAATTGTGGCGGCGCAGGTCGGCCAATAAGGCGGGGAGGGGCCCATCCAGAGAGAGGGCTTCGGTACGGAGCGTGCTCACCACCAACAGGCGGGCGCGGGCATTGTACCGCAGGAAATAACTCAGCCAGGCCAGGGTGTCGGCATCGCACCACTGGATATCTTCCAGGAGGAGGAGCAGGGGCTGCTCGAGGGCCAGGTCGGGCCCCAGCATGGCGTGGACCAGGGATTCGTGGAAACGCTGGCGCTGCCAGGCCTGGGTGAGGGGGCCGGGGGCAACCGAGCCTTGTGAGAGATCGGGCAGGAGGCGGGCGACTTCGCTGCGCCAGGGGGAGGCTAGCTGAGCGAGGGGGCGCCCGCGCAGCCAGGTGGTGACCGGGGCATAGGCCGATGCGCCTTCGGCGGCATAACAGTAGGCGGTGGAGATGGGCAGGCCTTGCCGATCGACCCAGGCGAGCAGCTCTTCAGAGAGGCGGGTCTTGCCAATCCCGGCCTCGCCGCTGATCAGGGCGAGCCTGGGACTGCCATGAGCGGCTTGCTGCCAGGCGTCTTGCAGGGTCGCCCATTGGCTGGTGCGCCCGAATAAGGGGAAAGAACCTGCCAGGGAAACCAACTGTGAAGCATCCGCGCGGTGGCTGAGCAGGCGTTCGTACACCTGGCGGGTAGCAGGACTGGGGGGTACATCCAACTCGCGCTGGAGGAGGGCTGCGCACTGCTGGTAAGCGTGCAGGGCGGCGGCGCGGTCGCCTTTCAGGTCGTATAGACGCATGATGTGGCGGTGAACTTCTTCTCGCAGGGGATCGCACTGGAGCAGCTGCTGGGCAAAGCCCAGGGCGGCAGCATAATCACCGGCGTCTTCTTTCTGGCGGATCAGGTGTTCAAGCGTTTTCTGGTAGGTCTGAAAGAGATGCTCGCGTTCTGCGCAAACCCATTCGTCATAAAAACCAGGCAAAAGGTCGCCGGCATACATGGTGACCGCTCTCTCGAATGCTCCAGCGGCCAGGGCGGCTTCAAACTCGGCAACATCCAGGGTGAAGGGGGCATCTTGCCGCCACTCTAATGTACTGCCATTGCAGATCAGATATGTGTTTTCGGCGGGCAACGCTCTGCGTAAGAAGAGGATGATCTTGCGCAGGTTGGTGCGGGCCTGGCGTTCGGATGTGCCGGGCCAGAGCAGGGCTGCCAACCATTGGCGCGATTGAGGAGCGCCGCGATGCAAGAGCAGGTAAGAAAGCAGGGATTGCAAACGAGGGGAATCAAAGCCAGGGAGAGATTGACGGTCAGTTGTTACGTCAAAGCTGCCAAGCAGCTTGAATCCCAATTTTGGAGGCATAGGGTAGCTGTGTGTGATTTTTCACAACACAGACGGATTATACCGCGGAACGCTTTTGGAACGCTGGATTGTTTATATTGATAGCGTGGAAACCCAAAAGCATGGCCCGGACGGCGGCCCTTTACCGGCTTCAAACCTGTTCCTCCTGCGCATCTGGTGCGAAGACCTGGGCGAGGGCCAGTTTGAATGGCGGGGTAGGGTGCAGCATATTCTCAGCGGCGAGAGCAGATTTTTTCGCAGATGGGAGGAGTTGGAGACTTTTTTGAGAACTTTTGACAACCCGGCAGATTTGTTTAAGTAAAGATGTTCGGCGTGTAATACCGACAGGCAAACAAGGATTGGCAAGTTAGGAGAAACCATGAAACGGATCTACGCTTTTATCATGTGTATGGTACTTATGGCCCTGGCGGCGGGCACAAGCGCTGCAGGGGCGCAGTGGCAGGCACAAGGGATGGCGACTGCCGAGACAGTTTTTGACCGTTTATTCTTGCAGGATCCCCTGGCAAATAACGCATGGGGGAACAGTCACACTGTTACCGATGCGTCGGGCGGCGTTCATACGACTTTTTATAATTACGATTACATCTATTACGCTCACTGCCCGGCAGATTGCGGGGACCCGAACAACTGGCTGGTGCTGCCATTGTATGATGTGGGAATATTTGATTCGTTGGATGAGCCGACGTTGATGGTTGATTCCAACAACCGGCCGCGCCTGATGTGGTATGCGGCGTATAACTGGGGCGAGGATGCCTATTATTATGCTGAGTGCAATTCTGGCTGTGCGAATAATTCGGCCAATTGGGATTCAACGCTTGTTGTCTATGTGGATGCCTACAGTTATCCGCAAGATGAAGGATTTGGGGCGCTTGACGACCAAGACCAGCCGCACCTGGTTTACCCGCAAACCAACTACCCGGATTACGGTTTCCACTATCTCACCTGCGAGTCGGGATGCACCAGCGTTTCCAGTTGGTACACTACCACCGTGACCACGCCTGGCCTGGAGCCGGATATTTTGCAGTTGGTCTTTGATCCGGATGGGCGGCCGCGGGTGATGGGCTATGCGAGGAATACTGACAGCCTGTTCTATGCGCAGTGCAACAACAACTGTGCTACGGCTGCTGGCTGGGGCAGCGTGGGGCTGCTTGCTCCCATTTACGAGTGGGGCGATTTTACCTTGCAGGTGAACGCTGCTGGCTACCCAAGGGTGGCTTATTACACAGGGGATGCCGATGACAATGCGCTGTACTATGCCTGGAGCAATAATTTTCCCCTCACCGCCGCGAACTGGTCCAGTTATACGCTTAACTATCCTTCTGGGGAGTCCTGGACGCTGGATATGCGGCTAGACAACCAGGACAGGCCGAGGGTGGCATTCGAGACGGAGGATCTCGATTTGTCCTATCTGACCTGCACGGCCGGCTGCAACACGGTCAATCCGACCTGGCAGCAGCAGATCATCGAGACGGGTGATGACCTGGAAGCCGACTATCCGATTGCTAAAATCCCAACCTGCCTGTCGGCTACCTGGATGGTGACGGGGTATCCTTCGCTGGCCCTGGACGCGGCGGGCAACCCGAGCGTTACCTACATGACGAGGCATGGGCAGCTCTGCTATAACCAACAGGGTCAGCTCCAAATTTTGTATGATGCAGAGAGCATCCGCTTTGCTACAGCGGGCAGTGGGGGCCAAAGCGGCCGCCAGATTTACCTGCCGCTGATCACGAAATGAGAGACGACGAGAATGGAGTATGACATGAAAACAAGCGTTTGTAACCCAAGCCCAGTAAGGTTTCTTTACCGGAGCCTGGCTTTCGGCCTGGGGCTCGGTTTTTGGGTGCTCTTATGGATCGGCGTGATCCATGCGGTCCCGGCCCAGGCTAAAGCGAACACGGTGGCGCCGAAAGTCATTGCCAGCGATACCACCTGGACAGAAGCAGGCAGCCCCTATTTGATTGACAGCTCCATCTTCGTCAATCCCGGCGTTACCCTGACCATCGAAGCGGGGGTGGAGGTGAACGGCCTGAACCCGGACGGGAACAACTATCTATTCCAGGTAGATGGCAGGTTGATCGCCCAGGGAACGGCCGAAAAACCAATCCTGTTCCACAACTCCATTGGGCCATGGTCCGGAATTTTGATCAACGGCACCATGAGCGAAACGAACCGGGGCTCAGAGCTGGATTATGTGATCGTGGATGGCGGCGGGCTGGGAGCATCGGGGGTGGGGGGCAACCTGAGCCTTACTTATGTGCAGGCTGAGGTGCGCCACTGCCAGTTCAACAACGGCCGCGGGGATGGCATCTTGGGCAACGACGCCAGCACGGGAGGAATGGCGAATATCTATGATTCGAGCTTTACGAATAATGCCGGCTTTGCGGTGATGTTCGAAGATGGCTCGGTCAACCCGGTGCTGGCCCACCTGACGGCCAGCGGCAACGGGGCCGATATCCCCTTCGGCGGCGATGGGGTGTACATCGGCGACAATACCCTGGAGGGCGCCCACACCTGGGAGAACATGGGGCTGCCTTACATGATCGTACAAACCACTGTGGGGCCTGACGGCGTGCTGACCATCGAGCCAGGGGTGCAGGTATTGGCTTACCTTGCCAACGATGGCCTGGACGTGGAAGGCAGGCTGATGGCAAATGGCACGCCCAGCCAGCCGGTGCGCTTCGATCCGGTCGATCCGGCCAGCGGCTGGTCAGGGATCGCCATCGCGGGAAGTGAGGCGCAGCCCAGCAATGGATCAATATTAAATGAAATAGTGATCAACCAGGGAGGTTTTGCGGGGAATTGCAACCTGTATATCTCTTATGGAGAGGCGACCGTAACCAATGCGTTGATAGATGGCAGCGAGGACAGCGGGATCTGCCTGGAGCACGGTGCGAGCCTGGTGATGTCGGATACCTTGCTCAGCAACAACGGGCAATATGCCATCGATGTGTTGGATGCCAGTGCTCAATTCACGCTGAGCAACCTGACGGCAAGCGGCAATATGAGCGACACGATTGGGGTGGAAATCGGCACGATGACGGGGGCGCATACCTGGCAGGCGTCAGGGATCGACACCTATGATCTTTACGGCTACCTGACGATTGCCCCAACGGGTACATTGGTCGTTGAGCCAGGAGTGACGGTGCTGATCGGCGAAGGCATGGACATCACTGTTCATGGCGCGCTGATCGCGCTAGGTACTGCCTGGGACCCGATCATCTTCTCCGGCGAGACGCAGACGCCGGGCTGGTGGGGTGGGCTGAGCTTCGAGGGCACGCCCGAACTGCATGCCTTGGGCCTGTTGGAAGATGTGACCATTGAGTACGGCGGATACGGCGGAAGTGCGCTGGTGGGCATTTACAACGCGGATGTGACCTTCAATAAATGCGTCTTGCGGTACGGCTCGAGCGATGCGATCAAGATATTCCCGTCGGGGGTCCAAGCGGCTGTGGCAGAGGGTGTGATGGATAGCCAGGGAGTGGAGATCAGGCGCAGTGAGATATATGAGATTGACCATTACGCGATAAACAACGAAGGTAGCCAGGCGGTGCAGGCGGCTTTCAACTGGTGGGGGGATGCCAGCGGCCCGCAGGCAGAGGGCAACCCAGGAGGAACCGGCGCGGTAATCGTTGGAACAGTGGTCTATCAGCCTTACCTGACGGGGCCCAATGGGGTGTGTATGTTCCTGCCGGTGGTGGGCCGGTGAGTTGATGTGGGCGTGATGGATAGAAAAACGGCACCTCAGCGGGTGCTATAGAAGGCGTGAGGGGCTGCTCCCAAAAGACCGGGCGGCCCCTCACGTATTTAAACCAGGAAGATCAGGGCTACGCCGGCGATG
Source organism: Chloroflexota bacterium (assembly GCA_029557965.1). Classification (GTDB taxonomy): domain Bacteria; phylum Chloroflexota; class Anaerolineae; order Anaerolineales; family UBA4823; genus JAKQIM01. The sequence continues at coordinate 14,836 of JAKQIM010000013.1, read as the reverse complement.
GCAACCAAGGTGCCGGCGATGGCCTGCCAACTGATGTGCTCTTTGAAGAAGAAGTGGCCCACAGGGAGCAAGATGACCGGGGGGAGGGCCATAAGGGTGCTGGCAATGCCAACATTGGCATGTTGGACAGCGAACAAAGAAAGGGAGACCCCCACGACCGGCCCACACAGAATGCCAATTATCAGGTAGCCCAGGGCCTGGGGCTGCTCGATGAAGCGGCGGATGGTCAGCCGCGATTGGCCCTGCACCAGGGTGAGTAGCCAAATGGCAATGGTTGCGGCTACCAGGCGCATGATGTTGCCTGAGATGGGCGGCAGGCCGCCGCTGAGGCCCTGCTTAGACAGTACCAGGCCGAGGGCCTGCCCGGTGGCGGCGCCCATGCCAAACAAGATGCCTTTGAAATACTGCGGGTCGCGCACGCCCTGGACCCTGCGGCTGCGCTCTAACACAACCCACATGATGCCGCTGACGGTGAGGGCCACCCCAAACAGGTCCCAACCGGCGAGGGAATCGCCGAGGAAGATCCAGCCGGTGATGGTGGCGATGACGGGGGCGAGGCTCATCATCAGCATGGTCAGGCGCGCGCCGACATACACGTAGCCGCTTAACAGGCAAATGTCGCCGAGCAAAAAGCCGACCAGCCCCGAAAGGCCCATCCAAAACCACTGCGTTCCGGTTGACCCCAGCGGCAGGGGGCTGCCGTATACCAACCAGTGGAGGGCCATCACCAGCAGCAGGGCAAACGGCAGACGCAGCCGGTTGGCCATCATAGCGCCGTAGCGCTGGGCGGCGACGGTGAAAAAGGTTGACGAACCAGAGAAGAACAAAGAGACCGCCAGGGCGGCCCACTCACCAATATTTGATTGCACAGGTTTAAGGCTCCTAATCCAACAAGGAGAGCATTATACTGCGAAAGCTCTGGGATGTTTAACGCAAAAGATGCTGCGCGCAAAGGAGCTTCTGGCGCAGCATCTCTGGTTGGATGTAAGGTTAACGGCCTCGGATGTCGGTAATCTTTTCTACCACAGGGGCGAGGGCGGTGCGAATCTTCTGCTCATCCAGGCCGGTGACCTTGAAGACGACTTCGCTGCGCTCGGTATCGACCTCGCCGGGGAAGGCGCCGAAGGCGAGAAAATCGCCGCCAATGCTGGTGATGGCGTGGGTGAGCTTGGCCAGTTCGCCAGGCCGGTTGGGGACCACAACCGTGACGCGCAAGCCAGGTTCATCCTCTCCCAACAGCTTGAGGAAGATCTTGAAGAGGTCGGTTTCGGTGATGATGCCGACCAGCTTTTGCTCGTGCATGACGGGCAGGCCGCCAACTTTGTTGTCGACCATGACGCGGGCGGCCTCTTCGATAGGGGTGTTATCGGTGACCGTCAACACTTCTTTGGTCATCACGTCTTTGACGGTGATCTTGCTGATCAGGTAGTTGAGTTCCCATACGCTTAGCGAGGTAGCCTTGGATGGGGATGCGTTCAACAGGTCCTCGGAGGAAACGATGCCGACCAATTTGCCAGCCTTATCCACAACCGGCATACGCTGGATGTGTTTGCTCTTCATGGTGTTGAGGGCATCGATAATGGGCACATTGGGGGCGACCGTGATCACCGGATATTTCATGTGTTCGCCTACGAGCATAGAAGCCTCCTGAAAGAAAAGAATAAGGGAATGGGGGTGGCAGCAATCAATGCCACCTGCTTAATCATATCACGCAAATGCCTTAAGGACACGGGCGATATGCTGAGCACCTTTCTGGTACAGATCCAGGCGGATATTCTCGTTGGGGGCATGGATCTGGGCGCCGGGGTAGCCAAGGCCGGCAGTGGCGATGGGAACGTTCAGGTAATGGGCAAAGATGTGGTTGGGGCCTGAGCCGCTGTTCATGGGGACGACCTGCATGGGTTTGCCGTAGACGGGGAGAGCGGCATCGACCACTGCTTTAATGAAAGGGTCGTCTGGATCGGTGCGAGCAGGGGCTTCACCGCCAAGGAATTCGATCTGCACATCAGAGAAGCCCTCGGCATCCAGGTGCTGGCGCAGGGCTGTGAGCACCTGTTCGGGGGTTTGGTCGGGGACGAGGCGGAAATCAACCTTGGCAGAGGCGCGGGCTGGCAAGACGGTCTTGGAGCCGGGGCCCTGGTATCCGGCGGTGAGGCCGCAGATGGTGCAGGTAGGCTGGAAGGCCTTTGCAATGCGCAGTTCGAGGCCGCCGGTGAGCCCGTGCAAAAATTCTTGGATGCCGTAGCGAGATTTATATTCGTCAGAGGCGTCAGCCAGGGTCGACATGAGCTCGAGGTCGCGGGCGCTGGGAGGGCGGACGTTATCGTAGTGGCCGGGCAGGCGGATGCGTTCATCGGGGCCTTTGAGGGTGCTGAGAGCCCAGACCAGGCGCCAGGCGGCATTGGGGAAGATGGAACCGCCCAGGCCAGAATGCACATCTTGGGAGGCGGTTTGGACCGAGAGCTCAACGTAGCAAATGCCGCGCAAGCCGGTGTGCTGGATGGGGGTGTCTTCGTGGTTCACGCCGCCAAATTCCCAGATGCAGGCATCGGCCTGGAGACGTTCGACGTTGTCTTTGACGAAGTCTTTGAGGTGCAGGCTGCTGACTTCTTCTTCACCTTCGATGGCGAATTTGACACCGCAGGGAAGCTCGCCATCAACGGCAAGCAGGGCATCAATGGCAAGCAGGCGGCTGGTGATGTGAGATTTATCGTCGCTGACGCCGCGGGCGTAGAGCTTGCCCTGGCGCAGGGTGGGTTCAAAGGGCGGGGTTTCCCACAATTCCAGCGGTTCGGGGGGTTGGACGTCGTAATGGTTGTAGAAGAGCAAGGTCTTGCTGCTGCGGCCTTTGCGTTCGGCAAAAACGACCGGTGCGCCCTGGGTGGGGATGACCTCAACGGTGAAGCCGCGCTGTTTGAGCATGCCAACCACCAGGCCGGCGCATTCAGCCATGCCCCAATTTTGGGCAGCTACGCTGGGCTGGGCGCAAAGGCGAGACAGCTCGGCGATGCTTTCGTCCATGTGCTGTTCGATGTAGGTGTCAATGGCGGTGGAGAGCACCGCGGCGGTGGAGAGCACTGCTTGAGGGTCGTAGGTCATGAGGCTGCCTCCAAAAGTATATTTTAACCAAAATGAGCCAGATGGAAAGGGGCTACAATTCTTGCAGGGCGCGGTGGGCAGGGATGTTTTGCAGGAAGGATTGCTGTATGGCGGGGTCGCTGATGGACTCGAGACGCGCGGCCAGCCAGGCCTGGGCGGTGGCTTTGAGTTGGGCGGCACGGGGGTCACCGGCGGCTTGCAGAATTTGGCAGCAGGTGAGGTAGATGCGGGCGGGCTCGTCGGTGCCATCCAGGGCGTCGGGCTCAGCCAGGGCGGCAAGGATGTGCTCGATATCGGCCAGAGCCTGCTCAATATCGTCGTGAGCGAGCGAGAGACGGGCCAGGCCGGCCATGGTCTCCCAGGCCAGGTTACTCTCGCCGAGCTGGCGGCGCAGAACCAGGGCCTGTTCGTAGGCGGCCTGGGCCTGAGGGCCTTGCCCAAGGGCGGCGAGGGCGTGGGCATGGTGGGTGAGCACCATGCCTTGTTCGTGGCGGGCGCCGAACTCGCGGGCGATGAGCAGGGCCTCAGAGGTGAGGTTGATGGCGGTGTGGTTGTCATTCTGTTGGTGGGCCATCAGCCCCAGGTACGAGAGGCGCCAGATGGTCCCCCAGCGGTCGCCAGCCGCCTGGCAAACGGCCAGGGCCTGCTGGAAATATTGGCGGGCGGTGTCAAATTGGCCAACGGTCATCTGGGCAAAGCCCAGGTTGTGCAAAGAAATGGCCTCGCCCCAGGGTACGCCGATGCTGCGGTAGATATCGATGGCTTTCTCAAAGTAAGGGCTGGCCTGCATCGGCTGGCCCTGGTATTGGAGCAGAGAGCCGATGGCGTCGCTCATCCAGGCCACGCCCATGCGGTCATCTGAGGTGTGATAAATGGCCAGGGCCTGGAGGTAGAACTGGCGGGCGCGGTCGTAATGATGCTGTTTATCGGTTGCGAGGCCTAACTGCTGGAGGGCCACGGCCTGCCCGTGGCGGTCGCCGATCTCGCGGAAGACCGCCAGGGCCTGGTTGAGGTAGTGTTGGGCCTGGGCGTAACTGCCGCGGTCGTTAAGAGTGGCGCCCACGCTGACCAGCACATTGCCCTCTGTTTGCCGGTCACCAGACTGGCGAACAAGCTGAAGGGCCTGCTCTAAATAACGCTGAGAGGCCACCTGCTTGCCCTGGTGCAGGTGGACGGTGACCAGGGTTTGTAAGATCTCGGCGGCCACGGGGGGCTGGTCGGCGGCAAGCAATAGGGCTTGCTCAAGCTGGGTGGCGGCCTCGGCATAGTCGGCCTTGCGGTAAAGGGCGCGGCCTTGCTCAAGGTGGGCGGCGGCGCGGATCTGGGAGGAAGAGCAGCTTTGGGCCAGCCGGGCGGCTTGCCTGGCCCAGGTGATGGCGGTGGCGTAATTGCTGGTTTGCTGGGCATGGCGGGCGCGGCGCAGGAGCACCTCGGCAGTGCGGCAGTCGTCCTTCAAAATATCGGCCAGGTACTGCATCTCCACCAGGTCTTTCTCTTGAGCCAGGCGGTCGGCCTGGAGGGCGTAGATACTTTCTCGCAGCAGGAGCAGCTCGAGGCGGGTGGTGGTATCGGCCTGGGGGGTGAGGTGGATGGCGCGGGTGAGGTAACCAATGGCTTCAAGGTTGGCGTATTGGGCGGCGGCTTGCTCGCCGGCTTTGCGCAGGTAGAGCAGGGCTTGCTTGACGCGCTCGGCTTGCTCGAGGTGCTCGGCAATCAGGCCGGTGATGGCGCTATCGCCGCTGCTGTGGTGTTGGATGAGCCAATCTGCAACCAGGGCATGATAGCTGCGGCGCAAGCGCTTCAGGATGGTGTAGTAAACGGCATCGCGCATCAGGGTATGTTTGAAGGTGTATTCCTGGGCATTCTCAAAGCGCGAGACAGGCTGGCGAAAAATGATCTCGCGGCGGCACAGGCTGTCGAGGGTATCTCGGATGGGTTGGACAGCCGGCTCGGCAGCGGTGGTCTGGTCGCCGCGGGTGGTCTGCTCTGAAAGGTAAGCCAGGGCGCCATCCCAAAAGGTGCGGCCAACGATCGATGCCCATTGTAGCACCAGGCGTTCTTCAGCGGGCAGGCTGTCGAAGCGGGCTTGCAAGATGCCGGTGATGGTGGTCGGCAGGTGCATGCCGGTCAGGCGGCTGGGGTCAAGGCTCCAGGTGTTTTCATCCAGGCTGTCGAGACCGGGCGGCCCCACCTGGATCACCCGTTCATCGATCAGCATTTTAACCAATTCTTCAATGAAAAAGGGGTTGCCATCGGCGTTCTTGACCAGCACCTGGCGCAGGGCGGGTGAGGGGTCATCTAACCTTTGCAGGATGTCATCTGCCAGGTCCAGGCTGTCTTGAGGGGTCAGCGGAGGGAGTTCCAGGCGGTGGCTAAAGGGGAGCGCTTCATCCCAAAGGGGGCGGCGCTCGTAGAGCGCAGGACGGGCGGCGCAAACGATCAAGAGGGGCTGGTTGATCAGGAGCTGGCCAAGGTTGAGCAGGATTTCGAGGGTGCTGTCATCGGCCCAATGGATGTCATCCAGGATGAAGACCACCGGCTGCTGCTGGGCAGCGGCCTGGAAGTATTCGAGCATGTATTCCATGGCGCGGTTGTAGGCCTGGCGGGGGCTGCTCTGCGAAAGGATATCTGCATCGGCAGATGCTTCGGCCAGGCTGAAGCCCAGTAGGTGGCTGATGAAGCGGGCGCGCGTCTCGATGCTGGCGGCAGGTTCTAAACCGCCGGAAGGCCTATCTTCTATAAATTCAGCCAGGCCGGCCTCCAGCTTTTGCTGGGTAGAGAGGTCGGGCGCCTCAGCCACAAGGGAATTGGCCCCCGAAAGGTTAAAGGCGGTGGAGATGACCTCGCGCAGCAAGGCGCAGGGGATGCTTTGGATTTCTTCGGCGGCCCGGCCTTGATAGACCCTGATGCGGTTGTGCTGCGCCTGCCCAGCCAGCCATTGTAAGAACTCATACAGCAGGCGCGATTTGCCCAGCCCAGGGTCGGCCAGGATGGTGATGAGCTGGGCCTGGCGCTGGTCAGAGACTTGTTGGAAAGCGGCCTGGAGGTGCAGAAGATGTTCCTGGCGGCCAACCATGCGGGTCTCGATGCCTTCTACCACCCGCCTGAGGACGTGGAACGCGCGCGGCAGAAAGCCGTTGACCTGGTACGTGCGCTGGGGCTGGGCACTGCCCTGGACCTGGATGGGGGCAATCTCCTGGCAGTCAAAGACACCATGCACGTGCCGGTAGGTGCTGTGTGAGATGAGGATCTGATTGGGGAGGGCGGTGTTTTGGATGCGGTTGGCGATGGTGACGGTATCGCCTAAGACGGTGTACTCTTGGGCTGCGCCGGGTGCGCTCAAGAGTACTGGGCCGGTGTGCAGGCCAATGCGGATATGCAAGCTGGCCAATAGGCCAGGGAAGGGCAGGGAAGCACCCAAGCCAGACAGTTCTTGGCGCATGGCAAGAGAGGCGCTGAGGGCACGCTGGGGATCGTCTTCACGGCTGACGCCGCCTCCCCACAGGGCCATGACCGAATCGCCCATGTGTTTATTGATCTGCCCGCCGTAAGCCAGGATGATGTGATCCAGGCGCTCCCATACGGCGCTGACGAGGTGGTGCAGGTCTTCGACATCCACGTCTTCTGACAGGGCGCTAAAGTCTTGTAGAGAGGCGAATAATACGGTCAGTTGTTTGCGCTGAGGGGGCGGGGCGGCGGGCTTTTCGAGAAGGGCCAACTCGGCGCGTAAGACCTGGAGGGTGGTATTGACGATTTCATCACCCAGGCTGGGGCGCAGAGACTCTTGCAGGGCAATGGCCTTTTTGAGGTTGGCGATCACCGAAGTGGTTTGGGGCTGCCCGGCAGGGGCCTGGCTATCAGGAGGGTGGATGGTCATCTTGATGACGCAGGGTTATTTTAAGAGTACTGCGCCCCCATAGGCAAAAAAGATCATTTTTACGGTTTCACCCAGCCAACACCAGAAGAGAAAATGCGGTACGGGGGTGCGCAATGCGCCGGCTGCCACGCCAGCCAGGTCAAAGAAAGGGTTAGGGATGGCAGAAAGCAGGAAAATGGTGACCGGGCCATTGCGTTTCATCCACTCAACCAGGCGTTGGTAAATGGCGGTGCGCTCGGTAACCACCTGGGTGCTGAAGCCTGCCATGTAGCCCACCACCTCACCCAGGGCGGCGCCAGCCCCGGCAACCAGGGCAACAGCCAGGGGGTTAAAGACGGCCCCCATGGTAAAAATGACTGCCACGCCAGGGGCAGGCAGGAAGACGGTGGCGTAAGATAGAAAGGCAAGGAGAAAAATGCCCGGGTAGCCGTATACGGCAAGTTCTTCGGCGCGGTCACGAATACTGAAGATGTATACGCTGATCGCGACCACGGCTACCAGGGCGATGATGCGCAGGATGGTGGTGCGGGTCTTGGAGCTTATGGCAGGCAAATGCCCATCCAGGAGGAAGGTATTATGCTTCCAGGATTTCGACTGAAGTGAGGCGGGCGCCGGGTTGGCGGGCCCGGCCGGGGTCGCGCTCGGGGATGGCTAAGAGGATGTCGAGGCCTTTGGTGACAACACCAAAAACGCTGTGGCGGTTATCCAGCCAGGGGGTTGGGACGTGGGTGATGAAGAACTGTGAGCCGTTGGTGCCGGGGCCGGCATTGGCCATTGAGAGGATGCCGGGCTTATCGTGGCGCAAGCTGGGGTGGAATTCGTCGGCGAAGCGGTAACCGGGGCCGCCGCTGCCGGTGCCGGTGGGGTCGCCGCCCTGGGCCATGAAATCGGGGATGACGCGGTGGAAGGTGGTGCCGTTGTAAAAGCCCTGGCGGGCGAGGAAGACGAAGTTGTTGACCGTCTTGGGGGTTTTATCGGCGTACAGTTGCACGGTGATGTCACCTACCTCGGTGTGGAAGATGGCGGTGTAGGTTTTCTTGGGGTCAATGCTCATTGCAGGGGGGGTGGACCATTGTTGGGGCATAGGGAGATTCCTTTCGGGGAGTGTGAGGTTAGTGGTTATTGCGCAGCATGGCTTCGATGCGGGCAACCACCATGTCCATGGCGACGACGTTGAGGCCGCCTTCGGGGATGATGACATCGGCATAGCGCTTGGAGGGTTCAACGAACTCGAGGTGCATGGGGCGGACGGTGGTGAGGTACTGCTGGATGACGGAGGCGCTGGTGCGGCCGCGCTCAGAGATATCGCGTTCGAGGCGGCGGATGAAGCGGATATCGGCATCGGTATCGACGAAGATCTTGATGTCGAAGAGCGGGCGCAAGGCCGGCTCGGCGAAGATGAGGATGCCCTCGACCAGGATGACAGGCTGGGGTTGAATCTCGATGGTGTGGTCGGTGCGGGAATGGGTCTTGAAATCATACACCGGCAGGGGGATGGATTTACCTTGTTTAAGCTGCTGGAGGTGTTCAACCATGAGCTCTGTATCGAGAGAGTTGGGATGGTCGTAATTGACCTGGGCGCGCTGAGCCGGGGGGAGTTCGTCGTGATCTCTGTAATAGGCATCGTGGGGGATGACTGCGATGCGCTGGGCGCCAACGCGTTCGAGGATGACGTTTGAAACGGTGGTCTTGCCAGAGCCGGTGCCACCGGCAATGCCAATTATGAGGGAGGGGGTGTGTTTCTCCATAAGATGAATTATACTGGAAGGGTGAAGAAAGTGGTAAAAGAAAGTGGGTCAAAAGAAAAGTGGAGCGGCACAGATGGGCCACTCCACGCGAACAGGGGAAAGATGAGAGCCACCGAAGGGATTCGAACCCTTGACCTGGCGTTTACGAAACGTCTGCTCTGCCAGCTGAGCTACGGTGGCGGATTGAAGAAGCGACGGGATTATACCAAAGGAAGCGGCGAAGTGACAAGGATGAATCTTGGAGACCGGGATATATGCGCATAGCCATGTTGTCGTACCATACTTGCCCGTTGGCAACCCTGGGGGGGAAGGATACCGGCGGCATGAACGTGTACGTGCGAGAGATCACGCGCTGCCTGGGCGAGATGGGCTTGCATGTAGACGTATTCACCCGCTCGCAAGATGAGCATGTGCCGCATGTGTTGCACGACCTGGGATATGGCAACCGGGTGGTGCATGTGCCGGCTGGGCCTGAGGTGCCGATGCCCAAACAAGAACTGGCAGCCTACCTGCCCGAGTTTGTGCGCGGGGTGAGTGACTTTGCCCGGCAAAAGGGCGTTCAATACGACTTGATCCACAGCCACTATTGGATGTCGGGATTGGCGGCGCTGGATCTGCGGGCAGAATGGAAGTCGCCGGTGGTGCACATGTTCCATACGCTGGTGTTGATGAAGAATCGCGTGGCGCAGTCGATGGAAGAGGTGGAAGGTGAATACCGGCTGGCAGGAGAGCGCAAGGTGCTGAAGGAGGTTGAGCGGGTGGTAGCGGCAACGCCGGCGGAGGTGGCGCAGCTCCAATGGTTATACCAGGCGGATGTGCGGCGGATCGTGGTGGTACCGCCGGGGGTGAACCTGTGCCGCTTCTACCCGATAGCGGTGGACGAGGCGCGCGAGTTCATTGGGGTGCCGCCTTGCGGGCGGATGTTGTTGTTCGTGGGGCGGATCGAGCCGCTGAAAGGGCTGGATGTTTTGATCGAGGCGATTGCTTTGATGCGCCAGCAAGGCGTGCTGGCACAGTATCCCTTCTGCCTGGCGGTGATTGGCGGCGAACCCGATGCAAGCCCCGAGAAGATGAGTGCGGAAATGGCGCGCATCCAGGCGCTGCGCCAGCAGTATGGCCTGGAGGATATGGTGGCCTTCTTGGGCAAGCGCGGCCAGGATACTTTGGCGTATTACTATTCGGCGGCAGAGGCGGTGGTGGTGCCTTCGCAGTACGAATCTTTCGGCATGGTGGCGTTGGAAGCATTGGCCTGCGGGACACCGGTGGTGGCTTCGCAGGTGGGCGGGCTGGCTTACCTGGTGCAAGATGGGGTGAACGGCTATACGGTGCCGGTGGATGACCCGGCGGCCCTGGCTGAGCGGCTGGCGCAACTGGTGAGCAACCCTGATCTGCGCCAACGGATGAGCGTGCAGGCCCTGGCTGCGGCGCGCGATTATGCCTGGGAGAAGATTGCGGCGCGGCTGGTGGCGGTGTACAACGATGTGCTGATCAGGGGCGTTTCTGGGCAATGAGGCTGGCAACAGCCCGGGGGTGGCGGCCTTTTTGCTCGAGCCAGCCTTCGCGATAGGTCAGTATCTCCATGTGACTGAAGGCCTGGCGCAGTTCGCCGGGTTGGAGCAAGAAGGCGGGGGAGATTTCGGGGTGAATGGTGTGCATGGCCTCGGTGAGGGTTTCGATGATCAGCAGACCGCCAGGCCGCAGGGCGCGATAGTAGGCGGGCCACAGGTCGCGTTGAAGGTAGTAGAAGTTCACCACCAGGTCAAAGCGGTTTGATGGGAGATGGAAGCGGGTGAGGTCGGCGAGGACAGCCATCAGGCCGGGCAACTGCTGCTTGGCACGCCGGAGGGCAACGATCGAGATATCCACGCCAATGACGCGCAGGCCGTGCCCCAGCAAGTAGGCCGCATTGGCACCGATGCCCATGGCGGCATCCAGGGCCAGGCCCTCAGATGGCAGGCAGGCGGCGTTTTCTACCAGGAAGGGGCGCGGTTGGCCAAACGAGGCCCGGTTCTCTTCCTGGTAGCGGCTGTTCCAACGGTGAGCATCTTGCAAGGGCACGGCAGATTCAAGCAGCCTGGGGCTTACATTTTGCTGAGCAGTTCAGCCTTCTTGCGCTGAAATTCTTCCTCAGTAATGATACCCTGTTGGCGCAGTTGGGCAAGCTGTGTGAGCAGCACGGCGGGATCGATGGGCGCACCGACCGATGGTATGCGGTAAGCCTCTTCGCCGCGTTCCAATTCTTCCTTGGCATTCAGCATGGCGGTCTTGAAGCCGATGGGGTTCTCGATCTGCCGGAAGAGGTTGACGCCCAGCTCGCTGGCGGTGAGGATCTCAATATCGCCGTAGTTGAACATGCGCCCAAGGACGCTCTGCGACATTTTGACATCGTTAACCTTTTCCAGCGAGGAATCGGTGACGTTTTTGTTGAAGATGCCGGCAATCTGCATCACGCGGCGGTTGGTAACGAGGTACTGGCGGTTGGTCCAGACCAGGATATCGCGCGTCATGGTGCCCAGGGGCAGCATGAGCAGCAAAAAGCCCACCGCTACGATGAGGATGATGAAGGGCGGGAAGGCAACGGCGGCGGCGACTGCGGCGGCGAAGATGATCAAGATGGCGACGCATTCCACGAAGATGGCACTGGCCAAGAGGAACCAGTGCTGGCGCGTAATCAGCAAGACTTTTTCGCGCTCGCTTAACAGGCTTTCGAGATATGACTTGGGCATGGCGGTTCGCTCCTTACTTGACTGGCTCCACCTGGGTGAGTGAGAAGACGCTCTCGATGCCTAGAGGGGATTGAATGTAATTCTGGAAGGTGTCATTGCGGTAGGCTTGCAGGGTGTCTTCATACCACAGCACGAGGTAGGGCCGGTCGTTAAAGATAATTTCTTGCATTTGCCAGATGATCTGTTGGCGTTTGTTTTGGTCAAAGGTGGTTTGCTGTTCGATGTAGAGCTGGTCGTAAATAGGGTTCATGTATCCCGAGTCAGACCAGCCGCCATCTACAAACTGATCGCTGGTCAAGACGCTTAAGATGAAATCGGGATCGGGGTCGGGGCCCCAACCCCATATGACCAGGTCAAAATCGCCGGTGGGGGTCATGGCTGTCATCAAGGTGTCTGAATCGACCATTTCAATATTGGCTTTCATGCCCACGGCTTGCAGCCAGATCGAGATCAGGTCGGCTACACGGGCGTAGTTGGGGTCACTATCTGGGTACTGCAAGCGAAATTCGAGGCGCAGGCCATCTTTGCCGCGGATCCCATCTGACTCGGGGGTGTAGCCGGCAGCTTCAAGGGTTTGCATGGCGGCATCAGGGTCATAGACCACGTCTTGGATATTGGTGTTTTGCCAGAAGCCACCACCCAGGGTGGCGGGGATGATGGTCAGCCCGGGCGTGCCTAAGCCTTCAAGGACGATATCTACCAGGGCCTGTTTGTCAATGGACTGGGCAATGGCCAGGCGCACTTGGGGATCTGCCAGGGCGGGGTTATAGTTGGGGGCAGGGATGTGGTCAAAGGGGGTCGAGTTGATGATGAGGTCGGTAAAATAACGCCCAGGCTGGCGGACAGTCTGAATGTCATCAAAAGTCTGGACGAGGCTGTACAAGTTTTGCGGCAGATCTAACACCGCATCCAGGCTGCCATCTTGCAGCATGCCCATCATGGCGTCGACATCATCAAAGGTTTGAAAGATCACCTCGTCAATCTTGGGCTGCTGGCCGTAAAAGTCACGATTCGCTTCAAGGGTGATCAGGCCGGTTGTGGGGTCGAATAACTTCAGCTTGAATGGGCCGGTGCCGATCATTTCAACGTTTTCAAAAGCCAGCAGCGCATCGGTATTGGTGAGGGGGCCAAAGTGGGCAGGATAGAGGGCGTATAAGAAAGAGACGCGGTACTCCATGTTGCCGACCGGGCTATCGAGGGTGATCTCGAGCGTGGTGTTATCTGGGGCAGTCACCTGGCTGAAACCGGCGACATAGGCTGAGAAAGATGCCCAGCCATCGGGATTGTCGATAACGGCCTGGATGCTGGAGACCATATCTTGGGCAGTGAAGCGGGTTCCATCGTGCCATTTGACGTTGTTGTTGAGATGGAAGGTCCATACCCGGCCGTCGGCTGAAACCTCCCAAGAGCGGGCCAATTCGCCAACGTACCTGCCGTTGGTGCCCTCGCGCAGAAGGGGCGTGTAAACGAGATCGAAAATGCTGTAAGAATCGCCCAGGGTGGCCGCGGCAGGATTGCGGCTATCTGGAAAACCCAAAGTACCCAGGCGCAAGACAACGGTTTCTTCGGGTGTGGCGGGGGCGCAGGAACTCAACAACTGCGCCAAGACGATGAGGATAGAAAATACAAGCAGCGACTTGGGCCAGAGATGATTCTTCATGAGATCCTTCCAGAAAAATGATGGGTGCGGGTGGATTATCCTATGAGTATAGCACAAAGCGGGCAAAACGCAGAATGCACCCGAATTAAAAAGTCTGTTCAGCGCGTCTTGCTGAGGTATGTTTAAGCCAGGTAAACCCGGCGGCGCCAATCAACCCGGCGGCAAGGCCGGCATACCAGATGGCGGCTGGTCCAATGCTATCGCTGAGGTAGCCTCCGGCGATGGGGGCAATGCCTGAAGCCACGCTCCAGGTGAGACCATAGATGCTCATATACCGGCCGCGCATATCGGGCGGGGCCAACCCGGCTACATAAGTAGACGAGGTAGGCATGAGCAAGAGCTCGCCCAGGGTCATGACCACCATGGCGATCCAAAAACCCCAAAAGCCGGTGCTGAATGCCACGCTGCCTACGCCAAAGGCATAGAACAAGGCCCCGACGGTCAACACGGCAAGGGCTGGGAAGCGCTTGGAGCGCAGGGTGACAAAAACTTGCAGGAAGACCACCATCAGGGCATTGGTGGTGGGGATGAGCCCGTAGCGGCTTTCGACGACACCGAAATTCTCTTTGGCGACCACAGGCATTAAGACCCACATCAACACGGCGCATACCTGCACCAGGGTGAAGATGATGGTGAACGAAATGAAGTGGCGATCGCGCAGAACATGGCCGTAGCCGCCCAGCAGCATATCCAGGCGGGCCGGCCTGGCCTGGGTTTCGGTTTTTTGGGCGGCGGCATGCACCAGGGTTTCAACGGCGAAGAAGGCCAACAGCAGGCCGTAGCTGATCATGCCGACAGCAGCGCCGATAAAGGCCACCGAATACGAGATGGTGGTGAGCAAGCCGCCGATGGTTGGCCCCAGCGCGACGCCGACGTTGTTGCTCAGGCGCAGGAGGGCATAGGTATCGGCGCGTTGGGCAGGCGGGATGAGGTCGGCCAACATGGCATCGCCGCCCACGCGGTAGAGGGGGTTGAAACAGCCGCTCAGGGCGAGCAAGACAGCAAAGGCCGGGAAGGTGGAGGCCTGGCTGAGCGCCAGGTAAACCAGGCCGTTGCCCACCAGGCTGAAGACCATGACCCATTTGCGCCCCACGCGGTCGATGATGGGCCCGGCGATGAAGGCGGCAATGAGGCCGGTGGTGGCGTTGAGGGTTAGCAGGCTGGCAACCTGGGTCAGGGGGAGCTGGGTGCGGGCTTTGACATAGATCATCAAAAAGGGCCAGGTCATGCTGGCCCCGATGGTGCTTAGAAGCATGCCCCAAAACATGAGCTGGAACTGGCGGGGAAGCCCCCGCAGCTCTTTGATGATGGGAAGTTGGTTGAAGAGGTTGGACATATATTGGCGGGATGGATACTGGCGGCGTAAAACGCCGCCAGTATCCATTAAATCCCTACGAGACGGTTAGCGGAAAAGGATGGGCAGGAATTTCCAGTACATGATTTGCTCGTCGTCATCGAGGATAGTGAGGACGGCCTGGCTTGGGCTGCCGAGGGCAGCACCGGTGGGGCTGCTGAGGGTGAGGGTGAAGGTTTCGTCACTCTCAACCAGCGTGTCATTGACCAATGCGATGGCGATCACCTTTTGGGTCTCGCCGGGGGCGAAGGTGAGCGTGCCATCGAGGGCGGTGTAGTCGTCGCCAGCCAGGGCGGTGCCATCGCTGCTCAGGTAATCGACCGTGACCGGGGCGGCGGAGGGGCCGCTGAGGGTGACGGTGAGCACGGCGGG
>JAKQIM010000012.1 GCA_029557965.1 Chloroflexota bacterium | reverse complement strand
ACGCCTGCCACCTCGCCGCGCAGCTCAAAGCGCCGGCCTGTGCCCACGAAGTTCCCCAGTGCCTGGCCGGCTTCTGCCAGGGGCAGTCCCATCTGGTGGGCCAGGGCCAGGGCCGCCAGGGCATTGCGCACATTGTGCTCGCCGGGCACCTGCAAAACCACAGCCGGGCGCAGCGCAAAATCCGCTTCGGCCAGGGTGCAGCGTGCATCAAAGGTGAAGGCGCCATACTGGTTCAGCACCAGGTTTTCGGCCAGGTAATCTGGCAGTTGGCCGCCCACCGGGGGCTTCAGGCCGTAGGTAAAAACCTTCTGGCCAGATACCTGGCTTTCATAGGCCAGGCGGGCCGAGCCGGGGTCATCCGCGCAGGCCAGCAAGCAGCCGCCCGGCTGAAGGCTTTTGGCAAAGGCCACAAAGGCCTGGTAGAAGTCGTCGGGGGTGGGGAAGCAATCGGGGTGGTCGTGCTCCACGTTGGTCACCACCGCCATCTGGGGGTTCAGCCCCAAGAACATGCGGTCGTATTCATCCGCTTCGATCACGAAAGCCCGGCCTTTTCCGGCGTGGGCATTGGCACCCATGTTGGCTGAGACGCCGCCAATGATGTAAGACGGATCCTGGCCCAAGGCTGTGAGCATCCAGGCCAGCATGGCGGTGGTGGTGGTCTTGCCGTGCGAACCCGCCACCCCAATGCCCAGGTATCCGGCCATCAATTGGCCCAAGAAGTCGCTGCGCTTCAACACCGGGATGCCCAGGCTGCGCGCCGCCTGCACTTCAACGTTATCATCTGGCACCGCTGAGGAACGCACCACCAGGCCCGCCTGGCGCACGTTTTCAGCCCGGTGACCCACAAAGATCACCGCGCCGGCCTCTTGCAGGCTGGCAGCCAGCGGCGAGAGCAGGCGGTCTGAACCTGTGACGTGATAGCCGCTCTCAATCAGCAGCCGGGCAATCGCCGACAAGCCAGTCCCACCAATCCCGATGAAGTGCACAGAAGGTTTACTCACGCAGCCAGGCTCCTATAAGAACACAATGATCACAAAGATAAAGGCCACAACCACTGAAACGATCACCCCGGGGTAGCGCCCCAGCCACAAGGCTGGTGGAACCCATTTGAGCAAGCGAACGGCGGCATCGCCGGTATCCGTCACCACGTCGGTGAGCGGAGAGGTAATGTAAGGCGCAAAGGGGTACCCAGCCCTATCCATGTAGTACCACAAGCTGCCCACCACCATGAAACCGGTAATGGCGCCCACGAAGAAGCCCAGCATCAGCTCGCGGATCTCTTCAGCACGCTTGGTAGCTTCAGAGAAGCGCTTGATGCGCGGGGTCTGGTAACCGAAGAACAGCATCAAACCCAAGATGACCCAGTGGAACCAGAACAGGTCTTTTGGGGCGGCATCTGCCAGCAAGTTACGAGTGAAAGGCAGCAGTTCTTCTACCACGGCGATCAAAGCCAGGGCCAGGATGACGCTGAAGATCACCAGGGCGTCTTTGGCCCAACCACGCGAGGCGCCGATGATACCAAAGATGAAGACAAAAATATAGAAGACGACCAGCAAGCTTACCATCGCTCAGTTTCTCCTATCCACGAGCAAGCCCGGCGCAGCAGCCTGGCTGAGCAAAGTGGCAATCTGTTGGGCGGCATCAGGACGGGCCAATTGGCGCATGGCCTGTGCCATCTTTTGGCGGCGCGGCAGGTCGGTCATCAGGCTGCGCACCAGTGGGATGATTTGATCGGGCAGATCTGCATCTTCGACCACCTCGGCCGCGCCATGCCTGGCAAGGTAATCGGCATTCACGCGCTGGTAGCGCCAGGCATAAGGGTAAGGCGCCAGGAT
The DNA here is from genome assembly GCA_029557965.1 of Chloroflexota bacterium. Taxonomy (GTDB): domain Bacteria; phylum Chloroflexota; class Anaerolineae; order Anaerolineales; family UBA4823; genus JAKQIM01. Next base: position 70,329 of record JAKQIM010000012.1, on the reverse strand, counting down.
GGCGGGCAGGCCAAAGAGTGGGAACTCACCCAGGCTGGAGGCCCCTGCCCGTGTCAACGCCAGGTCGGCGCAAGCCAGGGCCGCCGCCATCTCTTCGTGCAAATAGGGGTACAGGCGATAGCGCGCAGCCTGCTCAGGCGAGAGGCTGAGACGGGACTGCTCAACCTCGGCCCAATCCAGCTTGCCGCTGATGTGCAGCACCTGCATCTCTTGCAGCAGGTCAGGCAGGGCCGCCATCACCGCCCGGTTGATCGAGCGCGAGCCTTTGCTGCCGCCAAAGACCAGCAGCACGGGCAACTCTGGGCGCAGGTCAAATGCTTGGCAGGCAGCCGCTTTTCCCTCAGCCTGCAAACGAGAAGCCGCTTTCAGCAGGTCGGGGCGCAGGGGGTAGCCGGTCACGCTCAGGCTGCGACGCCCGGCAAAATACTGGAACGAGTCTTCTGTGGTCAATGCAATGTGATCTGCAAAGCGGGCCAGCGTCTTGAGGGCCAGCCCCGGCTCGATATCAGGCACATAGAGCACGGCCCGGCCGATCCTGGAGAGGCGCGCCGCCAGGGCCACGGGCACCGCCACGTAGCCGCCGGTGAAGAGCAGCACGTCGGGGCGGAATTGGCGCAGCAGCCCAAAAGAAGCCAGCAGGCCGCGCCCCAACTGCCACAGGTTGCCCGGCAGGCTGCGCAGCCCCACGCCGTGCACACCCGCCGCAGGAATGGCCGCATACTGCACACCGGCCAGCGCTTCACGCTTCACCAGGTCTGCCTCCATGCCACCCGCGCCGCCTACCCACATGGTCTGCGGGGCCGATGGATCAGTTGGCGGACAAGCCGCCATCAGATGCTGCAGGACGGCCAGAGCGGGATAAACGCCGCCGCCGGTCCCCCCTGCGCAGATCAACAAACGCACGGTAAGAAGGCTCCTTTCCTTGTTCTTCCAGCTTCTTTTCAGAAAGCCGCGAGACGTTCAAAATAATTCCAACTGCCGTCATGGTCACCAACAGGTTCGAGCCGCCGGCGCTGATGAAAGGCAGGGCATTACCGGCGAAGGGCATCAGGCCCACCATCACGGCCATGTTGATGCAGGCCTCGGTCACCAGCCACAAGCCCAACCCACCCGCCAGGAGCGATCCAAGCTGGTCGGGGGCGCGGCGGGCGATCTTCAGGGCTCGCCACATGAACAACAGGTACAGCACCACCAATACCGAAGCACCCAGCGCACCCATCTCTTCACCCACCACCGCAAACACGCTGTCGGTGTGGGGGAAGGGCAGGCCAAACAGCTTGGTCTCCGATTTGCCAATCCCCACGCCCAGCCAGCCGCCCTTCACAAAGGCTTCAAGGGCGCGGCGGACGTGCTCAGAATATTCCAGGGGGTTGCTCAGGCCAACCCAAAAGCTGCCCAGGCGCTCGGTGCCGGTGGGGAAAATGCCTGAACGCAGCACGATAAAACCTACTACAGAACCCAACAGCAAGACCACCACCAACTGCCGCAAATCGCCACCCGCCAGGAAGAACATCATGATGCCCAGCAATATGACCGTGATCAGGGCGCTCAGGTCAGGCTGCAAACCGATGAATCCGCCCACCAAACCCAAGATGACGCCCAGGGGGATGAGCCCAAAGTTGATATCCTGAAGCTGGTCTCGGCGGTTGTACAGCCACACCGAAAGGTAAATGACGATCACCAGCTTGGCCAGCTCTGAAGGTTGGACCGAGCCGCTGAAGAGGCTGCGCACAGCGCCCAGGCGCTCATCCTGAATGAAGAGCACAATGATCAGACCGCCTAACGCCGCCAGCATCGCCGGCACCGCCAGCCTGCGCCAGAAGTGATAATCCAAGAAGGTCATCAAAAGCGCCACCAGGCTGCCCAGGCCCAGCCAGATCAACTGGCGTTTGAAGACGTAGGTTTCTGAGCCATACATCTGGTAGGAAAAGTCAGCACTGGCTGAATAGACCATCAGCACGCCAAAAATGACCAAAGCCGCGGTCACCAGCAAGATCGGCACATCAATTAAAGCTCGTTTACCCATTGCTTAAAAGCCTCCCCGCGTGCTTCAAAATCGCGGAATTCATCAAAACTTGTGCCACCCGGTGAAAGCAGCACCACGTCGCCTGGCTCAACCAGCTCAGCCGCCGCCCGCACTGCTTCTTGCAAACCGCCACAACGGGTGATGGTAGACAAACGCTGGCCAGGCTGCACAGCCCCCACCGCCCGCTGGATCAGGTCAGCGGCTTCGCCAAAAACGATCAAATGGTCTACCCGCTGGCGCACCAACCCGGCAAAATCATCCCAGGGCAGGTTCTTATCCCGGCCGCCAGCCAGCAGAATAATTGGCTCGCTGAACGAGCGCACGCCAGCCATCACCCGCTCAGGGGCCGAGGCAATCGAGTCGTTGTACCAGGCTGCCCCGCCCCAGGTGCGCACCAGCTCTAAGCGGTGGGGCACACCGTAGAACGATTCAACCGCGGCCCGCATGGCCCGCGGCGGCATCCCGGCCGCGGCACTCACGGCGCAGGCCGCCAACACATTTTGCAGGTTGTGATCGCCGCGCAGGTGAACGCAAGCACGCGGCATCAACGCCGTAGCATTCTTTCCATCCGACCACATCAACGTCGGCTCATCCTTCTGCTCCAGGTAGGTACCCGCCAGGCCGGCAGTGGGCCTCTCAAAGCCATAGGAATTCAGCCGCCCAACAAGCCTGGCCTTCAAAGCCCACGCCCCTGGATCGTCGCGCCCTAACACAGCCACATCTTGCGGCTTCTGAAAATCGACGAGGCGCGCTTTGGCCGCAGCATAAGCTTCCATGGTGCCATGCCGGTCAAGGTGGTTGGGGGTGATGTTCAGCACCGCCGCCACGTTCACCGAACGGGTCATGATCTCTAACTGGAAGCTTGAAAGCTCCATCACCGCCCAATCATCTGGGCCGATCTGGTCTAGCACCGAGATCAGTGGCGAGCCAATGTTGCCGCCCACCCAGGCCCGGCCCCGCTTTGAGAGCGGCGAGGTCATCGACATAGCCGCAATCCGCCCCACCAGGCTGGTGGTGGTGGTCTTACCGGCTGAGCCAGTGATGCCAATCGTCCGGCAGGGGCAAGCTTCCAAAAAGATCTGCGAGTCATTAGAAAGCGGAACGCCGCGCCGCCGCGCTTCTGCAACCAAAGGCAGGGTGAGCGGTACGCCGCCGGAGGGGCAAACCAGGTCCGCATCGTAGGCCAGGCTAACGGGGTGCTCACCGCATACCCACCGGATCTGCCCTTCCAGGCCGGCCAACGAGGCACGTTCAGCCTCAAGCTGGTCGGCAGAGCGCTTGTCATTCAAGGTCACCACGGCCCGCTGTTCGGCCAGGTAGCGCGCCAGAGCCAGCCCTTGCCGGGCCGCCCCGATGATCACCACGCGCATTCCAAACCAGCTTGCCATCGCTTCAGTCGTCTCCCTAAGACATTGCAAAGGCTATGCCCAGCATGCCTGCCAGTAAACTGATCAACCAAAATCGCTGCACAATTTGGGTTTCGCTCCAACCCAAAAGCTCAAAATGGTGGTGCAGCGGGGCCATCTTGAACAATCGCTTGCCGTGGGTAAGCTTGAAATAACCCACTTGCAACAGTGAACTCATTGCAATGCTGACCGGCATAATGGCGATCAGCGGCAGCACAGGCCACTGCCCGGTCATCAAAGCCACCACAGCAATGGTGGCGCCCAGGGGCAAAGAGCCTACATCGCCCATGATCAACTGCGCCGGGTGAACGTTGAACCACAAGAACCCAAACAGGCCGCCCACCACTGTGAAACAAAAACGGGCCAGGTAGAGCTGCCCCTGGAAAATGGCGATGCTGCCATAGACGGCAAAGATCGTGGCCGCAATCAGGCCGGCCAACCCATCCAGGCCATCCGTCAAGTTGACGGCATTCGAAAAGCCAACGATCAAAAAGGCTGCCACCGGCACATACCACAACCCCAGGCTGGGTTGATTTTCGAGGAAGGGCACATCGATCTCGGGCACTTCCAGCACAAAACGCAGGCCAAAGGCAATGATCACTGCCAGCACAGTTTGAATGGCCAGCTTGGTGCGTGCGGTCAGGCCGCGCCGTCCAGGGGTGCGTTTTCCACGCAGTTTTTCCCAGTCATCGATCGAGCCGAGCAGCGCAAACACCACCATGGTGCCCATGGGCAAGAAGATCGAACGCCCCACCCCGGTCAGACCAAACAACTTGGCCGCATTCAGCAGCACCGTCACCAGCAAGATCGGCACCAAGAAGAGCACCCCGCCCATGGTGGGCGTGCCCAGCTTGGCAAAATGGCGCTGCGGGCCGTCCACCCGGATCGACTCGCCAATGCGCAAATGACGCAGCACGCGCAGCAGCGGCTCACCCCAGATCACCGTCAACAAGAAACCAAAGGCCGCCAGGGCCAGGGCTACCGAAGCTTCTCTCATGAGCGATACTCCAGCGCAGCAACAATGCGATCCATACGCATCCCGTGAGAACCTTTCACCAGCACCACATCATCCGCTTGCAGGCGCTTCTGCAAAAACTCCACCGCCTGTTCAACCGTTTCTACCTCTGTGATGGCTTCTCCTGGCATTCCAGCCCGGGCAGCGGCGGCGGCGATCATCCGGCCGCGCTCGCCCACCGTCAACAAAACCTGGGCCACCTCAGCCACGCGTATGCCCACCATCTCGTGCCCGCGCCATTCATAACGGCCCAGTTCGAGCATATCGCCCAACACCGCAATGCGCCGGCCATTGATCTCGCTCAACAGGTTCAGCGCCGCCAGCATCGATTCGGGCGAGGCATTGTAGGTGTCGTCCAACAGCAAGGCCCCGTCTTTCGAGCGCACCGCAATCAGGCGCAGTTGGGTCGAAGCGCTGTGCAGCCCAGCGACGATCTCTTGCCAGGTCAGGCCTTCTGCCAGGCCAACCGCGGCCGCCCGCAGGGCGGTGTGCACCGAATGCCGCCCGATCAGCGGCGCACGCATATAGATCTGCTCATCCCCATAGTGCAGCCAGAAGCGAATGCCATCCAGGCCGCGCCCTTCCACCTCATCGGCCCACAGGTGAGCCGCCGGGTCTAACCCGTAGTAAAAGACACGCGCCTTTGTCTGAGCGCCCATCGCCCGCACCAGGGGATCATCGTAATTCAAGATTGCCACACCATCTTCAGGCAGTGCCTGCACCAGCTCGGCCTTGCCGCGGGCAATCTCTTCTTGAGAGCCGGCCCGTTCGGCGTGCACGGTGCCCACATTGGTCACGATGCCAATGCGGGGCTTCGCCAGTTCGCACAAGAAGGCAATCTCGCCGGGCACGTAGAATCCCATTTCTAAAACCGCCCGTTCGTGCCCTTCGCTGAGGTTCAACAACGTCAGCGGGAGGCCGATCTCGTTGTTCAAGTTGCCTTTGGTCTTCAAGGTGCTGTAGCGCTGGCCCAATACCTCAGCCACCACTTCTTTGGTGGTAGATTTGCCCACGCTGCCGGTGACGCCAATCACCTGCACCTCCAGCCGTGTTCGCCAAAAGCGCGCAATCTGCTGCAGGGCATTCAGGGTATCTTCCACCCAGATACACAGCGGGCCATCGATGCCACGCGGTGTTTGCTTGTTCGAGGCATGTGAGGCTTTTTTCGACCCTTTTGCCCGCACATCAGTTCCCAGGGCCACCGGTGGGCGCAGGCCAATCACATCTCCCGTCCAACCCTGGCGCAGATCCAAGACCGGAAAGCGAGCGGTCATATCTTGCGAGACGAGTGCAAACGATGCGCCGCGGCTGAAGGCATGTCCCACGTAATCATGGCCATCCACCCGCTCGCCCGGCAGTGCCACAAACAAGGCACCCGGAATCACCTGCCGCGAATCAATATCGGCTTCCGTTATGAAAGCCGCTTCATAATCCGTCGTTTGCGGGCGCAGGCCCGGATGGGATCCATCCGCCGTCAACGCCTCGACCACATCAGCCAGGGTCAGCACGTCATCTCTCCAAGCCCTTACTCATTTCCCAACTGCCTGCGGATATCATCAGGGGGGATATCCATCAGCACGACCAATTGTTCCACCACTTCTCGGAAAACCGGTGATGCCACCACCGAGCCCCAGGGAGAAACGGTCGGTTCTTCTAACCACACATACACCAAGAATTTCGGGTCGCCTACCGGGCCCCAACCCACGAATGAGGCGTTGGTGAGGTTGGCCTGGTAGCCGCCCGGCCCGGGGATTTCAGCCGTGCCAGTTTTACCAGCCACCTGGTATCCCATCACCAGGGCGTCAGACGACTCGTTTTCCAGCGAGGCCGCCAGCATCTCGGTCAGCATCCGGGCAGTTTCAGCCCGGATGGGCGTCCCCACTACCTGGGGCGCCGGGTTGTACTGGTAGCCGTCGTTGATGATCGAACGCACCACATGCGGCGCCATCATCTCACCGCGTTCGTTGGCAATGGCCGAGATCGCCATCACCATCTGCAAGGGGGTGACCGCCACGCCCTGGCCAAATGAGTTGGTGCCCAGGTCGGCTTCGTACCAATCGGTATCGCCCGGCAATTTCAGGCGGCCGTTGGCTTCCATCGCCATATCCACACCCGTCAAATGCCCGATGCCAAAATTCTGCATGTAATCGTAAAACAGGTTGGCGCCCAACTGCTTGGCCACCCAGGTCAGGCAGACGTTCAGCGAGTGCTGCATGCAGCCCTGCATGTTTTGCGGACCCCAGGCGCCGTAATCCCAGTTATGGATCAGGATGCCGCCAATTTCGATCGAGCCGCCATCGGTGAACACCGTTTCAGCATCCACCACGCCCGAGTCCAACCCGGCGGCCATGGTCAACACCTTGTACACTGAGCCCGGCTCGTAGGTATCGCTAACAGCCCGGTTGAAGGGGGTATTGTCTGAGAATACCTCCCCATAATTCCAGTATTCATTCAAATCCAGGCGCGGCCAAGAGGTCATCGCCAGGATCTCGCCCGTATTGGGGTCTGAGACGATGATCACACCACTGGAAGCCCCGGTTTCATTGAGCGCCTGCTCCAAGATCTCTTCAACAGCCGCCTGTGTCTGCCGGTCGATCGTCAGAACCAGGTCGCCGCCCGGTTCCATCGTCGGGATATTGGCCACTTCGTACGGATCCAGGGGCACCCAGGCAGCCACGGGCTCGCCAGCCAACAAATCGTTGTATTTTTGCTCTACCCCAAACAGGCCAACCCCCTCGCGGTTCACAAAGCCAATGATTGTAGAGGCCAGGTCGTGTTCTGGATACGTGCGCTGCAAACGCGGGCGGTACACCAACCCGGCCAGGCTGGGCTGATTCTCAGTGCTCGACCGGCTGGTGGTTTGCATGGTGTTGTAGCGCAGGGCCCACTCTTGCAATTGGGCCAGTTCATCGGGCGTCACAAAATCGGCCAGGGGGATGTACGAGGTGCCTTTTTGCAAGGCAGAGACCAATACCGCATAAAGCTCGTCATAATACCCGGCATGGCTGTACTCTGGATGGCCTTCTGCAAGCACCTTGCTCAAGGCAAAAGCCACCGTCTCAATGTTCTCCACCGAGGCAACCTGGGCACCCACTTCGTAGACCAGTGTATTGCCCGCCAGCAAACTTCCCCAGCGGTCATAGATCTGACCGCGCGCCGGGTAATAGATGTGCAGGGCGCGGGAATAGGCCTTGCCCTGGGCAATGAAATCTTCTGCCTGCGGGCTGACCTGCAAACGGAACATTTGCGCCACGATCAAGAGGCCGATCAATGCAAACCCGACCCCCAACATGGTGTAGCGCCAAAATGACGGCGGTTGTGTTTCTCGAGCAGCAGTCATATAAGGGTTCATGGTTGCCCCTCAGCACTGAACAAAAAACGCCAATTAGAAGCTTCCACAGCCTGCTCCTTAAACCAATCCACCAGAGACTGCCTGAACTCTGGTGACAAACCATCTGCGCTTACCACTACCGTGGTCGGCGGCGGCGCCAAGACAGCCTCTTGATGATCGATATAACCTGGCGCCTCCAGGTAGATGATATCTTCTGGGTCGGCCTCTTCAAAGCCCAACTGATCAGCCCGCTGCTGCATCACATCGTAAGATGTCAAAAAGGCCAGTTGAGACTCCAGGTCGGCGATGCGCTGTTCCATCTCCTCGATCGGGGCGGTGGCTGGGTCAGGGCTGGATTCCAGGTAGCGGTAACCAGACATCCGCACCCGCATCTCTTGGATCTCGCGGCCAATGGCCGCGGCCCGCGTGGTGACATTCAAGTAAATGCCCGCCACGATTGCCGCAGCCACGATCACCAGCAGCACGCCCCCCATCAACTGCATCTGCTGGCGCATGGCAGCCCGCCAGGGCGCCTGGAAGGGCGCCACCTGCTCTGCCAAGACCGCCTGCCAATCAACCCGTGTGCGGGCAGTGGTACGTTGTCCCATCAATTCTCGAATGCGCCGAAAAGTGTTCATAGCCTTCTACGCTGCAAGTCTTGTGCCAACGCGGATATGCGTTATCCGCCTATTTTTTCAGCCACCCGCAAACGCGCACTGCGCGCCCGCCGGTTTTGCTCAATCTCTGCCGCCTGCGGTTCGATCGGGCGATGGCTGATCTCTCGCAAGCTGGCCTTGTGACCGCAAGTGCACACCGGCTGACGGGGTGGGCACAAGCAGTCTTGCGCCTCGCGGCGCATAAATTGCTTTACAATCCGGTCTTCCAGCGAGTGGAAGGCGATCACTGCCAGCCGCCCACCCACTGCCAGGGCCTGCAGGGCTTGCGGCAGGGTGGCCTCTAGCGCATCCAATTCGCCGTTCACGGCGATGCGCAGCGCCTGGAAGGTGCGCGTGGCGGGATGGATGCGTGGGCCGCGCTCTCCGCCGCGGCCGCTGATGGTAGCGCCAGCCACTACCTGGGCCAACTGCCCAGTGGTGTGCAGCGGGCGGGCCCGCACGATGGCCCGCGCCACCTGGCGTGCCCGGCGCTCTTCGCCATAGCGGAAGAGGATATCAGCCAGTTCGGCTTCGGGTAGCTCATTCACCAGGTCTTCGGCGCTGGTCGGGCCGGCAGGGTCAAAGCGCATGTCCAGCGGGGCATCAGCCAAGAAGGAGAAACCCCGCTCGGCAGTATCGAGCTGCATGGAGGAGACGCCCAGGTCGATCAGGATGCCGTCCACCGCAGACCAACCCAGCTTTTCCAACTGGTGCTGGAGGGTCTGGTAAGAGGCCTGCACCAGGATGGCCCGCTCTCCAAAGGGTGCCAACTTCTGGCGAGCCAGCGCCAGGGCCTGCGGATCCAGATCCAGGCCAAGCAAGCATCCATCCGGACCGCTGCCATCCAGCAAGCCCCAGGCATGCCCACCCGCTCCCAGCGTACAATCCACATACTTTGCGCCCCGCTTCGGCTGTAAAGCGTGTATAATTTCTTGGTAAAGAACAGATTGGTGCGCCACGGTTTCACTTTCTAGGGTGAGCTGCCCTGGAAATGGAAACAAGCCCCTGGTTAAGGGGCCTCCAGTCCAGCGTCCGGCAGCCCGGTAGTCAGATCGAGTGCGGCATAGCGCTGGGCATTGGCTTCGGTATCTTGGATGCGGCTCATGCGTTTCTGCCATTCATCAGGCGACCAGATCTCAATATAGTCGCCCTGCCCTACCAAGATCACCTCGCTGCCCAGGCCCACCAGGTCACGCAGGAACTTCTGCAGCAGGATGCGCCCAGATTTATCGATCTCGGCCTGGGCGGCTGTCGAAAAGATGAGCCGGCGCAGATCGCGGGCCAGTGGGTCGGTAATGCTCATCTGAGTAATGCGCTTGTAGACTACCTGGAAGGCGGCTTCGGTCAGCACCATCAAGTTCTTATCCAGGCCCTGCATCACATACGCGCCCTCATCCAGCAGTTCGCGGTATTTGGCGGGCACTGTCAGGCGGTCCTTACTATCGAGGGTGTGGTGGTACTGACCTAAAAACATATGTTCTAATAATCCCATTAACACGGAACGCCGGAGATAGCCGGCGTCCCACTTTGACCCACTTTGTCCCACAATTAAGCAAAGTATATCCGAATCTAGAGCAAAATGCAAGCAAATGAAATATCATTTGTCGTGTTTCTAATCTTTTTGCGCTTCCGACCCCCTTACAAAATAGTAAATAAAGAGAGCGAGGCGGTGCCTTTGCACCGCCTCGCTCTCTTGGCAAAACCACCTTTTACGGCAAGTAGAAGGAACACTCTCCTGTCGCCACCTGGCACTCCCCCACCGGCTCCTCTTGCCACAGGACGCGGAACGTTTCACTGCCGGTAGCAGTGGTCCAGAAGATAAGCTCGGCGCTCTCGGGCACGGTAAGCAGGCTGCTCACGGCAGCACAACCTGCCGGGCGCGAGAAAGGTCCTCTGCCTTCAATCTCGATGCCATTACAAGTATCATGCGCCAATGAAGCCTGCTCTCCGGCCCATGCCTGGCCCGAAAAGCTGTTCTGCGGCCGGCCAGATGCGTCCAGGCGCTCAAAGGCCAGCGAGCTCACATCGTCCAGCGAACTGCCAGAGGCATTCAACAGGTAAAAGCTACTTTCATTATAATGTAACGTGAACAGACGGCTGTCACCCGAATCCGGTGTGGGGGTAGAGACCACCACAACCAGCAATGGGCGGGGTGTAGGGGTGGGCAAAAAAGGGATCGCGCCAGACTGGCACAGGCGAAGCCAGTCTTGAGGGTGGGTTCCAAACCAAACGCCCGCCACGAGCAAAGCAACCCCCAAGATCGCCAGAGTCTCCAACAGCTCGCGCTTCCAATTTATAAACCAGCGGCCCCGGCGAGGAGCAGATCCTTGATCATCCTTCATTATAGATTTCATCCTATGGCAGAATGTAAATAAAACATCCAAGACAACGCTGAATTTTACCTCGATGCCACAGCTCTTGCCATCCCCTAAAATTTGATCCGGCATGTTGACAGTCACCGGATATGGGTGTACCCTGCACATATAGGATTGGAGGCAAGGAATGAACATAGATACTCGATCTGCTGCTTGGCGCATCGTTCTGGTGGTGTTTCTGATCCTGGCCAGTCTCTACCTTGCCCCCGGTGTTCAGGCGCGGCCCATCCATCGCCCGGACTTAGTTTACAGCCCGCCGATCGATCATTGGCGAACTTCTTGTATCGAATGCCCGCGCAATTTCTATACCATGACCGACCACAGCCTGCGCCTAGACAGTGACGGTCAGCCGCACCTGGCTTATGGAGGCGATGCCCTCTATTATGCCTGGTATGACGGCGCATCCTGGCAATCTGAGATTGTGGACGAGACCGCCACTGCCGGTAATTACGCTTCGCTGGCCCTAGACAGCGAGGGCCACCCACACATTGGCTATTTTCTTAACCGTCCCGGTCTCAGCGAGGTGCGCTATGCTTACAAAGACGCCACCGGCTGGCACATTGTAACCGTGGATGGCACGGGGCAAGCCAGTGGTCATACCGCCCTGGCCCTAGATGCCTTAGGCTATGCGCACATCGTCTACTATGGGAATACTGCCCTCCGATATGCTTATCAGGATGCCAACGGTTGGCACATCCAGGTTGCCGATAGCAAAGGCTGGGTGGGGCAGTACAATTCCATCGCCATCGACGCGCTGGGGTATCCGCACGTCAGCTATTTGGATGCTGACGACTGGGACCTGCGTTACGCCTACCAAGATGCCAGCGGCTGGCATGCCCAAACAGTGGCAAACGGAGGCGGGCAGGGTACATCTTTAGCCCTGGATGCCAACGGCTGCCCGCATATCACATACCTTGATGCTGTTGACTGGACGGTTAAATTTGCCTACCAGTTATCCTGTCCGGTGGAGGGCGGTTGGCAGTTCGACACGATTGGCCCTGGTGGGGCAAGCATGGGGAGCAGCGCGCTGGCCCTGGATGCACAAGGCTATGCCCATGCAAGTTATTTCAATGATAATGATTACAACCTGTATTACGTCTACCAGGATGTAGCAGGCTGGCATACCCAGGTATTGACGACCGGCCTCCAGATCAGCATTTTTGTCTCGCTGGCTTGGGAGGAAAACCAGGGCGTCCATATCGCTTACAACAATGGCTTGGGCCTGATCCATACCTACCGGGATCCAGACGGCTGGGAAGCGCAAATCGTGGACCGTCTTGATGCCGTAGAAGAAAGCGGCCCGCTGTTAATGGATGAGCAGGGCAATCTCCACATCACCTACACACGCCAGAACACCTCTGGCGTGAGCTATGCGCGGCGGGTGGCAGGCAACTGGCAGGTGCAAACCCTTGAGGGCGTCGCAGTATCAACCGCCATGACATTGGACGATCAGGGTTATCCACACTTCTGCAATGCGGATGGAGGGCTAAACTACACCTACCAGGATGCATCCGGCTTTCACAGCACCATGGTAGACGAAAATGGCTCCGGGATGCCTTGCTCCATCGCTGTGGACAGGCAGCATTACCCTCATATCATTTATTATTCCTATGCCTTCCACGACGAATGGTGGCGATACACATATCAAGACACGAGCGGATGGCATTTTACATATTTGGATATCAGCGGCGATTACTCATTGGTGTTGGATGCTACAGATCACCCATACATTCTCAACACTGCCGCCGGAGCCATCTATTACCAAGATTCATCTGGATGGCACACAAATACTTTTGACAGTGGGTATTTCCAGTATGGAGCGTTGGCCTTAGACACAAACGGATATGCCCATGTCAGCTATTACGATCCTAATGCGCGGGATTTAAGATATGCCCATCAAGATGTCAACGGCTGGCACGCCCAAACCATCGACGATGTTGGCGACCCCGGCAAATTTACCGATATCGCCGTGGATGCAGACGGTTACCCTCACATCAGTTACCACGACAATGATTTCCCCTATACCGGCAACCTTAAATATGCTTATCAGGATGCATCAGGCTGGCACATCCAAACAATAGACAACGCTTACAGCATTGGCAATGCCACATCCATCGTCCTAGACACATCGGGTAAACCCTATATCAGTTACCACAACCAGGCCACATCTGATTTGCTACTTGCCTTTCCACTGCTGAATCCGGTCTACATGCCAATCATTTTAAAAAACAACCAACAGCCCTGACTTCTCAAGCCTCACCGGGTTAAGACTCTGCCCACGCGCTTTTCCAGTTCTTTCCTCAGAAGTTAAATCCCCAGAATCTCCATTATCATGTATAATTTGTTAACCTTAAAAATCTATCTGCTCTCTGCCGGCAGGCACAGAGCGGTTGCGCCCCTTGGAGAGCAAACCAGCTTGCTGGAGCCCCGGGGCGTTGGTAGCTGCGCTGCCTTTTATCTTCTAATCATCGAGCAGCGCGGCCGCGGATCTGAATAAAAACGATTTCTGGAAACGCTTACGTTCGGTGTTTGACTTTGCCTGTGTTCTTGGTTAGCGGTTTGGTTAGTGGTTGGTAACCTCACCGGCCCGATCAAACAGAATAATGATGTCTTGAGTGTCCTGTGAAACGATCAACGAGATGGACAGCCGCCCCCCATGATAGCACCGCAGCCCTCTGTGCGGCAGTCTATCTTAATTCACCCTAGACTGGCACAGGAAAGCCCTCCCGCAAGCCTGGAACCCGCCTGATTGACCGGCCCAGCCTGCGGCGCTGAACGAACAACTTATCCTAGGAGCGTATTATTCAGCCGTGGCCTGAGTAGAAGGGTCGCGGCTTTTGCATTGGTACACAGATGAGCGAAGCGATTGAAGGCGGCACGATCACGGCACTGAAAGTCCAGAAACGTAACCCCCAGCGGGTTAACGTGTACCTGGATGGCGAATACGCCTTCGGGCTGGCGCGCATCACGGCAGGCTGGCTGAGCATTGGCCAGGTGCTGAGTGCCGAGAAGATCGCCCAACTGCAAGCCGAAGATGGGCGCGAGGTGGCTTACCAACAAGCGCTCAGGCTGCTCAGCTACCGCCCACGTGCCAGTGCTGAAGTACGCCGCAACCTGGTCAAGCATGATGTGCCTGCCGAGGTAATCGAAGATGTGCTGGCGCGTTTGCAGCGTGCCGGTTTGATAGATGACAACCGCTTTGCCCAGGCCTGGGTAGAGAACCGCAGTGAATTCCGGCCGCGCGGCCGGCGCGCCCTGGTGGTTGAGATGCGCCAGCGCGGTTTGGACGACGAATCTATTCAACAGGCCCTGGCAGAGGTAGACGAGCAGGCGTTGGCCGATCAAGCGGCCAACAAACAAGCCCGCAGGTTAGCCGGGCTGGATGAGACAGCTTTCAAACAGAAGCTGTCTGGCTTCCTGGCACGGCGCGGGTTTGGCTACGCGGTCATCCGCGAAACAGTGGACCGCCACTGGAATCAAATACAAAATAACGAGGGTTAACCTATGGAACTATGGATCGCGATCATCATTATCATCATTGCCTTGGCGGCTGGGCTTGGCGCCGGGTATGGCATTCACTACTACATGGCCAAGCAAGAAAAAGCCCGCCAACAAGCCAAAGCCGAAGATATCCTGGCCCAGGCTCAAGAACAGGCCCATGCGCTTGAACTGCAGGCCAAAGACAAGGCTATCCAGATCCGCCAGGCCGCCGAGGTCGAGGTCGGCCGCCGGCGCAGCGACCTGAGCCGCGAGGAAGACCGCCTGCAAAAGCGTCGCGAAGAGATGGATGGGCGCGCCGACCGGCTGGAAAAGCGCGAGGCCACCCTGAACAAGCGCCAGAGCTTGATCGACAAGCGTGCCAACGATATCGAAAAATTACATTCTGATCAGGTGGAAGAGCTGCAGCGCATCTCGCAGATGACTACCGAAGACGCCCGCGGTGTGCTGTTGGCTGAGGTCGAGAAAGACGCCCGCGGCGATATGGCCCGCATCATCCGCCAGGTAGAGGGCGAAGCCCAGGAAGAGGGCGAACGACGGGCGCGCGAGATCATCTCTACCGCCATTCAACGCCTGGCCTCTGAACACGTTTCAGAAGTCACCACTTCGGTTGTGCCCATCCCATCAGAAGAGATGAAAGGGCGCATCATCGGACGCAACGGGCGCAATATTCATGCCTTCGAGCAGGCCGCAGGTGTGGACGTGATCGTGGATGACACCCCTGAAGCAGTGACCATCTCATGCTTCGACCCGGTGCGCCGCGAGGTGGCCCGCCGTTCTCTGGCCAAGCTGGTGCAAGATGGCCGCATCCACCCCGCCCATGTTGAGAAAATCCTCAAGCAAGAACAGCGCGAAGTGGACCGCATCATTGCAGATGCCGGTGAGCAAGCCGCATACGATGCCGGCGTGCCCGGCCTGCACCCTGAGGTAATGAAGATGCTTGGCAGGCTCAAGTTCCGTACCTCTTACGGGCAGAACCAGCTCCAACATGCGGTAGAAGTGGCGCGGCTGTCAGGCGTCCTGGCCTCTGAGCTGGGTGCAGACGTAGATGTATCCAAGGCGGCCGGCCTGCTGCATGACCTGGGTAAAGCCATGGACCATAACATGGAAGGCACCCACGCCCTGCTGGGAGCCGAGTTTGCCCGGCGCTATGGCGTCCCCGCCAAGGTGGTCAACGCCATCGCCTCGCACCACCATGAGGTCGAGCAAGAAACGGTAGAAGCAGTGATCGCTGAAGCCGCAGATGCCATCTCTGGCGCCCGCCCCGGTGCCCGCCGAGAGAGCCTGGACCAATACATTAAACGTGTGCGCACGCTTGAGGACCTGGCCAATTCGTATAAGGGTGTGAATCAGGCCTTTGCGCTGCAAGCTGGGCGTGAGGTGCGCATTTTCGTCAAGCCAGAAGACATCGACGACCTGGAATCGATCCGCCTGGCGCGCGATATCGCCAAGAACATCGAAGATACCATGCAGTATCCAGGCCAGATCAAGGTCACGGTGATCCGCGAAACGCGGGCGGTCGATTACGCCAAGTAGCAGCGTTACGCCAAATAACGGCGTTACGCCAAGTAACAACCAACACTACCTGATACAAAAAAGCGGCGCTCGAGCGCCGCTTTTTTGTATCAGGTCAAGAATGGATTGCTGTCCAGCTCTTCGCCTATCGTTGTCACATCACCATGACCCGAATAGATCTGCGTATCGTTCGGCAGGGTCAGCACCTGGCTGCGCAGGCTGGTCATCAGCGTGGCGTAGTCGCCGCCGGGCAGGTCGGTGCGGCCAATGCTGCCCGCGAAAAGCACATCCCCCACGAAGGCCGCCTTCTCAGACGCACAATAGAACATCACGTGCCCCGCGGTATGGCCCGGCACATGACGCACCTCAAACGTATGCCTGCCCAGCGAAAGCATCTGCCCGTGTTCCAGGCTCACATCAGGGTCAGGGGCTGGTTCTACATGCAGGCCAAAAAGGGATGCACTGCCGCGCGTGCGCCACAAATCCAGGTCATTGGGATGCAAAGCCATCTTGGGTGCCGGTTTCAACTGGCGCAAAATGGCCGCCGCACCGCCCATGTGATCGAAGTGGGCATGGGTCACCCAAACTTGCTTGAGGCGCAGGCCGCGCTGTTCGATCTCATCTGCCAGGAATTCGCCGCTCCAGGCCGGGTCGATAATCACCGCTTCGCCCGTCTCGCTATCGCTCAACAGGTAGCTGTTGGTGACCACCGGCCCCAGTTTGAAGAATGTGATGTTTAGCATATTGTCACTGTTTTCCAGGTGTTTCGATCGGAGCAGGCACCCGCTTGCCTGTCCGGCGGCCCTGGATCATTGTCTTTGCCAGCTTCAACAGATCATCCAATCCCAACATACCGCCCAAGAACAAGCCCACCGTCCCCAACCAGCGGGCGGAGGTGCCGCCCATCCCCAGCAGATTGACCGTCTCAATCTCGATCATCTGCGCCGAGAGCGGGCGTTCGCTGGCGGGTGCTCCATCCAAAGGCAAGAAACGCAGGTACAGCCAGACCGTGCCGCGATAAACCCCAATATCGTCCGAACTGACACTCCAATAATAAGTCACTGACTGCCCCGGCAGCAGCGCCTGGCTGATGGTTTCGGCCGGCGACACTTCCATACCCGCCAGGTCCAGGCGTGCCTCTGCAAACACACTATGGGTAGCGTATACATCGGGGATATAAACCGTCTCACCGACAGTCGCGTGGCCTTCCAGCTCTGCGGTAGGGGTGATGCCCCCCAGGTCATCCACCTCGAGCGTCAGGCGCACCAGGTCTGAATCGCCGGCCCGCAGGTGCGGCGGCCATTCCAACGTCAGGCGGCGCGCTTCTAAGATGGCAGGCGAGCCTACAACCGGGGTAGCAGTTGCCGCGCCCTCAATGCCGCTTTGAACCTGGGTAGCCTCGGTGGTGGGGCGGTCTGGATTAGCCGGGGTTGCCGCCGGGGCCGCGCAAGACGCGCCGAACAAGAGCAGGCAGGCTGCCAAAAGCCAGTACCGTGGGTGGCGGGCCAGGCGCTTCATAGCCGCCGCTACACCAAAATTCCCAACCAGGGCAGCAGGCCCTCTGGCGTGGGGATTTGCATATCCGATGGCTCCAGCGGCAGAGTCTGCACCGCAGAGCCTGCCGGCCATAATCCCCACACAAGCAAGATGATGGAGAGGATAACCAGGATAATGGCTAACCAACGGCGGAGGGTTTTCATGGGCATAGGGCTATTATATATCAAATACTGGCAGGGGCACATGTGCCCAAATTTACCTTGCCATTTTTCCAATCCATGCTACACTAAAGCGCAAGGAGAATACTCGAAACCATGACCATCTACCCACCTGAACCTTTCCGCATCAAGACCGTTGAGGCAATCCGGCTGATCTCACCTCAGGCACGTCAAGAGGCGCTGAAACAGGCAGGTTATAACCTGTTCTCATTGAAAGCAGAGGATGTTTTCATCGATCTGCTGACCGATTCAGGCACTGGCGCCATGAGTCAAGAACAGTGGGCCGCCATTATGCGCGGCGACGAATCATATGCAGGGGCACGCTCGTATTACCGCCTGGCTGAAGCCATGCAGAAGATCTTTGGCTTCAAGCATTTCATCCCAACCCACCAGGGGCGTGCCGCCGAGAACATCTTGTGCGCTTTATTGATGGGGGCTGGCAAGTATGTGCCATCCAACATGCATTTCGATACTACCGACGCCAACATCCGGGCGCGCGGCGGCCAGCCGGTCAACCTGGTCTGCGAGGCCGCATCTGACCCCACCAACCGTGATCCATTCAAAGGCAACATGGATCTCGAGAAACTGCGCAGCTTCATCCAGACGACCGGCGTAGAAAACATCCCCTTCGGCATGATCACCATCACCAACAATGCCGGCGGCGGCCAACCGGTTTCAATGGCTAACCTGAAGGCCGTGGCTGCCATTTATCGCCAATTTGGTATTCCCTTCTTCATCGATGCCTGCCGGTACGCCGAGAACGCCTATTTCATCAAGCTGCGCGAGCCGGGCTACCAAAACAAGAGCACCCTAGAGATTGCCAATGAGATCTTTGCCCTGGCCGATGGTGCAACGATGAGCGCCAAGAAAGACGCCATCGTCAATATCGGCGGCTTCTTGACCATGAACGACGATGGCCTGTACCAGCGTGCTTGCAACGAGCTGATCTTGCGCGAAGGCTTCCCCACCTATGGGGGCCTGGCCGGGCGCGACCTGGATGCCCTGGCGACCGGCCTGTGGGAAGGGCTGGACGAAAGCTACCTGGCCTACCGCCTGGGCCAGACCGCCTACCTGGGCGAGCGCTTGCTGGAGATGGGCATTCCCATCGTCGAGCCGCCGGGCGGGCATGCCATTTACATCGATGCCGGGCGTTTACTGCCCCACATCCCCCAGGGCCACTTCCCCGGGCAGGCCTTGGCCGTAGAGTTGTATCTAGAAGGCGGTATACGCGGGGTAGAGATTGGCTCGGTGATGTTCGCCCACCCCCACCCCCAAACCGGAGAAATGGTCTATCCCAGGCTGGAACTGGTGCGCCTGGCAATTCCCCGCCGGGTATACACGCAAAGTCATTTAGATTACGTGGCAGAATCCACTGCCAGGATCAAAGAGCGCCGGCAGTTCCTCCGAGGCTACAAGTTCACCTATGCCCCTGAGCTGCTGCGCCATTTCACGGCCCGTTTCGAGCCGCTGTAGGAGTCATTATGGAAGTTGGCCTGGTTCGTCCTGTAGATATTGACCAAGAGATGCAGCAAGCCTATCTCGATTACGCCATGAGCGTGATCGTGTCGCGCGCCCTGCCCGACGCCCGTGACGGGCTCAAACCGGTCCACCGGCGCATCCTGTACGCCATGTTCGATATGGGCATGCGGCCCGAAACAGAATTCAAGAAGTCGGCCCGCATCGTGGGTGAGGTGCTGGGTAAATACCACCCCCACGGCGATATGGCCGTGTACGAGGCCATGGCCCGCATGGCACAGGATTTCTCGATGCGCGTGATGCTGGTGGATGGCCAGGGCAACTTTGGCAGCGTTGATGGCGATCCCCCGGCAGCCATGCGTTATACCGAAGCCCGCCTGGCCGCCCCCGCCATGGAAATGCTGGCTGATATCCGCAAAGAAACGGTCAATTTCTCAGATAACTTCGACGGCAGCCTGGCCGAACCCGATGTACTGCCTGCCGCCATCCCCAACCTGCTGGTCAACGGCGCTACCGGCATCGCAGTGGGCATGTCGACCAATGTTCCTCCCCACAACCTGGGCGAGGTGGTGGGCGCGCTGGTTTACATGCTGGAAAATTGGGAGCGGCTGGACGACATCAACGTTGAAAACTTGATGCGCTTCATCCAAGGGCCCGACTTCCCCACCGGCGGCCTGATCGTGCAAGAAGAAGGCGAAGACGAACTGAAAGCCGCTTACGGCACCGGGCGTGGGAAGATCGTGGTGCAGGCCAGTGCCCATATCGAAGAGATCAGCCGCGGCCGCACGCGCATCATCGTTACAGAACTGCCCTACATGACCAACAAATCCTCGCTCATCGAGCGCATCGCCGAACTGGCCCGCGAGGAACGCATCGAGGGCATCGCAGACCTGCGCGACGAATCAGACCGCCACGGCCTGCGCATCGTCATCGAGTTGAGCAAGACGGCCGAGCCAGAAAGGGTGCTGCAAGACCTGTATAAGAACACCCCCATGCGCTCAACCTTCGGCATTATCATGCTGGCCTTGGTCAACGGCGAGCCGCGCCTGCTCTCGCTCAAGCAAGCCCTGCACGTTTACCTCGATCACCGCCTGGAAGTGGTACAACGGCGGGCTGAATTTGAGCTCAAGAAAGCCCGCCAGCGCGCCCACATCCTTGAAGGTCTGCGCACGGCCATCAAATACCTGGATGAGGTGATCGACCTGATCCGCAAAGCACCCGATGCCGAGGTGGCTCGCGAGCGCCTGATGAAGCGCTTCAAGCTCAGCGATGTGCAGGCGCAGGCAATTTTGGATATGCAGCTCCGCCGCCTGGCCGCATTGGAACGAAAAAAGATCGACGATGAATACAAAGAGCTGCAAGCGCAGATCAAAGAATTGGAAGCTTTGCTGCATTCGCCGGCCAAGATGCGCCAGGTGGTGGCAGATGAGCTGCGCCTGGTAAAAGAGACTTACGGCGACCGGCGCCGCACGCAGATTGCGCGGCGCGGGGCAGGCGCAAATGCCGCCACCCCCATCCTGACCGCATCAGACCTGATGCCCGAGCGCACCGTATGGGTGGTCTCTACCGCAGATGGCCTGGTTTCGCGCACGCAAGATGAAAAGCCGCCCCGCCTGAGCGGCACGGCAGCGCCATCCTTCTTACTGCAAGCCAACACGCGCGACACCTTGTTCCTGGTGGCCGAAAACGGTGAGGCCGCCGGCATTCCAATGCACTCCCTGCCCGAATCCGAAAGCCCACAAGACGGCACCCCCCTGCACAAGGTCTCAGCCTTGAGCGAAGGGGACAAACTAGCAGCGCTATTTACCCTGCCCCAGCGTGACGACCGGGCTGAAGGATGGTTCGTCTTCACCGCCACCCGCCAGGGCCAGGTCAAGAAGACCCCCCTGGAAGAGATGCCCGGCGCCACCGGGCGACCTTTCACCCTGGCTAAGGTTAACGATGGCGACCGGCTGGGCTGGGTGCGCCTGACCAGTGGCAAAGATGAGGTACTGTTAGTAACTGCCGATGGCATGGCCATCCGCTTTAGTGAAGAGGATGTGCGCCCCATGGGGCTGGTTGCCGCCGGTGTGGGAGGCATCAAGCTGGGGGCGCGCGACGAGATCGTTGGCATGGAGCTGATCCCCAAGCGCGGCGAGGTGCTGTTGGTGGCATCAGATGGCAAAGCCAAGCGCGTGCCGGCCGAGCAATTCCCCCAGCAAGGCCGTTACGGGCAGGGCGTGATTGCCTGGAAACTGCCCCGCACCACCCAGGTTGTGGGCATGGCAGCCGGCAAAGGCAATGCCCGCGTCACCCTGCTTTTGGATAAGCTGGCCCCCAAGGCCATGCGCCTGGATGAGGCCCCCCTGCAAACGCGGGCCGCATCTGGCAAACCGGTCATCGAGTTGAAGACCGCCTTCCAGGTCTTAGGGCTCTCGATCCCTGCTGAGGCGCAGCGCCCGCTCAACGAAGCCGCCCGCAAAGCAGCCGCGGCTGTGCCCAAGCCTGTTTTCGAGGAAGATGAGAAGCCCCTCAAGGCGCCTGAGCCTGTCCAGCAGCTCAGCCTGGGGTTGAACGGGGCCGCGGCAGGCGCAGCCGAAGAAGAACCGCCTGCTAAAGATACAACAAAGCGCGCCGCCGCGGCGAAGGCAACAAAAGAGACCTCTAAAATGACGGTCAAGAGCACCGCGGCGGTAAAAAACACCGCGGCCGCCAAGCCAGCGGCCAAGAAAGCCGCCACCACAACAGCGAAGAAGCCGGCGGTCAAGAGCGCCGCGGCTGCTAAGCCAGCGGCCAAGAAGCCCACCGCGGCAGCCAAAAAGCCCGCAGTGAAGGCGGCGAAAGAGGCCCCTAAAGCGGCGGTCAAGAACACCGCGACGGTCAAGAGCACTGCGGCCGCTAAACCAGCGGCCAAGAAGCCCACCACGGCAGCGAAAAAACCGGCCGCAAAAAAGCCTGTGGCGAAGAACACCCCGGCAGTCGCTAAAAAATCAGCGGGCAAAACTACCGCAACAGCAAAGAAGCCTACTGCGAAGAAGCCTGCGGCGAAGAGCACCCCAGCAGCCAAGAAACCCACCGCGGCGGTCAAGAAAACAAAGCCCTAGTTCAGCGTACGCCGATTTATCAACGATGACCCCGATATTTTGGGGTCATCGTTGATTAAGGATCATTTCTAACTGGGCCAGGCCAGCCGCAAAGCCCGGGTCATCCTGGGCCGCATCCAGGCGCAGCACAGGCGGCGAGGGCAGCGGCAACAGCCACTCCGCCAGCAAGGCATCCAACGCAGCCAGGTCATCCAGCGCTGCGATCTCCAGCGGGCGGCCGCGGCGCCGGAAGCGAGCGGCGATGACATCTAAAGGCGCTTGCAGCCATACCACCAGCTCGGGGGTCGGCAAAGCCAGGCGCATCTGGCGGTACAGGCGTTCACAGAGCAAGTACTCATCCTGTTCAAGATAACCCTTGCGGTAAAAGAGCTGCGTAAAAATATGGAAGTCCAGGTCCAGCCCCCCGTCTTGCACACCCCCCTGCGGTTGGCTGCGCAGATGGCGTTCCTGCTCGGCCCGCAGCAGCAGGTAATCCAACTGGTTAGCCAGGGCATAGCGCCGGTCAGCAGCAAAACGGGCCTGGAAGGGGCGCTCAACATGCTGCTCAATCCCCAGGGCCAGGCCAAAGCGCTGGCTCATCAGGCGCGCCAGGGTGGTCTTGCCCACCCCCGCGTTCCCCACAATAGACACCAGGCGGCCCATCATTCTCCCGAGCAGTATTGCGCGTACCAGTCCGCTTCAAGCTGGCGGTTTGCCTCAGCAAACGCGGCCGCCTGCTCGCTGACCTTCACCGCCTCATCCAGGTTCACGTTGACCGAGTTAGACCAGGCCCGCGGCAAGAGCATCAACGGATCTCCAATCAACTGCTCTTCAGGCCCCTGTGGCACCCAGTTGAAGAGCACCGGCCCGCGCGAATACGCCGTAAAGCCAAGCTGGTAGCCGCCCTCCCGCGCCACCTGCACCGAGAGCGGCGAGAAGTTTCCCCCCGGCCAGATGAAAGCCAGCGGGCGCTGGCCGAAACGCTCCTCCAACACCGTGGTCGAATTCCAGATCTCGTTCTGGATATCCTCTTCGCTGGTCTCGGGCAGCACATACAACTGCCCGGTATACCCGTGCGACTGCACGTCCAGCCGCCCACGGGCATACAGGCGGTCCATCCATTCCCAGGCCCAATTGAAGCTGCTTGGGTCGGCGATGTAAGCCGGGGTGACGGTCCAGTCGTTTGCCTCCAGCACAGGCATGAAGTGTTCTTCCAACAAACCTGGGCGGCGGTCGTCTACGATCAGGATCATCGAGTGCAGCGGAATCGGGGCATTGTTATACAAAAAGTCGATCAATTGGGCCGTGGTAATCGTCTCAAAGCCCAGGTACTGGGCGTAGCGAACAAACGCCTGGAAGTCTTCCACGCCAATATCTTTAGGATCGTTGATCTTGGTGCCCGGCTGGACAATGCTGTGGAACATCACCGGCACCACCACCGTGCCCGGCGAACTGCTGCCCTCTGCCCAGCGCAGGCGCAGGTACTGGCAGGTATCGGCAATATAGGCCGATGCCACGACCCCCGGCCTGAGCACGGGCGAGGCAAAAAGTTCCAACGGCACAGGCGTGAAGGTGGGCGCCGGCGTGGGGGTGATGGTCGGCGTGGCCGTCTGGCTGGGCCGCAGGGTGGCGGTAGGGCTGGGGCTGGCAGTGGGTGTGCTGCTAGGGGGCAGCGGGCTTAAGGTAGCCGAAGGCAGCGGCGGCGCGGTCAGCGTTGGCACAGCAGGCAAGGTCTGCTCTGTGCAGCCAAACAACACCAGGAAGAGAAACAAGGGGAGCAGCCGGCTACTTCGTAACCGTGAAGAAAGTGTAATGATAGTTGATCTTCTCGTTGATCAGGCCAAAGGTATCGTTGCCGTTCTGCACCGCACCTTTGGGGCTGGTAGCGGTCCACGTCAGATGGCGGGCATTGCCGGTGCCCGCATAGCCAGTCAGGGTAAAATTGGCGTTTGGCAGCACATCTCGGAAGAGGATGTTGTACCAGGAGCGGATATTATCCAGGCCCTGGGTGGTGCGCACCGCATTGATATGCACGCCGGTGGGGTTATACAATTCGACAATTTTATTCGCGTCATGGGTATTAAGCAAGGAGACGTACTTTTCGCAGATATCCTTTGGCGCAGCCTGCCCGGCCCAGGGATAATCTCGAATCGTCTCCCAAACGCCCGGCATCACCCCCGAGCGAGCATCTGACCATTCCCAGAAGTTAACTGCCGGCAGGTTGAGGGCCTTGGCCGTATTCATGAATTCCAACACTTCAGCCGAAGTGGGCTTCCAGCCCGCCTCGTGGAAGGCCGCCCCAGTAGGGATGACCTGGCGAGAAGGGGTCTTGTTCTGGAATTCGCGCACGCACTTGATCAACTGCTCACCCGCATTGTGCGCCTTCATCCAATAGACCTGCGGCATGTTGATATTGCAGCCATCCAAAAACTCGGCCCAGGGCAATTGTGGGTGCAGCGAGGGGAAGCGGTAAGAGCTGAGGGCGATATCCAGGCTGGGGAAGGCCCCCCGCAGGCGATTCATAAAGGCCTTGGCGGCCGCCTTGCGGCCATCCTGCTTGTACTCCTTCTCCGCGTCGATCACATACCCGTCCAGGTTATACTGCCGGATGCGCTGGATAGCTAAATTGGCCTCGCCCACCGGGTTGTTGCCATACACATAATGCCAGCCCCAAATCTCTATCCCCTCGGCGCGCAGGCTGTTGACCGCCGGTGTCACCAGGTCTTGCTTAATGCCCCAGGTGCCGTTGTAAACAGTCGTGCCATCAGCCACCTTTAACAGCACATGGGTCAGGCCGGCGCTCTTGGCCGTGGCGGCCATAGCAGCCGGATCACCTTGCTCACAATTGGGGATCTTCCAGGTGAAAAGACCTTTTCCTTCGAGGGTCATGGCATCATTCCTTATTTCTTTTTCAAGGGCTGTTAAGGGCCTGGTGCATCACGGTCATTACAGATTCTTGGATGGGGAGAAGCACCTGTGCCCCGCTGTAATTCGTCCAGCCTGTCACCTGCTCAGGGCCGATGTAGTAGTGATAGATTTGTGAGCTCTCATTCAAATGAATGGCCAAGGGAAAGAAGGGGGTGATATCATCCAGGGTCATGTCTGTCAAGACATTCTGGCGGTAGATTTCGTACAGCTCTGGAGCGCGGCGGATCCCGTCAATGCTGATCAGTTGGCGCAGCCCTGCCACTACCACCTCTTGTTGGCGGCGCCCACGGTCAAAATCGCTGGTAGAGTAACGCGAGCGCACGTACCACAAAACCGTTTTTCCGTTCATCCACATCGTGCTTTGAGAGACGCAGAACATGCCCCAGTTGTCACGATGGTCACACAGATCGCGCCCCACATCCACTCTCAGCCCGCCCAGGCTGTCAATCATATCTTCAAAAGACCACAGGTTGACGACGGCATAATGATCGGGGCGGACGCCAAAATTATATTCAAAAGTCTGCGCCAGGGCCTCAAAGCCGCCATACCCAAAAGCCGTGTTGATGCGCTGTACCGTCCAACCGGGGATGTAAACGTAGAGGTCGCGCGGGAAAGAGGTCATGTTGGCGGTGCCAGCAGCCGGATCGATCGTCAACAGGATGATGGTATCGGTGCGGAAGCCGCTGTCATACGGGCGCTGGTCAGAACCAAGCAGCAAGATGTTGACCTGGCCCTCAGGCTGCGGCAAAATGCCAACCGGCGGGGGCACCTGAACATCTGGCCAGATGATGGGGCCGGGGTAATCGGCCCAGGTTTTACTCTGGCCACCCGTAACCGGCGCCGCCTGAGGGGTAAATGGCAGCGGGGTAGGCGTTGGGTAAACGAAATCGGTGGGCTGGTAGGTGGGGGTAGGCGGCAGTGGCTGGAAGGGGGTTGGGGTGGCAGTTGAGCCGGGCGGGGCCACCAACAGCAAAGGGCGAGCTTGAGACACAGGCGCGGCCGAACTTTCTGATGGCCCAGAAATCATCACCAACCAGGCCAGCACCAAAACCAGCCCCACCATCAAGCCTGCCTGCAGCAAGCCTGACCAGCGCGTGGGCGCAAGCAGGGAACGGTTATTGGAGCGAAGGTTGGGTGTCATACTGGCTCGGAGGGTGGCAGACGGATATCAGGCGATCAGCCGGGTATGGGCGTATCGACTGGCGCCAATGGGGTCGAATTCGGAGGCGCCATGGTTTCGCTGGGCACATCCGTTGGCGTGTTTGTGGGTGGCACCACCGTATCGCTGGGCGGAACCTGGGTAGCGGTGGGGGTCACAGACGGCTCAGGGGTTGCCGTTTGGGTAGGGGTGCCGGTAGGCTGAGAGGTATCTGTGGGCGTCTGCGTGGCAGTGAGCGAAGGGGTAAAGGTGGGGCTGGATGGCGGCGGCAGGGTGGGCGTGAGGGTATAGACAGGCCAGGTTGGGCTGGGGGTGACGCTGGGCGGCAGCGGCGTTTGAGACGGGCTGGCCGTCCAGGTGGGAGGAATGGTGGGGATGATGATCGGGATATTGGGCACGTACAACTTCTGCCCCACGCGGATCAGCGTCGAATTGCCCAAGCAGTTGGCAAACTGCAATTCGCTCACCCTCACACCGTACAGCACAGCAATCTTATACAACGTATCTCCGTATTGGACGGTATAGAACACCCAACCCCAGGGTGGGCCGCAGGGGATGGTGGTGGGCTCTGGCGCCGCGGGCACATACAAGATTGACCCAGAGATCAGGTCGGTGATCACCAAACAGTTGGCCTCTGCCAGCACATTCTCAGTGGTGTTGTAATCTTGGGCCAGGCTGGCCAAGGTATCGCCAGGTTGAACGGTGACCGCATACCAACCCGGCGGCACAGGACAAACATTGGGCGGCATCACCGTCACTTCAGGCGCAACAACCAGGGTCACCTCTCCGGTTGGCGGCATCACCAGCGGCAGCGTAGCAGAAGCCACCGGAGGCGGCCCGGCGGTGTCAGAAGCCGAGGGGCCGGGTGTAAGCGGCTGGGGTGTGGTGGTGGGGCTGACCTGGCTGGGCGCAGCCGCCAGGCGCAGTTGCCCTTCAACCATGCCCAGCGATAGGCTGCCGAATAACAGCGCTGTTGAAACCAACGCCGCCAGGATGCCAAAGGCCACTTGCCGCGAGGCATTCATCTGGCAGATGCCCCATCCCGCAGCGCATCCAGGGCCTCTTCAGCCATGGGCAGCAGCACACTGAAGGTAGAACCGCGCCCAACGACGCTGTCCACCCAAATGCGCCCGCCGTGCGCCTCGACCAATGTTTTGACCATTGAAAGACCAGCCCCATTATCACCCAGGCCGGCAATGGACGGGTTGTTGGCGCGGTACAGGCGCGAGAAGACCCGCGGCAGTGCTTCGGGGGCAATGCCGCCCCCCGCATCTGAAACCTGCACCAGCATGTAGCCCGGCTCATTCTCCTTAGTCTCCAGGCGCGCCCGCAGCAGAACTTCGCCCTTGGGCGGCGTAGCGCCGCTGGCATTGAGCAGCAGGTTAGCCATCACTTGCTGCAAGGCATCTTTATCGGCGCGGATAGGCGGAAGTTCATCGGGCATATCCACGCGCAAGGTAATATTCTTCTCACTCAGCGAGGCCAACATGCTCCTGACCGCCTCGTCGATCGCCGCATTCAGGTCAACTGCCACCGGGTTGAGACGCCGTCCATCGCTTTCCAGGGTTGCCGCCTGGATCATCTCATCCAACAAGCCGGCCATGCGCTCAGTAGAAGCCTTGACCCGCTCAATGAACTTGCGCTGGGTAGCCCCCAAGATGCCAACCGACTCACTCAACAACAGGTCGGTGTAACCGACAATGGAAGAAACCGGCTGGCGCAGCTCTTGGGCGATGGTCAAAACAGACCCGCCTTGCTGAACTGAGACGCCCTGGTGGGCCAGCGCTTCAGCCTGGCGCAGGCGCTCGGTAACCATCTGCAAGTTAGCCCTCAGCACTGCCGCATCTTCCTGCGTTCCTTCAATTTGCAGATTAGAGAGGGCAGGCCCGCTTTCAGAGGCAGGCTGGCCTGACTGGGCGCGCAGCAAACGCTCATCCGCTTCTTGCAACGCCACGCGCAAAATGGACACATCTTCCAAAGCCAGGCGTAACTGCTCTTCCAGGTTTTTGAATTCTTCGCTAGACGGGGATCCTTTAACCGCAAAAGCAGAGGAGCTCTGTACAACAGCATTTTGCAATTGGGCTTCTAATGCCCGGTTGCGCGCATCAAGCCGGGCCATGTTCTCGTGGAGACCCTCTTGATCTGCCACCAGAGCCGCCAGGCTTTCGGCACGCGCATGTTCTTGTTGAAGCTGAAGCTGCATATCCTCTACCAAAGCATTAATATCTTGTGCCTCCCCGCGAGCCTTCTGCGAGGCATCTTGCAGGGCGCGTAGGTTTTGCAGATCCTTGCCAGAGCGTTCAGCCGCAGCCCGAGCGCTTTCTAGCTCGGCCCGCGTCTCTTCCAGGTCAGCCTGCTGTTGGGTGAACTGCTGCATACGTTGCAAGATCGATGCCAACGACTCAACCAGGCTGGTCAGGTAGGCCTGGTCTTCGGCCGTCCAACCGCGGCCCGAATAAGGTGACATCAACACCACGCCCATGATCGGAGATTGGCCCTTCGGCGCGATGGTCGCCGCCAACAAATGCCCTGTGCGCGTCAAATCCAGGGGGCGCGCCAGGCTCAGCAGGTCAGGAGAGGTGCTGCTGGCGGGCAGCCGCAAACCGCGGTTGCGGCGCAGTGCGCTGCTTAACACGGGCACCTGGCGGCTGTTCAAGCTGAAACCGCTCACCGAGCGATCCATGATCAGGTTATACCCCACCGGAACAGTCAGGTGACCACCTTCGTCGGGCGGCAGGATCAGCAAACACAAATCAGCCAGCATGAGTTGGGCGATGGTACGGGTGACTTCTTGATAGAACTTGTGCGGCGAGGTCTCTGTGGCCAGGGCCAAGAAAGCCTGCATCACCTTGGGGTCAGAGCTGTAACGGCGTTCGGGTTCTTGGGCTTTGGGAGTAGATTGAACAGCCGCTTCGGGGATTGCGAAGCGCTGTGCGAGGCCGAACAATAAAGGATAGACCGCCAACTCGGCCAGGCGTACCGGGGCTGCAAAATCGCTGCTCTCAATAGGCGCCAACCAATGCACCAGGTGCCCGGCAAATAACCCCACAAGCATCGCCAGCCCAAACCCCCAGCCATTGGGCCGGCGGATGAGCAGCGCAACAATTCCAATGAACAGCAAGAACAGAGCCAGGCTCTCGCCCACCATATCGATTGAAGATTGGTTGTAAAACAAGCCGGCATCCTGGTTGAACCACCACAGTACACCGAACAGGGCCAGGGTTGCCACCAACAAACCCAACAACAGCGCGGCTGCATCTGCCACCCGGCCGCTCTCAGGGAAAGCCCACAGCCAGGCCAGGATGATGATGCTCAGAAGGGCCAGCGCCCGGTCAAGCGGTGGGATAAAGCGCGCCGCATTGGCCAGGTCTTGCCAGGCCAGGCCGGCAGCCGCAAACAAGGCAAACTGGCCCAACAACAGCAAAGCCAGCCCCACCACCATGCGGCGGCCCTGGGGAAAGCTGCTGCTGCGCCAGTGATTGATGGAAGCCTGCAAGGCCCCAAAAATTGAAAAAGCCAGCACGGCATGATACACCAGGTTACCGGGCGGGGTGGTGAGCAAGATTAAAAGCTGTTCGAAGAAAGCGCCCATTTCTAGCATTCCCTTTTTATCATTATAGCACGCCTCAAAAGGTTGACAAAATGCAGATTCAGGGTAAAATTCTGTGCGCACTTGACATTTGTGCAAGCCGAAGTGGCGGAATTGGCAGACGCGCTACGTTCAGGGCGTAGTGGGCATAACGCTCGTGTGGGTTCAAGTCCCTCCTTCGGCACTCTCAAACAGCGATGCCAGGCAGTGTTCGACAGCCGGCATCGTTTGTTTTTAATAGCTTGCATAAAAAAGCAGGCCGCGGTAAGATGAAGTATATGGAAAAGCAGAAGAAAGCCTGGCGCTGGATATTGATCGGAATTGGCTGTGTGGCACTGGTGCTGTTGATCGTCGATTTCAACAACCGCATGGCTGAGCTGCGCCGCCTGACTGCTGAACGCGAGCAGGTCAGTGCAGAGGTGACCAGCCTGGTGCAAACACAGGTGCACCTTGAGACCCAGGTGGCCTATGCCACCTCTGAGGCGGCTGTTTACAAGTGGGCCTACGAGACACGGCGCATGACCAAGCCGGGCGAGGTGCTGGTGGTGCCGATCCAGCCAGAGGGCAGCCTGCCCCAGCCCACCCCCACGCCCGTCATCACCCCCGAGGTGATCGAGAGCTGGCAGGTGTGGCTGTCTTTGTTCGTAGATTCCAAAACGCCTTGACGCCAGGCGCACAGCGTGCTATAATACCGCCCGCTCGATAACCGGGCAATCAAATACTGCGGGGTGGAGCAGTGGCAGCTCGTCGGGCTCATAACCCGAAGGTCCTTGGTTCGAATCCAAGCCCCGCTACCTGAAAAAGCATCCGAAAGGGTGCTTTTTGGGTTTAAATAGCCCGAACATCGTGAAATTCTATACATCGAATTTTCAGCCAGGTTCTTAATACTCAGCCATCGGTTACTCTAACCTGAATGGATGGTTTTGAACTGGGGACGCGGGTGATATACCGCCAGAGTTCCTTTCCAACACCGGCCATCAAACGATCGAAGGACAAGAAATTAACCATCAACCCATTTTTGCGATCCGTGGCCGACGAAGACATCCAAACCACTTTTTGGGCAGGGACTTCAGGCATATTGCCCCACAAGCGTATGACAGTATTCAAGGGCAGCACCTTTTCTTGAAACCCGTCAATGGCATCCACTTGGGTTAGCATTTCTGTTATCACCAGTCCCGGATTGATAGCCATCACTTGCACACCTGAGCCGGCGTATTCTTTGGCAAGAGCCTGAGTGAAACTCTTAACCCAGGCCTTGCTGGATGCATACGGGTTCTGATAGGGCACCGGCGTAGAATCTCCACGGCCAAGCAGGTTGATCAACTTTCCAGAGCCTTGAGCTAAAAACTGCCGCATGGCCACATGAGAACCATAATAAACACCCAGGATATTGGTGTCTACCAATTTTCTAATCCGTTCCGGCGAGATGGACATTGTTAATCCATATGGGGCACCGATACCTGCATTGTTAACCCAAATATCCAGACGGCCAAAGGTTACAACAGCACCCTGTACCAACCTCTCCACATCCTCAAGTTTTGCGGTATCACAGACAAAACCTTTCGCCTTATATCCCTGATCTCTCAATTCGGCCACGGCTGAATTGAGGGTTTCTTCTGTGCGGGCTGCCAGAATAACATTGGCTCCCTGCCCCACAAAGGCTTTGGCAATCGCGAACCCCAATCCTCTGCTTGAACCGGTAATGACGGCTGTCTTTCCTTCCAATAATTTCATAGACCTTTCCATTTCTACCAATATCACTATTTTTAGTTTCAAAAAGTCAGGGTTTAACTGCCATCTCGCTTACACAAGGCAGCCTTGCCCAGTTACGATCACTTTTTAGCCCTTCTGGATGCCTTTCATGTACATGCTAATGATGAGATCGATCTTGTCAACTGAAAGTGCAGACGAGCTAAAATGGTTGTGGAACAAGTAGGGATACATTAGTCCCAACAATCCCCATGTGGCAATATCTGTATCAATTGCGCGGAATTCGCCATCTTCAATGCCGGTTTGGATCATTGTGCGCAGCTTTTCGATGAATTGATGGCGGTAAATCTTGGCAAATTCCTGCCTTGAGACAAGACTCAACTGCCTGATTTCCTGTGTTCCTAGATTGATGACCGCCCGCTGTTCCGCGGGTTGATTCAGGACGCATTTCATAAACCTGCATAATTTTTCATAATTGGTGATTGGTTGGCTGTTGATCAAATCGATCATCATGCCAATCTCCTCAAGACCGTGGATTAACACTGCGCAAAAAAGCTCTTCCTTGTCTTTGAAGTGATAGTACAGGGCAGGTTTTGAGACGCCCACAGCATCAGCAATCTCTCGCATCGATAGACCGTGATAGCCGTGTTCGATGAACAGGCATTTCGCCTTTTCAATTATCGTATTGCGCATGCCAGATTCCTCAACAACCATTCGGGCTGCCTTTATGGTTCTGTTGGCATATTCATTTGATTATTTTGCACAGTAGATAATTCCTGCTGCCTGTTTTTCAAGCCCAGGGTCAGAAAGATCATGATCACTGCCACGAAACCCACCATACGATAGGCTCCACCATAACCGGCGACCCCACCACCCATCGATGCTGCAACTGCACCAATCAGCGCGCTGCTGCCTAGTTGGCCGATGCTGGTAAAAAGCGAAATCAGCCCTTGAGCAGAAGTACGATCTTCAGCAGTTGTTTCATTCAGCATGATGTATCTCATCGGGGCACCCAACAGAGAAGAAAGACCGAAACCTATCACAACCCCCGATAAAATAAATCCCCAAAGCGTCCCTGAAACTGAGCCTGTGCTCAACAACATCATCCCAACCGCCAATAGAAGCGTACCTAAAAACACCATAACCTTGGAACCTAACCGGTCCATGAACCTGCCTACCATAGGTGACCCAACTGACATGGCCAGGACCACCGGCAGTATCAAATAACTTGAGGTATGTGTATCGATAATCCCTGGCAGGGCTGCCACCGCGAGAGCCGGCAAGAAAGACAAACCGGATTCGCCAAGCCCCGCGCCAGCCGATAAAAGACTTGAAAGCCTGATCTGACGGCTGCGAAATAAATCCATATTGACAATTGGATCACTGGCCTTCCGTTCAATGATAGGAAAGACAAATAATAATCCCAAGCCAAGCAGCAGGAACGGCAACACAGGTACAGAAACGAGGCTTCTGAAGAAATTCTGCGTATCGATTTGGTTAAGGCTGTAAGTCAAAGAAGCCAAAAGCACGCTTAATACCAACAAGCCAGCCCAATCAAAGCCCACCCGTGAAAAGGAACCATTCGTGGGTAGCAACCGCCATCCCATCACAATCACCACCAGCGCAATAGGCAGGTTGATGATAAATAGCCATTGCCAGGTTGCAATAGACAAGATAACCCCTCCCAGCAGCGGGCCTACAAGGAAAGCCAGGCCAAATACCGCACCAATCAACCCCAACGCACGGCCGCGTTTTTCTGGTGGAAAAGTATCACCGATGACAGCACTGGCCACAGGGAAAATCCCCCCCGCGCCAAAACCCTGCAAAGCACGCCCAGCCAGCAGCATAAAAAACGAATCCCGCGGAGATAACGAGACCAGGATGGAACCCAAGGCAAACACCACTACATCCAGAATATAAACTGAACGTCTCCCGAATTTATCAGACAACTTGGCCATCAACGGCGTACCAATCAGATTGAACAGCACGTATATCGTAAAGGTCCAGGCCAGGATGCGGTCGCCGACCCCAAAGTATTTTTGGATAGAGGGCAAGGCAGGAGCCACAATAGCAATATCCATCGCTCCCATAAGAACACCCAGGAATAGAACCCATAAAATTTTGTTGCGAGTCTTATCGTTCATAGTAACAACCATTCTCCTTTTACTTACCGGTCGGTAAGTTAACACATTATAGACAGATTCCCTATCCGTGTCAATGGGTTTTCGTACCCCAAATAAATGGGCCCCTTGCCCTGATGGCCGACGACCTGTTGAATATCTTGCAGGCCATCGCGCTGTCTAGGTCAACGCGTAATTCCAAAGATACAACGACCTAATGTTTTGATTATAGCAAGGGCTGCAAAGGATCAAACCGAGAGCAGCGGGGGGCGTTGGCACAGGCGCATGAATGACGGTATCCCCGCCACCCACCTGCTCTGCCCCCTCCAGCCGCCACGTATTGAGCGATTAACAGTATAATGGGAGCACCCCACCCCATCCTCAACGTGTGAACTCTGATGCCCATCCCCATTCCATCCCCAATCGAAGTTCTGCAGCGTCTGATCCAATTCAATACCACCAATCCCCCGGGCAATGAGCAGGCGTGTATTACGTACATTCGTGATCTGCTGGCTGGGGTTGGCATCGAAAGCCAGTTGTTGGCCCTCACGCCTGAGAGGCCCAATCTTGTGGCGCGGCTGAAAGGAACTGGCAGCGCGCCCCCCTTGATGCTGTATGGGCATATTGATGTAGTGACCACAGCCGGGCAAACCTGGCAGCACCCGCCCTTTGGCGGCGAAATCGTGGATGGCTGGATTTGGGGGCGCGGGGCTCTCGATATGAAGGGCCCGCTGACCGTGCTGCTCTACCCGCTGCTCATGGCCAAAGCCCAAGGCATCAGCCTGCCGGGGGATGTGATCTTCTCGGCCATGGTGGATGAAGAGGTGGACGGGAAGTTCGGAGCCCAATTCCTGGTCAACCAACACCCCGAACAGTTCCAGGGTCTGCGATATGCCCTGAGCGAATTTGGCGGCTTTAACATGGCCATGGCCGGGCAGCGCCTGTACCCAATCCAGATCTCTGAAAAGCAGATCTGCGCGCTGAAAGCCACCTTCATCGGGCGGGGCGGACACGGCTCGATGCCAGTGCACGGCCAGGCCATGGCGCGGCTGGGCCGCGCCCTGCAGCGCCTGGACCAATCAGCCTTGCCGGTGCACATCAGCCCGCCGGTGCGCTTAATGATCGACCAGATGGCGGCAGCCCTGCCGGGGCTAACCGGGCAGGTGCTGCGTGGGCTGCTTAACCCCACCCTGGCAGGCCCCCTGCTGAGTCTGTTGGGTTCGCGCGGTGCGCTGCTCAACCCGCTGCTGCGCAACACCGCCAGCCCCACTATGCTGGCAGCCAGCGACAAGCTCAACGTCATCCCCTCAGAGGTTCAACTGGGTATCGATGGTCGCCTGGTGCCCGGGGGCCAGCCAGAACAGCTCATCGCCGAGCTGGGAGCGCTGCTGGGGGCAGAGGTGAAGCTGGAAGTGGCACGTTACGACCCCGGCCCGGCTGCGCCAGAGATGGGCCTGTTCGACCGGCTGGGCCAAACCCTGCGTGATCTCGACCCACAAGCCCACCCGGTGTCTTACGTGGGCGCCGGGGTAACCGATGCCCGTTATTTCTCGCGCCTGGGCATCCAGACCTACGGTTTTACCCCCCTGCGCCTGCCAGATGATTTGAGCATGGCAGGCCTGATCCACGCCGCAGATGAGCGATTGCCGGTGGATGCACTGGATTTTGGGGTGCAGGCCGTTTATCGACTGCTGACAACATTCAGCCAACCTTAACGAGGAGCATCATGTCAAAGACACAAACTTCGGGAATTCGGATCAGCCGCAAAGCATTTATCCAGGCCGTGCTGGTAATTTTTGCATTGATGATCGTGGCCGGTGTGCTGACGCAGGTAGTGCCAGCGGGGCAGTACGCCCGCGTGGAGCAAGATGGGCGCGAGGTGATCGACGCGACCTCTTTTGGCTATATTGACCCGCCCAATTACCCGGTCTGGCGTTGGTTCACGGCGCCGGTTGAGGTGCTCTTTGCCGAGGGCAATGTAACGGTGATCGGCATCATCCTGTTCATCGTCCTGGTGGGGATTGCCTTCTCGGTGATGGATCAGAGCGGCATCCTCAAACTGGCCGTGGGGGCCATCATCCGGGCGGCGGGCGGGCGCAAATACCTGCTGCTCTTGGTCATCACCTTTAGCTTCATGGCACTGGGCGGCTTCTTTGGCATTTTTGAAGAGGTCATCCCCCTGGTACCGATCGTGATTGCATTGGCCTATTCGCTGGGCTGGGATTCACTCACCGGGTTGGGCATGTCGGTCTTGGCTACCAACGTGGGGTTCTCAATGGCCATCTTCAACCCTTTTACCATTGGCGTGGCGCACCGGCTGGCCGGGCTGCCGCTCTTCTCGGGTGGCGGGTTGCGGCTGATCTGGTTCTTCATCGTCTACGCTATCCTAGCAATCTTCCTGTACCGGCACGCCCGGCACGTCGAACGCCGCCCCCAGGCCTCGCCCGTCTTCACAGAAGACCAGGCCGAACGCCAGCGCCACGGTGCCTTTACGCTGGATGAAGAAAGCCTGCACGACCCGCGCCTGCGCCGCGCCGGGATCTTCTTGGCAGTGTTCTTTGTATTGATCCTGGCGGTATTGGTGGCCTCGCCATTTGTGCCTTTGCTCAGCGACCTGGCCCTACCCCTGACTGGCCTGCTGTTCATCATCGGCGGGATCGGCTCTGCCCTGATGGCAGGCGCCGGGAAGAACGCCTGGCGGGCAGCCTGGGATGGCTTTTTGGGCATTGCTCCAGCCATTGTGCTGCTGTTAATGGCCGCCAGCGTCAAACATATCGTAGCCTCGGGCGGTATCTTAGACACCATCTTACATTGGGCTTCGACCATCTTCGATGGCACCAACCCGCTGACCGCCGCGCTGCTGATCTACGGCCTGACCCTGGTGCTGGAGCTCTTCATCACCTCCGGCTCAGCCAAGGCCCTGCTGGTCATCCCCATCCTGATGCCCCTGGCCGACCTGGTAGGCGTGAACCGGCAGATTGCCGTCAGCGCCTACTGCTTCGGCGATGGCTTCTCGAACCTGGCATACCCCACCAACGCCGCCCTGCTGATCACGCTCAGCCTGACCGTAATCCCCTACACCAAGTGGCTCAAATGGCTGCTGAAGCTGTGGGTTTGGGTTTTCTTGGCCACGGTGGCTTTCTTGGTGGTGGCGGTAGCCATCAACTACGGCCCATTCTAGCGCCACATCACATTCACAACGGCGAATATATTGGTATAATATATTCGCCATGACGAATATAACATCTCAATCTAGCACCGCCCCGATCAGCGATCTGTTTCAAACCCTCAGCGTGGCGCCGCGCCTGGAAATCTTGCTGGCGATTGGCGCCAGCGAAGCCTGCGTTTGCCATCTAGAGGCCGCCCTGGGCTACCGCCAGGCTTTCATCTCGCAGCACCTGATGGCACTGCGCGAAGCGAACCTGCTCGAAACTCGCCGTGATGGGCGCTTTATATACTACCGCCTGGCTGACCAGCGCATCTTAGAGGTACTTGTGCAAACAGGCAAGCTCCTCGGTCAAGCCGTGGCGGTACAGCCCACACCCCTCACCGCCTGCGAATGCCCCAACTGCGCCAGTGCCAAGGCCTCCTCGCCCTGCTCAGGGGCCTCAAGTCGTCCTGAAGCAGAGGCGGCATGAACGGGATTGATTTCATTTTACGGCTGGTGCAGGGCGGCCTGGGGAACCTGGCAGCTTACCTGGCAGCGCACGTGCTGCTGTGCCTGGTGCCGGCCTTTTACATTGCCGGCGCCATGACGGCTCTCATCCCCAAAGAATCCGTCACCCGCTTCTTGGGCCGCAATACACCCAAATTCATTTCTTACCCGGCGGCGGCATTGGCAGGCTCGGTTTTGGCCGTTTGCTCTTGCACCATTGTGCCGCTCTTTGCCGGCATCTACAAAAAAGGCGCCGGTTTGGGCCCGGCGATCACCTTCTTGTTCTTCGCTCCCGCGGCCAACATCCTGGCGCTGGTCTATACCGGCGGCGTGATCGGCCCTGACCTGGCTTTTGCCCGCCTGCTGCTCTCTCTGGTCTTTGGCATCGGCATCGGCCTGATCATGGCCCTGCTCTTCAGCCGCTCAGATATTGCCCACGACAAGGCTACGGATGAGGTATTTGCCGGGCAGGCGCGGAAGGGGATGCGCCGCACTACCCTGGCCTTCTTGCTGATCCTGGTGGCGCTGCTGCTCTCGGGCACGCTCAAGGTTGGCCTGCTGACCAACGCCTATGCGCAACTGACCCTGCCCATCCCAGGCCTGGATGCTTTCCAGGAGTGGCTCTACCGCCTGGTGCCTTTTGACCCCACCAAAGGCGAAGAGGGCGTGACCGCCCAGGGGACCCTGCTCATTGGCCTGCTGGGGCTGATCGGCCTGGCTTCGTGGAAAGGGATCGAGCGCATTCACGAAGGTTTCAACCGCTGGACCTGGATTTCTTTGATCCTGGTGGGCCTCACCCTGCTGACGGCAGCCCTGGGAATGCAGCCCCACGCTGGCGGGCTGGACATCCTGTTCACGGGTAAATTCTTTGGCGTACTGCTGGCCCTGGCCCTGCTGGGTTGGCTGCTGCGCAAACAACTCAACGAGGATGAACAACGCGATTTCCTTTGGGAGTCGTGGAAATTCGTCAAGCAGATCTTCCCCTTGCTCATCGTGGGCGTGTTCAGCGTGGGCGTGATCCGCGTCCTCATCCGGCCCGAGTGGATCGAAGCCCTGGCAGGTGACAATACCCTGCTGGGCAACCTGGCGGGGGTGGTCTTTGGCGTGTTCATGTACTTCCCCACCCTGGTAGAAGTGCCCATCGCCAACATGTTCCTCAGCCTGGGCATGCACCGCGGCCCACTGCTGGCTTACCTGATGGCCGACCCCGAACTGAGCCTGCAAAGCATCTTGATCACGGCCACCATCATCGGGCGCCTCAAAGCCTGGGTGTATGTGTTCTGGGTGGCGTTGTTCAGCACTTTGGCCGGGTTGATCTATGGTTCTTGGGTCGATGGCGCCAGCATTGGCCTCATTGCCCTCTACCTGGCGGCCTTCGTGGCAATCCTGACGGGCGGGCTGTGGTGGGTAAGCCGCCGCAACCAGGCGCACATGAACGCCGCCCAAGAAGTTTCAAAATAACCCCATCTCAAAATCAAATTTCTGGAGGTTTCTATGCTTACCATCAAAGTTCTCGGTTCTGGCTGCGCCAACTGCAAGCGCGTCGAGCAGATCGCCCGCAAAGCGGTCGCCGACCTGGCAGTGGAGGCCGAAGTGATCAAGGTCACCGACTATAACCAGATCATGGAATACAACGTCATCTCTACGCCCGGGTTGGTAGTGAACGAAAAAGTGGTCTGCTCGGGGCGCATCCCCACCTCCGCCGAAGTAACCACCTGGCTGGCTGATGCGCTGACCGCTGAAGCATGATGCGGGTCAAGATCCTCAGCTATAAGAGCCCTCAACGCTACGCCGTCAACCGCACGGTGCAGGCGGCCTGGAATGATCTGCGCAAAACACGCCCCGATCTAGAGCTTGTTATTACGCAGGTCAAGACATTGGACGAAATGCTGACCTATACCCAGGTTGTCATCCTGCCCAGCCTGGTAGTGAACGAAGAATTGGTCTGCGTGGGGCGTTTTCCCAAAAAAAGAAGAAGTGATCCAATGGCTGCAAGAAGCAGCCGGTTGATATTTTGATCCCATCACCCTTGAGATCAGCACATCGTTGAACAATTATCAAAGGAGCTCCAGATGATGAACAACGGTTCCACAACAATTCCAGCCGCCAGCCTGACCCGGCAGCTTTCCTTCTTAGATCGTTACCTGACGCTGTGGATCTTCCTGGCCATGGCCATCGGCGTGGCGATTGGCTTCTTATTCCCAGATGGTGTTCAGCGCTTCAACGATGCCGTTTCGGTCGGAACCACCAATATCCCGATTGCCATCGGCCTGATCTTGATGATGTACCCGCCCTTCACCAAAGTTAAGTATGAAGAGCTGGGCGAGGTATTCCGCAACAAGAAAGTGTTGGCATTGTCGCTGATCCAAAACTGGGTGATCGGGCCAGTGCTGATGTTCGTCTTGGCGATCATTTTCCTGCGCGGTTACCCTGAATACATGGCCGGGCTGATCATGATCGGTCTGGCGCGCTGCATCGCCATGGTCATCGTCTGGAATGAGCTGGCCCACGGCGACACCGAATACGCCGCCGGGCTGGTGGCCTTCAACAGCATCTTCCAGGTACTGTTCTACAGCGTCTATGCCTGGGTGTTCATCACCGTGCTGCCCACCTGGTTCGGGTTAACCGGCACGACGGTGCATATCACCATCAGTGAGATTGCCAAAAGCGTTTTCATTTACCTGGGCATCCCCTTCATCGCCGGCTTTCTGACGCGCTTCTTCTTAGTGCGCATGAAAGGCAAGGAGTGGTATCACAAGGAATTTGTGCCCAAAATCAGCCCACTGACCCTGGTCGCCCTACTCTTCACCATCGTGGTCATGTTCAGCCTGAAAGGCAACCTGATCGTACAGATTCCCGGCGATGTGGTGCGAATTGCTATCCCGCTGCTGATCTACTTCGTGGTCATGTTCCTGGTCAGCTTCTGGATGGGACATCGCCTAGGGGCAGACTATTCCAAAACCACCACCCTATCCTTTACCGCAGCCAGCAACAACTTTGAGCTGGCGATTGCTGTGGCAGTGGCAGTGTTCGGCATCCACAGCGGTGCGGCCTTTGCCGCAGTCATCGGTCCGCTGGTGGAAGTGCCGGTGATGATCGGCCTGGTGAACGTGGCCTTCTTCTTGCAGAAGCGCATGTTTGGCGGAGCAAGAGCTACTCTTTAACCGCCGATACCTGCACGCTGTAGATTGGCACGCCGTCTGAGGTTCCCGAACTGGTGCTGCGCCGCACGCTGACCTTTTGGAAACCGGCCTGCCTGACCAGGTCAACATATTCTTGCTCGGGCAGCGCACCCGAGACGCACTCCGACCAGCCTGCTTGAGATAGACGCGCAGCAGGCAAGATCGCCCCGCCGAAGACAACATCATTCACTTCCAGGCGTCCATTCTTGCGCAAAGCCCTGAAGGCCTCACGGAATACCTTACCCTTATCCTCGGTCAGGTTGATCACACAATTCGAGATGATCACATCCACAGACGCATCTGGGACGGGCAGCTTTTCGGCAAAGCCATGCTTGAACTTGACATGGTCAAAGCCGCCCTTCTTGGCGGCGCGGCGAGCACGCTGGAGCATAGCAGGTGTCATATCCACGCCGATCACCTGCCCGGTCGGCCCCACGCGCCGGGCGGCGATGAAGGCGTCCAACCCGCCGCCTGAACCGATATCCAGCACGGTTTCGCCTTCTCGCAGGCCAGCCATAGCCAGCGGGTTACCACAGCCCAGCGAAAACTCGGCCGCTTCAGAAGGAACACCTGTTTTATCAGCAGGCGTATATCCGCCATTCCAGTCCACAGAAGCAATTTCATCCAGCGAGATCACGCCGGGCAAGGCATCGCCGGGCGCACAACAGCTCGCCTCGCTGCAACAAGATGAGCCGCCCAAAGCCCGGGCAGCATAACTGGCCTGAACGGCATCGCGGGCGGCGATGCGTTTCGTCCCCGCGGCGACAAAGATGCTGATATCCACGTGCTCGCCATCCTGACTCTGGCACTCTGATTGGCAACTCTCGCCGGTGCAGTCTACGATCACATTGACCAGGCCGGCTTCCTCATACCAGGTACGCAACTGGTGGCGCTCAAAGCCCAGCCAAACATCTGCCATTTCAGCCTTCATCCACTCATGACGGTGGGCATCCATGTCCGTGATCACCAGGCGTCCCCCGGGGCGCAAGATGCGCATCATTTCACGAATGGCAGCCAGCGGATCGGGGCAGTGATGCAGATACATATTGGCAAACACAGCGTCCAGGCTGGCATCAGGCAGGGGCAGGGCCAGGCCATCGGCGGCGTGGAATTCCAGGTTAGCGAACTGAGCCAGGTTCTGGCGGGCGACATCCAGCATTGAAGCAGACCCGTCTAGCAGATGCACCTTCTCAACCAGCGGGGCCAGCCCCGCGGCCATGAAGCCGGTGCCCGAGCCAACGTCTGCCACGAGCATCTTGGGGTGCAAGTAGGCCTTGGCGATCGCCGCATCACGCACGGCCTCCCGGAAGTACCCGCTGCGCAGGGCGTCCCATTGCCCGGCAACCTGGTCGAAATAAGCAGCAGAGGGATTGGTAATTGTCATGTCGTGCTCCTTTATCGTAAAAAGACGATATATATGCGCAAAAAAAACGCCTTTCCGGCGTTTACCTCAATTGAATCAACTGGCTCCCTGGCCCACAGCAGCCAGGCAGCCAATTCCCGATCTGGTCTTTAAGCCACTGGATGCCTTCAGGGTCCAGGCAATAACAGGTGGCTGGGCCTTCAATCTCACCCCGGATCAGGCCGGCATCGCGTAAGACCTTGAGGTGCTGGCTGACCGTGGACTGCGCCAGTGGAAGTACCCGCACAATATCATTGGTAATGCAAACTTGGTTGGAGGCCAAGTATTCAACAATCTGAAAGCGGATTGGGTTACCCAGGGCTTTCAACATCCGGGCCAGGCGTTTTTGATCCAGATTCAGCGTGTCATTCATATCGTAATTTTACGATATAGTCTCAAATTGTCAAGAGGGCTTTGCATCTATAGATCTAAGTCCATTAACGCCCAACCAATGGCAGATACAAGAACCGCCATGCACCCAAATGCAAGCCGGCGGCGTTGTTATTCAAGTCACTCTCTGGCGAGGCAGTGCTGGCCGCGGCGCTGACCCATAGCGGCATGCCTGCCGTCACATGGCTGGCATATTGCCCCTGGAGCGTGAACACGAGCATGCCACCTGCCGGCAGGTTGGCAATCAGCCAGGCATAACGGGTGCCATCTTGCAAGGTCACCATGCCAGGGTCAACCGTCCAACTGGTATTCACAATCTCTGCGGGAATGAGGTTCTCGAGGCTGATATTGGCGGCATCGGCAGCGCCCTGGTTTACCAGGGTAATGGTGTAAGTGAGCGGCGCGCCAGGGGCTGTCTCCGCGCTGCCAATCAGCTCCATACTCACCGCCAAGTCAGTCACCAAGCCGCTGTCAATGAGGATGCGCGCCGTGTAAGGCGCCAGGCTGAGGCTGCCAAAGACAGGCTTCTGGTCCAGGTCAAAGTAATAAATGCTGCCCAGGTCAAAGGCTTGCGTTTGCGGGGTGTCGTTATAGAAAATGAGCGAGCGAGGTTCTTCTCCAGCCGCCTGGGTGTACCAATGCTCGCTTGAATGCCCATCTTGCCCGCTGGCGCTCTGCCATGAGGCCAGGCTGTATTCGCCGCCGGCATAGATGTGGTTGGTACGGTAGGGGTGAAAATAGACATTGTGATCCGAAACACCCAGGCGCTCGGGGCTGCCGGCTGCCAGGGTCCTGGCCTGGGGCCGGAGGCCGAAGAAGATATTGCCCGTGCTGCTGCTCACGTAAGACGGATCGTCCCAGCCGTTGGTGATGTACAGCTGCCCGGCCTCGTAATCGGGGTTATCGCCATTATTGTACAGGGTGTTGTTGTCAGCCGTGCCGGTAGAGTTTTGGAACAAGATGCCATGCGCCGTAGAACCGATCACCGTGTTGCCGCTGATCACAATGTTGCGCGAGTAATTGTCGATGTAAAAGCCGAAGCCAAATAGCGCGTCGAAATCATCCCGGCAGCCATCGGTGTTGCCAATGGTATTGATGATCATGTTCTGGGTAAAGCTAAGATCATGGACTGCGCTGGCAGAGAGATTATCGCGGCCAAACGTGCGCACCCCACCGCAGTCGCCCTTCGAGATGCAGGCCTGCACGACCACGTTCTGTTCAAACGTATTACCATACCCAAAAACATCAAACCCGTTGTAGCCAATCCTTTCCAGGCGGTTGCCCCTGAAGGTGTTGGTGTTACCGGTGTCTGCGGGCTGGTCGA
This sequence comes from Chloroflexota bacterium, assembly GCA_029557965.1. Classification (GTDB taxonomy): domain Bacteria; phylum Chloroflexota; class Anaerolineae; order Anaerolineales; family UBA4823; genus JAKQIM01. Next base: position 26,795 of record JAKQIM010000012.1, on the reverse strand, counting down.
TCTTGATCCGGATGCCGTCGCCGTCTTCTGTGCACACACCGCCGCTGGCATCCCCCTCGTCATACCCACAGCCCATCCCAATCGCGCCCAGGTTTTCGATGCGGGCAATATCGCTGAGGGTATTACCGGTGAAGCTGGAAGCGCGCGAATACAGGTTGATCCCCATTTCATTGGCGCGCCAGATCGTATTGCCGCTGACCACCAGGTTATATCCCCCGCGCCAACCGTTCGGGCGCCCATCCTGGGCACCCCAGACCCAGGTTCCCAGGTTCAGGCCAATGCCGTCTACATCATTGATGGTTGTATTTTGGATCACCAGGTCGTGAGGCTCGCCGGGGTGCATGTTGGTGGGGGTGGCGATACCATGCCGGAACCAGCCCCAAACCCGGATATTATCAACCGTCACATACGAGATCGGTGCGCCATAATCGGCCCCCAGGTTGATGCCGCCCCACGAGCGCCACAGCCTGTCAGCCTCCACCAGGATGACAGAGGCTTCCACCTCCCCATCTGCCGGTGCGCCAGAAATGGAGACCAGGTACAACGTGCTGCCGCTGACAGCCCATTCCCCATCCCGATCCAGGGTGTTGACGTGGTTGTTCAAGAAATAGCCCCAGCCGCTGCAGTTGCCGCCCTCGGCCCAACAGTCCAGCCCACTGCCCACCGTCAGCGAGGTCCCCGAACTGCCCGTCACCTGGCGGTTGAGGATGGCCCAGCGGATGCTTTTCATGTGCAGCACTGCCCCGCTCCAATTCCCCGGCGGCAGCTCGTTATCGGTGATGCGGGTGGCGTTAGGGTGGCTGTCGATGGTCGAATAGCCGCCATCGGGGTCATCCAGGTTGGGCCAGCGCCCAAGCAGCAGGCGCTCTCCATGACGAAAAAGTTGGTTGACGCCGTAAGCGAACCTGCCCGCATTGGCCCCGGCAGACAAATCGGCCGCGTACAAATTCTCACCCACCTGGGCCCAGCCGTAGACAGGCTGGGTTCCAGCGATGGTTGGCTGGTCGGCGCAGCCCGCCGGGTATGCGCTAAAGACCACCGGTTGGCCGGCCGCCCCCGATTGGGTAATGGTCAGCATCTCGCCGTGCCAGGTATCGCCGCACCTGAACAAGACCTGGTCGCCGGGCTGTAAGGCTAGTCCATTCACCCGGGCCAGGGTGCGGAACGGCGCGGCCGGAGACAGACCATCATAGTCGTCATCACCGCCCGAGCTGGAGACATAATAGGTGACGCCAGCCGGAGCCGCCCAGGCAGGAGCCGCCGCCAGCAGCAGCACAGCCAGGGCGAGCATACAAATCGATAAAAGCAGCTTCTGGGTTTTCATATTTTCACCACGGGATGAAAGCCTGTACAGGTATGAACAGAAACGGCTGTAGCAAAGACTCAAAGGATTAACACAAGACACATGACAACCAGCCCACCAAGGATCAGGATTCCCCAATCCCACCTGCCAACCCTGACCGGCATACTGCGAGTGCGCTCAGGCACAAAGGCACGCGCTTCGGCTGCCAGGGCAATCTCTTCGGCCCGCTTCAAGGCGTTGGCGATGATGGTCACCGCCAGTAAGCGCAGTCCACGCCAGCGCTGTTTGCGCAGGCCGCCGCGCATCCACAAGCTGCGCCAGGCATTTTGAGCCGATTGCTGAAGGGCAGGCAGCAGGTTGAGGGCAATGCCCAACGAAAAGCCCAGGCCATGCAATCCTGCCTTTTCCAACAGCCCGGCGATGGAAGAAATATCCGCCTTGCTGGTCAACCCTTGTACCGACACTAGCACCACCAGGATGCGCAGGGCAATCTGAACCGCGCTCAGCAGACCCTCAGAAGAATAGGGTACGCCCAGCAGGCTGCTGTCGATCGTCCCCACCAAGAAGAGGGGCGGCAGCGCCAGCAGTGCGATCATCACCAACCAGCGCCAACGTACCAGGCTGCGGAATGCCTGCGGATAGACCAACCACGCCACCAGCAGGCACCCGCCAGCAGCCCAGGGCAGGTATTGAGCCGGGGTGACCATGACCGCTGCAATCGAGCAGAAGAAAATCGCAAGGAAACCGATCGTCCCCAAGTTCTCCTGCGCGAGCGATGCGGAATGTCCCAGGTTCATACTGCCCCGTTCAATCATTTAACAACTTGCAGTTCAACCAGCATGCGCGCATTGAGCTTGCCTTCTGTGCCCGGCAGTACCATGCGGAAGGGCCCTTCGTCATCCACCAGGTCGCCATCGGCACGGGCATAGGCCACAATCACATCTGCGGCCAATACCTGTGCCGGATCGTAATTGACCGTGTAGCCGTCTGAGGCCACGGCTTTGACTGCCTTGACCTCATCCAGGTTAAAACCGGCATCTTCCAGCAGCGCGCCCACGCTGACGCCCACGTAGGTCACGTCATTGAAAGTCGCCTGGCTGGCGCCCAGGGCTTCCAGGTCTGCACGGGTATAGGTTTGGCTGGTTTCGCCGCCCGACACCAGCAGGCTCACGGTTTCACCCGAGGCCGCCTGATCACCAGAAGCGTTGCAGGCGGTCAAAAAGGCTGCCGCCAAAACCAACACGAAAATCATAAAGCGTTTCATTTTTACTCCTCTCCTTGTGATTTTGGATGAGTGATGCTGGGGTCTGGATGCCCCAGGCGTTTTTGCAATAGATGGGCAATGCTCCAGGCCAACAAGCCCGCCGCCACTCCCACCGCCAGGTAGATGAGCAAGAAACCCAAGATGATCCACAAGGCAGATGATGGAGGCAAACCCAATAACTGCTCGCCCCGGTCCAGCAGGTCTAACCACACGGTGAACAGAGTCCGGCCAAAGAGCAGGGGATTTGTAATGAAGGGCTGCACCAATACCCAGGCCACCCCCAGGGCACCAGCCAGGGCCAGGCTGCCCCGCCGGGGTTTGCCGGTCAGCGAAAGCACTATTTCAGCCACCAAAGCCTCGGTAAATATACCCACCATCGGCCCAAGGATCACTCCGCCCAGGCTGAACAGCTTGAGCAGCATGGCGATCACACCAATGAACAGGGTGGAGCCGCGACGGGGCACAAACACCCTGCCCGTCAAAGCGATCACCAGGCCAATGGCCGAGAGCACCATCCCGCTCATGGGAATGTTCAATGTTTTCAACACCGAACCCAGGCTGATCTCAACCAGGCCCCACAAAGCCCCAAACACCGCCAGGGTTGCCAGCTCACGCGTCGACAGCTTCATCTTTTGCCTCCGGGACCATATTATGGAATGGTGTATCTTGTATCTTGCCAATCTGTTCAATCCGACCATCACGCAGCAGAATGATTCGCCGGGCATAATGGTGAACCAGCTTGTAATCGTGTGAAATGAGCAGGATGGTGGTTCCCTGTTCATTGAGCCGCTTCAGGTAATCCATCAAACGCTGGAGGTGGCCCCAATCTTGCCCCAGCGTAGGCTCATCCAAGATGAGCAGGCGCGGGCGCAGGCTCAGGCAGGCCGCCAGGGTGGTGCGCTGCTGCTGACCAGCCGAGATCGCCATCGGGCGGCGCTGGCGCAGGCCCCACAAATCAGCTTCTTGCAAGATTTGTTCTTGCAAGGCAGGGTCGTAGCGGTCATAATTCTTGGGGGCAAAAGTCACTTCTTCTTCCACCGAATCGGTAAAAAGCTGCTCCTGCGGATCCTGAAAGAGCAAGGCCACGTCCAGCCCTGCCCGCGGCCGGGTGCCGCCATCAAAGCGCACCAAGCCCGCCTGCGGCTTGATCAACCCGGCGGCAACCATCGCCAGGGTCGATTTACCCGCCCCATTATCCCCCACCAATGCAGCAAATTCACCCGGGTAAAGGGTCAACTGGATCTCTTTGATGATGGCATGGCCATTGAACCCCGCCGACACATTTTGCAATTCCAGCAAGGGTTGGCCCTCAGCCGGATGGCTGCCGTTGGCCCGGATCAGGGTCTCCCAAGATACGGCCGGTTCATCGCTCGGGCGGCGCAGCCCCAGGCGCAGGCGGAGCTGTCGATCGGCAAACACCTCTTGTGGAATACCATCTGCCAGAATGCGCCCCTCCTCCATCAAGATCACCCGCCCAGCCAATTGGGCCGCATCTGCCAGGCGGTGCTCAATCAAAATGATCGTAATGCCATGCTCGGCGCGCAGCGCGGCCAGGGCTTCCATCACCCGGCGGGTATTGGGCACATCCAACGAGGCGGTCGGCTCATCTAACACCAGCACCCGGGTGCGCATGGCCAGCGCCGCGGCAATCGCCACGCACTGCTTCTGACCGCCAGACAAGGCCGATGGTTTATCTGCCCGCAGGTCATACATTCCGGTTGCGCGCAAAGCCCATTCGGTGCGCCGCTGTACTTCTTCCTCGGCCAACCCCAGGTTGCGCGGCCCAAAAGCCACCTCATCCTCGACCCGCAGATGAAAAAGCTGCGAGGCGGGGCGCTGAAAAACCATGCCAATTTTCTGGGCAACCTGGGGAATCGGCTGGGTGAGGGTATCCAATCCGTCCACCTCCACCCGGCCTTCAACCTGGGCCGGGATGGCATGCGGGATCAGGCCGCACAGCACCCGCGCCAGCGTGCTCTTGCCGCACCCCGAAGGCCCCGTGATCAAGACGCACTCGCCTTCTTGAATGGACAGTGAAATATCCATTAAGGCGGGGATATTTCCATAGCGAACCGAAAGCCCATCGACACGGATCACGGTTGGTTCCCCTCGCCAGGTTCATCTGCTATAGTGATGATCTTTGCCCAAGGCCAGCGCCCCAGGGCCTGTTCCAGCAGCGTTGGGCGGATCACCACACAAGTGATTTTGAAAGCCTGTCGGGTGATCTGTTCCAGGCCGGCAGTAAACCCAACCTGCTCAAAGAATTCCAGCGGACCCAGCTCATCCAGGATCAAAAGCTCACCTGGGGGCAGCGTGTCGAGCACCTGGTTGCCCCAAGCGAGCACATCTGGAAAGAACTGCCAATCGAACTTATGCCAGCCAGCCTGCTGCGCCGCTGAGCCGGGAACGGCAGGCTGCCGCCTCACTGCCAAGTTGCGGCGTTCGCCGGTCGCAACGCAGACCAGGTCAATGCCGGCCTTGGTGCCATGCTCAAAAACCGCCGGCGATACCAGGCCAACCGGCTCAATACCCACAGAACGTGCCTGGCGAAGCAATTCAATGCACCAGCTTGTTTTCCCGCTGCCGCGCCCCCCCGTCACCAGGAACAAAGCCGGTTCACTACCGGCATAGGGCAGGTAGTGAACAACCATATCTGCGGGAGAAATTGAAGATCCTTGCACAGCCGGCCTCTTGGTTCAGCTCGCCAACCTCTGCACCATCACCAGGCTGCCGGCGGGGATCACTTCCTGGCCTTCTGGGATGCGGGCAATGGCCTCAGTCTGTGCCATTTCTTGCAAGCGGCTCTTGTATTTCAACGGTTGGAACAACAAGCGCTGATCTTCTTGTACCAGGCGCCCATGGACAAACTGTGTCCAATCCACCTGCCCCGAGATCGGTTCAGCCATCACAGCCAGCGTCTGGGGCAGGCCGGGCTTGGCCTCTCCGGCCAGTTTGTGCAGGCCGGGCAGCGCCAGTTGGATAAAGGCCATATGGTTGGAGGGAGGCCCACCAGGCAGGCAAAAGACCGGCTTATGCTCAAACAAGCCAAATCCCACCGCTTTTCCAGGCCCCATCCGCACCCGGTGATAGATCTTTTGCCAGTCCAACCCATCTAAGATCTGCACCACCAGGTCATGCTCACCCTTCCAGGCTCCGCCGCTGGTCAGCACGGCGTCGAAACGCTCCAGGCAGTCCATCAACGCCGGGCGGATGACTTCGACATCATCCCGCAGCACCAGGGTTTCGACCTCAAAGCCATAGTGTAAGCACCAGGCCGCCAGGTTGAACAAATTGCTGGCATACAGCTTGCCCTGCACCAGGGGCTGCCCGGGTGCCAGCACCTCACTCCCCGTAGCCAAAACCGCCACGCGCGGCCGCCGGACCACCGGCACCTGGTGGTGGCCGGCCGCGGCCAACAAGCCAATGGCGGTGGGAGAGAGCTTTTGAGCGGCAGGGACCATGCGCTGCCCGCTCTGGACGTCTGCACCCCGGCGTAGAACATTACGCCCTGCGTCTGTCTGCATCAATACCTGCACAGCCCCAGGGGTTGTACGCGTAAATTCCTCTGCCACCACCACATCTGCACCTTGCGGAAGCGGCGCACCGCTCAAGATGCGCACCGCTTCACCTGAGCCAAGAATCCCTTGCCAGTCATCGCCTGCGGCAATGCTTCCAACCAGGTTCAACTGCACCGGGGCATCTGGCCCAGCATGGCTTATATCCGCCGCCAAGACGGCATAACCATCTTTCAGAGAGACATCTAGCGAAGGAGAATCGACCCTGGCCAAGATATCTTGCCCGGCAGTTCGTCCCACGGCATGCAGCAGATCAACGGTTTCTACCGCCAGGGGATGGATATGTTCTAAGGTAAGTTGATAAGCTTGATCAAAAGCAATCATATTTTCTCAACAGGCAGATCTTGGGGCAGGGCTTGCTTGACTAAAAAATCTTCCTGGCACGCATCGAGCCATTCTAGCACAGATTTAAGCTGTTCCAGGCGCATGGCCAGGCTCATGCGGTTATAGACTTGCTCTCCGGGCAGTTCAGCAACCGTTTTCTTTAACCTCTGCAAGTGCCTGGAGGCAGCCGCTTTTTGCTGTTGAAAAGCCTGGGGGATATTTTGGGGTTGGTACAGGCTGAGAAAGTACAGGCGGGTGATGAATTCCATCCGGATGGCGCGCACACTGCCCCCGCTGGTATCCCCCAGCCAGTCCAAGAAACGTTGGCGACCCTGCGGGGTAATGCGCAGCAGTTGGCGAGGGGGCAGTTTCTCTTGCAAGATTTCTTCCGGCGAGATGTCGCGGCGCGTTTCCAGGCGCTTCAAGATGGCATAAGCCTGGCTCTGGCTGAGGTGCCAGACATGCCCCAGGTCTGAGACCACCTTGCGGTGCAGATCATAACCATGCCCTGGCGCGCCATAAAGCAGGCCCAGTAGGACCATTTCGGGTGAAAGTGTGCCGGTATGATGAGATGCTCGGGTATTCATCATATACTCACCGGATGAGTATATCATAGTTCTTCCTGGTACTAGAAATAAATCCGCACTTGACCTATAATCAAGTCATACAATCTTCAAAAAGACGAAAGGGAAGCATGATGAACGCAAAATTCACTCGCACTCTTGGTCGTTCTGGTATTCGAGTCAGCGCCTTGGGCATGGGCTGTTGGGCCATCGGAGGCCCATTCTGGGCGGGCGAGACCCCCCTGGGTTGGGGCGAGGTAGATGACAACGAGTCCATCCGCGCCATCCATGCCGCACTTGAGCTGGGGGTAACTTTTTTTGATACCGCCAACGTGTACGGAGCCGGGCACAGCGAAAGCGTATTGGGGCTTGCCCTGGCTGGCCGGCGCGAGCAGGTGGTGATCGCCACCAAGTTCAATGCCGTTTTCGACGAGGACACCCGCCAGGTGACCGGCAGCGATGCCACCCCTGCCGGGATCCGCCAAGCCTGCGACGATTCACTCCGCCGCCTGGGAACAGACTACATCGACCTTTACCAATTTCATGACAATGGTTTCCCGCCTGAGCAAGCTGAACCAGTCCGCGAGACCCTCGAGCAGTTGGTAGCCGAAGGCAAGATCCGCGCTTATGGCTGGAGCACCGACTTCCCAAAGAGTGCAGAATTCTTCGCCCAAGGCGCGCACTGCGCTGCGATCCAGGCCGAGCTGAATGTACTGGACGACAATGCCGCCATTCTATCCATCTGCGAAAAGGAAAACCTGGCGGCGATCAACCGCGGTCCATTGGCGATGGGATTGTTGACCGGCAAGTACACAGGCAGCATCAAACCCTCGGCAGATGATGTGCGCGGCGAGAAAAGCCCTGAGTGGATGAAATACTTCAAGAACGGCCAGCCCAGCCCCGAATACACGCAGAAGATCGCTGCCGTGCGCGAGATCCTGACCAGCGGCGGACGCAGCCTGCCGCAGGGCGCGCTGGCCTGGTTGTGGGCGCGCAGCCCCAAAACCATCCCCATCCCAGGCTTCCGCACGGTCAGGCAGGTCGAAGAAAATGCCCGCGCCATGCAGTTCGGGCCGCTGACCCCCGAGCAATTTACCCAGGTCGAGCATGTGTTAGGCCGGGCCTAAGATTCAGGGTATGAACGGGCGGCCTTGCCGCCCGTTCATACCCCGAATCCCATTCTTATTAAAACCCTACCAGGCGCGCCCAAAAGGGCGTGACAAAGAGGCATTTTTCTGGTAAGCTAATGAGTAGCATACAGGAGGGCCCTGCGATGTTTGAGAACATGGAAGCCCGTTTTTCCCAGCTTTACCAGCAATATGTGCAACGGCAGATCTCACCGCAAGCATTTGCCCAAGCGGTGAGCCAACTGCGCCTGGTCGGCCCAGATGGCGCCTGGTGGCAGATGGATCAAAACGGCGCATGGCTGCGCTGGGATGGCCGCGGCTGGCTGCCAGCCGTACCACCGCGCCAGCCTCTTGCTGCTCAGCCAGGGGCGCCCTATCAGCCGCCGGCTCAACCTTACCCGGCTGCCCCAGCCTACCCAGCAGCCCCGCCCCAAGCCCAGCCAGCGTCACCCTATCTGGCCGCCATGCACCCGGCAGCCCGCCCGGCCAAGCGCCTGGCAAATCGCCCGGCTAAAGCCCAGGCCAAGCCGCCGGAAAGCCTTCTGGATCTGCTAAAGCTGATCTTGGGCGGCATGTTCAAGGGCTTTTTCACCAAGCTGCTCATGGCGATCGTCACCCTGCTCTTTGTTTGGGTGCTGCACACCATCTTGCTGATCGGCCCCAACGGCGGCTTTGCCGGGGGCACCAGTTGGGTGTTGGATGCGGTGCTGGCCTTGCAAGGGAAAATGGCCAATGGCACCTTGTTCTGGGGCCTGTTTTTTGGCCTGCTCTCGATGATCGCCGGGCGCATCTGGCAGCTTGGGTTCTCGCAGGCGGTGAAAACCGCCGCCGCCACCCCCGGTTGGCTGTTCACCTCTTTCAAAGAACTGCGCCTGAAATCCCTGGCCCTGGTGTGCGGCAATGCCGCACTGACCCTGATCATCGGCACGATCATTAATAACCGCCTGGTTGCTTTGCTCTTGGCCGTTTTTGGCCTGGTCGAATTGACGGCCCAGGCCAACAGCCTGCCGGGCCTGGTCTCGCGCCTGGCATGGAACGATGTTCAGCGGCTGACGGGCGGCGTCAAACGGCCTTTCAACCCGGCCTGGATTGCCCCGGCAGTGGTCGGGTTGGTATTGGGCTTTCTTGGGGCCACGGTCATGCCCTGGGTGCCCTGGTGCGGCGTAGGCGGGGCATTGGTCTTGCTGGCCCTGATGGGCGCAACTGTAGCGATGATGATCCTGCGGCCGCGCGCCGGAACGCTGATGATGGTCTTCTTGCTGATCTTTTTTGCTGCCGTCACCCCTGCCCTGGCAGACGATGGCGGCTGGGAAGAGGCTGGCGGCACCCTACAAAGCTGGCTTACCAGCCAGGGCGCAGTGCAGGCCATTCTGCAAGGCCTGCCGCCAGCGGCGGCGGCGGCCATACTCGGTTGGCTGTCGGCAGTGCTGGGCCAAACCCTGGGCGGGCTGGCCAATATCAAACCGGCAGACCTGGCCGCCGCTCTGGCTACTGCACAAAATTTAGCCAACCTGAACACCGGCCTGACGGCCCTCAATCAAGACTTGCGCAACCAGGGCATCTACGTACGCAACTTCTTGCAGGGCGATCCTATACTTGTCTTCCAGGGCCTATACAACCTGGGCGGCATTATCTGGGATGAAACCGCCGGGCGCTGGACCGGTGCCCAAGGCATGACCTGCGGCGATTACGTGGATAAAACTTTTGGCCCGGTCAAGAACCTGGTGGAGCAAAATTTCCCCGGCGCCAAGGTGCAGAGCATTGTCTTCGAAGAGAAATCTAGCAACGCCTCGGGCTTTTGGAACGGTGTAGATGCGATCAATACCGAAAACCATAACCTGATCAAGGTGACCATGCCGGATGGCTCTGAATGGGCAGTGGATTTCCACCAGCACAACTCAACCGTCACCACATCCAACGCGCCGCCCATTATGCGTCCCTGGAGTGAGGCGCGCCAGATCTGGGAAAATTACCTGGGCAAAAATGAGTTCACAGAACGGGTTGAGCGCTAAGGAGCATCCATATGCCAGCACACTCACAAGCAGAGCTTGAATACCAACTTGCACAGCGCACGGCCCAGGTGCAAAACCGCCAGCTAACACCCCAGCAGGCTTTCGGCAACATGGACGATTGGACCATCCAGTTGGGCCGGCGCAAAGCCTTTTTGCACCCCAACGAACAGCATTGGCTGTTGTACGACCGCCTGCACCAGACCTGGACCTATACCGGCTGCGGCATGAACCAGGCTATCTTGTTCGCCCAGGGAGGTATTGCAGGCATGAAAAGGCTTCCCCAGCCTGGTCCTGTAGCCGGGTGGTGCGTTTACCAACAAGGCCCTGCCCTGCAAGGGCCGGTGCGCATCGAATACCTGCGCACCTGGCTGAAAACCGGCAAGCTGCCCATGACCATCGTGGTATGGACGCCGCGCGCCACCGATTGGCTCTCCGCAGCCCAGTTCATGGCCTTACCGGCCTGAGGAGGCAAGGCTTACGGCACGGCGAGCCACCGCTTTCTTGATCTTAGGGGCCAGTGGGATACTCCTCCTCACTGGCCTTTTCTTGTTAAGCCACCCTCCCGCAGCGCCAACACCAGCGGCCCGGCCTGGCTGGCAGGTGATCCGCCCGCCGCAAGACATCTTTGCCCTGGCTGAGCAAGGCAATACCCTGTGGGCAGGCGGGGTGGAAGGGGTTTACCAGTTAGACCGCCGCACCGGCACGTTGGTGCAGCAGATCCCTTTTGACCCACCGCTGGAATACGTGCGCGCCCTGCTGGTGGATGCAGATGGCAGGCTGTGGATTGGGCATAACCAGGGCCTCACCTGCTACCAGGGGCCCGGGAACTGGCAAACTTACAGCGAAGCCGAAGGGCTGCCGGATGAACGCGTGAACGCCCTGGCATTGGATGCAGCCGGGCGTTTGTGGGTGGGCACCTGGGGCGGCGCAGCAGTACAAACACAGGGCGGTTGGCAAACGCTGACCCTGGCCGGCGGCCTGCTGGATGATATGGTCAACGTGATCTTGCCCCTGCCCGATGGCGGGATGTGGTTTGGCTCTTACGTGGCGCCGCGCGGCGGGCTGAGCTACCGCTCTGCCGGTGGTGACTGGCAGTACTTCAGCATTCACAACGGCCTGCCCCACAACAACATCACTTCGCTGGTGGCCGTTTCAGCGGAGCAGGTTTGGGCCGGCAGCGGCTTAAATGACCGCGGCGGAGCGGCTGAGCTGGTGCAATCTGCCGGTGGAAGCTGGCAGATTGCGCGGCTGGTGACCCTGGAAAACGGCCTGGCGGGCGAAAAAGTGCGCTCGCTGGCGCTGGCCCCAGATGGGGGCTTGTGGTTTGGTTCCGAATATGACGGCTTGGCAGTCTTACACAGCAACGTATTCGAGGTGTACACCACCCAAGACGGCCTCTCGCACGACGAGATCAAGGCCATCCTCTTTGACGCCGATGGCGCCGCCTGGGTTGCCACGCGCGACGGCCTGACAAGTATTGCGCCCTACGCCCGGCCTTAGCGCTTCTCCAAATACAGCACTTGCGTGCAAATGGCTGCACTTTCGTCATCATGTGCTACCAAGATCAGCGTAGCGCCCTCAGCCTGCTGAGTCTGTTGAACAAAGGCCAACATCGAGGTGCGCAGGGCGGGGTCCAGGTTGGCAAACGGCTCATCCAACAGCAAGATGGGCGGGCGCGGCGCCAGGGCGCGCAGCAGTGCGGCACGCTGGGCCTCTCCGCCAGAAAGCTGGTAGGGGTAGCGCTCAGCCAATTTCGAAAGATCCACCGCATCCAACAACTCATCCAGGCGGGCCGCAGCCTGTTGCTTTCCCCAGCCGGTCAGCCCAAAGGCTGCGTTCTGGCGGACGGTCAGGTGAGGCCACAAGGCCGGCTTCTGAAAGACGGCGCCAATGCCGCGCTGCCAGGGCGGTGCCAGGCGGCCCGGCTGGCTGACCACCTGCCCATCCAGGGCAACCTGGCCGCGGTCGGGTTCTTCCAAGCCGCAGATCAGGCGCAAGAGGGTGGTCTTCCCGCTGCCTGAAGGGCCTCTCAATGCCAGGGATCCGCCGCCCGGCACGCTGAACGAGATGCCTTCCAGCGCCTGCACCGCACCGAAGCGTTTGCCGACCTGCTGCACCTCAATCAATTTGCCCAAAGCGCCGCACTCCTCGTTCATAAAATCCAGCCCACAAACCCCCAACTGCCAATATGATGAACAGCAAGCTCAAAGCCAGCCCGGCCGTGCTGGCAGGCGCACCGTAGTGCAACAAATTGTACAGGCGCAGGGCAGCCGTGCCCAGGCCGGGGGGGATGACCAGCAGGGTGGCGCCGATCTCTCCCAACGACAGGGCAAAGACAACCACCAGCGCCGCGCTCAGCCCGCCCGCCATCAGCGGCAGGTCGATCTGCCACAAACGCCGCAGCCAACCCACCGGGTAAAGTTGTGCCAGCTCGTGCAAAAGAGGCTCGCGGCGGCGGAACTGGGCCACCAATGCGATCAGGGCCAACGGCGCAAAACGCCCCACGTGAGCGGCCCACATGAAAAACCAGCCCAGGCTGCGGCCCGGCAAATGGTTTGCCAGGTCAACCAGCCCGATCCCCACCAGCGGCGCAGGCACAGCCAGCGGCACCAGCAAGAGCGCCCACAGCCAGGGGGATGCTGCATCCGATGCAGCTAGGCGTTGGGCAGGGATGAAGGCCACCAGAACCGCCCCCAAAGCCGCGCTAAGCGCCAAAAGCAGCGTGGTCAGCAGGTCATGCTGGGCCTGGCTGGCCGCGCTCCACACCACCGAAAGGCTGCCGGCCTGGATGACCAACACCAGGATGGGCAGCAGGCAGGCCGCCGCCAGGCTGAGCGCCGAAAACCAGGCCAGGGTGCGCTCAAAACCGGGTAAAGGCAGGTTGCTTAACCAGGCCGCGCCCTGTGGGCGGCTCGAAAGCGGCGTACGCTGCAGCAGCCACTGGGCGGCACCGACCAACAGCGCCGCGCTGATCAGCACGGGCAAGGCCAACAACAAGGCCCGCAGTGGGTCGCCGCTCTGGCTGAACTCAGCATAGATTTCCATTGGATAAACATTGAATTCCAGCAAAGCCGGCACGCCGTATTCCACCAGCGCCAGCGCAAAGACCAGCCCTGCCGCCGCCACTGCGCCAGGCCGGCTGAGCGGCAGGATCACGCCGCGCCAGGCTCGCCCAGCCGGACCCATCAGCAGGGCCTGCTCCACCAACTCTGGTTCGCTGGCATCCAAAGCCGCCAACATCACCAGGGTCACCAGCGGCGCGTAGATCAGCGCCAGGATCAACACCGCACCGGGCAGCCCATAGGCAGAGGGGGCCTGCCCAAATAAGCGCTCTACCCCCTGGGCCAGCAGGCTCGAACGGCTGAAAAGGCTCAACCACGTCAGGGCGTAGATATAACCAGGAATGATAAAGGGAACCAGGTAAAGCTTGCGCGTCAGGCGGCCTAACCAGGGCGGGCGGGTCACAATCCACACCGCCGCGCCCAGCCCCAAGAGCAGGCTGCCAGCCGTGACCAGCGCCGCCAACCCCAGGCTGTGCCCCAAAAGCCCCCAGGTACGGCTGTTCAACCCAACGCCCTCGGCTTGCAGAACCGGGGCGGCGCTATTCCCCCATCCCCCAACAACTGTTTCCAGCAGGGCCCATCCCAACCAGGCCGCCGGCCCAAGCGTCACCAGCAGGTAAGCCGCCAGCCCAAGCCCCTGCCCGATGGAGGAATGGATGCCCCTAGGAGAAGACTTCATCGCAAGAAAAGGTCTTGCAGATCGCGCTTGGCGGCTTCCATTTGCTCTGCCACCGCCCGCCAATCCACAGCCATCAACACCGGCCCTGCAGATGCCGAGTCGCGCAGCGAACCATGCAAAAAGCCATCGCGGATCAACTGCGTCTCAACCTCTGCGCTCAGCAGGTAGTCGATCAGTGCCTGGCCCTGGGCCAGGTTTGGCCCACCGGCAACCAGCGCCACCGTATTGGGGATCGCCAGGGTGCCGGCCCCATCTTGATCGGGGAAGATAACGATCACAGGCTTGCCAGCCTGGACGGCAGCATCGGCATCATCGGTGTCGGTCAGGCCAAGCTTCAGGTCGCCGCTGGCGACCATATCGCGCACCACCGAGTTGCCATCTACGATGCGCACCCCCTGGGCCTCAAGCTGTTGAAAATAATCCAGGGCCGGCTGAGCTCCCCAGCTTGCATACAGGGCGGCGGCATGGGTAGCCGTGGTGCCAAAGAGCGGGTTCGCCAGGCCCACCTCGCCAGGGCCCCACTTTGGGTCGAGCAGGTCAGCCAGGGTTTGGGGATAGTCTTCGGGCGCTACGCGCTCGGTATTAACGATGATCACGCGCGTCCGGTAACCTAACCCGGTCCAATACCCCTGCGGATCGCGGAAGCCAGCCGGGATATCATCTGCAACCGGCGATTGATAAACAGCCAACAAGCCGTGGTCTTGCAGCCAGAGCGTTTGGGCGATCTCTGAGCTCCAAAACACGTCGGCCTGTGGATGATCGCGCTCGGCCGACAGGCGGCTGACCAGGCCGGTGGTCTTGGCGGCTTCGGTATCGTAGACTGCCAGGACGCGAACGCCGGTCTTCTGCTCAAAGGCGGTCAAGATCGGCTCGGCAAAAGGTTGATCGACCGAGGTATACACCACCACAGCCGGCTCATCCTTGGCTGTGCAGGCCGCCAGGCCCAGCAGCAGGATACTGAGGATAAGAAGCAGGGGGACGTAATGTTTGATCATAAGATATATCGTACCACAAATTGGCCTGGGTCAGCTTCTTGCCGCCTTGCCAGGCCAGGGTTCTTTCCGAGAGGCAAGAAGAGATACTTTACAAACAGGATGATCTTCTATACAATGAAAGAGGATATTCTGCGTTGCGGTTGCCAACGCCATCGACATCACCCCAGCAAGAAAATATACCGCTGAAAAGGCCAATAAAGTTGCCCGGACAAAACCGGGCTCAAGGAGTTTCTCTTCACCCATATCATTGTGCTTATGAGGAGTGTCAACCATGAAATTGAATCGAATCTTAGGTATCTGTTGCGCGGTCGCTTTTGCGCTGCTGCTGGCGGCAGCCTGGCCCAGGTTGGCAGGATCAGCCTCTGCCCAACCGCTTGCCGCCACACATTACGTTGCCAGCACAGGCTGCGGCGCTGCCAGCCCCTGCTATGCTACCATTCAAGAAGCGGTAGATGCCGCCCAACCCGGTGACGAGATCCGCGTGGCGGCTGGGACTTACATGGGGGTCAACAACCAGGGCGGGCTTTCGCAAGCCTTGTACATTGATAAAAGCGTCACCATCCGAGGCGGATTTCTGACCAGCAACTGGGACACCCCCAACCCCGAGGCCAATATCACCGAGCTGAATGCCATGACCCTGGGGCGGGGCGTGTACATCAGCAGCACGCAGATCACCGTCACCCTAGAGGGCTTGCACATCAGCTACGGCGACTCGACCGGGCTGGGCGGTCACCAGCCTTCAATGTTTGAGAATTACGATGCCGGCGGCGGGGTATATGTGAACGAATCCAACCTCATCATTAAGCAATGTGTGCTTGGTAACAACTTTGCCCCCAGCAACGGTTCTGGCGGCGGTCTATACCAGCGACACGGCAGCCTGAATATGACGAGTACCACATTTGAAGAGAACGAGGCCGGCGGCGGGGCGGGAGTCTACCTGTTTGAGGCTGAAACCCAAATCACCGCCAACAACCAGTTCTTATCAAACCACGGCGGAGCGATCAGTGCTCAAAAGGGCAGCCTGACCCTGCGCCAAAGTTGGCTAGAAAATAACGACGACGGCACAGCACTATACACCTTCAAAACCGAGATGGTGGTTGAAAGCAATGTCATCAGCAATACCCAGGGGGGCAGCGGATTTTACGTTAACGGGAATGGGCGCATTGCTTATAACCTCATCCACGGCAGCTCAAGCAGTGGCCTGTCCATCGGGGATGGCAACCTGAACATCATTGGCAATGAGATCCGGTACAACCGCGGCAAAGGCTATGATGATGACCCGGGGGTAAAAATCGACCCGGTATGGGGCGGCGAGGTGCTGCTGCAAAACAACCACATCCACCACAACACCAATACATATTCTGCTTGCAAAGGCGCCGGGCTGTATATCGACACCGGTCCAGATGGTATGGTTACGGTGATGGGCAACCTGATCGAATACAATTTTGCCGGCGAGGACGCGGCGATCAATTCTCATGGTTATGGCGGCGGCATGTTCCTTATTGGCGACAACATCCTGCTAGACAGCAACATCATCCGCTACAACACCGCTTTTGGCTTTACTCACGTTGGCAACCAGTACTGGGGCGGGTATGGCGGCGGGGTGTACATCAACGACAGCCCCACCCTGCAAAACAATATCATCGCCCATAATTATGTGACCGGTGGGGATACAACCCACTTCCACGCCCCCGGCATCTACGTCAACGGCGGGTCGCCCGAATTGATCCACAATACCCTTGCTGAGAACACGGGCGGCGACGGAGTGGGTTTGTACGTGATCGAGGATTCCAACTCTGGTGAGCGCTCGCAAGTGCAAATGCACAACACCATCGTTGTCAGCCATGTGGTGGGCATCTATGCCCATGGCGAAGAGGTCAATAACGTGGTAGTGGCAGATGGAATCCTCTGGTCTGGCAATATCAGCGACACCTGGGGAGCGGGCACCTTCTTCGTCACGCATGCCGAGCCGGGCGATCCCGCCTTCGTCGATCCCGCGGCTGGAGATTACCACATCCGGGCCGAATCGGCGGCCATCGACAAGGGCGTAGAAACAGCGGTCAGTTGGGATATCGACGATGAGCCGCGCTTCGGCACTCCAGACCTGGGTGCAGACGAGTACATTCTCCCCGGCACTTACCAGCGCATCTACCTGCCCGTTGTAGCTAAAAAGTAAAGGAAACAAAAATGGGGTATGAATTGGCGGCTTTGTCGCCAATTCATACCCAAAGTTTGCTTGTTCCCAGGCTTCGACTTACTTCACAAAGGTCCCATTGCGCAGGTCTGCCAAGGCCTGGCGGATCTCTTCGTCTGTGTTCATCACGAAAGGCCCGTAAGGAACCGCCGGCTCTTTGAACGGTGCGCCGACCATCAGCATAAAGCGCAGGGGCGCATCGGGGGCAGCGCGCACGCTCAAGTCGTTGCCATCGCTGAAGACAATCATGGTAAAGGCCGACACTTCTTGGGCTGGATCGCCGAACAAGCCCTGGCCTTCAAATACATACGCGATCGCCGTATGACCCTCTGGAATGGAATGATTGAAGCTCGCACCGGCCTCAATTTGCACATCCAGGTATAAGGGACTGGCTGCGATCTCGGTCACCGGCCCACTTGCACCCACCGCATCTCCGGCTACCACCCGCAGGCGGACCCCCGCCAGGTCAACGGTTGGGATGCTGGCGGCCTTCACTTCCTGGTAGCGCGGCGCGCTCATCTTCAGGCTGGCAGGCAGATTGACCCATAACTGGAAACCTCGCACCTTGCCCTCGGGGCTGGGACGCGGCATTTCTTCGTGCATAATGCCCCCGCCAGCCGTCATCCACTGCACATCTCCCGGCTCGATCAGGCCGGTGTTGCCCAGGCTATCTTTATGCTGCACCTCGCCTTCGAGCATGTAGGTCACGGTCTCAATGCCGCGGTGCGGGTGCGTTGGAAAGCCAACCAAGGCCTCTTCGATCGGTTCGTTAAAGGCAAAATGGTCGAACAGCAAGAAGGGATCAAGGGGGTTAGCGCGGCTGGGCCCAAACGAGCGCTGCAAGCGCACCCCGGCCCCCTCGCTAACCATCGTCGGGGTGATCAAGTATGCAATCGTACGTGGTTGGTCCATGCTGATTTTCTCCTTATCCAGAATCCAATAATTTACCGGTCTTATCCGTCCTCATGATTATAACGCCTGTGATGAAAGCCTGGGGTATAATAATCTCAGGCAAGTTTTTGGGGTTTTCGTTTCGTCCACTTCGTCTGTCATCCACTGATCCTATGCTCTCACGCGTCCACTCTTGCGCAGTCATCGGCCTCGAAGGCGTCATCGTCGAGGTAGAAGTCGATACCGCCGACGGCTTGCCCGGCATCACCATCGTCGGCCTGCCCGATGCTGCCGTACAAGAATCGCGCGAACGCGTCCAGGCTGCCATCAAGAACACCGCCCTACCCTACCCGCGCAAGCGCGTGGTGGTCAACCTGGCCCCTGCCGCGGTGCGCAAAGAAGGCCCCACCTACGACCTGCCCATCGCCCTGGGCGTGCTGGTGATGATGGGCCACCTGCCGCAAGAAGCCGTAGACGGCGCCCTGGTGGTGGGCGAGCTTTCGCTAGATGGCCGCGTGCGCCACGCGCGTGGCGTGCTGCCCATGGCCGCCACGGCGCGCAGCCAGGGCTTCCGGCGCATCTTCGTCCCGCAAGAAGACGCCGCTGAAGCCGCCCTCATCCCCGACCTGGAAGTCATCCCCGTGGATACCCTGGCCTCGCTGCATGCCCACCTGAGCGGGCGGGCCGAACTGCCCATCCAGCCGCCGGTCCAGCCCGAAACCCTGGCCGTGGTGCCGCCGACCGACTTTCGCGAGATCAAGGGGCAAGAGCACGTCAAGCGTGCCCTCGAAGTGGCGGCGGCTGGGGGCCACAACGTGCTCATGGTCGGGCCACCCGGCGCCGGCAAGACCCTGCTGGCGCGTGCCCTGCCGGGCATCTTACCCAAGATGAGCATCGACGAAGCGCTGGACGTGACGCGCATTTATTCGGTTGCCGACCAGCTCCCGCCCGACACCCCATTGATCCAGAACCGCCCCTTCCGCGCCCCGCACCACACCATCAGCCACGCCGGGCTGGTGGGCGGCGGCAACCAGCCTCACCCCGGCGAGATCAGCCTGGCGCACCGCGGTGTGCTCTTCTTGGACGAACTGCCCGAATTTGGCATGCGCGTGCTTGAGGTGATGCGCCAGCCGATGGAAGACAAGGTTGTCACCATCAGCCGCGCCCAGGGTTCGCTGACCTTCCCGGCTAACTTTCAATTGATTGGCGCCATGAACCCATGCCCCTGCGGTTACGCGGGTGACTCCGTCAAGCCTTGCACCTGCTCCTCGGCCACCGTCACCAAATACCAGAAGCGCATCTCCGGCCCCCTCCTTGACCGCATCGATATCCACATCGAAGTCCCGCGCGTGGAATACGACAAGCTGAGCGATTCTCGCCTGGGCGAGCCCTCCGAGACGGTGCGTTTGCGTGTCGAAACCGCCCGCCAGATCCAGCGCGAGCGTTTCGCCGCCGTGCCCGTAGGGGCGAAACAATCGCCGCATGACGCCCATCCAGACAAGGTCTCGACGGCGAATGCTTCGCCCGTACACTGCAATGCCGATATGCGCCCCGCCGAGGTGCGCAAGTTCTGCGACCTGGACGACACCAGCCGCAGCCTGATGAAGAGCGCCATGAGCCAGTTACAATTGTCGGCGCGGGCGTATCACCGCATTCTCAAGCTGGCGAGAACGATCGCGGATTTGGCGGGGAGTGAGCGCATCGGGCCGAGCCATTTGGCAGAGGCGCTGCAATATAGGCCCAGGGGGATGATGGGGGGCGCGTGAGTGTGTGCGCGGCCAAATAGTTATCATGAAACACGGGCTATCCCTGGCTTAAGGGTGGATGTGCTATAATCAAAACATGAGGCAACCTTACCTTTGGGATTACGATATTGATGATGCTCAATTCCAGGAGCTATTGGATGGTAAAAAGAACATCGGGCGACTGGATGCGGATTGGGCAGCTTTGCGCCTGCTGGAGTATGCTCCCTATCCAGAGATTGTGCGGCTGCTAGGCTTTCGTCGTTTGATTGCCAATTGGCCCGGGTGGCGAGAACATATCCGCTCCAACAGCCGCCGACGCGGGCTTGATTTCCTGGCAGCCTGGCTACCGGTGCATTATCCCGAGTTAGTCTAAATGACGGACCGCGAATTTTATCTCAACCGTCTTTATCCTTTTCAAGATCGGGTGTTGCACGCCCTATCGCTGGTGGATACCGGTTTCTACCTGACCGGTGGAACTGCTCTATCGCGTGTCTACCTGAACCACCGTTTCTCTGAAGACTTGGATTTTTTTGTCAATGATAGCGAATATTTTGTACTCTGGGCAGATCGTGTAGTCCAGGGACTGGTGCATTTTTCGGATTGGAATACGCAAGTGCTGCTACGCGAAGAGCGCTATGTGCGTTTAAACCTGACCCAGGCAGATATCAACCTCAAAGTTGAACTGGTTAATGATGTTCCATCACGAGTGGGGGAACCCTGGCTGCATTCTGCGCTGGGCAGAATAGATACAGCCGAGAATATTCTGGCCAATAAAGTTACGGCTGTATTAGACCGCTCTGCGCCAAAAGATCTGGCTGATATTTGGGGCTTGTGCTGCCAGAAAGGCTTATTGCTGAGCGACGCTATCACCGGCGCACAGGGCAAGGCAGCCGGTGTTTTTCCGGTGGACCTGGCGCGGGTGCTTTGCTCTGCAACGCACTCAGATTGGGAAGCAGTGCGTTGGATTAATCCGCCCGACCCCGAAAGGTTTGTGGCGCAGTTGAGCGATCTGGGCAAAAGCTTGATCTTTCCAACCTGATGGCTAAGACATGGTTGAACTAAGTTGTGCCCGATGACGCTGATTATCATTATACAGCTTCCGATATGCCAGTAACTTCCAACCCACTGATCGTTCAAAGTGATAAAAGCCTGCTGCTTGAAGTGCAAAACGATCGTTACGAAGCCGCGCGTGATGCCTTGGCGCGTTTTGCCGAACTAGAAAAGTCGCCGGAGTATATTCACACCTATCGCATTACGCCGCTTTCGCTTTGGAATGCGGCCTCGTCAGGGCTAACTGCCATGGAGATTTTAGCGCAGTTAGAGGATTTCTCAAAATATGGCCTGCCACCGAATGTGGCGCGCGACATAGAAGAATATGTTGCACGTTATGGCCGCGTCAAGATCGTCCGCGAAGGCGATGCCCTGGTTTTGACTAGCGCTGACGCGGCGCTAATGGTAGAAATCCAGAGCCACAAAACCACAGCGCGTTTTTTACATAGTTGGCTGGATGCCCACCGCGCCCTGGTAACTCCAGGGCGGCGTGGCCACCTGAAACAGGCACTGCTGCAAATTGGCTATCCTGCTGAGGATTTAGCCGGGTATGTGGCGGGCGAAGATTTGCCGATCTCGCTGCGTGTGATGACGACCAACGGAAAAGCGTTCCGGCTGCGACATTATCAGGAGGAAGCCGCAGATGTTTTTTATGCAAGCGGCTCGGCGCGAGGCGGTAGTGGGGTGGTGGTGTTGCCATGCGGTGCAGGAAAGACGATTGTCGGCATGGCGGCCATGGCACAGGTGCAGACATCCACGTTGATTTTGACTCCGAGCACAGTGGCTGTCCGCCAATGGATAAGCGAGTTGGTTGATAAAACATCGCTGACGGAGGATTTGATCGGGGAATACTCTGGCTTGCAAAAGGAAATCCGTCCTGTAACTATCAGCACTTACCAGATTTTGACTTACCGAAAGCGCGGTTCCAGAGACGAATTTCCGCACTTCAGCCTGTTTAATGCTCGCAGCTGGGGCTTGATTATTTACGATGAGGTACACCTTCTACCAGCCCCGCTCTTCCGCATTACCGCTGAAATCCAGGCTCGCCGTCGCCTGGGGCTGACCGCCACACTGGTACGAGAGGATGGCATGGAAGGTGATGTTTTTTCGCTGATCGGCCCGCAGAAATATAACGTCCCGTGGAAGGATTTGGAAAAGCAAGGCTGGATAGCCACTGCTATTTGTCATGAGATTCGTATACCGCTGGCAGAAAGTGCTCGTATGGAGTATGCAATTGCTTCGCCGCGTGAAAAGTACTCAATTGCAGCACACAATAACCGAAAACTGCCTGTGTTGCAGGCTATTTTGAAGCGGCACATTGGGGAGAATATTCTTGTCATTGGCATGTACCTTGACCAACTGGATCAGATCGCCGCACTGTTACAAGCCCCACTAATCAACGGGCAGACACCTGTCGCTGAGCGGGAAAAACTTTATAAAGCATTCCGCGCCGGCGAAATTCGAACGTTAGTTGTCTCAAAAGTTGCTAATTTCAGCATTGATTTGCCAGATGCCAGTGTTGCCATTGAGATTTCTGGCACCTTCGGCAGCCGGCAGGAAGAAGCCCAACGCTTGGGGCGGATCTTACGCCCCAAAAGTGATGGCATAATGGCACATTTTTACACCATTGTCACCCGTGAAACAGTTGACCAGACCTTTGCTGCCAACCGGCAACGATTTCTGACCGAGCAGGGTTACAAATACGAGATTTTGTACGAAAGCGAAGTGCTATGACGCAACCTGTTTTGCATGAAAATTTGCCTATTATCGAGGTAGCCGACTCTTTAATTCTCGATAGCCTGTATACAAACCCGACCACAGCACAATGCTTGCTCACCCGGCTTAGCTCCACTGTAGCCGTTGTTGCTCCAGGAAAAGTGGATGTTCTGCTGGCGCGTCTTCTCAAGCTGGGCCATACGCCAAAAGTGTTGGAAGCCTAACCTATGCCGCTCTATTTCGATCACGATCTATCGCGAGTTGGTGCAGATAAACTCAAACCGATGGTCAAACTATGGGGCGGGGATTCTAAAATGCGTAAAGATGAGTGCATCGCTTGCATCTGCGCCGGTCTAAAAGATCCCCAAAAAGTGCAGGCGGCCATTTCCAGTCTGGCTTCCTGGGAACGTAACGCACTGGCGCTGATCAAGCGCATGGGAGGGGTTATTCAATTCAATGTTCTTAAGGTTGGCCTTCTGGCTTGCGGTTTGCACCCTCGCCGTACTTATAGCTATCGGGACGATTTCATTGAGCCATTGTTCCGCCGTGGATTGATTCTCGCCACAGATTCCTATAGTCCAGATTATTTTAGCGAAAATTATAGTTACAGCACCCGGCTCTATTCCGATGAGCGCTTGCTTGCACAGGTGGGGTTCCCAGAATATGCTCCCATGGAGATTCCTCATATGCAAGCGCATGGCGAGATTCATTTTCGTCGAACATCTGCCGTAGCGTTGGATGTGCTGGGTATGCTGCAAGCAATTGAAAATATGGGCGGGCTAAAACTCACTCAAAGCGGCACAGTGCGTGTCAATGACGAAATCAAGTTGCGAAAAGCCCTACACTGGGATGAGCAAGGCTTAGATGTGGACGGCTTTTTATTTCCCAACCCTGTGCAGGCTTGGTTAGGCGCTTTCCGTTATTCTGATTTGCTCGAAAAGACAGGGGATAGCCAACTCATCATCAAAAACTCCCCTGATCATTTTGCCCGCCGACCTTTTCGTGAACAAATTTACTTGTTATTAGAAGGGTTCCTTCGCAGCTCTACATGGTGGGAATTGCCAGTGAGAAATACTTATCTTGATAACGATGGAAAAGGCCGTAACCAGGGACGCTTGGCTTTGATGCTGGCGTTATCTGCGTTGCCGCTTAACCCGGAAGTTTTTTTCTCAATCAGGGACTTTGATCAAGCTCTTTACAATCGTATTGGCGAGGATTTTGCGCTTGATTATCCACCGCGACGTCCCTTTTTTTATGGCTCAAAAACCCCAGAGTTGCAAAAACAGGAGCTTTTAAGCTGGCAGCAAAAAACGCGTACCGAATGGCTCAAACAAGAATTTCCATGGCTGGCGAGCGCGTTTACCACTTGGCTCTATTTTCTGGGATTGGTGGAATTGGTTGTTGAAGGCAGCCAACTAACTGGATTTCGTCTAACACAGATTGGCCGTGAAATATTCCACCCAGAGCTCGCTACCGTTTTCAAACCAGAAGTCCATGCTACTGTATCTGACCAACCTGCCTGGATCGTGCAACCCAACTTCGATATCATTGTCTATCTGGATCGAGTCAATGCGCTCCAACTGGCCTTCCTGGAGCGCCATGCCGAACGAGCGCATGCGCACAAGCATACTGCTCATTACCGTATTAATCGCGAGTCGATCTATCGCGGCCTGGAAAGCGGCACTACTTTAGACCAAATCATCACAACTTTACAAACCGGCTCCCAGGCTGAATTGTCTCAAAACATCATTGTTGAATTACATGAATGGGCCTCTTTGCGGGAGAAAATCTCCCTACGCCGCAATGCACAGCTATTGGAATTCCCTTCTGCGCAGACCTTACAAGATGAATTCGCACAGGGCTTAGTGGGTACTGTGGTAGCTGAACGTTTTCTCTTGTTAACTTCCTCGCCTATTCCTCCGCTTTCAGGGCTGACCCGCATCAACTATGCTGAACCACTTCCCAAAGATCTCACCGTGACCGAAACCGGGATCATCTGCCTGAAGCATGGCGCTCACGACATGGTAACGGCTGCCCAGCTTAGCCAGTGGGCAATTCCTATATCAGGTTTTGAATGGCAACTTACCGCTAAAAGCGTCTCGGTTGCTCTGCGGCCAGGTCGGAAAATTACTGAATTACTTATCCTGCTTAATAACCGCTTGAAACACTCGTTGCCGCCACTGCTTGAATTAGCACTTCGTTCTTGGGCCGGAGAGTCTTACACGATTGAATTGGAGTCGGTCATTGTAGTACGTTGTCCGCAAGAAGAGGTTTTTCAAGCCATAGTCACCAGCCCACTGATCAAACCGGCGCTTAAAGGTTATCTTGACCCAAATCTGTTGTTTGTCATCCCTGATCAAGTAGAAATATTTCATCAATACCTGCATTGGCTTGGTTTTGGGGTGTCGGACCAGTTGCAAACGATCCCAATCGTGTCTCACCGAAAAGCGCATCGACCTGGCTGACAGACTGCTGATGATATCGCCAAGTCACTATTGGAAAACCTTTGGGCCGCGGCGCTGTGCATGGGTGGGCGTGGACCGTGAGCAAAGATGCGCCGGAAGACAATCAGTTTACAGCCAGGGATATCTCAGCCTGTTGGCGCGCAAAGGGCGGTTGGAAGCCATCAAGCGAGGGCGTGTTTGGTTCACCACGCGCCTGGCCGTGGAGGCGTATCGCAGATCGCTGGGTGAATAAAAGCTTTACAAACTGATTTGTGTGTCCAATAGAGTTATCTCTCTCACCGCACCCCTCACCGAAAATCTTACATTGTGTGTATCCCTGCCCCTGCGGTTATTACAATGATTCCGTCAAGCCCTGCACCTGCTCCCCCGGTACCGTCACCAAGTACCAGAAGCGCATCTCCGGCCCGCTGCTGGACCGCATCGACATCCACATCGAAGTGCCGCGCGTGGAGTACGACAAGCTGAGCGACACCCGCCTGGGCGAGCCCTCCGAGACGGTGCGGGCGCGGGTGGAGACGGCGCGGCAGATCCAAAGAAAGCGATTTGGAGATGTGACGATGAGATCGTCACATCTCCAAATCGCTTGTAATTCGGATATGCGCCCGGCCGAGGTGCGCAAGTTCTGCGACCTGGACGATACCAGCCGCAGTCTGATGAAATCGGCGATGAGCCAGCTGCAGCTCAGCGCGCGGGCTTATCACCGCATCTTGAAGCTGGCGCGGACGATTGCGGATTTAGCGGGGAGTGAAAGGATTGGGCCGAGTCACCTGGCGGAGGCGCTGCAGTATAGACCGCGGGGGATGATGGGGGGGGCGTAATGGCAACCCACAAGTCTACCCAGAAAGACGCGGAAACCTAGCACTGCCGTTTTACCATTCGCGATAGCATACTAAAGTTCGTTTAGCAGAATCCAAAGTGCGATTCTGATCTACCTGTATACTTATTGAGTGAGCGGATAACTGTTCAAACATCACCTCGATCGGCCTGACCAAATCATCCAGCAAGGATTGCAAAACATTGGCAGAAGGCAAGGTCATCGTCGCCAACAGGTCAGAGGCATCTTGATATCGCTGCAAGATCTGCTGAATGCCATAACTGATCGCCCCGCATTGGAGCAAGATAGATTGAGCTTCGGCCAGGGTCTCGGCCAGAGGAATTGCCCTGCGAAGGTCGATGAAGCGCGCCTGTTGGGGATGGTGCACACTCTCGGCAAACAAAATCGGCAGCGAGGCGCGTCCCAACAGCCAATCGGGGTTGGCCGGTGTGTCCAGGGCATCTCCCAGATCATCATGAATTTGAATGATCTCGCCGTACAACCGGCCCAGGTGTTTAAGCTGTGGAGCCGTCTGTGGGTCAATTTCTCCAAAGAGCCCGCCTAGGTAGAATGCCGTGCAAAAGAAAGGGGCGCTTTTCATTTCCACCAGGCGCCAGTAGCCCTCTTCGGTGGACGGGTTTTGCATATCCAGGCTCTGCCCCAGGGCGGTGATATACAGCATCTTTGCGGCTTCTGCCAAAGCGACCAAACGGAGCGTTGGTTCAAGATCACTGGAGGCGATAAGGCGCATCCCAGTAGCCGCAAAAGCCAGAGCCAGGTTAGCGACCATCGGTGCGCCAATCCGGTTATGTTCGCCGCGCGGATCATCATCCAACAGGTCATCTACCAGAATGATGCTGATATGAAAACAGGCATTGGCAGTTAGGGCCGGCGCGGCCTGATCGAGCGTACCGCTGGCAGCCTGGCATGCTAGGGCAGGCAGCCGCCAATGGCGCGGCCGCGCTGCAATAATCTTATGGAACAGTGCGCCCATTTCCGGCCATTCAGCCAGCCAA
>JAKQIM010000007.1 GCA_029557965.1 Chloroflexota bacterium | reverse complement strand
GTGGCTTTACCCGCTCAGCGGCGAATCGCCCGATGGCATGCTGCCCCCCAAGCCCAGCCTTGATGCCAAGCTGGACGGTTCTACCACCT
Source organism: Chloroflexota bacterium (assembly GCA_029557965.1). Taxonomy (GTDB): domain Bacteria; phylum Chloroflexota; class Anaerolineae; order Anaerolineales; family UBA4823; genus JAKQIM01. The sequence goes on along the minus strand of JAKQIM010000007.1, from coordinate 15,568 downwards.
TGGGCCTGACCCCTGAAGATTATGACGTGCAGTACCTGCTGGTGCTGGACCGATACCAGAACATCGCCGAGACCCTCGTCTGGCAGCGCAGCAATGCCGGGCAGTGGGTTTACATGGAATTTGACCTGAGCGAATATGCCGGTTGGTACGTTGCCTTGCAGTACGGTGTCTACAACAACGGCTACGGTGGCCTGACAGCGATGTACGTGGATGATGTGACCCTGGAGATTTGCCGGTAAATACCACAATAAAAACAGGGCCGTGCTTTTGGCACGGCCCTGTTTTTATGTATATTGGGAACTTAAGCCTTGCGGCGGATGAAGCGGTAGACGGCGATCACGATGATGGCGCCGATGATCGCCACAATGATGCTGGTCAGGTTCAGGCCGCCAGTCAGGTCAACGCCCAGCAGCAGGCTGGTAAGCCAACCGCCAACAATTGCCCCGACCACGCCCAAGATCAGGTCCACCAACATGCCGGTCTTGGCTTTCATGATCCAAGAAGCCACTATGCCTGCAATCAAGCCAACGATGATAGTTGCAATTAGATTCATAAGGTTCTCCTTTATTGAGAGTTATTGGATAGGTTGATAGGCCGGGGCCAGTTACATGGTCTCGACCATTTTTCGGAAGGTGAGCATGGCTTTCTTGACCCGCAGCATATCTTTGGGATTGCCGCCAGCCACGAAATTACCCAAGATGCCGCCCCCCATCAGCGTATCCAGGGTGTACTCGACCTTGCACTCGTCGTCGGTCAGCCCAAACAGGCCGCCGCTCGGGCGCAGCTTGAAGACATGGGCATCTTTGTCGTTGCCCAGTTGGGTTCTGATCTCCAGCAGTTTCATCGGCACCATCTTGACGATCGTGCAAGTGCCGGTTTGGGCATCCTTGGTCCACTCGAAGGTTGTGTTTTCGCTGAGAGCGGGCGACTCGGAGATCGCATCGATGCCAGGGAACCACTTAGACCACAGGGTGGGGTTGGTCAGGATTTCCCATACCTTTTCAACAGGTGCATCGATTTCAACTTCACGTTCGAACTTTGGCATATTTTCCTCCTAGATGAAAATTGTCCACTTCTTGTACAACATTATAGCCCCGATGAAACCGGGCGTCAAATTATTTAGCCTTTCCCGGCGGGCGGGTTTTACCCTGCTTGCTGCCGGCCTTGCCGGCGCCGCGCCCTTTGCCGGCGCAGCCGCCCGCGCCCCCAGCGGAAGATCGATTCGATCCGCGCAGCCAGCGGCTCGGGGGGCAAATAGTCCAAAAGCGCAAAGGCAGGCTTTCCTGCGGCAGCCAGCACGGCGTTGGCGGCTTTGATGCCCGTGGCGCAGGCGCGTTCCAAGAAGAAGGCCGGGCTGGGGTCGTTCACCCAATCGCCGCAGCAGAATAGGCCGGGCCAGGGCGTCTGGACGCCCAGGTGGCGCTCGGCTGGCCCCACGCCAAAGATGGTGTGGGGGGTATTGTTGCGCTGGAAGATGGCGTGCCGTTCATGCCCTTTCAATTCGGGGTACAGGCTCAGCACATCGCGGCGGGCGTAAGCTAACAAAACGGCATCCTCTACCTCTAACAGCTCTGGCGGGCCGTAGAGGTGCACTTCCAGCGCGCTGCCGCCGGTGGCGCGCTGCCAGCGCCGGTATTGATCTTGGATGCGGTGCAGCCAGAAGAAGTTGTCTAACACAAACTCGCCGCTGAAGATGCCTGCCTCGGGGCCGGGGCGCGGCGGGGCATCAAACCAAAAACGGGCCACGGCAGTTTTTGAGCTGGGGGGCCAATACAGCCCGGCAGCGGCAGGGCCAAAGCTGGCTTGCACCAGTTCGGCAGCATGGCAGACATCTGCCGCCAGGATCACATGCCGGGCCAGGCAGGCGCCGTTTTTGCCGCTTTCTGCGGCTTGCCAGTGTACCTTCCAGAGTTCGCCTGTTCCATCTGGGTCGGCGAGCCTCTCCAGGCGCTGAACCTGGCAGCCCAACTGCACCGCCCCGCCCAGGGCTTTGACTGCCGCGGCCAGCGGCTCGATGACGTTCGTGCCTCCATCGGCCGGGATGTAGCCGAACTCCCAACTGTCGCGGCGCATGAGGGTGTAGAAACGTAAGAAGGCAATGAAGCCTGAGAGGGGGATATCCTCTGGGCGCCCGGCCAGTCCGTTGCGGGCCAGGCCGATGAAAAGGGCGCGCACGCGTGGCGGCCAATAGCGTACCATATCCTTCAAAGACAGCCCTTCCAGCGGCTGGCCTTCGGCCAGGGGGTCTACCGCCAGGGCCATGGTCAGGCCGTCCCAAACCAAAAGTTGGGCCAGGTAGGCCTCGAACCCGGCCACGTGCCAGAAGCCCCGGTTGAGCAGCAGGTTGGCATAATGCAGGGGTGCGGGCAGCCAACTGCGCCGGATGGCGTTGCCGACCGGGGCCGAGCGCGTCTCTAAATCTTGCTGGTAGGCCCACAATTCTTCTTGGGCAGGGACGATGACCGGGCGAATGTCATGCCGGGCCAGCATGGCGTGAAAGTTGCGGTAGGGCGCCCAAATGCCGTGTACGCCGTGTTCCATGCGAAAATGCCAGCCATCCAGCTCAACGTCTTCGCCGCCCGCCAGCCGTCCGCCGCAAAAGCGCGGGTCGGCTTCGAGCACCAGGGGGTGCAGGCCGCCTTCTGCCAGGTGCAGTGCGGCTGTTAGCCCTGAGATGCCGCCGCCGATGATGATGGCTGGATGCGTGTCAGATGGCGGCATCACGGGTTGATCATCCGGGAGCATAAGTAGAAAGATCAGCCTGACGGCTGGGGGAGTAAAGGATCAGCTCTTTCAACAGGCTCAGGGGTTGGGCCTGCATCAATGAGCTTTCGGCGAAACACTGCTGGAAGCAACTGCTGCACACGCGCGGCGGCGGGCCGTACTGCCGTGCCGCCGCCTGGCGCGCTTCTTGCCACGAACTGACCTCTCGCAGGTTGCAGGGACGTCCGCCGTGGCTGTGGCCCGATTTTTCGATCGGGCGGCAGGGATAGGTGAGATCGCCGTTGGGCAGCACGCGTGGGGTCAGGGTGGGGTAACAAGAGTATGGCTGCAGGTTGAGCAGGGTTTTCCAATAAGCCATGCTGCCCAAGACCGGCCCGCCGCGCCGCTTGACCGCCATCACGTGTGTGATGAAGGGCCGGTACCCGGGGTGGGTGACCAGGTCGTAACGCGGCCAATTGCAGACCGCTTGCGGTGAAAACGAGATCAGGATTTTGTGCCGGGCGCAGAAATCAAGCAAGGCCGGTCCTTCGGGCAGAGTTTGGGGCGTGAGCACGGCGTTGATGATCAGCCGGAAGCGGTCTTTCTTCTGCCGGGCAGCATACCGTTCGATGTTTTCGAGCACCGCCTGCGCCGCCAGGGGGGTGCGGATGATGCCGCTCCATTTCTCGGGGTCGGCGGCATCCAGGCTGATGATCAGCCGGTCGAGCAGGGGCAGCAGTCCCTCGGCCTGAGGCAGCAGCCAGCCGTTGGTGGTGAGGGTGATCTGCCTGAAGCGCAGCTCGCGGCGGGCATAGGTTACCAGGGGCAGCAGGTGCGGGTAAAGCAGGGGCTCGCCACCGGTGAGCATCAGGCAATCTACCCCCTGCCTCAGCACTGCCAGGATACGCTGGGCTCCAGCCAGCGGCTGGGGCAGGTAGGCGTCTTCAGTGGAGAGGTTGCGCGGCCGGCCAAAATCTTCGCAGTAGGTGCAGTTGAAGTTGCACTGCGCCGTGACGTAATAGATCCCCAGGCGCGGCTTCAGGTGGCGGTGTCCAAAGAGCAGTTTGATCAGGTTATAACCGTAATTGAGCATCGTTGTAAACAATCAGGCCAGGCCGGCGCATGGAATTCGAGAGATCGTAGGAGACTTCTTCTTTAGGGCATCATTACGCCGCATTCGGTATCCAGCGGACAGGGGGCCAGCCAGTAGGATTTGCCATCTTGCTCGGCGGTCCAGCCGGTGAGATCCTCGTTGAAGGAGCGCACCTTCCACCATACCAGGCCATCGGCGCAGACCGGCCCTTCAAGGATCTGCATACCCCAGCCAGGTTCGATGGTGCCGAGCTGGCGGAAGGATGTGCCTGCGCCGTCGCGCACGCGGTTGGCAAGGGGCGGATCGGGGATCACGTAGGCATAGCCGCCCGCCCACAGGCGCGAGGGCAGCGTGCCCGGGCAGGCTGTGAAGGGCGTGGGCGAGCCATAACGCCAATAATTCTCAGGAGAGTAAGTGGGCGTGAGGCTGGGGGTGAGCTGGACGGTAGGGGAGGTAGTGGGGCTCTTGGTGGGGGTGGGCGTGTTCGTTGGCTCGGGCGTATTCGTTGGGCCGGGGGTGTTGGTGGGCCAGGGTGTAGCGCTGGCCGCAGCCTGGGGTTGTTGGGGGATGGCGGTATCGCTGGGCAGGGCGGCGATGGTGGCAGGAGCCGCGGGTGTCACCACAACCACCACGGTCTCAACGACCACCACGGTGGGTGCGGCAGATGGCAGGCTGCAGGCCAAGGCGGCCAACACCAGCAAGAGCAGCAAAAATGCCAGGATCCATGTGGTTAGCGGTCGTTTCATGCAGTTTTCTCCACTTCAGTTTTTTACAACCAGCATACGCTCCAAAGGATTGATCCGGACAGGTGCAAAAGTATTATACCTGTAATCATCTAGCCCGGATAAACCGGGGGGATGGAATTGTTAAAAACACAACCACCGGCTGTTAACCGGTGGTTGTAATGAGCGTGGAAGGGCTCGAACCTTCAACCAATGACTTAAAAGGCCACTGCTCTGCCATTGAGCTACACGCCCGTCTTGCGAAGTGCATTCTATCACTATCAACGGCTAGCGTCAACTTCTGAATCTTGAATTTCTCTCCTGGTGGGCTATCGAACTCCCAACCCTTGACTTTTGCCTTGCGAATTGTTACGATGTCAGGGGAGGCAACAATCATGGCAAATATTTCTGGGCTTACCGAAGCCAGCTTTGAAAGCGAAGTGCTGCAATCTGTTCTCCCCGTGCTGGTGGATTTCACAGCCACCTGGTGCGGGCCGTGCAAGATGCTGGAGCCGGTGGTAGAACAGCTTGCCGGCGAATGGCAGGGCAAGGTCAAAGTGGTCAAGCTGGACGTGGATGAGTGTTCCAGCCTGGCGATGCAGTATGGCGTGATGAGCGTGCCTACCCTGATGCTCTTCGTTAACGGGAACCCGGTGCAGCGGGTCAGCGGCTACCAGCCCAAAGACCGCCTGGTAGCAAAATTCTCCGGAAGTATATAAATGGTATAATTCTTATTGCGAAAGGTCGCAATAAGAATGGCCCACTGTCACACCCTGCTCCAGGCCCTGCGTGCCCAGGGACACCGTATCACGCCCCAGCGGACGGTGATCCTTGAAGTGATCGCTCATGCTGAGCGCCACCTGTCTGCCGAAGAAGTTTTTGAGCTGGCCCAGGCGCGTACGCCTGCGGTTAACATCGCCACCGTCTACCGTACCCTCGATTTGTTGGTGGAACGCGGCCTGGCCTCGCGCGCCGACCTGTGTGGCAAGATGGTCTACACCACCATGCGCCATGGCCCGCATATTCACCTGGTCTGCCGCCTGTGCGGCCAAGTGACCGATGCCGACCACCACCTGCTGCTGCCCCTCAGCCAAGAGATCCAGGCCCATTACCACTTTACCCCCGATCTACAGCACATTTCGATGCTGGGGGTTTGCGCCGCCTGCCAGTCTGAGGCCGGTTAAACCCCCTTGGGAGATAAAAATGCTGCTTAAGCCAGTTTTGATGCACATTCCCGACGGCTTCTTATCCGTTGTGGTTTCGATTATCTTATGGGTGGTCACCATTGCCGTGGTGGCCTACGCCCTCAAGCGCCTCAGCGCCGAGCTGGGCGAGCGCCAGGTGCCGTTGATGGGCGTACTGGCGGCGGCCATCTTTGCCGGGCAGATGCTCAATTTCACCGTGGCGGGGGGCACCTCGGGCCACCTGATGGGCGCCGCCATTGCCACCATCCTGCTGGGGCCCTGGGCAGCCATCCTGGTGATGACCTGCGTGGTCGGCGTCCAGGCGCTCATCTTTCAAGATGGCGGGCTGCTGGCTCTGGGGGCCAACATCTTTAACATGGGTCTCGTGGGCGTGGCGGTCTCTTATGCAGTCTACCAGACCGTTAAAAAGCTGACCGGCGGGCGCAAGTGGGGGCTTTTTGTGGGTGGGGCCCTGGCGGCCTGGTTCTCGATTGAGATAGCGGCCCTGGGGGTGGGATTGCAGTTGGCTCTCTCGGGCACTTCCCTGGCCAACCTGGCCATCCCCGCTATGGCGGGTATTCATGCCCTCATTGGCCTGGGCGAGGCCCTGATCACGGTGGGCGCGCTGGCCTTTTTGTATGCCAGCCGCCGCGACCTGCTGGAAGCCGGTTCAAGCGCACCGCAAGGTGGCTGGCTGGTGTGGGCAGCCGGGCTGTTGATCGCCCTGGCGCTGGCGGTGGCTTCGCCTTTGGCCTCGGCCAATCCCGATGGCCTGGAATGGGTGGCCGAGCAAAAGGGCTTTTTGGATGCCGCTCAGGGCCCACTGTATCACGTTATTCCAGATTACGTCTTCCCGGGCGTTTCCAATGAGGGCGCGGCCACGATCATCGCCGGTATTGTGGGTGTGCTGATCGTCTTTGGCGCTGCCCTGGCGTTGGCATACACCCGCCGCAAACGCACTGCCGCCTGACCGATGCACCTGCACTTCCTTGACCCCTACCAGGAACGCCGCAGCCCCATCCATGCCGCAGACGCGCGCATAAAGTTGGTGTTGGCGCTGGCCTTTATCCTCACCTGCGCCTTGGCCCCAGCCGGCGCCTGGCCGGCTTACATCCTGCTTGGGGTCTTGATCCTGGTGGTAGAGATGTTCTCAGAGCTGGGCGTGGGTTGGGTGCTCAAGCGCTCGGCTTTGGTTTTGCCTTTTGTGCTGGCGGCCCTGCCGGTGATATTTACCTTGCCCGGCGAGCCCTTGTTCCGCTTTTCCATTGGCAGTTGGGTCTTGCAGGCCAGCCAGCCCGGCCTGGAGCGCTTTGCCAGCATCGTGCTCAAATCCTGGCTTTCGGTGCAGGCGGCCATCGTGCTGGCCTCCAGCACGCCCTTCCCTGGCTTGCTGGCTGCCATGCGCGCCATTGGCTTGCCGCGCCTGTTGGTGGCGGTCTTTGGGCTGATGTGGCGCTACCTGTTTGTGCTGGTGGACGAAGCCCTGCGCTTGATGCGCGCCCGCTCCGCCCGCAGCGGCTATGACCAGCCCGGGCGGCGTACCGGCGGCAGCCTGGCCTGGCGCGCCTCGGTCACCGGGGGCATGGCGGGCAACCTTTTCTTGCGCGCCATTGAGCGCGCCGACCGCATCTACATGGCCATGCTCTCCCGCGGTTATGATGGCGAAGTGCGTTCGATGCCTATGCCTGCTTTGCGCCGCGCTCACTGGCTGGTGGTCGGCTTTGGAATAGCCTTGCTGGCTTTCATCCTGCTGCTTGCCAATCTTTTCAAGGGTTAATGGAATGAGCCATCATTCGATCGAGATCAACGACCTGTCTTACGCCTATCCCGATGGGCACACGGCCTTGCGCAATGTTTCGCTGAACCTGGCCCCCTGCGAAAAGGCTGCCCTGGTGGGGCCCAACGGGGCGGGCAAATCGACCCTCATCCTGCACCTCAACGGCATCCTGGCCGGGCAGGGGCAGGTGAAGGTAGCCGGGCTGATGGTGGGCAAAGACACCCTGGGCCAGGTGCGTGCCCGGGTGGGGGTGGTGTTCCAATCGCCTGACGACCAGCTTTTCTCGCCCACCGTCTTCGACGATGTGGCTTTTGGCCCGCTCTACCAGGGCCTGCCGCCGGATGAGGTGCGCCGGCGGGTGGACGAAGCCCTGGCAGCCGTGCGCATGGCTGAATATGCCGGGCGCGTCTCGCACCACCTGAGCACCGGAGAGAAGAAACGCATCGCCATTGCCACCGTGCTTTCGATGCGCCCTGAGGTGCTGGTGCTGGATGAGCCCACTGCCGGCCTCGACCCGCGCGCTCGCCGCACGCTGATCAACCTGTTGGCTGAGCTGCCCATCACCATGCTGGTTTCAACCCACGATATGCTGATGGTGCGCGAGATTTTCCCGCGCATGGTCATCATGGACGAGGGCCGGATTGTGGCCGATGGGGCGACGAAAGAATTGATGGAAGACGCTGCCCTGTTAGAAGCCCATGGCCTGGAAAAATTGTAACTCGAGGCGCTAAGCGGTTTGTCTTCGCCGCTTGAGCCTGTTCAGGATCTTGCTCCAAAGCTCGCTAACAGTGGGCAAAGGCGACTGTGCATAGGTAATGCGATCGGGCAACCAGCCTTGGGCGGCCCAGAAAGACCCCGTGGCCTGCTCGCTTATCAACGCGCTCCATTATACCTCTCTGATTTCTCTCAATCTCAAGTACAATACACGCATCATGGCGCGTTACCCCGTCCCTGCTCAAGAGATCCGGCGCGAGTTGATGGTATCGAACTCGCGCTTCATTGCCACCCTGGCCCCTGTCTTCAGCGTCGAAGAGGCCAGGGCTTTTATTGCCCGCATCAAGGCCGAGTTTGCCGATGCCAGCCACAATGTGCCGGCTTACCTGGTGGGATACGGCGATTCGGTCACGGCCCACTGCACCGATGCCGGCGAGCCCTCTGGCACGGCGGGCCGCCCGGCCCTGGCGGTGCTGCGTGGCAGCGGCCTGGGCGATGCCGCCGTGGTGGTGACACGCTACTTCGGCGGCACCAAGCTGGGCACTGGCGGGTTGGTGCGCGCCTATTCGGATGCTGTGCGCCTGGTGGTCGAAGCCGCCCCGCGCGCCGAAAAGGTGCTCACGCACACGGTGATGCTCGTCTTCGCGTATAACCTGGTGGAGCGCATCCGCCGCCTGGCGGCTGCCCACCACGGCGAAATTTTAGATGAAACCTTTGCCGCCGATGTGACCCTCACCGCCCGCTTTGCGGTCGAACATTTGCCGCCTTTCCAGCAGGCTTTGTTAGAGCTGAGCAATGGCGCCTTGCAGGCAGAGATCATCGAGACGCAAGAAGTCTTGATGCCGGTATAATTCTCCCATGCCGCCTATCGTTCTTCTTTACATCACCCCGCAAACGGTCTCCTATGGCCTCCAGGGGGCAGAACAGACCCAGCATGATAACTGCCTGGCTTACGACCCAGAGCATGTGCGCGTGCTCTCTTTTGGCAAGCATGAGGCCCGCCTGAAGAACGAAATGGGCAAGGATTGGCCTGCTTTCCGCCACAAGGTGGCCTTTACTTCGATCTTTGACCCGCATGCCAGGGGACCTGTTTTTGACTTCCAGATTTTGGCAGCCATCATGGAAGATCTGCGCCAGCAGGCCTTCAGGGGGCGCTTCTTGGGCAGCGCCAACTGGCCCTGGAAAATGCTGGATATGCGGGTTGAGATCCAGGATTACGAAGCGTTTTTCTTGGGGCGGCAGCGCGAATTTGAGTATTACTTGCAAGATTTTCACCATGCCAGGCACTTGTGGGTTAATGGCAAAGACTGCACCATTCCTGCATCTCGGCGTAGCCTCCAGGCTGGGGTTGGGGCTGTGCTGCGCATCTTACTGCCGGCCCTGGTGTTATATGGAGGACTGGCCTTATCGGTTGATTATTGGGGCAAGCAGATGGTGCTGGCAGCAGGCATCGTGGCAGCCGGGGCTGCCCTGGCTTTGCTGGCTTACTTGTTGGGCACGGCGCTCTACTTGTGGCTGTTTCGCCGCTGCCTGCCGCACGGGTACCTGCGTTACCAACTGCGCGGCCGCATCACCTGGCTGCGTAAGCTCTCGCGCTGGCTGGCAGAGCGGATGCTGGATTGATGGGCGATCAAAACGAATTATAATTGGGTCATTGATTCAGAGCACGTCATATTCATAAGGAGGCGTATGAAAATAGTTCATTCCATCGGCGTACAGATCCCGCAGGTATATTTGCCCCGCGCTGGCACCGACCTGGGTAAGTGGGCGGTCATCGCCTGCGACCAGTTCACCTCCCAGCCTGAATATTGGCAGCAGGTGGCACAGATGGTCGGCGACGCCCCATCTACCCTCAACCTGATCTTCCCTGAGGTATACCTGGAAGAGCCAGGGGCCGATGTGCGCATCCAATCCATCCAGGCTGCGATGCGCAAGTATCTGGATGAGGGCTTGCTGGTTCCGCACGAGGGCATGGTGTACGTCGAACGGACCGTAGATGGCAAGCGGCGCAAGGGCCTGGTGCTGGCGCTGGACCTGGAGTGCTATGACTACAGCAAAGGCTCACAGTCTTTGATCCGTGCAACCGAGGGTACGATCGTTGAACGCCTGCCTCCGCGCATGCGCATCCGCCAGGGCGCGCCGCTGGAATCGCCGCATATCCTGGTGCTGATCGACGACCCCAAGCACACCGTCATCGGGCCGCTGACCCAGAATAAGGATAAGCTCAAGCCGCTGTATGATTTTGACCTGATGGCTGGCTCGGGCCATTTGACCGGCTGCCTGGTGGATGACCCCGCCCTGGAAGATGGCGTCATCGGGGCGCTCGAAGAATTGGCCCAGCCACGCACTTTTGCTAGCAAATACGGCGTGGACAATAAACAAAGTGTGCTGCTCTTTGCCATGGGCGACGGCAACCACTCCCTGGCCACTGCCAAGGCCATTTGGGAAAAGATCAAGCCGCAGGTGGGCATGGATCATCCCGCCCGCTATGCCCTGGTGGAGATTGAAAATGTGCATGATTCGGGCCTCGAGTTTGAGCCCATCCACCGCGTCTTGTTTGGCTTGAAGAAAGACATCTTCGCTGAGATGAAGGCTTACTACAGCGATGCGCACTTCACCTATACCCCCAGCAAAGACCGGGCTGCCATGCTCACCACGGTCAATCACAGCTTTGGCGGCTCGCAGGTCATCGGCGTGGTCAACGCACAGGGCTATGGCGTGGCGCGGGTTGCTATGCCCTCCTTCAATCTGCCGGTCGGCACCTTGCAGGCTTTCTTGGATGGTTTCATGAAGGCCGGCGGCGCCGAGCGGATCGACTACGTTCATGGCGAAGAGGTGCTCTGCGGCCTGGGCGCCCAGCCGGGCAACATTGGCTTCTACTTGCCTGGCATGCACAAGAGCGACCTGTTCAAGACCGTTATCTTGGATGGTGCGCTGCCGCGCAAGACCTTCTCGATGGGTGAGGCGCATGAGAAGCGCTTCTACATGGAGTGCCGCAAGATCGTTTGATCTGCTCTGCTTCTTGAAACAAAGCTGAAGTTGTGCGCCGTGTCACAACTTCAGCTTTGTTTGTAAGGGATTTAAGTATCTTCTCGAAAAGAAGGGGGAAGCGGGGTGTTTTGAGCGTGCGAAGCACGCTCAAAACACCCCGCACCCCTATTTGTTGAGAAGTTACGGATTTAAGGTATAATACACATTAGATAATTATCTAATGTGTATTGAGAAACCAGATGGATATTTTCTTTCAAGACCCCGATGAGATCCCCCTGCCGCCGGAGGAAGTGCGCCTGCGAGCGCTGCGCGCCGAGCCCTGGGCCGATGGCAAGCGCATCAAGATCTACCTCGAAACCGACCCTTTCCAAAAACATCCCAGCGTTGAGGTGACCATCCTGGGCCCCAGCGGCGGCGAAGCCACCCAGATCACCATCGTCGAGACCGTCACCCGCAAACTGGAATTCAACATGCACCTGCGCACCTCGCTCAAGGGGGCGTATCGTGTCGAGGCCGTGCTTTACTACGACGTACCGCTGCCTGCCGATGCCCCGCCCGACGCAAAGCGCCCTGCCCCGCAGATCGTAGACCGCAGCAGCGCTGCATTTACCATCTAGGTTTGCTGCCGTTGTTCCTGTAAGCTTCGCATCTTTTACAGCCTCCGAACAAAATGCGCCACCTCCTTCGTCTACATACGTTTTTGCAGCCTTATATCCCGCAAATGCTGCTTGCCCTCTGCCTGCTGTTGGTAATGACCGGCCTCAGCCTGGTCGTTCCGGGCATCATCCAGCAGGTCATTGACGTGGGCCTGCTGCAAGGCGAGGTGGGCTTCATGTTCCGCTCCGCCCTGCTCATCTTGGGCATTGGCCTGCTGAGGGCCGCCCTGACCTACTTCCAGCGTTACGCCACCGAGTGGGTGGCCCAGCGCGTGGGCTATGACCTGCGCAACCGCCTCTACAACCATATCCAACAGCTTTCTTTTACCTATCACGATCACTCGCAGACCGGTCAGTTGATCAGCCGTTGTATCGAAGATGTGCGCGCCATTGAGCGTTTTGCCGGCACCGGCTTGATCGACCTGGTGCGCATTACCCTGCTCCTGGCAGGTATCACGGCCCTGCTTTTCAATGCCAACCCGCGCCTGGCGGCCATTGCCTTGCTGCCCACCATCCCATTGATCATCATTGCCGCAGACTATGGGCGGCGCATCGGGGGCTACTTCCTGAACATCGACCGTGCCCTGGGCGACTTGTCCACCCGCCTGCAAGAAAATGTCACTGGGGTGCAGGTGGTGCGCGCCTTTGCCCGCGAGCCGTATGAGATCGAGCGTTTTGCCTACACCAATCGCATCTTATTCCAGGGCCGGCTCAAGGTCTTGGGTGAATGGGCCAAGATCATGCCCTCTACCCAAATCCTGGTCACAGCCGGCACCATCCTCATCCTGTGGTTTGGCGGGCAGATGGTGCTGGAAGGCACCCTGACCATCGGCGCGCTGGTGGCTTTTAACAGCTACGTCGCCATGTTGGGTACCCCGGCCCAAGAGCTGACCTGGTTGGTGAACGCCGCCGGCGAGGCTGTGGCGGGCGCCCAGCGTGCTTTTGAAGTGCTCGACACGCCTCCCGATATCCAATCCCCGCCCCAGGCCGTTCAGCTCCCTGCGCTTTTGGGGCAGGTGGATTTTGAGCAAGTTAGTTTTCAGTACAGCGGTGAGAAGGCCAGTGCCCTGCAAGATATTGACCTGCACGTTGAGCCGAACCAGGTCGTTGCGCTCATCGGCCCCACCGGCTCGGGCAAGACCAGCCTGGTCAACCTCATCCCGCGTTTCTACGATACCAGCCGCGGCGTCTTGCGTGTAGATGGCTATGATGTGCGCACGGTTGACCTGGTCAGTTTGCGCCGCCAGGTTGGCATCGTTTTGCAGACCTCTCTGCTTTTCTCTGCCAGCGTGCGCGAGAACATTGCCTATGGGCGGCCAGAAGCCAGCCTGGAAGAGGTTGTGGCGGCAGCCAGGGCCGCCCAGGCGCATGAATTCATCCTTGAGCTGCCGCAGGGTTACGAGACCGTGGTTGGAGAGCGCGGCATCACCCTTTCGGGCGGCCAGCGCCAGCGCGTGGCAATTGCGCGCGCCCTGCTGATGAACCCGCGCATCCTGATCCTGGACGATTCGACTTCCAGCGTCGATACCCAGACCGAGCGCCTGATCCAGCGCGCCCTGGATCACCTGATGGAGGGCCGCACGACCTTTGTCATTGCCCACCGCCTCTCCACCGTGCGCCGCGCTGACCTGATCCTGGTCTTAGACCAGGGCCGTATTGTCGAGCGCGGCACCCACCAATCCCTGCTGGCGCAAAACGGCTTGTATCGCGAGATCTACGAACTACAACTGCGCGATCAAGAGAGTTTCTATGAAGAGATGGAAGCTTTGCATGCCCGCCAGTCCCTGCCCGTGCGCGACCAGGGTGGATTGGAGTAAAGCATGGCTGTGATCAATCCGCCCTCTGCTGAAGAAGCCATGATGAAAGGCTACGACCCGGCCGTTGCCCGGCGGCTGGCCGGTTTTGCCCGCCCCTATACCGGCAAGTTGCTGCTGGCCCTGCTGCTCATGCTTACCGGCTCGGCCATGACCGTCATTGGGCCCTACCTGGTTAAGCTGGCCCTGGATGCCGGCCTGGAAGCCGGTTCTCTGCCCGTCCTGCGCCAGGCGGTGCTGTTGTACGTGGCGGCGACGGCCGTCCAGGCTTTGACCATCTTTTTCCGTGTGCGCATCATGGCGCGCGTCGGCCAATCGATCATTTTTGACCTGCGCGCCCGCCTTTTCGAACACATCCAGAAGCTTTCGTTGAGCTTCTTCAGCCGCTACAGCGTGGGGCGGCTCATCACGCGCGTGATCAACGACGTGGGTGTGCTGCGCGAGTTCATTGTCTGGGCCATCCTGGCCATCGCCCGCGATCTGTTCACCCTGGTGGGCATCCTGGTGGCCATGTTGGCCCTCAATGTGCGCCTGTCTTTGCTTACCTTTGCCGTGCTTCCGGTCATGCTTGGGGTGACGATCCTCTTCAAGCGCCAGGCGCGCGAGAATTACCGCGCCGTGCGCTCGGCCATCAGTTGGGTCAACTCGGTGCTGGCTGAGAACATCAATGGCGTGCGCGTGGTGCAGGCCTTCTCGCGCCAGGAACACAACTACATCCACTACCGCGATGAAGTCAATCGCAACAACCTGGATACCAATCTGCGCGCCGCCCGCATTGCCGCCCTGTATCCCTCTGTCATCGAATTTCTTGGCACCCTGGCGACTGCCCTGGTGGTCTGGTTGGGCGGGGCTGCCGTGCTGGGTGAGCAGATCACCCCCGGCATCCTGGTGGCCTTTGTGCTTTATGTCGAGCGTTTCTTTGAGCCCATCCGAGACTTAAGCCGCCGCTACGACTCGTTCCAATCCACCATGGCGGGCGGTGAGCGCATCTTCAGCCTGCTGGATACCCCGGTGGAAGTACAAGACGCCCCCGGTGCACCCGACCTGCCCGCCATCCGCGGCGAGGTGACCTTCGAGCATGTTTCTTTCCACTACTCAGACGACCCGGCCCTGGTGCTTTCGGATATCCACCTGCACGTCCAGGCCGGGCAGACCGTGGCTCTGGTGGGCGAGACCGGCGCCGGCAAGTCTACCTTTGTCAAGCTGGTCAGCCGCTTCCACGACCCCAGCCAGGGGCGCATCCTGATCGATGGGCAAGACCTGTGCCGCGTGACGCAAAGCTCTCTCCGCCGCCAGATGGGCATCGTGCTGCAAGACCCCTTCTTGTTCAACGGCACGGTGGCTGAGAACATCCACTTTGGCCGCCTGGAGGCCAGCGACGCCGAAGTGGAAGCGGCGGCGCGGGCCGTGGGCGCCCACGATTTTATCGTTCGCCTGCGCAACGGATATGCCACTTCGGTCGAAGAAGGCGGCCTGCTGCTCTCGGTTGGCCAACGCCAGCTCATCTCCTTCGCTCGTGCCCTGCTGGCTGACCCGCGCATCCTGATCCTCGATGAGGCCACCTCCAGCGTCGATACCCAGACCGAGCGCATCATCCAGCAGGCCCTGGCACGCCTGCTCAAGGGGCGCACCTCTTTTGTCATCGCCCACCGCCTCTCCACTGTGGTCAATGCCGACCGCATCCTGGTCATCCAGGGCGGGCAGGTGGTAGAGCAGGGCACGCATGCCGAGCTGTTGGCCCAGGGCGGGGTGTATTATGAATTGTATAAGACCGGGTTCGATGAATCTGGGTGAGAGACGGGTAGAGGTGGTATAATCAGAACAAATGTTTGGAAAAGGCCGCCGTATGGAACCCTCTCTTTCCTATTACACATCTCAAAGCCCCCTGAGCGATCCGGGGGCTTATGCATACCT
>JAKQIM010000003.1 GCA_029557965.1 Chloroflexota bacterium | reverse complement strand
TGAATAGTTTGGTGATTGGCTTGATCAAAAAAGCCGGACATAGCAATGCCGCCAAGGCCCGCCGCTACTACGATGGCCACATCGCTGAAGCTTTTGGCCTGTTACTCTCTGCCAAATGCCTTTCTTGAAAAAGCCATAATTATATCACGGCCCTTGTTGTACGATTGACGTTTCTGGGCTACAATTGCCAGGATAAAGAAGTATTTGCAGTCTATACCAGCCAGCAAAGAAACCACCAAGTGATCATGAGTACCCTGAACGCCGCCCAACGCAGCATTGTCAAGAAACCGGCTAATACCAGCGTCTTCCTGGAGGGCCCTGCCGGAAGTGGGAAAACCACTGCCGGCATTGCTCGCCTCCAGCACCTGCTCAACGCCGGGGTTACGGGCAGTTCGATCCTGATCCTGGTTCCACAGCGTACGCTGGGTGCACCATATGCAGACGCGCTGCGCAATCCCGGCCTGCCCCCCGGAGGCCTGCCATCCCTTCTGACCGTCGGTGGCCTGGCCCAACGCATGGTTGAGCTGTTCTGGCCCCTGGCAGCCGAGGCGGCCGGCTTTGCCTATCCCAACCAGCCACCCATCTTCTTAACTATGGAAACCGCCCAGTATTACATGGCGCGCCTGGTGCAACCCATGCTAGAAGAAGGAGCCTTTGACGGTGTCACCATCGAACGTAACCGCTTGTTTAGCCAGATATTGGATAACCTCAACAAGGCCGCCGTGGTTGGCTTCCCATATACCGAGATCGGCCCCCGGCTAAAATCTGCCTGGAGTGGTGAACCTACCCAGTTGCGCATCTATGAAGACGCCCAGGCCTGTGCCACCCGCTTTCGAGAATACTGCCTGGCCCACAACCTGCTCGATTTTTCGCTCCAACTAGATGTGTTCCGCCAATACTTGTGGCCTAACGCTTCTTGCCATACCTATTTGCTGGAGACCTTCCAGCATCTGATCTACGATAACATCGAAGAAGACACGCCCGTCGCCCACGACCTCGTACAAGATTGGCTGCCGCACCTTCGCTCTGCCTTGTTGATTTACGATTCTGAGGCCGGCTACCGCAGTTTTCTCGGCGCTGACCCCCAGAGTGCCTATGCGCTCAAAGAACACTGCCAGGAACATGCCGCCTTTGCCCGCTCGCTGGTTTCATCAGTCGAAATCCAGTCTTTAACTGCCAGCCTGGGCCAGTATCTCGTGCACGGCATCGAATCTCCAGGCGAGATCGATCCGCGCCCGGCCATTGCTTATGAATACCAACGCTTCTACCCCGAAATGTTGGACTGGGTTGCACAACAAATAGCCGCCCTGGTGCACGAAGAAGAATTACCGCCCGGCGAGATCGTGGTGCTGGCCCCTTTCTTGTCTGATGCCTTGCGGTTTGCGCTGGTCAATCGCCTGGAGGCCCTGGGTGTACCCGCCCGTTCTCATCGTCCATCGCGTTCGCTGCGCGAAGAGCCGGCTGTGCAGTGCCTGTTGACCCTGGCCATGTTGGCCCATCCCGAATGGGGCTTTCAACCTACCCGGTTTGATGTTACCTATGCATTGATGCAGGCCATCTCAGGTCTAGACCTGGTGCGCGCCCAACTGCTGGCAGATATCGCCTATACCATCCACCAGGGCCAGCCCACATTATCAAGCTTTAGCCAGATCATCCCCGACACGCAAGACCGCATCACGTACCGCATGGGCGAGCGCTACGAGCATTTGCGCGCCTGGCTCTTGGATTATCAACACAATCCACAAGCTGCCGACCTGGACCACTTTTTCAGCCTCTTGTTTGGCGAAGTGCTATCACAGCCTGGATTTGGTTTTCACGCTTCCTATGATGCCGGCCAGGTAACGGCCAACCTGGTCGAGTCAATTCAGAAGTTTCGCTGGGTAGCCGGAGCAGGCCTGGCCCAGGCCGGCATCCCGCTGGGCAAAGAATACATCGACATGGTGCAAAAAGGCGTCATTGCCGCCCAATACATTCAATCCTGGCAGCTTCAAGCAGAAGATGCCGTGCTCCTGGCCCCTGCTTACACATTCTTGCTCGGCAACCGCCCGGCCAGCGTGCAGTTCTGGCTGGATGTCGGAAGCCGAAGCTGGGCCGAGCGCCTCTTCCAACCCCTGACCCATCCCCATGTCTTAAGCCGCCATTGGCAGCCCGGCGTCACATGGGGGGATGCCGACGAAGTCGAAGCTAACCAGCAGGTATTACACCACCTGGCAACCGGCTTGCTTCGCCGCTGCCGCCAGCAGGTGTATCTCGGGTTGAGCGAGCTGGGCGAGCAAGGGTACGAACAGCGCGGGCCTTTGCTGCACACCTACCAGCGCGTCTTGCAGGGCCTGGTCAATCAATTTGAACAAGGCGAGGGATAAAGCGATGCCAGTTCTTCGCCCCGCACAAGAAGAGATCATGGATTACCCCGGCGGGCGCATGGGCATCTCAGCCGTGCCCGGCAGCGGCAAGACCTGGACCCTCTCCTTGCTTGCCGCCGACCTGATCTACCGCGGCGTGCTCAAGGAAGATCAAGAGATCCTGATCGTTACCCTGGTCAACTCGGCGGTAGATAACTTCTACCAACGCATCAGCGGTTTTGTTAAGAGTTCGGGGCTGTTGCCAAATATCGGGTATCGCGTCCGCACCCTGCACGGCCTGGCACATGATATTGTCCGCGAGCGCCCCGCCCTGCTTGGGCTTGAGAATAATTTTCAGATCATCGATGACCGCGAAGCAGATTTTTTGCGCAGCGATATCGCCCAGGCCTGGCTCAACAGCCACCCTGACGTGCTAGATGAGTACTTCGATCCCGAGGTAGATGAGAGTAGAAGAGAATGGCTGCGGCGCGAGCAGTTGCCCAAGCTGATCAAAGACATCGCCACCAGCTTTATCGGTCACGCCAAAGATCGCCAGCTCCATCCAGACCAACTTAAAACAGTACTGCAAAACCTGCCCCTTCCACTGCCCCTGGCCCAAATGGGCTGGGAAATGTACGCCAATTATCAACGCGCCCTGGCTTATCGCGGCGCCGTAGATTTCGACGATCTGATCCGCCTGGCACTACAAGCCCTGGATAGCGACGCCGGCCTGTTGGATCGCCTGCGCCGCCAATGGCCTTACATTTTAGAAGACGAGGCCCAAGACAGCAGTTGGCTGCAAGAACAAATCTTGCGCACGCTGGCCGGGCCAGATGGCAATTGGGTAAGGGTCGGCGACCCAAACCAGGCCATTTACGAGACCTTTACCACCGCCAATCCCGTTTACTTGCGTAATTTCATGAGCGAGCCCGGCGTGATCCGCCGCCAACTGCCCAACTCAGGGCGTTCCACCTACAGCATCATTCGCCTGGCAAATTACCTGGTAGAGTGGACTCAGCACGAGCACCCCACTTCTGCCGTACGCGATGCCCTGCAATCGCCACCGTCCATTGAACCCACCCCCCTGGATGACCCACAGCCCAATCCCCCAGATGAACTGTCCTATATCCACTTGAGCCTGCGCAAATTCAGCCCGGCCGAAGAGGTGCAGGCGATTGTCAAATCGCTTGAGCAATGGCTGCCCGAGCACAACGACTCTACCGTGGCCGTGCTGGCGCCGCGTAACCAACGCGCTTTCGACCTGGTTGACGAGCTGCGCAAACGGCAAATTCCCTATCACGACGGCATGCTGCGCAGTTCCAGCTCAACCCGCTTCTCGGCCGGCAGCCTGGCAAACCTGCTGCGCTACTTGGCCGACCCGCAGTCTTCCAGCAAACTGGCTACTGCCTACAAGGTGTGGCGGCGCTCCGACCGGGCCGAAGAAGCTGCCAAGGCCCGCCTGGAACAAAACGTCGAGCTACTGCGCAAGATCGGGCGGGTAGAAGATTTCATCTGGCCTGGGCCGCAAGCAGATTGGCTCGAGGAATCGGGCCTGGCACAAGCCGATCCCGAAACCTATGCCCAACTAATTGAATTTCGCCAGTTGGTACGCCGCTGGCAGAGCGCCATCCTGCTGCCAGTAGATCAGATCGTACTGACAATTTCGCAAGATCTGCTCAGCGAGCCGCCCGAGCTGGCGATTGCTCACAAATTGGCCGTCTTACTGCGCCGCGCCAGCACCGACCACCCTGGTTGGCACCTCCCCGAGTTGGCCGGTGAGCTGGCAGTAATCGCCCGCAACGAACGCCGCTTCTTGGGATTCAGTGAAGACGATTCAGGTTTCGACCCCGACAAACACAGGGGCAAAGTGGTGGTTGCCACCATGCACAAAGCCAAGGGCCTGGAATGGGATCGGGTTTACCTCATGTCGGTGAACAACTATGACTTCCCATCTGGATTCATCAAAGACGTCTTCATGTCTGAAAAACGGTATATCCGCGATCACCTGAACCTTGAGGCAGAAACCCTGGCCCAACTGGATGCCGCCCTCACGACCAATGAATACGAATGGTACCAGGAAGGCCAAGAGACGCAGCACGCCCGGCTCGAGTACATTCGCGAACGCCTGCGCCTGCTCTACGTAGGCATCACGCGCGCCAAAAAGGAGCTGATCGTCACCTGGAACACCGGCCGCCAGGGCGAAATGCAGCCTGCTGTTCCACTGGTTGCGTTAGAGGCTTTCCAGGGCGGCTTCGAAGGAGGGGATGCATGAACGCACCTGCCATGAACCCCGATTTGCAATTCAGCCAGAGCAGCCTGCAAGATTTTGTAGACTGCCAACGGCGCTTCCAACTGCGTTATTTGCTTCGCCTGGCCTGGCCGGCAGTGGAATCTGAGCCGGTGATGGAAAACGAGCGCCACATGCGGCTGGGAGCACAGTTCCATCAGATGATCCACCAGCACCTGCTTGGCGTGCCGTCAGAGCGCCTGGCCAACATGTTACACGATGAAATCCTTCTCGGCTGGTGGGAAAATTACCAGGCCTTCCTCGCCTCTGACCTGGGCCAGGCACTGAATGCCGGCCAACCAACCGAGTTCACCCATCTCCACCCCGAGATTGGCCTGGCTTCCGCCAGCCTCGGTTGTCGCCTGGTAGCGAAATATGATCTCATCGTGCACACACCGAGCGGCAAAATCCTGATCTTCGATTGGAAGACATCCCGCCATCGCCCCAAGCGCACCTCGCTGAGCGAACGCGTGCAAACCCGCCTTTACCCCTATTTGTTGGTACAGGCCGGTGCGCACCTGAACGCCGGCCAACCCATCCACCCATCTCAGATCGAAATGATCTATTGGTTCGCCAATTTTCCCGAACAACCCGAAAGCTTTCCATACGACGACCGAAAGTATGCCGCAGACGAAGGCTACATCAACGACCTGCTGGCCCAGATCTTGCACAAGAACGCCGCTGCCTCGCCCCTGCCCGGCAGCCAATTCCCGCTCACATCAGACGAAAAACGCTGCCGATTCTGTGCTTACCGCTCTCTCTGCGACCGTGGCGTACAGGCCGGTACTGTCGATCTGATGGATTTAGACGACGAAGACACCACGATCCCCATTACCTTAGACCTGGAGCAAATCGGTGAGATCGAATTCTAACAAACGCTGGGTTGAGCCAGAAACGCTGAATATTCCGATCGAATTACAACAGGCTGTCGGCGGCCATCCTCTGGTCGCCCAGACCCTTTATGTGCGCGGCCTGACCACCCCCCAGGCCGCCAAGGCCTTTCTAGATCCCGATTTTTACCCGCCCACGCCGCCTGCCGAGATGCCTGATCTTCTCTTAGCCGCTTCTACCCTAGAAGATGCAATCCGGGCCGAGAAAACCATCTGCGTTTGGGGAGATTTTGATGTCGACGGGCAGACCTCTACCACTTTGCTGGTATCGGTCCTGCAAGACCTCGGCGCCCGGGTCACATTTCACATCCCCATGCGTTCTCACGAATCACACGGTCTCAGCATCCCCACCTTAGAAGGGTTATTTGCCCAGGGCGTTCAACTGCTCCTTACCTGCGATACCGGCATCAGCGCTCACGAGGCCCTTGCCTATGCGAAAGAGCAGGGGATTCCAGCCATCGTCACCGATCATCACGACCTGCCGCCAGAGCTGCCCGAGGCCCTGGCCCTCGTCAACCCCAAGCGGCTTCCTCCAGATCACCCCTTCAGTACCCTGCCCGGCGTGGGGGTGGCCTACAAGCTGGCCGAGGAGCTCTATCGCCGTTCTGGACGGCCAGATGCCAGCCGAAGCTTACTCGACCTGGTAGCATTGGGCATCGTCGCCGACCTGGCCGAGCTGCGCGGCGAAACACGTTACCTTCTGCAGCGCGGCATGCGCGCCCTACGTCAAACACAGCGCATGGGCATCCAGGCCATCCTCGAACAAGCTGAAATCGCCCCGCAAAACCTATCCGAAGAGCACATCGGCTTTGTGCTGGGACCGCGCCTGAATGCGCTTGGCCGCTTATCAAATGCGAACCGAGTGGTCGAGCTGCTGACCACTCAAGACATCGGGCGGGCGCGCATCCTGGCGTTAGAGCTGGAGGGGATGAACGCAGAGCGCAAACTGCTCACAGACCAGGTTTTTCAGGCCGCACAGGCACAAATCAACGCCGACCGCAGCCTGCTCGATGATGCCGCCCTGGTACTGGCGCATCCAGACTGGCCGGCTGGAGTGATCGGCATCGTTGCCAGTCGTTTAGTAGAACAGTACGACCGGCCGGTGATCCTGCTCTCGGCCCCTGCCGGGCTCCCTGCCCGTGGCTCGGCCCGCTCAGTAGATGGGGTCAACATCACAGATGCCATCGCCGCCAACCAACACCTGCTGAACAGTTTTGGCGGGCACCCAATGGCCGCCGGCCTTTCGATCGATGTCGAACGCGTGCCAGAGTTTCGCCGCGCCCTGTCGCTCACCATCCGGAAAATGAGCGGGGCCGTCCAACCCGAGAGCTTGCTGCCCATCGACGCTTACCTGCCCCTTTCTGAGCTAAACCTGGAATTGATTGCCGATTTGGAACGCCTGGCCCCTTTTGGCCCTGGCAACCCCTCCCTGAACCTGGCATCACGCAACCTGGTCTTAAACAGCCATTCGACCATTGGTCGCAGTGGTGACCACCTGTCGCTGACGGTTCAAGACGAAAACGGCAACACCCAGCGCGTCGTCTGGTGGCATTGTGACGGCTCGCCCTTGCCCGAGGGCCCCTTTGATATGGCCTACAATGTGCGCGCCACCACCTATCGCGGCCAGCGCGATGTACAGGTCGAATGGATAGATTTTCGCCCCGTAGAAGGGGCTGGCCCTGTCATCCAAAGCCCACCGCGCACCGCCACCGTAGTCGATTATCGCACCGAGGCGCACCCGCTCCCAGTGCTCCAGCGCCTGGCCACCGAGCAGAAGCTCCAGGTCTGGTGCGAAGCCAACGCCATCGACAAAATCGACAGCCGAGACCGCAACCATTTATCCGCCGCAAGCGCCCTGGCTGTCTGGACCATTCCGCCCGGCCCGGCAGAGTTGAAAAAAGTGATCGACTTGGTCAAACCAGAAACCATCTACCTGTTTGCCGTAAACCCCGGCATGGACAGGCTTGAACCCTTTTTAAAACGCCTGGCCGGATTGTTGAAATACGCCCTGCGGGTCAACCAGGGCAGCATCCTTCTTCCCGTCCTGGCAGCCGCCACAGCTCAACGCCTGCCAACCGTCCAGGCCGGCCTGGACTGGATGCAAGCCCAGGGTCATTTCGCCATTACCCGCCAGGAAGGCGACCAGGTGTGGGTTGTCGAAAGTTCCCAACCATCCAATAACCCAGCCGCCCCATCCCCTGGTGCAGAACAGATCACAGCTCGCCTGAAAGCTTTGCTTAATGAGAGCGCTGCGTACCGGACGTATTTTGCCCATGCAGACGCTAAGAGCATTGCTTAATCACCTGGTTCTCGGTAAAATCTTCTTATTATGAGTCGATCTCCTTCTCGCCGTGATTTTCTGAAGTTGAGCGCCCTGGCCCTTGGCAGCCTGGCGTTCAACCCTTTCCCCCAATCCCCAGGTGACGAGCAGTATCCCAGTGGCCTGATTGGGCGCATCGGTCGCGACTCGATCAGCGTGTTTCGCGAGCCGGCCTGGCCCAAGGGAGAAACTGTAGGGTACTTGTTCAAAGACAACCTGGTCAATTTGTATTACGAGCTGATGCCCAGCAGCGGTCCACCTTTCAATCCTCGCTGGTATCGCGTCTGGAACGGCTACATCCACAGCGCTTACGTTCAAC
The DNA here is from genome assembly GCA_029557965.1 of Chloroflexota bacterium. Classification (GTDB taxonomy): domain Bacteria; phylum Chloroflexota; class Anaerolineae; order Anaerolineales; family UBA4823; genus JAKQIM01. The sequence goes on along the minus strand of JAKQIM010000003.1, from coordinate 66,519 downwards.
GTGTAAGCTATCGCTTCAACGAGCCAGTGGATGAGCTGCCCAAAAGCGGCCAACTCTGTGAGGTAACCGTCCCGTACTCGCAGATCTACCAATATGTTCTCTATGATGGCTGGCATCGGAGAAGCCGTCTATACTACCAATCTACCCATTGGGCAGTTGGCGTGGATGAAGGCCCCGACGGCACACCGTGGTACCGGCTGCACGACGAACTGCGCGAAGATCAATACCATGTCCCGGCATCTCATATGCGCCTGATCCCTGACGAAGAGATCAGTCCCCTCTCGCCTGATGTGCCCCCGGAAGAAAAACGCATTGAGGTCTCCATCCGCAACCAGACCCTCACAGCCTACGAGGGCGACGAAATCGTATTCTTTACGCCGGTCTCCACCGGGTCTGATTACAAACCCGATCCCAACGGCCTGCCCTGGAATACCCCGGTCGGTGGATTCCGCGTCCAATCCAAAATGCCCTCCAAACACATGGGCACCGGAAACCTGGCCTCAGAAGGGTACGATTTGCCCGGCGTACCCTGGACTTGTTTCTTTACCAGCGAAGGCCACGCCTTTCATGGCGCCTATTGGCACGACAACTTTGGCTCACCGATGAGTCGCGGCTGCATCAATATGCGCTGTGATCATGCCAAGTGGCTCTTCCGCTGGACAACTCCTGTATTCAAAACCCCCATCGAAAACCACGCCGATTGGGAACGGCGCGGCTCCGGCACCCTGGTAATCGTGACCTGACATGTCAAAACGCACCAATCAAACCTACCTTAGAACTGAGCAGTACAAAGACTCGTCCAATCTGAACGCCCGCGCCCAGCTTCATGCCCGCTTTCACACCAACCCATACAACTGGTTCCTATGGGTGTTTGATCAATTCCAATTACCCCCTCAAGCCAGCCTACTGGAACTGGGCTGCGGCCCGGGCGGGCTATGGTTCGACAACCTGGGGCGCATTCCGCCCGGATGGAAGATCACCCTCTCCGATTTTTCGCCAGGCATGGTTGAGGAATCGCAGCGCAAACTGGGCGCATCAGGCCCCTTCGATTTCCGCGTGGTGGATGCCCAGCAAATACCCTTTGAAGATAGCAGCCTGGATGCCGTCATCGCCAACCACATGCTCTACCACGTCCCCGACCGGCCCAAAGCCCTGGCCGAGATCCAGCGCGTTCTCAAGCCCGGCGGGCATTTATACGCCGCCACCAATGGGCAAAACAACCTGCACGAGATCCACGAATTGATGCTCGAAATTGACCCAGACCTGGAGCATCGCGCCCGGCAAACTTTCGGCGTTAGCGAGTTCACCCTCGAAAACGGCACCGCCCAGCTTGCCCCATACTTTTCTTCCGTTGTCATTCGCCCGTATCCTGATGACCTGGTGGTCACCGAAGCCGAGCCCCTGATTGCGTACATTCTCTCGATGACCACTAACGCCGAAGTGATGGCAAACTTATCGCCAGCCGATCAGCAGGAGAAGATCAATGGCACGCGCCGCCTGGTTGAAGACAAGATCCAGAAGACGGGCGCTATTCACATATCAAAAAGTGTGGGTTTGTTCGTAGCCACCAAAGGATAAAACATGAGCGACCAACAAGTCATTTTCTCCACCATCCGGCTGGGGCGTATTTATCCGCCCAACAAGCAGGTTTTGCGCGACATCTCGTTGGGCTTTTATTACGGTGCCAAGATCGGCGTTTTGGGCCTCAACGGCTCTGGCAAAAGCACCCTGCTCAAGATCATCGCCGGCAAAGACCCCGATTACGTAGGCGAGCTTTCCTTTTCCAAAGGCTACACGGTTGGCCTTTTGGAACAAGAACCTGAGCTCGACCCCGCCAAAACCGTCAAGCAGGTCGTTGAAGAAGCCGTTCAGCCCATCATCAAGATGATGCAGCAGTACGACGAGGTCAACAACCGCTTTGCCGAGCCCGATGCCGATTTTGACACCCTGATTGCCGAGCAAACCCACCTCCAAGAAACCCTCGATAAGCTGGACGCCTGGAACCTGGATAACCGCCTGCAAATCGCTATGGATGCGCTGCGCTGCCCGCCAGGCGACACCCCCACAGCCATCATCTCCGGCGGCGAGCGGCGCCGGGTGGCCCTGTGCCGCCTTCTGCTGACCGAGCCCGACATCCTCCTGCTGGACGAACCCACCAACCACCTGGATGCCGAGTCGGTCGCCTGGCTGGAGCGCCACCTTCAACAGTACAAAGGCACTGTCATTGCCGTAACCCACGATCGCTATTTCCTTGATAATGTCGCCGAATGGATCCTGGAATTAGACCACGGTCACGGCATCCCCTGGCGTGGCAATTATTCTTCCTGGCTCGAACAGAAAAAAGATCGCCTGGCCCAAGAAGAAAAAAGCGAAAGCCGCCGCCAGAAGACGCTTGAGCGCGAGTTAGAGTGGATCCATATGTCGCCTAAGGCACGCCAGGCCAAGGGCAAGGCGCGCGTCAATGCTTACGAAAAACTGCTTGGGCAAGAATTCGAAGAACGCCGCGAAGATCTAGAAATCTACATTCCACCCGGCCCGCGCCTGGGCGATATCGTCATTGATTTCGAGCACGTTTCGAAAGGTTACAGCGAACGTTTGTTGATCGATGACCTCAACCTCAGCCTTCCACCCGGCAGCATTATCGGCGTGATTGGCCCCAACGGCGCCGGCAAGACCACCTTGCTGCGCCTGATCACCAACCAGGAACAGCCCGATACCGGGCAAATCAAGATCGGGCAGACGGTATACATGGCCTACGTCGATCAATCGCGTGCCACGCTGGATGGCGAGAAAACAGTCTGGGAAGAGATCTCAGGTGGCGAAGAAACCCTCACCCTCGGCAGCCGGAAGATCAATTCTCGCGCTTATGTTGCCAGCTTCAACTTTTTGGGCAGCGACCAGCAAAAGAAAGTAGGCTCCCTATCGGGCGGTGAACGCAACCGGGTCCACCTCGCCAAGATCCTCAAGCAGGGCGCTAACGTGCTGCTGCTGGATGAGCCAACCAACGACTTAGACGTGAACACACTGCGCGCCCTTGAAGAAACGGTTGAAAACTTTGCCGGCTGTGCCATTGTGGTCAGTCACGACCGCTGGTTTTTAGATCGCGTGGCTACGCACATCCTGGCTTTTGAAGGTGACAGCCAGATCGTTTTCCGAGAAGGCAACTATTCAGATTACGAGGCAGACCGCCATCAAAAGCTGGGCCTCGCCGCCGATACGCCCCACCGCATCCAATACAAAAAACTTACCCGTTAATCCATCATGCAAAAGGAGTGTGAACATGGTAACCGATGAACAGGCTTCAACTCCTGAAGCCCTCAACCCAATCCCTTTCAAAGCAGAAACCCGCCAACTGCTCGATATCTTGATCCACTCGCTTTATACTGAACGCGAGATTTTTTTGCGCGAGCTGATCTCCAACGCATCCGATGCCCTCACGCGCATCGACTTTGAGATGCTCACCAACCGCAGCGTCTTAGACCCTGATGCCGAGCTGGCGATTACCATCACCGCCGATCCCGAACAAAATACCCTCACCATCACTGACACCGGCATTGGCATGACCGCCGAGGAAATGGCAGAGAACCTGGGCACCATTGCCCATTCTGGCGCCAAGGCCTTTGTCGCCGCCGCTCAAAAAGGCACCAAAAACCTGGCCGATGTCATTGGTCAGTTTGGCGTAGGCTTCTATTCTGCCTTCATGGTTGCCGAATGGATCCGTGTGATCTCGCATTCTCACCAGCCAGAAGCTCAAGCCGCGGCCTGGTTCTGCACCGGCACCGACACCTTCACCATCGAGCCGGCTGAAATGACCGCGCGTGGCACCCAGGTTGTGATTAAGCTCAAAGAAGACGCCAAAGAATTCGCCCAAGAATACCGCCTGCGCGATATCATCCGCAAACACTCAGATTTTATCGCCTTCCCAATTTACCTGGGCGAAAAGCGCGAGCAAATCAATCGCCAGACGGCCATTTGGCGCCAGCCGCTGCGCAAGGTAGAGAAGAAAGATTATGAAGAGTTCTACCGCCAGCTCACCCTGGATTTTAGCCCGCCGCTGACCTATGCCCACATGGCCGTTGACGCCCCGGTGCAGATGTACGCCATCCTCTACATACCCGCCAAGGCCGAGCGCGGCATGTTTACCCTGCGCAAAGAAGACGGCCTCAAACTGTATTCACGCAAAATCCTGATCCAGGAATATTGTAAAGACCTCCTGCCCGAGAATTTTCGCTTTGTGCAAGGCGTGGTCGACTCTGAAGACTTGCCTTTGAACGTTTCGCGCGAGACGATCCAGGCCTCGCGCGTAATGGCCCAATTGAAAAAGCTGGTGGCATCCAAAATCATCGAGACGCTCAAGAAAATGGCCAATGATGAGCCAGAAAACTATGGAAAATTCTGGCATGAATTTGGCCGTTATATCAAAGAGGGCATTGCCACCGAGCAAACCGAATCCCAAGAACTCTATCCCTTGCTGCGCTTCCACACCATCACCCATCTCAGCACCTGGTCATCGCTGGATGATTACATCAGACGCATGAAGCCCGATCAAAAAGAGATCTATTACATCCTGGGGGATGATGCCCGTTCGCTGGTGCAAAGCCCCCACCTGGATATGATGCGCCAGCATGATTATGAAGTGCTCCTGCTCACCGAGCCCATCGATTCCTTTATGTTGGTCCGCCTGGCAAATTACAAAGATCATCCACTGACCAACGTTGCCGCGGCCGACCTCAAGCTGCCCCCACAAGAAAATGAGCCGGCCCGCGAAGAAACCCCCACAATTCCCACGGAACAATGGGCGGTGCTGATCGATCGCTTCAAAAACCATCTTGGCGATAAGGTGACCGACGTGCGCATGACCGACCGGCTCTCAGGGTCGCCAGCCAGGTTAGTAGATCCCGAGGGTGCTCCCAATCAAGAGCTTCAGCGGGTTTACCGCATGCTTAAAGAGGACTTTGACCCCCCCAAGAAAGTGCTCGAGCTCAATCCACGCCACCCCATCCTGGTTCAGCTCAACTCCCTTGCTTCCGAAAACGAGTTGAGTGGAATAGCCATTGACCAGCTCTACGAAAACGCCCTGCTGATCGAGGGCCTGCACCCAGACCCCGCCAGCATGATCGCCCGCATTCAAAAGCTGCTCGAATCCGCACTGCATTGAGCCTTTAAAACCAAAACGATCGGCGCTCGCGAGCGCCGATCGTTTTGGTTAACAACACAGTTTTAATGAAGGACCTTGCTCAAGAATTCCTTCGTGCGCGGGTGGGTCGGCGCCGTGAACAAAATGTCCGGCGTTGCTTCTTCCACAATTTGACCCGCGTCCATCAAAATGGCACGGTTCGCAGCGTTGCGCGCAAAACCCATCTCGTGCGAGACCACCACCATGGTCATCCCCTCTTGCGCCAGCGCCAACATCACATCCAAAACCTCTTTGATCATTTCCGGATCCAGCGCGCTGGTCGGCTCATCAAACAGCATGATCTTGGGGCTCATTGCCAGGGCCCTGGCAATCGCCACGCGCTGCTGCTGCCCGCCCGAAAGCTGCATCGGGTAGGCATCTGACTTCTCAGGGATACCCACTTTGATCAAAAGCTGGTCAGCAATTTCACCTGCTTCTTCTGCCGTGCGTTTGCGAATTACACGCTGCGCCAGCGTAAGATTTTCCTTAACGGTCATGTTCGGAAAAAGGTTGAACTGCTGAAAGACCATACCAACCTCTTTGCGCACCTCGTTGATATTTTTGGCACTATCCAAGGGAATGCCATCCACAACGATCTCGCCTTCATCATACTCTTCCAGGCGGTTGATACAGCGCAGCAGTGTAGATTTTCCAGAACCCGAGGGGCCTACGATCACAACCACTTCACCTTTGCTCACATCCAGGCTCACGCCCTGCAAAGCGTGTACATGGCCAAAATACTTGTGCACGTTCTTGATTCGAATGATCGGTTCGTTTGTCATCACTGCCTACCTCTCAAACTTATTCCTGCGCTCTAGCCAACCCACAATACGCGCCGAGAGCAAGGTCATCACCAGGTACAGCAAAGCCACCATCGTCCAGGTCTCAATTGGGTTAAAGTGGGTCGACATAAATTCCCGCCCACGCCGGGTCAGGTCGGTAACTGCGACCACACTGACCAGGGAAGAATCTTTCAGCAGCGCGATGAATTCATTCCCGACCGGCGGCAAGATCACCCGCACCGCTTGCGGCAAAATAACATAGCGCATGGCCTGGAAATAGTTCATCCCCAGGCTGCGAGCCGCCTCCATCTGGCCCTTCGGAATGCTCTGGATGCCAGCGCGGTAAATTTCGCTCATATAAGCGCCATAACAAAAAACCAAACCCAAAACCGCCATCGCAATGGCCGGAGCCTGGTAATTGCTCAGCGCATCAACCCCCAAGGAGCGTCCCAGGCCTTGAATGATGACCGGGAAAGCAAAATACCACCAGATCAACTGAACCAACAGCGGAATGCCGCGGATCAATTCTACATACAAGGTAGCAGCGCCGTAAATAAAACGGTTCTTCGACAAACGCCCCAACCCACCCAACAAACCGGCAAGCAGGGTCAGGACGAACGCCACCACAGTCACCCCAAATGTGATCTGGATCCCATCCCAAACAAAGACGATCAAATTCCAGTATGTTTCGTTGTCAATAACTACGAGGAGAATGATCAGGCCAACTACAATTGCCACCAGCCACCACCAGGCATCGATTCGGGCGCTGGGTTCAGCCCCAGGTATCCTCGCTAATGGTTTATCGCCTGCAGGTGGTTTTGACTTGAGCTGCTCGGTCATCGGCATTCCTCCAAAAAGAGTCTGCAAGGCCGTGACCTTGCAGACTCTTTTATGAACAGGTTACTTACCTACAATCCATTTTTGGGTCAGCGTATCAATCAACCCCTGAGACTGCACCGCTGCCAATCCTGCATTCAACTTATCCAGCAGTTCGGTATTAGTTTTGCAAACCGCAATCCCGTAAAACTCATCGGTAAAGACCTCGCCTACCGTTTTGAGCTGTTCGGGGTTCTTTCCCACATAACCAAGCGCCACGGGGTTATCAGCCACCACAGCATCAATCTGCCCATTCATCAGATCTTGGAATGCCAGGCCGACATCGTCGTAAGTCTTCAAAATAGCCCCGGCAATTTTCTCCGTTTCAATTGCCCCGGTCGTGCCAATCTGTGCCCCCACCACCTTGCCGTCCAGCGTGTCTTTCCCGGTAATATCCGTATTGTCAAACCGCACAGTCACAATCTGGCCCGCTGCAAAATACGGCTCGGTGAAGTTGAATGATTGGGCGCGTTCCTCGGTAATGGTCATGGCTGAGATTGCCGCATCATACTGGCACTGGGCCATACCCGCCAACAACGGGTCCCAACCCACATTGATGAATTCCACTTCAATGCCAGCCTCATCCGCAATTGCCTGCATCAGCTCAATATCAAAGCCCGTAATAGCCTTGGTTTCTTCGTCCACGAACTCAAAAGGCATCCACGCGGCATCCGTTCCCACGCGTACCTTTGTAGTAGTTCCCCCACAGCCTGCCAGCACCATACTTGCCAGCAACAAGCCGACAAACAGAAAAACAAATGGGCGTCTCATGATCGATTCTCCTTGGGTGTTATTCAGGTTTATTTACTTCAAACGGCGATTGAGGTTCTGAGGTTACGATACTGATAAACTGTCTCCGCGGCACCTCCTAAGAACAGATTGAATGCTCATCACAACTTCTAGGTACCTGTGAAAGAATACCGATTCCTGTTATGATTAAGCAAGTTAAGTCTACTACATTTGATACCTGATGTCTACCATATTCCTGACCACAAAAACAATAAGCCGCCAAAAGGCGGCTTATCTGTGCGCTGGGGGGGACTTGAACCCCCACGCCTCGCGGCACATGGCCCTCAACCATGCCTGTCTGCCAATTCCAGCACCAGCGCAAAAGTATATGGTATTATAATCGCCTGCACATTATTGTCAAGCAATGATTTCTACTTTGGAGGAATTCCACATGCGGATCGTGTTAGATGCAATGGGAAGCGATGACTGCCCAGAACCCGAACTTCAAGCTGCGGTCCAGGCTGCGCGCCAGTTTGGCGACGAGATCATCCTGGTAGGCCCAGAACAACAACTTCGCCCTCGCCTTGATGCAATGAAGGCCTCTGGTGTGCGCCTGGTAGATGCCACCGACACAATCACCATGGAAGACAAGGGCATGGCCCTGGCATTGAAAGCCAAGCGTAAGACGTCCAAAACTTCGATGGCGGTCGGCATCGACCTGGTGAAGAATGGCGAGGCCGATGCCTTCATCACCGCCGGCAATACCGGCGGCGCCCTGGCAACAGCTTATTTCCGCCTGGATACGATCCCTGGCGTTGAGCGCCCTGCCCTCACGGCCAACTTCCCGGTCAAAGGCGGCACCTGTGTTGTCGCCGACATCGGCGCCAACCCCGACTGCCGCCCTGAGTTTTTGCAGCAGTTCGCCATCATGGGTTCGATCTATGCCCAAAAACTGCGCGGCATCTCCAATCCCCGCGTCGGGCTGCTCTCGAACGGCGAAGAGGGCGGCAAAGGCAACGAACTGGCCCGCGCCACTTACCCCTTACTGCAAAACACCCAGATCAACTTCGTGGGGAATGTAGAAGGCAAGGAGTTATTCGGCGGCGCTGTGGATGTGGCGGTTACAGATGGCTTCTCTGGCAATATCCTGTTAAAATCCAGCGAGGCGGTTGCCAGGCTGATCACCGACACGCTTAAAATAGAATTAAAGTCCAGCCCCCTTATGCTCTTGGGTGCTGTACTGGCGAAGCCCGCTTTTGCAAAAATCAAGGCCATGATGGACCCAGATGAGGTTGGCGCCGCGCCCTTGCTCGGCGTTAATGGATTGGTATTCATCGGTCATGGCCGTTCAAACGCACATGCCCTGGTGAGCGCTATCCGAGTTGCGCGCCAGGCAGTTGAAGCAAATTTACTACACGCCATCAAAACCGCAATACAAGAACAACTTACACCAACAACGCCAAAGGAGGCTGAATGAAACGCAGAGTTGTTATCACCGGGTTAGGCGCCGTCACCGCGCTTGGGTCCACCCTGGCCCAATATTGGGAAGGACTGGTCCAGGGACGTTCTGGCATTCGCAAAATCACACAGTTTGACGCCAGTGCCTTGCCCTGCCAGATTGCTGGCGAAATCCCCGATTTCAATCCCGATCAATACATGGACCGTAAAGAGGCCCGGCGCGTGTCCCGCGCCTCGCAAATAGCCCTGGCTTCCGCTATACAGGCCGTGGCCGATGCGGGCTTGCCCACCCCATTACTCGATCAAGAACGTTCCAGCGTCGTCTTTGGCACCGCGGTCGGTGGACTGGAAAAGTTTGACGAGGGCATCAGTGTTTTACGCGCCCAGGGCCACGAACGGGTCAATCCCTTCACCGTGCCTGCCGGTATTCCAAACCTGTCTGCCTTCTTGATCGCCCGCCAATTCCAATGCCTGGGACCCAACAGCACGATCGTCACTGCCTGTGCCACAGGCACCCAGACTGTTGGCGAGGCAGCCGAGTTTATCCGCCGAGGCGTGGCAGACGTGGTGATCGCTGGTGGAACTGAGGCCCTGATCCGCGATTTCTCGATCGCCGGCTTCTGCGCCATGCGCGCCCTGCCCGTCAACTATAATGACAACCCCGAAGCCGCCTCACGCCCCTTCGATGCCAAACGCGAAGGTTTCATCTTCTCAGAAGGCGCAGCTGCATTGGTGATTGAAAGTCTCGAGCATGCCCAGGCGCGCGGCGCACGCATCTACGCCGAGCTGGCCGGTCACGCATCTTCCACCGATGCCTTCCACGTTGCCCAACCCGACCCCGAAGCCGCCGGCCCTGTGCGCGCCATGCGTTGGGCCATTAATGATGCCGGCCTGAAGCCCGAAGAAATTGATTACATCAACGCCTACGGCTCGTCCACACCCCTGAACGACTCGACCGAAACGCGTGCCATCAAAGCCCTGTTTGGCGAGCATGCATACAAGTTGGCCATCAGCTCTACCAAATCGATGCTCGGGCACGCCATGGGTGCATCCGGCGCGCTTGAGGCCATCGCCTGCGCCTTAGCCATCACCCACGGCATTATCCCCCCCACCATCAACTACGAGAATCCTGATCCCGAGTGCGACCTGGATTACGTGCCCAACAAAGCTCGCCAACAGCCGGTCAACACGGCCATGTCCAATTCCTTCGGGCTGGGCGGGCAAAACGCCTGCCTGGTGCTAAAGCGCTTCCAGGAGTAAGCCACTACCATGAAGATCATCACCAACGAAAAGCTTGTCCGCCGCAACAGCCGTCTTGGGCAGATCGCCAGCATGGGCGGCCTGTTGGTCTTAGCTGGCGGCATGTACGTTTCCTTCCGCTATCCTGAACAGGTCGGGGTCGCCTGGATAGCTCTCTTTGCCGGATTTGCAATGTCACAGATCGGCTTGTATTACGGCAACCGTTGGGGGCGAAGGCCACGCCCCGATGAACACCTGGCGGTGGCGCTCAAGAGCATGGATGACCGTTATACGCTCTATAATTACTGCACCCCAGTCTCTAATTTGCTGCTTGGCCCGGCTGGTTTATGGGTGTTGATGCCCCATCACCAAACCGGCAAGATCGTCTACGAAAAGGGCCGCTGGCGACAGAAGGGCGGTGGCTTTTTGCAGGCCTACCTGCGGCTGTTTGCCCAAGAAGGCATCGGGCGCCCAGACCTGGAAGTTCCTGCCGAGCTCGATGCGCTCCAGCGCTTCTTGAAGAAGCGTCTTTCAGAAGAAGAGATGCCCGAATTAAACGCCGCCCTGGTCTTTACCAGCGAGAAGGCCGAGATCGAGGCTGCCGATGCCCCCATCCCCACCGTGCCGGCCGCAAAACTGAAAGAACTGCTGCGCAAGAACGTAAAGGAAAAAGGCTTTACGCCAGACAAGATCAAGCTCGTCCAAGATGCGCTTGCGGTTGACATCCCTGCCCAAGAGCAAAGCTAAAACATCAATATTTCCCTTCAAAAAGAGAGTGGCGCGGTGCTAAACACACCACGCCACTCTCTTTTTCGGAGAACTCCGATTTCCGTACGGATTAATCCATTAACCCTTCAGGAACTCTTCCAAGGATTCTTTGCTAATGCGAAATGCATTGCCAAGCTTGCGCGCCTTAAGGCTGCCATCGGTGATTGCCGCCACCACATCCTCTTCAGAGACCTTCAAGAAGGAAGCCGCCTCTGCCGGGGTCATCACGGCCGGGATGCCAGCCGCAGGAGCGCCACCAGCCGGCTGCGCAGGCGGCTGAGCTGCCGCACCGCCAGCCGGGGTCATGCCCGTCAATGCCTGGCCGACTACCTGGCCCAAACCAACGCCGGCGCCAATACCAGCCGTCAGACCAGCGCCACCGCTGGGATTCTGGGCCGCATCGCGCAGCGCATCCGCGGCCTGCAGTTGGGTGTAGGTTGCCATGTCCAACATACCCATAGCACGCAGTTCCTCCGCCGATTTGCTGGAAGGTTTGAGGTTTTCCATGTAGAAGGTTTTGAGCGTCAGGCCGATGGCCGCAAAGTCATCCGTAGCCTTTGCCCGCACACCTGCGCCCAGCTCTTCGGTCAAACCGATCAATTCAGGCACAGAGTGCTTGGCAGCCGTCTCGCCCAGCAGGTCTTGCAGCTTTGAGAGCAGCATCGAGCGCAAGCGAGCCTCGATATCGTCGGTGCGGAACATGCCCTGTGCGCCAACGATCTGGGTCACAAACTGCTGTGCGTCTTTGACCTGGAAGCTGAAGGTGCCAAAGCCCTGCAGCAGCGCCACGCCCAGGCCCATGCCCGGGTTGCGCACGATAATGGGCTGGGGAGTGCCCCACTTCTGCTCGGCGAACTCGCGCATCGACACAAAGTAAACTTCAGCCGGGAAGGGCGTGCGGTCGCTGAATACGGCCTTACCGATCTTCTCGATCAGCAGGGGAATATTCAAGGTCGTGATCGTGTGGCGCCCGGGGCCAAAAGTATCCAGAGCGTTGCCATCGCGGAAGAATACTGCCACCTGCGATTCGCGCACGATCACCTGCGAGCCAATGCGGAAGTCGCCCGGCCCGCTTTCGGGGAAACGATGCACAATTTCATTGCGCATCTCATTTGGGTATTCAATGACATCAAAAATTCTAGCCATGTTTTTGTCTCCTGCTGAAAGATTTCTTTATATAAAGTTATGTGCGCCCACGCGGGCCATTACTGCGCCACGACCACTTCTTCACGGCGATCGTAAGCCTCGATGCACGACAGGGCAACCGTCTCTAGGTTGCGGATGGCAGCTTTCAAGCCATCGGTCCCCACAGAAGTTTCCACGTTCCCGATCGCGTTCCCCACCGCATCCGCCTTTTCCAGCAGCGCGGCATCATATTCGTACAGTTTCGCCAGTTCTTCCTCGTTGATCTTGACGGCCTCAAACAGGCTGGAATAACCGCGCGGCGCCGTGCGCACACGGTCAGCGAAGGTGCGCAGCTTGATCGCGGCCGCTTCCAGGTCATCAACAAAACTGATTTCACCGTGGCTGATAAAATCGCGTTGAATTGCCGAAACCTGAGACTCCAGTTCGCGGAAACGATTGAAGATCGTATCGCGGATCAGTTTATCTGAATCTCGACGCGACTGGCGTTCCATGTATCCTTTGAAACCCGGAATCTTACCCAAGATTTTCTTGAAGAGATCCTGGTCACCGGTCACATTGTCAAAAATTTGATTAGCGAGATCGCTCATCGTTAGCCTCCATTTCAAAATCTTTCGCTTGGTTTGGTTCTTTGCACTGATTATAGCCTTAGTTTCATTCTAATGCAACCAAATGATTGCATTCAAACAAATATACGCCCCGGCAAGAAAAAGGTTGCGTACTATGCAATATTCTGGCCCATGTAGGTTATAATTTTCCCCATGACCCCGCAAAACAGCATCTACCTGGACTATGCAGCCACCACCCCGGTCGATCCCCGCGTGCTCTCAGCCATGCTGCCCTACTTCCAAAAAACGTTTGGCAATCCATCTTCGGTTCACACTTACGGACAGCAAGCTGAAGCAGCGCTGGAAAACGCCCGCGAGAAAGTAGCCCAAACCCTGGGCTGCCGGCCCAAAGAGATCATCTTTACCTCGTGCGGGTCCGAAAGCGACAACCTTGCGCTGCGCGGACTGGCATTGGCTGCGCGCCAACAGCGCAACGCCAACCACATCTTGATCAGCCCGGTTGAGCACCATGCCGTCTCCCACACAGCCCAACAACTGGCCGAATACTTCGGCTTCGAGTTGGAATACCTGCCCGTTGACCGGCACGGCATGATCCAGCCCCAGGTGGTTGCCGAGCACCTGAAACCCAGCACAGCCCTCGTTTCTGTGATCTATGCCAACAACGAGATCGGAACCATCAGCCCCATCGCAGAAATTGGCGCCGTTTGCAATGCCCGCCAGGTCCCCTTTCACACAGATGCTGTTCAAGCTGCGGCTTACCTGCCCCTGGATGTCAATGCCCTTCATGTCGATGCAATGTCCATTGGGGCACATAAGTTTTATGGCCCCAAGGGCATCGGCGTATTATATATGCGCCAGGGCACCCCGCTCTTGCCTGTTCAAACCGGCGGCGGGCAAGAACGTGGCCGCCGCGCCGGAACGCACAACATCCCCTATATTGTCGGCCTGGCTGAGGCCCTTGCCCTATCCCAGGCCGAAAGCCCCGCGCGTACCGCCCAGTTGGTACCCTTGCGCAACAGGCTGCTTGGGCAGGTCTTAGAAGAAATCCCCGATGTCTTGCTCACGGGGCATCCCGAGCAGCGCTTGCCCAACCACGCCAGCTTCGTGTTCAAAGGGCTGGATGGCAATGCCTTGCTCATGGCGTTGGACATGGAAGGCTTCGCTTGCTCATCAGGGTCGGCCTGCAAGACGGGCAGCCCTGAACCCAGCGAGGTGCTGACCGCATTGGGTCTATCGCGCTCCTGGGCTTTGGGCTCCTTGAGAATTACCCTGGGCCATGCCAACCAACCATCCGATATCGAAGCGCTTCTAAAAGTACTTCCTCCGCTTGTCGAAAAGCTCAGAAAACTGGGATGATACCCGACACCAAAGCCCCCACGCCTCTTGCCGGCGAACGCCGGGTGGTCACCGTCTTGTTTGCAGACATTGCCGGTTTTACTTCCCTGGCCGAAAGCATGGATCCCGAAGAGGTGCTCATGCGGATGAATGAGTGCTTCGATATCCTCGTGCCGATCATTGAAAAGTACGGGGGCAGTATCGACAAATTCATCGGCGACGAGATCATGGCCCTCTTTGGCGCGCCCTACGCTCACGAAGACGACCCCGTGCGTGCCCTGCGAGCCGCCTTAGAAATGATGAAAGCCCAGCAAGACCACAATGACGGGCGCGGCATACAGCTATCACTCCATATTGGCATCAATACGGGCCTGGCAATTGCCGGAGGCATCGGCTCAAAGGGCCGCCAGACCTACTCTGTGCTAGGCGATGCGGTTAACGTTGCTTTTCGCCTGAAAAGCGCCTCTCAGCCTGGCGAAATCCTGGTCGGGCCCGACACCTTCCGGCTGACCGCGCCACTGTTCACATTTGAGGCCCTGGATCCTGTCCAGGTGCGAGGCCGTAACGAACCCGTCTCCATCTACCGCGTGCTAGAAGCCCGGTCGCAGCCCGAATCGCTGCGCGGCCTGGCGGGGCTCAAAAGCCCCATGGTGGGCCGGCAGGCAGAATTAACCCATTTGATAGATCTGACAAAAGCTTTGTGCAGCGGGGTTGGTGCAGCCGCCCTGATTACTGGAGAAGCAGGCCTGGGGAAGAGCCGCCTGGTGATGGAGTGGCGTAAAGAGGTCGAACTGCGCACACTGCTTCCAGGAATGCAATGGGGAGGCGGACACTGCTTATCGTACGAACGAGGGCTGGCTTATCACCTGGTCGCCATGTTATTGCGCTCAGTGCTTGCCCTTCCCGATAACACTGCCGAACTCGAAGCATCGGCACAGCTTGCGGCCCAAATTGAGCGCTTGTTTTCGGACTTCGCAGATGCCGAAGCCAGGGCCGCCGCCCTAACAGCACCCCTGGCGCACTTACTGTCACTCCCCACCAGCCCCAAAGAGAGCGCTCGTCTCAGCAGCCTGGAACCACAAGCCCTGCATACCCAATACCTCGAGGCCATCCGCCTGCTGCTGATTGCCATTGCCCAGAAAGCCCCCCTGGTACTCGTGGTGGAAGATTTCCACTGGATCGACCCATCCTCAGCCGACCTACTACAAGGCTTGATCCCGATTGTGCAGGCCGCACCGATCTTTTTCTGCATTATTACCAGGCCCGAGACGGATTCCCCCGGTTGGGAATTGACTCACGCCAGCCGCCAGGCCCTTCAAAACCACTGGCAAGATATTCAATTGCAGCGCCTGGCCGATCACGAAAGCCAACAGTTGATCGCCAACCTGCTGGCTACGGACCAACCGCCATCGTCCATCACTGACCTGGTCTTGCAAAAGGCCGACGGGAACCCCCTGTTCATCGAAGAATTGATCCGCATGCTGATCGACAACGGCTCAATTTCCAGGCTCGAGGGCCAGTGGGCAGTCAATCACAGCATGAATACCGAGATCATCCCCAGCAGCCTGCAAGGCTTGCTCATGGAACGAATTGACCGCCTGCCTGCCAGAGCGCGCCAGGTGCTGCGCGTTGCCGCCGTGATTGGACGGCGCTTTACCACAGAGGGGTTGAAAGCCAGCTTACCCCAAGAGTACAATGCTTCGCTCCAGCAGCAGCTCGGTTATTTACAGTCCAGCAATGTCATCCGCCCGGTCAAGGCAGGTAACGAGACCGAATATGTTTTTCAAAACACCCTCGGTCAAGAGGCAGCCTATCTTTCGCTGCTTCATCAAGATCGCAAACTGCTTCACCTCCAGGTTGGCGAAGCGCTTGAAAAACTGCACACCGCCAACATTGCACAACACGCCGCCGCCCTGGCGCATCATTTCAGCCAGGCAGACAGCACCCAAAAAGCCCGCAGGTACTTTTTACTCGCCGGAGATTTGGCATTCCATAAATACGCCCTGCCCGAAGCGATCCAACACTTCACGCGCGCCCTCGAGATGTGCCAGGCCAGCCCCGCGGCAGAAATCCGCAGCGATATTGAACACATCTTCACCCACCTTGGCCGGGCATATGAGCTCAGTAATTTCTACCAGGAAGCTGTTCAGACCTACATCCACGTAGAAAACCTGGCCAAAGAAAGCGGCTGCCTGGAGCTTTTGTTAAGCGCCCAGGTGGAACATGCTCGCTTGATTTCAACCCCCACCCCCGTTTTTGATACAGAAATCAGCCACCGCCTCTGCCGCCAGGCGCTCAAACTGGCCCGGCAGCTCAAAGATCCTGCATCAGAAGCGCGCATTCACTGGATTTTCATGCTCTCGTATTGGCTGGCTGACTCTCAGAAAGCGATCAAACACGGCCTGCGCTCTCTGCAAATTGCACGGGCCCACCACCTGCAAGAGCAATTGGCTTACACCCTGCACGACCTGCACCGTGCCTACAGCAGCGCGGGAGATATTCCCCACGCCCAAGAAGCTTTACGAGAAGCCGGGCTTCTTTGGCGCACCCTTGGCAACTTGCCGCTGCTGGCCGATAACCTGGCCAGCTCTGCCGACCAGGCAATCGACGATGGGCGTTATGAAGAGGCCTTGAATTTTGCCAACGAAGCAGACCAGATCAGTCGAACGATCGGGAATCTATGGAGCCAGGCCTACGCCCAAGAGATGATCGGCATAGTTAGAATGGAATACGGGCAGGTCGACGCCGCCATCCACCACCTCCAAGAAAGTATTCGCATGGCCCGCCTGGCAGGGGTCAAAGTGCTCGTCTATCGCAGCGCATCAGAATTGGCCAGCCTGTACCATTTGCTCGGTGCCGTTGCAGAGGTTGAAGCGCTCACAGATTTGATCGCCATGTTCATGGAAGAATACAAAGATACGAATGACCGGTTCCGCTTCATCAGTTTGCAAGGCATTCGAAGCATCACGGCAGTGTACTGCAATGATTTAGAAAAGGCCACCCGTCTGATTCATGAAAGCGACCAAAGGCTCGATTCGATTTCACCCAACCTGGTCAAGCCTATGATTGCCAAAGTTCAAGTGCTGATCGCCCAACACCAGTTCGAAGAAGCCATACGGTTGGGCGATGGACTGATCACCCTGATTGACCAGCACAAGGCTGGCCGCTTTAAGTCCCAAATATTGATCCTAAAAAGCAAAGCCTTGCTCGGCCAGCAAGACCTGGATGGCGCATGGCGTGTGCTCGTGCAAGCCCACGCCTCTGTTCAAAAACGCAATGCACACATTTATCTGCCTCACATATTGTCGCTGTTGGTAAAAACTGCACGCCTGCGCCACGATCCAGCCACGGCAGAAAACTACCGCCAGCAAGCCCAAGCAAGCATTGAACGATTGCTCAGCAACACATCTGATCCCAGCATTCGAGATACCTTTCTCAAGCATCCCGAGATTCAATTTGTTCTTAGCGAAGGTGCTGGCAATGGATCCTAAGAAAGTGGTCGTTGCCATGAGCGGCGGCGTCGACAGCTCGGTCGTCGCGGCCCTACTCGTCGAACAAGGTTACGATGTGACCGGCATGATGCTGCGCCTGTGGAGCGAGCCAGGCAGCGAAGCCGAAAATCGCTGCTGCGCCCCCGATGCCATGGCCCTGGCGCGGCGCGTGGCCGCGAAGCTGTCCATCCCGTTTTATGTCATCGATGCCCGGCAAGCTTTTCGCGAGATCGTGGTACAGAGCTTTATCAATGGCTATACGCATAACACCACCCCCAACCCCTGCCTCACCTGTAACCGGCATCTGCGTTGGGACTTCCTTTTGCAGCGCGCCCTGGCTTCGGGCGCTGACCACCTGGCGACCGGGCACTATGCCCGTCTTCAAGCCACGCCCAATGGCGTGCAATTGCTGCGCGCTGTCGACCAGCACAAAGACCAATCCTATGTGCTGCACGCCCTGAACCAGGCCCAGCTTCAGCATACCAGTTTCCCGCTTGGCACCTATACCAAGCCTGAGGTGCGCACCCTGGCCCGCAAATTCAACCTGCCGGTAGCCGAGAGGCCTGACAGCCAGGATCTGTGCTTCTTGGGCGCATCCGACTACCATGCTTTTCTCGTGCGCCATGCCCCCGCTGCCGCCAACCCGGGCCCTATCCTAGATCAGCACGGCGCGCAGCTTGGCACACACCAGGGCCTGGCTTTCTATACCATCGGCCAGCGAAAGGGCTTGCGCATTGCTGCCCCCCACCCGCTCTATGTTTTGCAAAAAGATGCCTCCCGCAATGCACTCATCATCGGCCCGGCTGAGGAATTGGGCCAGGCCGAGCTGGTGGCGGTAAATCCGCACTGGATTTCAGGCCAGGCGCCAGAGGGCCCGTTTCGCGCCCAGGTCAAGATCCGCTACAAGGCCCGTCTCGAATCCGGCCTGGTAACCCCGCAGCCGTCCGGAAGCTTTCATATCCGGTTCGACTCCCCCCTTCGTGATATCACCCCCGGCCAGGCAGCCGTGCTCTACGACGGCGAAACCTGCCTGGGTGGCGGAACCATTTCATCAACCCCTATTCCCAATCCCCCCGAGTGAAATAGCCTATGTCAACCCCCGTTTTACTACTTGGCCTGGTCGTCTCTACCCTGCTCGGAGCTGCCTTTCACCTCTGGCGAGGCGGCAAAGCCGGACGTTTGCTCCTGTACTTGATCCTGAGCTGGCTTGGTTTTTGGGCCGGGCACTTGCTGGCAGGCAGCCTTGGATGGACCTTTGACCTGCTTGGCCAACTGCACCTGGGCACAGCCGTTGCCGGCAGCCTGGTGTTCTTGTTTGCAGGTTACTGGCTCTCCCTGGTCAGAGTAGAGCCGCACAAAAAATAAAAAATCCCCTCGCTTTCGCGAGAGGATTATAATTTTCAGTGATCAGGTTTACTAAGGCAGCTTGATGACGTCGGCGGCCTGCAAACCCTTAGGACCCTGCTCGATGGTGAATTCCACGCGCTGGCCCTCATCCAGGGTCTTGAAGCCTTCGGATTTGATGGCCGAAAAATGTACGAAAACATCCGGACCACCCTGGCGCTCAATGAAGCCGTAACCCTTCGCCGCATTGAACCATTTGACTGTGCCTGTTACACGTTCGCTCATTGCATTACACTCCTTGTTACTAGTTGGTTGATTGTGGTTGGCTGCGCGCGATCTGCCTTTGGTTTCACTTTAAGAACAAGCGGCCTGAACGCACTCCTGTTCAGACCGGCTTCTTACGAACTCCAGGAAGAACACACGTGCCACTTTCTTTGTGGCAGTTTATCAGGCAACCAGAAATTCGTCAAGGGTTTTAATACTGCACTCATAAAAATAAAACCGGGTACAATAGGGGTTTGCTTCGCCCTATTTTACGAATGATCTCTTTAGAAAGAGTTGATGATGAGCCCAACCACCTCCCGTACGCACGCCCAGGCTGGCGATATCGCCATGCTGGTCAGCGCCCAGAACAAACGCTTTTTGGTGCGCCTGACGCCCGACCACAAGCTAGAAACCCACCGCGGCATCCTGCCCCACAACGATTTGATCGGGCAATCATGGGGCAGCCGTGTGCGCAGCCATCTCGATAGTCCCTTCGTCCTCATCCAACCCACCCTGGCAGATCTGTTGATGGAAACCCGCCGCAACACCCAGATCATGTACCCCAAAGATATTGGGTTCATCCTGGTAACCATGGGCATTGGCCCCGGTCAGCTTGTGATTGAAGCCGGCTCGGGTTCTGGGTCATTCACCACTGCCCTGGCGCATGCCGTGGGCCCTCAGGGGCGTGTCGTCTCTTACGATATCCGCCCCGAGATGCAGCGCCTGGCACTCAAGAACGTATCCCTGGCAGGGCTGGCAGAGCGGGTTACCTTCAAAGAAAAAGATATTCTGGCTGGTTTCGACGAGGCCGGCGAAGGCGCCGCCGATGCGCTCTTCCTGGATGTGCCCTTCCCACACGAGTACGCGGCCCAGGCGCATGCCGCGCTAAAGCCCGGCGGCTCCTTTGGGTCGATCTTGCCAACCACCAACCAGGTTTCCACTTTGTTGGTGGCCCTCAAACGCGCTGGCTTTGCCTTCATTGACGTCTGCGAAACCATGCTGCGTTATTACAAAACCGTCCCCGAGCGCCTGCGCCCCACCGATCGCATGGTGGCCCACACCGGCTACCTGATCTTTGCCCGTTCTGTACTCCCTGAAGCCGGCGAATTGCTTAACCAAGAAACATCCAGGCGCCGTGGCAAGGCTATGCAGTCAGAAGATATAGAGCCAGCAGAAGATATCGAGCAAGATGAGGATGAGCGCGCTTGAGTTAAGCACCCAAGAAATTACCTGCCGCCTGGCCCGCGCCCAAGAAGAGCTCAACGAGGATGCGTACCCATCCGCATTCCTATCGGATGCCCCACGCCCTGCCGCGGTACTGGTGCCCATGTTGCGCGCCCCCATTACATCCAACGGTGACACAGGCTGGCACCTTCTCTTAACGCGCCGCTCAGACCGCCTGGCAGAGCACCGCGGGCAGGTGGCCTTTCCGGGCGGGCGGTCAGACCCTGGCGACCCCACGCCCCAGGCCACTGCCCTGCGAGAAGCCGAAGAAGAGGTGGGCATTAAACCGTCTGACGTGCAGGTCCTCGGCACCCTGAACAGCGTCTTGACCATCACCAACTACAGCGTCACCCCGGTCATCGGCATAATCCCCTGGCCCTATCCAATCCGCCTTCAGCCCAACGAGGTCAGCCGCGTCTTCACCATGCCTCTGCACTGGCTGGCAGACCCCGAACATCGCAAAATCCAGCGCCGGCCCATTCCTTCCATGCAGGGCATCGAATCCCTCCCGGTTATTTACTTTAATCCCTATGACGGCGAAGTGTTGTGGGGCATCAGCGCCGAGATCACCGTAACCCTGCTGAAAACCATTTTGGGTTAAACAATACGAGCGACCGATTTGGCCGCTCGTATTGTTTAACCCAGCAAATCGCGCCAGGATTACTCTTCTTCTTCTTTCTTACCGTGTTCCACAACTTCAGGCTCGCCAGCACCAGGCTCGGCCACTGCTGCCGGAGCGGTTTCGTCACCCTGAGAAGTGACCAACACCAGCATGGCATCCACGTCGGTCAAAATCTTGACCTTATCAGACACCTTCAGATCGCGGACGTAGAGACCAGAGCCAATCGACTTCAGCCCCGAAACGTCCACCGTGATCACCTCGGGCAGATCCTGCGGCAAGCACTCAACCTGCAGGTCGTTCACACCGGTCATCAAAATGCCGTTGTAATCTTTGACCGCCGGCGAGATGCCATCTATACGCACCGACACGGTGGCGCGCAGTTTTTCGGTCATCGAAACAGCCATGAAGTCCACGTGTACCAGAGAGCCCAGGATCGGGTGACGTTGTTTTTCGCGCACCAGGGCCGTGTAAGGCTTTCCATCCACGTCCACCGTCACCAGGGCCGACAGCGCAAGCCCGTTCAGGATCCGGCCGGCTTCCTTGGCATTCATCGAAATAGGCATTGGCTCGGTGTGGCGCCCGTAAATGACTGCCGGGAGTTGGCCTTCGCGACGCAATACCTTGACCTGCTTGCCAATAACCGGACGCTGAGCTGCTTTAAGAACGATCTTATCCATTGTTTCCTTCCTCGAGCGCCTCTCACCCTCTTCCTGAGGGTTACCTTCGCTCTACAGTAATATTCCGGCTTGCGCCGGTTGAATGGTGGCCGAAAGGCCGACCAAGAATTTTAGCCGCTTTATTTCTTTTCGTCAATAGCCATCTTGCAGCTATAATTGGGATCATGAAACCTGTCCACGACCTCCCCGAGCATTATCACCCGCACTATCGCCTCGATCTATCGAAGAAAGGGCCCGCCTTGCTGCTCAACCTGGCCGCCCTGCCGCTGCTGCTCTTGTTTTACTGGCTTTTTCAACTTGCTGCCGCATCCCTACGCCCGGCATACGCGCTGACCGGCGGCACTTTCACCGGCGCAGACGCCATCCAGGGCCTGCTCATCCTGATCGCGGCATACTGCGTCATGATCATTGCCCACGAATTGATCCACGGCCTTTTCTTTTGGCTTTTCACCCAAGAGCGCCCGCTGTTTGGCTTTAAAGGCCTGTATGCCTATGCCGCCGCCCCCGGCTGGTACATACCTCGCAGCCAGTACGTTTTCGTAGGATTGGGGCCTTTTGTGCTCATCTCGCTTCTCGCGCTGCTGCTGATCGCCTTTGTCCCCATCGCCGTGATCCACTACCTGGTCATCACCGCCGCATTAAATGCCTCGGGCGCAGTTGGCGACCTGTTCGTGGTGGCCTGGATTCTGCGTTACCCTCCAGAAGCCCTGGTGCGCGACAGCGGCGATGCCTTTGAGGTTTTCGTGGCAAGCGAAGCTGCACCATGACAGACGCCTTTCCTTACTACCAACCCCAAACCTTTCATGCCAACCTGGCCGGGCAGGCGATCCAATTCGTCTCCAAGCCCGGCTTACCCGGTTGGGACAATGTTTCTCCTGGCGCAGCCCTGCTGGCAGATGCAGTGCAGGCCCCGCCTGCCGGGCAGATCCTTCTACTGGGCAGCGGTCATGGCGCATTGGCCGCGATCCTGGCGCACCGGGTGCCGCAGGGCTGGCTTTGGGCTGCCGACAGCCTGGCATCAGCCCTTGCAATGACCCACAAAACCCTGGAGATCAACCAGGTTCACAATGCCCAGGTCCTCACCAGCCTCTCCCTGGCCCCAGGCACGTGCCAGGCGGCTGCCATGCTCTTGCCCAAGGGGCGCAAGCTGGCTCGCCGTTGGCTTCTGCAAGCCCATGCCGCCCTGGCACCGGGCGGCGCATTCTACCTCGCTGGCGCCAACGACGAGGGCATCCAGGCAGTGCTCAAAGATGCCGCCCAGCTCTTCGGGACCGCCGGCATCCTGGGCTACAAAAAAGGCCACCGCGCCGCCCGCATGCTCAAGCCCCATTCCCCCCTGCCGCTGCCGCCCTGGGCCGCCGAACCGGGCATCGCACCCGGCACCTGGCACCAATTTGAGATCGCCATCCGCGGGCAGTCCTTCATGATCCACAGCCTGCCAGGCGTCTTTTCGTATGACCAGCTAGACGAAGGCACTGCCTTGTTGCTCGAAACCCTTGCCATACCCCAGGGCGTCGATGTGTTGGATATCGGCTGCGGCTGCGGCATCATCGGCATGTACGCCAGCCGCCTGGGTGCGGGCCGTGTTGACCTGGTGGACAACAACCTGCTGGCAATCGAAGCGACCCAAGAAAACCTCTTGCGCAATCAAATCCCCGCCGCCCAGGCATTGGCGGGCGACCTGCTGGAGCCGGTCGCCGGGCGCCAATACGACCTGGTGCTGTCCAACCCGCCCTTCCACACCGGCAAAGAAGTAGACTACCAGGTGGCCCATACTCTCATCGCCCACGCCCACCAGGTGCTTAAGCCCGGCGGCCTGCTCACCCTGGTTGCCAACCGCTTCATCCGTTACGACCGCCTGATGGCGCAAATCTTTGGCAGCGTCCAGGCGGTCAAAGAAACCGGGCGCTTCCATGTTCTGACCAGCCAAAAATGACCCTGCCACCATTCGCATTCTTCAGGATAAACGATGCTTACGCCTCAAGTTCACACCCTCGATCTTAACTTTCAGTCCCAGCCCGGTACGATTGCGGTCTACCTCATTCCGCACGCACAGGGCGGGATCCTGGTCGAAACCGGCCCCGGATCTACCATCCCGGCCCTGGTTGAAGCCCTGGCCGGGCATAACCTTCGGCCCGGGGATATCAGCGATGTCTTCTTGACCCACATCCACCTGGATCATGCCGGGGCTGCCGGTTGGCTGGCCCGCCAGGGCGCCCGCGTCTACGTACACCCGCGCGGCGCGCCGCACATGCTCGACCCGCAAAGATTGATCGCCAGCGCATCCATGATCTACGGCGACCGCATGCAAACCCTGTGGGGCGATTTTTTGGCCGTCCCCGAAGACCGCCTCTCGGTGCTGCAAGATGAGCAGGTGGTTGACGTCAACGGGCTGACGATCCAGGCCATCGATTCTCCCGGCCATGCCAAGCACCAATACGCTTACCTGGTGGAAGATATCTGCTTCAGCGGCGATATCGGCGGCATTCGCCTGGGCGGCCAGCCTTACATCAGCCTGCCCACGCCGCCGCCCGACTTGAACCTTGAACAATGGCGTACCAGCATCCAGCGCTTGCAAGCCAGGCAGCCGGCCCGCATTGCCCCGACCCATTTTGGCGTCTACCCAGACGCTCCCTGGCATCTACAGACTGTGGCGCAGATGTTGGCCGATCTCAACGCCTGGATCGAGCAGGTCATGCCCACCGGCCCAACGATCGAAGACCTACAACAGATGTACCTGGCCTTCGAGCGCCAGCGCGCCATCCACAGCGGCCTGGATGCCTCGGCCGTCGAAGCGCAGCAAGTGGCCAACCCACCCAGCACCTCGGCCGATGGCATCTATCGCTACTGGCACAAATACCGCCTCCCCAATGGTTGATCGCCCATGTCTGCCAAATTCCCCCCACAACTGATCGAGGTTGTTCGCGCTGCCGCACAGATTGCCGTGCTCACCGGCGCCGGCATTTCAGCCGAAAGCGGCGTTCCCACCTTCCGCCAAGCCCAGTCTGGCTTATGGGCGCAGTACGATCCACAGGAGCTGGCCACGCCGCAGGCCTTCCAACGCAACCCGCCCCTGGTTTGGGAGTGGTACGCCTGGCGGCGCACCCTGGTGGAACAGGTGCAGCCCAACCCCGGCCATTTTGCCCTGGCCGAGATGGCCCGGCGCGGGCCGGGACTCACCCTGATCACCCAGAACATCGACGGCCTGCATCAAAAGGCGGGCAGCCCCAATGTGATCGAGCTCCACGGCAGCATTCGGCGCGTCAAATGCTTCAGCGAAGACCAACCGGTCGAACAATGGGCCGAAACCGGCGAAATTCCGCCCCGCTGCCCGCGCTGCGGCGGCCTGCTGCGCCCCGACGTGGTTTGGTTCAACGAGAACCTGCCGCCCCAGGCCCTGCAAGCCGCTATCACTGCCGCCAAGACCTGCGACCTCTTCTTCTCGATCGGCACATCCGGGCTGGTGAACCCGGCGGCTTCTCTGCCCTACTATGCCCTAGAGCGGGACAAGCCCGTAGTTGAGATCAATCCAGAGCCAACACCCCTCACCGAATACGTCTCTTATTCCATCCAGGGGCCTTCCGGCATCGTCTTGCCCGCACTCGTAGAAAGCGCCTGGCCCCAGGTCAAAGCGCCAGGTTGAATCTTGATTTCGCAGCCCCCCTTGGCACATCATGATAGAATTCTCCCATGAAGGGGCGCTCGCTTTTCCTTTTTCTTGCCGTCTTATCTGCGCTTTCAGTCCTGGTGGCCTGCTTCCTTTTTGCCCGCCAGGCCCACGCCTCGGTTGAAGCGCAAACGGCGCAGGCTGCATCCCGCTACCTGGCCGGCCTGCGTGGGCAGGTGCTGGACCAGGCCACCGGCCAACCCATCCCCGCCGCCCACATCCGCGCCCTTGAGCTGGGCCTGGACCTGACCAGCGACTCTGCCGGCAGCTTCGATTGGCCCGCCATCGCCCTGCCCCAACCCCAACGCGCCGTCACCGTCAGCGTCACCGCACCCGGCTACGGCGAATGGCGCATGCAAAACGTGTACCTGGCTGCCGGTGATACCATCATCCTCACCCCCCATCTGCAAGAACGCCCCGTCACCCACTCACTTCCGCCCAGCGGGCTCTTTGGCTTGCCCGAGCTTTCGGCCCAAGAGCAGCGCGATTTTCAAGCCTTCCTCGCCGCCACCGAGACCCTGACCCTGCCCGCCACCATCCGCCTGCGCCTCCCGGCCGACAATTGGCGCTGCAGCCTGACCGTGCCTTACACCATCGAAGTGGTAGACTTCAACTTCTACATCAAACACGTACTGCCCACCGAATGGCACCCCGATACGCCCGGCCGGGAATGGAGCGAAGAATCCTACCGCGCCGGCGCTATGGCCATCAAGACCTATGCCTGGTATTGGATCAACCGCGGCGGCAAATGGGATGACGCCGACCTGTACGGCAGCGTCTGCGACCAGGCCTACAACCCCGAGTACGCCCGCCAGGCCACCGACCGGGCCGTCGATTTCACCTGGGACTGGCGCCTGACGCGCAGTGGCAGGCTCTTCCAGGCTTACCACAAGCATTCCGACCTGTATGACTGCTCGCCGGGCTTCTGCTTGAGCCAGGTTGGCTCGCAAGAGCTGGCCCTCGATGGCTACGCCTGGAATGAGATCCTGCTCTTCTATTATT
The DNA here is from genome assembly GCA_029557965.1 of Chloroflexota bacterium. Classification (GTDB taxonomy): domain Bacteria; phylum Chloroflexota; class Anaerolineae; order Anaerolineales; family UBA4823; genus JAKQIM01. The sequence continues at coordinate 40,153 of JAKQIM010000003.1, read as the reverse complement.
CCGGTGCCGAGGTCTGGTATCTCGAGCCCAGCGCATCGCCCCCGCCGCCGTGTGACCCCCTGGCCCCGCGCAGCCGCCCTTCGGCCTGCCGCCAGGATCCATCTCCCACGCCTACCCCCACCCAAGTGCCGCTCAGCGGGCAGGCCCTGGTGGCCGCGCTGCCAACCTCGCCCGCCTCCTCGCCCACCCCGCCGCCCGCCGGGCTCAGCCTCCCCACCGCCCCGGCCGCTCCGGCCGTCATTGCCACCGCCGCCTTGCCCGATCAGGGCCAGGCTGGGCTTGCCAACGGCGACCTGCCCATCCTTATCGGCGTCGCCGTCAGCGCCATCAGCCTGCTGGGCAGCCTGGCAGCCTTATGGGCGGCCCGCCGCGGCCGTCATTAGAATTGTTTGACACCTGCCCCAATCTCTCTTACAATCTAACAAAGATGAACCAACGCAAGGCCCTGCTGTTTTTCCCCATCCTGGCAGCCCTGCTCGCTCTTGCTTTGCTGCATGCCGCGGCCCGCGCCCAGGCCGGCTCCATCGGCCCGGCCGGCACCATCGACACCCCCCAAACCACCCCTGCCGCGCCCAGCCAGGACCCGCCCGCGCCGGGCATCCCTGCCGGCTACCCGCTGATGAGCGCCGCCGACTGGCAGGATTTCAATGATTTCATCACCAGCATGCCCGCCACCCTCACCCTGCCCGCCACCATCCGCGTCGCCGTCACCGGCGACTGGCGCTGCGATGTTGACGCGCCCTATACAGTGACGGTGGTCAACTTCGTCGACTACCTCCAGCATGTTCTGCCCAACGAGTGGCCTTACTACTACCGAGACGAATCCCTGCGCGCCGGGGCCATGGCCACCAAGATGTTCGCCTGGTATTGGGTGGCGCGCGGCGGCTGGCGCCCGGCTGAGTTTGACGTTTGGGATAGCACCTGCAGCCAGTGGTACGCCCCCCAAAACCCCACCCGCCCGAGCACAGACCGGGCCATCGCCTACACCTGGGATTGGCGCCTCGCCACCGCCGCAGGCGAGATCTTCCCCACCTATTACCGGGCCGATTCCGATTCTTGCCCTCTCGGCACTTGCATGAGTCAGGAAGGCTCCAATGAACTGGCGAATAAGGATTACACCTGGGATGAGATCCTGCGCTATTACTATTCTGCGCGCAGCCCCCAGCTCATCTACCCCCGCACCTTCCCCGCCGGCTGGGCCCTGCAGTTCAACGGCCTGCCCGGCGACAGCGGCGAAAACCGCCTGCTCATCCCCCTGGATGACCCCACCACCGACGAACCCGGCCCGCCCGTAGACGTGGGGGCGCAAGATTTCACCATCGAATGGTGGCTGCGCGCCAGCCCCTCCGCTTACCCCACCACATCCCTCACCCTCACCTGCGGCGTGGGGCAAGATTGGACCCTGGGCAGCATCTTGCTCGACCGCTGGCTGCCCGAGCCAAATCCCGGCTACGGCGTCTCGCTTCACGCCGGGCGCCTGCTGGTGGGGGTCACCGGCCAACCCCTCAGCGGCAGCCAAACGATCAGCGACAGCCTGACCCTGTGCGGGAACGCCGTGGTGGTAGATGACCGCTGGCACCACATCGCCGTCCAGCGCCGGGCCGTCGATGGGCAGTTGTGGTTGTACGTCGACGGCCGCCTGGACGCCTCGGCCGGCGGCCCGGATGGCGATATCAGCTATCCCGATGCCCTCACCCCCACCCTGCCCGGCACGCCCTACCTGGCAGTCGGCGCCTGGCGCCACGATGCCGTCTCACAAACAAGCGCAGCCCCACCCGATCTTTTTTACCGCGGCTGGCTGGACGAGCTGCGCTTCTCCAGCACCCTGCGCTATACCCAGCCCTTCTCGCTGCCTAACGCCGTCTTCACCCCCGATGCTGCCACCCTGGCCCTGTATCACTTCGACGAGGCCCTCGGCAACACCATCCACGATACCTCCGCCGCCCCCGGCGGACCCAGCCACGCCCAGCGCCTGTACGGCGGCAGCGTCAACGGCCCCGAATGGTGGCCTTCGGACCTCTACCCCCGCTATACCCATCGCATCGCCTTGCCCTTGATCTTGAAAGACCTGCCATGAACCCAATGCTCAGCCGCATCCGCACCCCCGTCAAACGCCAGGGTGCCGAAACTTACCTGCTCTTGACCCTGCTCAGCTTCGCCGCCTCGGTGGCCCTCACCCGCCTCTTCCTTGAGATCACCGGTTACCCCCAGCTTGGCGGCGGCGAGCTGCACATCGCCCACGTCTTGTGGGGCGGCCTGCTGCTCTTTGCCGCCGCCCTCTTGCCCCTCATCCTGGCCAACCGCTGGGTGTACCTCCTCGGGGGCCTCCTGGCCGGCACCGGAGTGGGCCTCTTCATTGACGAAGTCGGCAAATTCATCACCCAAAGCAACAACTACTTCTACCCCGGCGCCGCCCCCATCATCTATGCCTTCTTCCTGGTCACCGTGCTGGTCTACCTGCGCATCCGCCGCAACCCACCCAGCCAGCCGCGTGCCCAGCTCTACCAGGCCCTGGACGAGCTGCAAGAAGTGCTCGACCACGACCTGGACCCCCAGGAACACCTGCGCCTGCGCGCTCGCTTGCAGTCCATCGCCCTGGATGCCGACCACCCCGACCAGGCCCGCCTGGCAGGGGTGCTCTTGGAATACCTGAACCACCAGGAGCTGTACCTGGCCCCCGAGCTGCCCGGCTTCTGGCGCCGCTGGCTGCTGCGCTGGCAGGCCTTCGAGCAGCATTACGTGCGCCGCACCTCGCTGCGCGCCGTGCTGGTCGGCGGGCTGGGCGGCCTGGCAGTGGTCTCTATCCTCCAGGTCTCCCGCTTTGCCGCCGCCCGCCTGGCCCCCGAGATCACCATCCCCGGCCCGGCCGGGCCCTACTGGTTCGCCGCCCGCCTGGTATTCGAAGCCGCCGTGGCGCTCATGTTGGTGGGCGGCACCATCCTGCTGCTCTTGCGCCAGGTGGAGCGCGGTTTGCAAATCAGCTACTTTGCCCTCCTGCTCTCCCTCACCACCGTCAACCTGCTGGTCTTTTACTTCGACCAGTTCTCCACCATCCTGCCTGCCAGCATCCAATTCCTGCTCTTGCTGGCTGTCATCTACTACCGGCGGCACTTCATGAAGCAAGAGCTGTAAAAACATTACATTCGTCATGTTGGTTTTGGACAGGCAAGGGAAAAACCTGTGATATGATTCGATCAGCGCCAGGGCTAGCATGGTGCGGGCTTTTTGTTCCCTGTTTGCCGCACTTGGGACAAATTTGCAATCTTTGTATCCTGGAATTGGTTTACAATAAGATTCAGGTTAAAAGTTGTCGAACCAAATCACGCTCCGCAAGCTCCAAATTCAGGTGTTTCATGTGGACAGGCCGGCCTGGCTTGCCCCAATTTTAGATTCCCTACTTTTTGAGGAGGATAAATGAAGATGAATAAGTTATTATCCATTGGAAGCCTGCTCTTCAGGGTCTCGTTTGCCCTGCTGCTGGCTTTCTCCCTGCTCGCCCCCATGGGCAGTGCCCTGGCGGCGCAGCCCCAACGCCCCATCGAAGGGGATGGGGGGACTGCCCCCAACGGAGTGGGCTTGAACGCCGCCCCCCTGCTGGAAGAAAACTTCGATTATGGTAGTGCAGCGGGCGGTCTTATTGCACTCAGTGGTGGCCTCTGGGTCAACCATTCTGGTACAGCAAATTATCTCCAGTACAACCCTGCCGCCGGTCTGACAATGCCATCTTATGCTTCATCGGGCATAGGCGGCGGCGTTCCTTTCACCACCTCAGGCGATGACGAAAACCGCTCCTTTGTTGCACAAAGTAGCGGGAACATCTACCTTGCAGCCCTGATCAATCTGACGTCTGCACAGACCTCCGGAGATTATTTCCTGCACCTCAAAGATTCTGGGACAGGTTTTCGCGGCAGAATTTATGCCAAAAGCGCTGGCAGCGGCGTCTTCAATCTTGGGACATCTGCCGCTGGCACTGCTGGTACGATCAACTACTCCACTGATGCATTCAACACAGGTGTAACCTATCTGGTTGTGGTTAAGTACGATATCACAAATGACGATAGTGCACTGTATGCCTTAAGTGCCTGCACCAGTACAGAACCTGCAACCCCGCTGGTAACTTCTAATGGCACATCTGCCACAGTAACAATTTCTGCAGCTGCAATCCGGCAAGGAACTTCCACGGCCGCCCCTGCCGGTACGGTAGATGGCATCCGCGTGGCTACCAATTGGGCTGATGCCGTGACTTGTGTTGCAGCACCCGAGCCCGAACTGAGCATGACCAAGACCGTCAGCCCTGCAACCAACGTGCCGCTGAACGGCACCGTCACCTACACCGTCACCCTCTCCAACTCGGGTGCGGGAGACGCTGCTAACCTGACCTTGACCGACACCCTGCCCGCCGAAGTGAACTTTGGCAGTTGGATTAACATGCCATACGGCACAGCCCGTAGCGGTGACGAGATCACCTGGAACGGCACCCTCACCGCCACCACGGACCTCGACTTCGTGTTCACTGCCGATCATGTTGGGGCCTACGGTGACGTGGTGACCAACACCGCCGAGTACGAATACGACACCATCACTGACACCGCCCAGGCAGTTTTCAGCGTGGTCGATGCCACCAGTGACGTCACCTTCGTCTACCACGACCTGGAAGATGTTGTTCTCTCAAGTGAAAGCGTCTGTATTGCCGGCGCTTTTAACAGTTGGAGCGTCAATGCCACGCCCCTGACTGGCGACGCCAGCGGCGAGGTGTTTACTGTCACGCTCAACCTTGCCACCGGCAGTACCTATGAGTATAAGTATGTGCTCAACTGTGCCGATTGGCCTACCTACAGCGGCGACCAGCTCAACACCAATAACCGCAGCCTCACCGCGGCCGGCGATGCCACGCAGGATGATTACCGCAACGTCGTCGTCGGTTGGGCCAACCTTCAGGCGCCATCCACGCTGGATGCCGTGGCCTACCAGGCTACCGCGGCCGTCACAGGCCAGGTATATATCAACGGGGTTACCAATCCGGCCGGCGAAGGCCGCGGCATCCAGGCCGAGGTGGGTTTTGGCGATAGCGCCACCCCTGCTGGCTGGACCTGGTTCCCGATGACCTTTGATTCCCAAATTGGGAACAATGACCTCTTTACCGGCGTCATGACCCCCACCGCCGTTGGGGTGTATTCTTACACCACGCGTTACGATGGCAACTGGGGCGCAGGCAACCCCAACGCCGGCTGGACCTACACCGATCTGAATGGCACGCCGTTCTCAGTGGATCAAACCGGCGTCATGACCGTTGCAGCCTATGACATCGGCGTCACCAAAACTGGCCCCGCCACAAATGTCTTCCCTGGTGAAACGTTCACATACACCATCGACGTGACCAATTCCGGCAGCACTACCGCCGCCAATGTCACCATCACCGATACCCTGCCCCTCGGCGCCAACTACGTCTCAGACGACAGCGGCTTTACGCCCACCGATACCAACGGCGTCTTGGTGTGGACGATCGGCGACCTGGCTGCCGGCGCTTCGCTGAGCTTTGAGCTGACGGTCACCCTGGATGCGGAGGCCCCCAACGGCACCTTGACCAACCTGGTTGAGGTCGCCACCGATTCGGACGACTTCAACCCCGCCAACGACTCGGATACCTGGGATGTGACCAATCCGCTCATCCCGATCCATGATGTGCAGTACGTAGCCAACCCCGCCACCAGCGATGCTTCGCCCCTGCTCAACCAGGTGGTCTGGGTGGAGGGCATCGTCACCGCCGAACCCGGCGAGATCGATGGCATCCGCACCATGTTCATCGAAGATCCCGACGGCGGCCCCTGGAGCGGCCTGCATATCTTCCGCGTCGGCGGCTTTGGCGTGGACATCGCCGAAGGCGATTACGTGCGCGTGCAGGGCCAGGTCACCGAATACTTTGGGCAAACCGAATTGAGCCTTGGAGCTGGAACTCCCAGCACCCCCTGGTCGGTCGAGGTTTTGAGCCACAACAACCCCCTGCCCGGTCCAGAGCTTTTGCTCGGATCGCAACTGAACGATACCGATAAAGCCACCTCTGAGCAGTGGGAAAGCGTCTACGTAGAATTTGGCCCCTCTGTCGTTACAAATATCAGCCTGGGCAACGGCGAATGGTACCTAAACGATAGTACCGGCAATGTGCGCGTGGACGATTACGGCAAGCCGGATGGCGATCTGACCTACATCATCCCCATCACCCAACTGGGCGATGAATTCGCCTACGTGCGCGGCATCCCCATGTATTCGTTTAGCAATTACAAGCTTGAGCCGCGCTACGACGCCGATATCGGGTTGGTCATCGGCACCCCCAGCATCAGCAAAACAGGTCCCGATTACGTCGACCCCGGCGAAGAGTTGACCTACACCATCAAGGTGGAAAACTTGTTGGGTTATGAACTCACCAACCTGGTCATCACCGACGTTGTGCCCACCGAGAATGCGGCCTTCGCCCGCGCTTTGGACGGCGGCACCGAATCGGACGGCATCGTCACCTGGCTCATCTCCAGCCTGCCCTATCGAGGCATCGTTGAACTGCAATTTGTGGTCACTGCCACGGGCAGCATGGGCACTGCTATCACCAACGATACCTATGCCGTGACCGCCACCGAATATCCCACGCCCACCCTGGGCACCGCACCTGTCATCACCGTCATCGGCGATTACACCCCCATCTATGTCATCCAGGGTGATGGCTTCCGCTCAGACTTCAAAGACCAGCCAGTCGAAACTGTTGGCGTGGTCACCGGTTTCTTGAAGGGTAACTACTCTGGCGGCGGCACCTTCAACGCCTTCTTTATCCAGGATGCTGTTGGCGACAGCAATGAAGCCACTTCCGATGGCATCATGGTCATCTCCAACGTTACCGTCGCGGTGGGCAATATTGTCACCGTCACCGGTGTGGTTGAAGAACACGAAGAATATGATGACAAGTACAACTGCGCCGACAATGAATGCATGACCGTCATCGACGATACCAGCGTCACGGTCCAGCCTGGCTCGGGCAGCATCGCCGCCATCGAGATCAATTCACCTGGCGGAGCGGACGCATCGCGGGAATACTACGAATCGATCGAGGGCATGAAGGTCACCCTGCCCATCGACGCCAACGTGGTCGGCCCCACCTCCTACGGCACCATCCAGGTTGTGCCCAGCGACGAAGGCGTCGACCGCGTGATGCGCGCCAGCCCGCAAGATGGCATGAACTTTGGCGTCCGCCCTGACGAGTTGTACGGCGCCGGCGCGTCCGAATTGATCGTCGGCAGCGTGGTCACCGGCGTCGATGGCCCGCTGGCCTTCACCTACGGCACCTACGCCGTCATCGATCAGGATGGTTACACCGTGGTTGAAAGTGAACCGCTGCCATCAACCGTACCTTCCTGGCCGGCCGCCGGCACTGACGAATTCTCTGTTGCCGCCTTCAACACCCTCAACTTTGACACTTCGAGCGGCGCCAAGTTCGACAAAGTCGTTGCCACCCTGCTCCAGCTCAACGGGCCGGCTTTCATCTCGCTCGAAGAGATCAGCGTGGCAGCTTCCATGCCCAACCTGATCACCGCCCTGGCAGCCAATGGCTACCATTACGATTATGTCAACTCCGCCCCCGATGCCGGCGGACATGGCGTAGCCATGCTGTATAACACCGATCTCGTAACCCTTGACGATTGGTCCATTGACTACCAATCCTGCTCGGCCAACGGCAGCACTTCCTCCACCACTGACCCAATGTGGGATTACTGCCGCAGCCTGGGCCAGTACCCGCTCTTTGCCCGCCGCCCCGTGGTGGTGACCGGTACGGTTGAAATGGCCTCCGGCGACGTGCAGGTGGTGGCCATTTCCAACCACTTCAAGGCCAAGGGTGATCCGGCCGCCGATCTGCGCCGGCTTGAAGAAGCCCAGTACCTGAACGGCGTGGTCGAAACCCTCATTGCCAACGGCTCGCCTTACGTCATCGTCATGGGCGACCTGAACGACTTCGAGGATTCTGCCCCCCTGGATGCCCTCACCGGCCCGGATGGCGCCCTGGTCAACGCCTGGTTCTCTTACGAGCAAGAGCGCTACAGCTACATCTACAACGGCGTCTCGCAGATCCTCGACCACATCCTGGTCTCGCCGGCCCTGCTGAATGCCATGCTCGACATGGGCCCGCTGCACCTCAACGCGGATTATCCCTACAGCTACTCCACAGATGGGACAAACCCCTGGCGCACCTCCGACCACGAGCCGGTGGCCGCTACCTTTGGCCAACCATTGGATCTGACTGACCTGGACCTGTGGCAAGCCACCGATCCTGTGGCAGGCCCCTGGACCCAGGTGACCGGCACCTACACCGATGGCTTCACCATGACCCTCGATACGACGGTGGCATACTACTACCTGGATACCGAGAACATCACCGTCAACCGGCCTCTTGCCGACGGCTATCACCCCTTCTACCTCATCACCGATACCGTCCCGGTTGGCTTCTATGACTACTGGGCAGCCAAAGGTGTTGTAGCGGGTCTTCCCCCCACTGACTGGCAGAGCCACATGTGGGATATCATCAACGGCGACATGCCCATGTTCTACCTGAGGGTAATTGGCGGTACAGACTATATGCTGGTAGATGGCCTGACCACCCTGATGGGCGGCCCAGATGAGCCGCTGAAAGTCAACGGCAGTTACTGGCCCGGCATCTACACCTTCGCCGGCCAGGTATCGGATGCCGATGGCATGATGGATGACGTGATTGTCGATATCACCTTCAACGATATCCCGGTCGCCGAAGATCAGACCGTCAACACTGACGAAGAACTCGCTGCTTCCATCACCCTGACCGCCACCGATCTCTACCCCGGCAGTCTGGTCTGGACCCTGGGCGACCCGGCCAACGGCACGCTCAGCGGCCCCGCCCCTGTCGTGACCTATACCCCAGATGCAGACTGGTTCGGCACCGACACCTTCACCTTTACCGTCAACGACGGCACCTCCGACTCCAACACCGCCACCGTCACCATCGTGGTCGCCCCGGTCAACGACGCCCCCGTGGCAGAAGACCTGGAAGTCAGCACGGAGGAAGATACGGCTGCGGCTGTGACCCTGGTTGCCAGCGATGTGGATGGCGATGACCTGACCTACACCTACGGCACCCCGGCCAACGGCACGCTCAGCGGCACCGCTCCGGCCCTGACCTATACCCCGGATGGGGACTGGTCCGGCACCGACACCTTCACCTTCACGGTCAATGACGGCACCGAAGACTCTAACAGCGCCACCGTCACCATCACCGTCAATGCGCTCAACGACGCCCCCGTGGCTGAAGACCTGGAAGTCAGCACTGATGAAGACACCCCTGTGGCTGTGACCCTGGTTGCCAGCGATGTAGATAGCACCGTCTTGACCTACACCTACGGCACCCCGGCTAACGGCACACTCAGCGGCACTGCCCCTGACCTGACCTACACCCCGGATGGGGACTGGTCCGGCACCGACACCTTCACCTTCGCCGCCTATGATGGCGAGCTTGGCTCCAACAGCGCCACCGTCACGATCACCGTCAATGCGCTCAACGACGCCCCTGTGGCTGAAGACCAGGCTGTCAGCACCGACGAAGAGACAGCCCTTGTCGGCGCCCTGACCGCCACAGACGCAGATGGCGATCCAATGACCTACGCTGTGGATGTTCTGCCCCTGAACGGCAGCCTAGTGGTTGACGCAACGGGTGTCTTTACCTACACCCCGGCCGCCAACTACAACGGCATCGACAGCTTCAGCTTCACCGTCAATGACGGCGAACTCGACTCCGAAATCGCCATCGTCACCATCACCGTCACCCCGGTCAACGACGCCCCAGTGGCTCAAGACCAGAATCTCAGCACCGATGAAGACGTTGCTGTGGACTTTGCCCTGGTTGCCAGCGATGTGGATAGCACCGTCTTGACCTACACCTACGGCACCCCGGCTAACGGCACGCTCAGCGGCATCGCCCCTGACCTGACCTACACCCCCGACACAGACTGGTTCGGCACCGACTCCTTCACCTTCACCGTCAATGACGGCGAACTCGACTCGAACGTTGCCACCGTCACCATCGTCGTGGCCGATGTCGTGGATGACCCGGTCTTGAGCATCACCAAAGACGTTGACACCGGCAGCGGCCCGGTCAACATCGGTGACGTGGTCACCTACACCATCTCTGTAGCCAACACCAGCCTGGTGGAAGCGGTGGACGTCCACATTGTGGATACCCTGCCCGCCGGCCTGATCGGCGAGGATGTGGATATCACCGTCACGGTTGCCGCCGAAGACGTCTTCGTGCATGTCTTCACTGCCACCGTCGACAGCACGGTTCACTCTGGTGCCACCATCACCAACACCGCCACCTTCGAGCACAGCTCCGGCAGCCGTTCAGATGATGCCAGCTTCCAGATGGCCGTCTGGCGCACCTACTTCCTGCCCATCACCTTCAAGAACTTTGGCGGGTAGCGGGCTCTAGCAATAGCAATGTCGTAATAAAAATGAGGCGGTGCCAGTGGCGCCGCCTCATTTTTTATCTTCTAGAACCAGAAATGGTTACAAGCCCGCAATCGCCCGCGCCAGGTCCTGGCGAAACTCGGGCCGGTTAAAATACTCCCAGGCTTGTGGGAAGGTGACCAATAAACGGTGCCGCTCAGTGTGCTGGTAAGCCAGGTAAGCCAGGATCGCTTCAGGGGTCTGGCGCTCTGCCAACGGCTGCAAGCGCTGGCTGTCTTCCCAGGTTTTCAAGAAATCCCCCAACAACTGGCAGGCCACATCCGCGTCATGCAGGTCGCCCAGGTGATCTTGCATCTTCTTGAGATCCTCGATCACGGCCCGCGCCTCATCCCCCAACACTTCACGGAAGTATTCCACGCTGTAACGCAGCTTCTTGAATTCGATCCGCAGGGCATGCAGTTGCACAAAAGAAGCATTGTTCAAGATCGCATCATAAGCCCGCACAGCCGCCAGGCGCTGGTAGATCATCATCGGGACCACATCCCGCACCCGGTAAGCCGCCTCCACCTGGTCTGGTCGAACCGGACGTGCCCCCAGGCCCGGCGCTTGAACAAAGCGGTTGAACGCCCGCTTGAAATCCAGGTATTCCTGGCTGCCCAGGTAAGCCAACATGCGCTGGCGGGCGGTCTCGCGCTGCTGCCCCCAATGCCCCAACAGCGGCTCCAGGCTGCCCGGCGTATCAGCCCCCAGGGTGGCCTGGTAATTGGCCGCCTTCTCCAGCAGCACATCCAGGTCGCGCACCCGCCCCAGGGCCCGGCCAGTCTGGCGCAAACCCTTGAGATAAGGTTTCAGCACCTTGACCTTAAAGTAAGCTCCAAAAACATCGAAAGCACTGCGCATGCGCCGCGTGGCTACACGCATATCGTGCAGCGCCTCGATCTCTTCTCCCAGCCGGGTGCCATCTTCATGGGCCAGCATCTCGGCGAAATGGAACTGCCACACCTTGCACCCGGCCTCGGCCATGCCATCCTCCGCCAGGATGCCGGGCTTTTCCGTGCGCTGCGGGAACGGCGGGTCGAGCGGCGCTGCGGTTTCACCAACCGAGGGCAAGTCAAAATCGGTTTCAGACGGCGCATCATCCGGCCCGGCTTCTTCCGCTTCGCCTACGCCCGGCACAATGGCAAAACCACTTACCTGGAATTGGTGCTTCCAATGGCGCGCCTGGCTGCGAGAGTAGCCGGTTTCTTGCGCCACCTGGTAAGTGGTCAAGCCATCATCGTACAACAGCAGCAACTGCGCCCTGCGGCGCAGGATTTCGGGTAGGTTGTATAATTTTTCTTCGAGTATTTGACGTTGTTGTGAGGTCAGCAAATGTCCAGTCATGATGCCGCGATTATAGCATGTTCTGCTCAATCTTCGGCGCCAATCATCTCCAGCTCAGCCCGCACCATCAGCTCAACCAGGGTCTCGAAAGATGTGCTGGCTTCCCAGCCCATTTTTTGCCTGGCCTTGCTTGGGTCGCCCACCAGGATGTCCACATCTGCCGGGCGCATAAAGGCCGGGTCCAGCTTGACGTACTGCTGGTAATCCAGGCCCACGCAGTCAAACGCCAGCTCCACAAAACGCCGCACGGTATGCGTGCGCCCGGTTGCCAGCACATAATCATCCGGCTGATCCTGCTGCAGCATCATCCACATTCCCCGCACGTAATCGGGGGCATAGCCCCAATCGCGTTGCGAGTCAATGTTCCCCAGGCGCAGTTCTTTCTCCAGGCCGCGCTTGATGCGCGCCGCAGCCCTTGCCACCTTGCGGGTCACAAATTCATGCCCACGGCGTGGGCTTTCGTGGTTAAAGCAAATCCCCGAGCAGGCAAACAGGTTATAGCTCTCACGGTAGTTCACCGTGATCCAGTGTCCATACACCTTGGCCACGCCGTATGGGCTGCGTGGGTAGAAGGGCGTCAGCTCAGTTTGCGGCACCTCGCGCACCTTGCCAAACATTTCGCTCGAGCTGGCCTGGTAAAAACGGATGTCTGGGTCTACGATCCGCATTGCATCCAGCACCCGCGTCACCCCCAGGCCCGTCACCTCGCCGGTAAAGACCGGCTGCGACCACGAGGTTTGCACAAAAGACTGCGCCGCCAGGTTATAGATCTCGTTTGGACGGTGTTTTTCAAGGATGTCGATCAGCGAAATCTGGTCCATCAAATCGCCAGAAACCAGGGTCAGTTGGTCTTGAATGTGCTCAATACGCTCGAAGTTGATCGTGCTAGAACGGCGCACCATGCCAATCACTTCGTAACCCTGCCCCAGCAAGAACTCCGCCAGGTATGAACCATCTTGTCCGGTGATCCCCGTGATCAATGCTCGTTTAACAGTCATTTTTTGATTTCCTTTCTACCTCAAGCATACCAGTTAATTGCCAGCCTGTCTGCTAAGCCACTTAGCAGACAGGCCGCAATCATCGGGTACAATAAACGCATGGCTGAAGAAAGCATCGGGAAGCGTATTGCTGGCCTGCGCCAGGCCCAGGGTTGGACCCAACAGAACCTGGCGGCGCGCCTGGCCCTTTCTCGGGTGGCTGTCTCGCACATCGAAATGGACCTCAGCATCCCTGGCGAGCGCACCATCACCCTCTTGGCTGGGCTCTTTAAAATGACCCCCTTTGACCTGGTAGATGGCACCACCTATCCGCAGGCCAAAACCGAGCGCCTGCCTGAGGTCACCTGCATCTACACAGCGTCAGAAATGGAAATCATCCTGCTTGAAAATGACCTGGCCTGGCTGAAGCGTCTGGCAGGGCAGCCGCAGTACCGCCAGGTGGCGGCAGAACTATGGGAAGATTGGAACAAACGTTGGGGCGAAGAAGATCAAGAAAACATCGACGAAGCAGAGAAAAGCCGCCTGCTTAAGGCCCGGCAGGCCCTCAGTCAAGCTTGCAGATGAGTGAAAAACCTAGCTGCTCCGGTACTCACCCGACAGCGCCACTTCCAGGTTAGCGCCGTTGGCCACCAACCGGGTTGGCACCCCCAATACCTTGATGCCCGCCAGCACAGCCTGCGTGCCGGAGGTGCCCCCAAATGAAGCCACATCTAACAACACCACCACCGGCTTGAGCCCGCGCTGCAGCAAATAATCTGCCACCAGCGGCGTATCCCGGTCAATCGACGGCGTGATCAACACCACCGTGCTGCCGCGCACCATGTGTTTTACCTGTGTCTCCACCAGGGCCCGCAGCGGCAAATGGCCGTCGGCTTTCAACAGGGCCAAGGCCTCCAGGATCTTGCCCAACTGCCGCCCGCCCCGGTCTGGTGCGATCAGCGTCACCTGCTGCCCAGCGCTCACCAGGCCCACGGCCCGTCCCCGGCGCAGGTAATCGCGCACCAAAGAGGCCGCAATGCTCACGCCGTACTCTTCCGTCGAGGGCGGCAGCGAGATCTTCTCTGACCGCCGCCACAGGTCGTCAGGAGAAGAGCGCAGCAGTTCGGTCGGCAGGGCTGCCTGCACCGCCCGTTCTGCATCCAAAAAGACCCACACATCTGCCAGCGGGTCCAACTCAAATTCTTTGACGATCAACCGGCCGCGCCGGGCCGTGCTCATCCAATGGATGCGGTTGAGAGGGTCGCCGGTCACATACTCACGCACACCTGAGGCGTTGGGCGTCACCTGGTGCGTGCGGCGGCGCAGTGCCTCACCACCTGGCAGCAGCCCCGGCGGGTTCGGAAAAGATTGGATATCTACCATCATTGGATAGACCAACAACGCATCTTGAGCCGGTAGAGAGATGCTCTTGGGGAACAATCCAAACAGATCGCCCGAGCCCAGGGTGGTGGGCCCCAAGGGAAAAACGCCCCGTTGAACCAGGCGCGTGCGCGCCAGGTAAGAGCGCGACAGCTTGCCTTCGATCAGGGTCAAAACGCGCGAGCCGTCAGAGCCCGGCAATGACGTGTTATCACGCACCTCCAACCATATGCGCGGCAAGCGAGAATTATTCTGGATCTCGAAGCGCTCTTCAAAGATCTGCCCCACCTGGGCGCGCAGCGTGCGCGCCGAGCGGCGGAAGCCTATTTTGCGCACCGCCAACACAGACCAGAGCCAACTGCCGAAGAATAACAACGCCCAGAAGAAAGCAATCCGGTAGTAGAGCTGGCTACCGGTAGCAACCCCAGCCGCCAAGCTGAGCAGCAGCAACAGAGAAACAATGCGCTGCCCAGTCGTCATACCGAGCGATCGCCCTTAAAATCTCCGCCCGGAACAGGAACCCGGGTCAAGATTTCATCCAACACCTGTTCGGCGGTCAAATCACGCAGCCGCGCCGCAGGCCCCAAGATGACACGGTGCGCCAGGGTCGGCTTTACCAGGGCCTTGATGTCATCCGGCAACACGTAATCGCGCCCTTGCATCGCCGCCCGCGCCTGCCCGGTTCGGTACAAAGCCAGGCTGCCACGCGGGCTGGCGCCCAGGTACACCTCGGCGTGCTGGCGAGTTTGGCGTGTCAGGTCGACAATGTAACGCTTGACCATCGGCGCCACAAAAACCGACTTGACCTTTTCTTGCGCTGCCAGTAGTTCTTCCTCAGATACCACCTTTTCCAGGCTGTACACCGGATGACGGAACTGCTGGCGATCCAAAACGTCAATCTCATCGTCAATCTCTGGATAACCCAGGCGCAGGCGCAGTAAGAAACGATCCAGTTGGGCCTCTGGCAAAGGGAAGGTGCCTTCGTATTCAATCGGGTTTTGCGTTGCAAATACCATGAAGGGCCGCGGCAAGGGGTGCGTCCGCCCGTCAACGGTGATCTGCTGTTCTTCCATTGCCTCCAACAAAGAGGCCTGCGTTTTGGGCGTTGCGCGGTTGATCTCATCGGCCAGCACAATCTGCGCCATCACCGGGCCGGGGCGGAATTCAAATTGGCCGCTGACCTGGTTGTAGATCGATACGCCCGTCACATCGCTGGGCAGCATATCCGGCGTGAACTGGATGCGGCTGAAAGCACATCCCAACGAACGCGCCAGGCTGCGTGCCAACACCGTCTTGCCCACGCCAGGCACGTCCTCGATCAGCAAATGGCCTTGGCACAATAAACTGATCACGGCCAACTCAACCGGGTGGCGCTTTCCAATGATCACCTTCTCGATGTTGTCGATGATGGTTTCTGAAAAGTTTTGGATTTCGATCATGATTTACTCCAGGCATCAAAGTATGTGATTATCGGGGTGAATAAGTCCTTGACATTAACAGGCTTTATTATACTATTCTACTCTGACATATAGATAGGAGTTCAAACCAAACGCAATGAATGATCCTGCGCCACAAGTTCAAACTCGCCGCTACCCAGCCCACCTGCGCGCCCTGGCTGCCCTGCTGCGCGTTTTCTTTTCTCTACTCTACCATCAATTTGCCTGGACGTACGACCTGGTTTCGGCGCTTGTCTCGCTTGGCTTATGGCAGGCCTGGGTCAGGCATGTTCTCCCCTATTTACAAGGCCCGCGCGTCTTAGAATTGGGCCACGGCCCCGGGCACCTGCAAGTTGCCCTCCAGCAGAAAAACCTGTCCACCTTCGGCCTGGATCGCAGTCCACAAATGGGCCGCCAGGCCCGCAAACGGCTGCGCCGCATGAAGCTCACCCCCCAACTGGTGAACGGTGCTTCACAGAACCTGCCTTATCCAAGCGGGGCATTCCAGCAAGTGACAGCCACCTTCCCAACCGAGTATATTGTAGATCCGCGCACCCTGGCCGAAATCTATCGCGTCCTGGCTCCCGGCGGTTCAGCCATCATCCTGCCCCTCGCCTGGATCAAGGGCCGCAGCCTCCCGCAGAGGTTTGCCGCCTGGCTTTTTCGCGTCACCGGCGAAGCTCCCGATTGGGATGACCGCTTCCTGGATCCTTTCCGCCGGGCTGGTTTTCAGGTCAGCGCCGAATGGCTGGAGCATCAATTCAGCACTTTATTGGTGATCCGGGCTGTCAAACCTTCCATATTGTTGTAAAATGGGGGTATGGAAATTCAGATTGCGGTCGCAAAAACAAACAAATACGCATCTTCCGAAAGTGGCGACACCGTTGAGGTGGTAGAGCGCCCCAACGGCGGCCTTTCGGTTGTCCTCGCAGATGGGCAAAGTTCTGGCCGCGGTGCCAAACGCGTCTCAAACCTGGTCGTTCGCAAGGTGATCGCCCTGCTTTCTGAGGGGGTGCGCGACGGCGCAGCCGCACGTGCCGCCTCCGATTATCTCTTTACCGAAAGAAAAGGCAAAGTTTCTGCCACGCTGGATGTCCTCTCGGTCGATATGCAAACCAGCACCCTGGTGATCACGCGCAACAACCCGGCCCCCCTCATCCTGATCACACCCGGTAACCTGCGCCGGATCGAGGACGATTCGAAGCCGATTGGCATCTACCGCGATACCCGTCCCCTGATCAGCGAGCTGCCCCTTGAAACCGGCCTGACTGTGATCGTGTTTACAGACGGGCTGGTGCATGCCGGCACCCGCGACGGCGAAGCTATGGATGTGTTGACCTGCCTGGAAGCCATGCTGGACGATGACGAACCCACGCCGCAAGAGATCGCCGACGCCTTGCTGCTACGTGCCATCCAGCTTGACCAGGGACGCCCGTGCGACGATATCAGCATTGTGGTGCTCCAGGTCAACAGCCGCTCGGGAGATCTGGTGCGCCGTATGTCTGTCTCCTTGCCAATTGCATGAGCCTGCCAACATCGATCGCCAACAACGATCAAGCTGAGCTAAAAAGAAAGCTGCGCCGGCGCGAATTAGCTGCCAGTTGGCGCGATACCTGGCTTTTACTGCGTGAATTCCGCTGGCCCCTGATTGCATTCTTCCTGACTGTTGTGGGCGGTGGAACCCTGTATTATGTTCTCGCCCAGGCCGCCGGCGAGCCGCTCGACAACCTGCTTGAGGCCTATTACCAGGTCCTTTCGATGATCTTCATGCAAAGTTCGGGCGAATTTCCGCGCAGTTGGTATCTTGAAATCTTTTACTTTATCATGCCCGTCATCGGCGTGATCATCCTGGCCCAGGGTGTGGCTGAGTTTGGGGTCATGTTATTCAACCGCCGCGAACGCGGCAAGGAGTGGGAAATGGCAGTTGCCTCGATGATGAACCAACATGTGATCCTGATCGGTCTGGGCCACCTGGGCTACCGGGTGGCGCGCAGCCTGCACGATATGGGTCATGAGGTGGTAGCCATTGAACTAAATCCCAGCGCCCACCTGGTGGCAAGCGTCAAAGAGATCGGCATCCCGGTTATCGAAGATGATGCCAGCCGCGATACAGCCCTTGAAGCCGCCGGCATTCGCAAGGCACAGTCCATCATCCTCTGCACCCAAAACGACAGTCTGAACCTGCAGGTGGCGCTCAAAGCGCGCCGCATCCGGCCCAATATCCCCGTCATCGTACGCATCTTTGATGATGAATTCGCTCAAGAACTGCACGAACAATTCGGCTTTTTGGCCTTCAGCGCCACCGGCATGGCCGCCCCGGCCTTTGCCGCCGCCGCAGTGGGCCTGGAAATGACCCGGCCCATCAGCCTGGAAGGCGAAACCCTCAGCCTGGGCCGCTTGAAGGTACTGCCGCGCTCTCAATTGATCAACCTGAGTGTCAAAGAGGTTGAACAGCGCTACAATGTCAGCGTGGTTCTGCTCCAACGCAACCACGAATCCGATCTTCACCCACCTGCAGAATGCGTATTAATGGAAGAAGATGGCCTTGCAGTTCTGGGCGGGCCATCCGAGATCAGCTTGCTGGCGCAAATCAACGGTCCATTCATATGATAGGTTTATCTTGAGCGAAGCGCAGCCCGGTTCCCCCCAAAGCATGTTGATTGGCGTGGTTGGCCCTTGTGGATCTGGCAAATCTACCTTGGTCAACGGCTTGAAACAGCGCGGCTGGCGCGCCAAGAACATCGCCCAAGAACACTCTTACGTGCCGCATATGTGGCAGCGCCTGGTTCACCCCGACCTGCTCGTCTTTCTGGATGTCTCACACGCGAACTCAATGAAACGCCGCAATTTTGACTGGTCACCCGCCGAACACGCCGAGCAGTTGCGCCGCCTTCAACACGCTCGCCAGCACGCCGACCTGTACCTGGATACGAATGTGCTGACCATCGAAGGCGTATTGGACGCCGTGCTCGTTTGCCTCAACCAGATCAATTCCCCAACAGGTAACCGATAACCGAGCTGCGGAAGAAAAGCACGATTACTGCCCCCGCGATCAAAAACGGCCCGTATGGCAGCGCCATGAACAGCCGGTAGCGCCGAGTCAGCGCCATCCCCAGCATAAAGAGCAGGCTGACCGCCCCACCGATGAAGATCGCCAGCACCAACCCCACCACAATCCCGGGCCATCCCAACAGCAGCCCCAATACCCCGCTTAAGTTCACGTCCCCAAAGCCAAGCGCCACGTCATCCACCGTCTCGCCGCGCAGGCGTGCCACCAGGCGCATCACCAGCTCGCCCAGCATATACAACAGCCACATCACGCCAAAGCCCACCGCCCCACCGATCAGAGTGCTGGGCAAGCCATTCGAGATCCATCCCAACCCCAAGGCGATCACAACCCCCACCAGGCTGACCGGATGCAGGATCAACCGGTATTCGATATCGATGACCACCACCACCCCAAAGTAAGCCAACAACAGCCAGCCGCCCCAAAAGCCAATCTTTTCTAGCGGCGTTTGCCACAGCCAGATCGCCAGGACCGCGTATATTGCCTCCACCAGCCAAACCCGCCAGCAGCGGTGCTTGCCGCAGGCCAGGCAGCGCCGCGGCCACAGCCAATAGTTGACCGGGGGCATATCTGCCTGGCAGGCTGTACACAGCGGTTTGGAAAAACGCCTGCGCAGCGGAAGCACATCCGCCAGGTAATTGACCAACATTCCAGTAGCAACGCCCAAGAGTACGATCAAAATATTGATAAACATGTCCCCTATTATAACGTGAGTTCAAGATCGGCGCATGCGCCCCAATCCTGCTGTTTCGCGTTACAATAGGGTAGCGAGAGGGTAAATACCCCCTATCATCAAAGAATAAAGGAGTCGTTCATGGAAAAGTTCATCATCCAGGGCGGGCAGCCCCTAAACGGAGAAGTTACCCCCGCAGGCAACAAGAATGCTGCCCTGCCGCTGCTGGCCGCCTGCCTGTTGACCGATGAGCCGGTTATCTTGCACAATGTTCCCGAAATCCGCGATGTCATCTCCATGCGCTCGCTTCTCGAAAGCCTGGGCGTGAAAACCGAACAGATCTCCCCGCACACCTGGAAGATCCAGGCAAGGGATGTACGCCCTGCCGACCTGGATCCCGACCTTTGCCGCGGCATTCGTGCCTCCATCCTCCTGGCCGGGCCAATGGTGGCGCGCGCGGGCAATTTACAGCTCCCGCCGCCCGGCGGCGACGTCATCGGGCGCCGTCGCGTTGACACCCATATCCTGGCCATCCGCTCTTTGGGTGCCGAAGCAGAATACGACCGCTCGAATCGGGTCTTTGATTTCAAAAGCAAAGGCCTGAAAGGCGCCGACATCTTACTTGACGAGGCCAGCGTTACTGCCACAGAAAACGCCATCATGGCTGCTGCAACCGCCCGCGGCGATACGGTCTTGCGTAATGCCGCTTCTGAACCGCACATCCAAGAATTGTGCCACATGCTGAACAGCATGGGGGCACAGATCGACAATATTGGCTCCAACACCCTCGCCATCCACGGGGTTCCCAAGCTGCACGGCACCGAATTCACCATCGGGCCCGACTACCTGGAAGTGGTCAGCTTCATCGGTGCCGCGGTGGTCACGCGCGGCACGATCCGCATCCGCGACGCCGGGCCAGAATACCTGGGGATGATCCGGCTGGTGCTTGGCCGCTTGGGGGTTGATTGGCAGGTGGAAGGCCGCGACATCATCGTGCCCGCCGAACAGCGCCTGGTGGTAGAGCCCGACCTGGGCGACGCCATCCCCACCATTAACGTCATGCCCTGGCCCGCCTTCCCCACCGACCTGATGAGCATCGCCATCATCATCAGCACGCAGTCCAATGGCAGCGTGCTGTTCCACGATTGGATGTATCCCAGCCGCATGTTCTTCACCGATAAGCTGCTTGGCATGGGCGCCCACATCGTCTTATGCGACCCGCACCGCTGCATCGTGCAGGGGCCAACCCCCTTATATGGCGAGAAGATGGAAAGTCCCGATATCCGGGCCGGCATGGCCCTGGTCTTGGCGGCCCTGGCTGCCGAGGGCCGATCGGTGATCCGCAACGTCGGGCAGATCGACCGCGGCTACGAACGCATTGACGAAAAACTCCGCGCCCTGGGGGCGCGGATTGAAAGAGAAACCGCCTAGCATCTATTGATCTCAGAATCAAGAGTGGAGCGAGACACCAACCTCGCTCCACTCTTGATTCCAGCCTTACTTCGCAGTCTGTGTCACTTCCAAGAACTGCGCCACCGCGGTGCGCAGCATTGGCTCTGGCAAGGCGCCCACCTGGCGGTGGATCACCTTTCCTCCAGCCACAAACAACAAGGTCGGGATACCTTGCACGCCATACTTAGATGCCCACTCAGAATGCTCATCGGTATTGACTTTGGCCACCAACAGCTTGCCAGCATTTTCTTTCGCCACTTTATCCAAAATTGGCGCAATCATCTTGCAGGGGCCACACCATGGCGCCCAAAAGTCCACGATCACAGGCACAGCAGACTGCAAGACCGTTTTTTCAAAGGCAGCATCGGTCACATGTACAGGTTCTTCAATCATAAAACATCTCCTCCATTTTGGTTACAGTTTCATAGTTTAGATGCAAATAACCCCAATTGGTTGCAGGCCAATTATTCTTGCTCCTCTTCAGCCTGCCCCGGCGCCAGGATACGGTAGCTTGAACGCACCTGCGCTGCCGCCCTGAGCATGGCGCTGGCAGAACAATACTTTTCTTCTGAAAGCTGGATCGCCTGTTCTAGAGCCTTCGGATCAATTTGCTCGCCCCATACCAGGTAAGTCACTTCAATTTCCGTAAAGATCATCGGGTAAGTTTCTGCCCGCTTGCCGCGCACTTTGACCTTTAAGGCTTGCACAGCCTGGCGTTTCTTACGCATGATATCGGCAATGTCCATGCCTGTACAGCCTGCCACCCCCACCAACAGCAATTCCATCGGCGAGACACCTGGCTTCTCGTCAATCGTTCCCATCTGAACGCTTCCGCCAGTTGCATTGCGCCCAATGAAAGCCCCCTCGCCTTGCCATTCAGCCACCACTTCACGCCAGTTATCGCCCATTCGCTTTCCTCCATCAGCTAAAATCGCTTCCAGCCGCAATGGGCCGGCAAGCCTCCACACCAAACGGCTAAATCCTTATGATCATTGGTAAGTATAGCATGACGGTAACGAATTGTCAGGTATAATCACGCCCATGAGCTTTACCACCGCCGGTCATCAGATTGCCAATTACACGGTTGCCACCCCGATATACGAAGGCCCCTTAGACCTGCTCTTGCAGCTCATCGAACGAGCCGAGCTTGATATTACGCGCCTGGCCCTGGCCCAGGTAACCGATCAATACCTGGCTCACATACACCGCATCGATGACCTGCCAACGGACGAAGTCTCAGCCTTCCTGGTAATTGCCAGCAAGCTCCTGCAAATCAAATCCGAAGCCCTGCTCCCGCGCCCGCCAGTGCGCGAGGTCGGCGAAGAAGACCCAGGTGAAGAACTGGCCCGTCAGCTTTTGGCCTATAAACGTTACCGCCAGATTGCCGAGCTGTTAGACCAGCGCCAATCAGCCGGCTACCGCACCTACCTGCGCCTGGCGCCCCCACCCAAGATCGAGGGCAGCGTTGACCTGACCGGCATTGGCCTGCCCGAGCTGACATCCGCCGCCCAGGCAATTTTTGCCCAGGCGCATCTAAAACCAGCCCTGAGCACCATCGTCAAGGCGCCCCGCATCACTATCCGCGAAAAGATCGCCCAAATCACCAATATCTTGCACAGAGAGCGGCAAACCAGCTTCAGAACGCTGCTGCCTTCGCGGCGCACCCGCCTGGAAGTGGTCGTTACCTTTCTCGCACTGCTAGAGCTGGTCAAACGCCACCTGGTGCATGCCAATCAAGAAAAGCTCTTCGGCGAGATTGCCATTGAGGTCTCTGACCTTTGGACAGAAGACCAAGAAATTGAGACCGAGTTTGGAGAATAAAAAGAACGAGAGCGGGGCAGTGGATTGCACAGCCCGGCGCTCGTTCTTTAAAGGAGAAGCTGCTT
Organism: Chloroflexota bacterium; assembly: GCA_029557965.1. GTDB lineage: Bacteria > Chloroflexota > Anaerolineae > Anaerolineales > UBA4823 > JAKQIM01. The sequence continues at coordinate 17,429 of JAKQIM010000003.1, read as the reverse complement.
AATCGGCAGTGATCAGGGTAACCGGGCAGTGATCCGAGCCCAGCACCTCGTCGTGCACCAATACATCTTGCACGCGTTCCACCAATCCCTCAGAAACCATAAAATAATCCAACCGCCAGCCAATGTTCCGCGGCCGGGCATTCATGCGATACGTCCACCACGTGTACTGGACACGCTCCGGATACAACTTCCGAAACACGTCCACGAAGCCATGCGCCAGGTAGTGATCGATCCAAGCACGCTCCTCTGGCAAGAAGCCAGAAGTGTCCTTGTTTTCTTTCGGGTTGCGCAGGTCAATTTCCTGGTGGGCAGTATTAAAGTCGCCGCAGATCACAATGCGCTCACCAGAGGCATGTTGTTGGTCACAGATCTCCAGCAGGCGGGCGTAGAAAGCCAGCTTATAATCCACCCGGTCTTGGCCGCGGCCGCCGTTCGGGAAATAGATGTTGTACAACAAAAAACCAGGATGCCGGGTACAGACCACCCGTCCCTCAACGTCAAATTCTGGCAGCCCCAACCCAATTTGAGCTTCCAGGGGAGGCTGGCGCACCAGGGTCAAAACGCCCGAGTAGCCAGGGCGTTCAGCCGGATTCCAATAGGCCTGGTAACCGCTGAACTTCTCCAACTGCTCCGCGGTCAGTTGTTCGGGGCGGGCCTTGATCTCTTGCAAGCAGATCACATCCGCTTGTTGAGCATCCAGCCATTCCCAGGCGCCTTTTTCCAAAGCCGCCCGGATGCCGTTTACGTTCCAGGTCACAATCCTCATCAGCCGGCCCCTACTCAAGCCCTTCCATCAGCGACATCGGCACAGCCGCTACCCCCACGATGCCAGGCCCTGTATGCACGCCCAATACCGGTGAGATGCGCAGGATCTCCAACTTGCCGACCTGTAATTTCTGTTGTAAAAGTTCAGCCATCCTGTCAGCCTGTTCGGCAAAGCGCCCGTGCAGCACCGTGATCCACATCGGTGTGGTATTGCCATATAGGTTGACCAGGTGATCGCCAATCGTCTCGATGGCACGCTGGATGGTACGTTCTTTGCCCACCGTGCTGTACTTACCATCGCTCTTATCCACATTGATGATCGGCTTGATGCGCAGCAGCATGCCTGCCAGCGCCTGCACGCGCCCGATCCGCCCACCTCGCGCCAGGTATTCCAGGGTTTCCAGGGTATAGATCAATTCTGTTGAAGCGCGTATCTTGTCCAGGCGCTCCAAGATGAATTCTCGGCTGCGCCCGGCACGCTCCATCAATGCCGCCGCCAGCACCTGGAAGCGTTCGCCGCCCGAAAGGGTCATTGTATCCACCAAATGAATAAGACTGTTCGAGACCTGTTCTGCGCCCACGCGGGCTGATTGGATCGTACCACTCAACCCAGAGGAAATATGCACCAATAATACATCTTCGCCCGTTTCAGTCAACTTGCGATACATTTCAGCGAAGATCCCCGCCGAAGGCTGGGCCGTGGTCGGGATTTGCGGCCGCATGGCTTCCAGGCGATTATAGAAATCATCTGCCGAAATATCTTCTGAGTTAACTTCACCCTCAGGAAATTGAATGAAAAGCGGGGCAATCGCGATCCCCAGGCGTTGTCGTTCTTCAAGCGGCATATCCGAAGCAGAATCCGTCAATATTTTCATGGTTTTTTCCCTTTCTCCAGGAACAGGTAAAATGAATGCTAAAAGTATAACATGTCTCGTCCGATTTATAGGGTGAATTTATCGTCCCGTGCCGCAGTCCCCAGCCGTAATTACATTCAGCACACTCTGCAACGTTTAGGAGTTATATGTTAAAATCGGGCAGTTGAACGCACTCTGATCAAGAGGATTATTTCCCATGAAACCAATTATCCAGCCCCTCAAGGGCACTCGCGATTTTTACCCCGAAGTGATGGCCGCCCGCACCTGGCTCTACGGCCTGCTGCGTGAAGTTGCTGAATCATTCGGCTACCAGGAATACGACGGCCCCTTCTTAGAACCGCTGGCGCTGTACGCCGCCAAGTCGGGCGAAGAGTTGGTCAAAGAACAGTCGTTTGTCTTCCCCGATCGCGGCGGCGATATGATCACCCTGCGCCCTGAGCTGACCCCCAGCCTGGCGCGCATGGTCGCTCAGCGCCAACGCCAGTTGGTCTATCCCTTGCGTTGGTGGTCCTTTGGCCCCTTCTGGCGTTACGAGCGGCCCCAAAAAGGCCGCACGCGCGAGTTCTTTCAGTGGAACGTGGACCTTCTCGGCATTGACAGCCCCGAGGCAGATGCTGAATTGGTGACCGTGGTAGCCACCTTCTTCCAGAAAGCCGGCCTATCGCCCGCAGAGGTAGTCATCCTGGTGAACAACCGCCGCCTGCTGGATGCCGAACTGACCGCTGCCGGCGTGCTTGACGAACAAAAACCATCTGTGCTGCGCTGGATCGACCGTCGCGATAAGCTAAGCCCTGCCGATTGGGAGGCTTACGCCAGCGAGATCGGCCTGCGCGCCGAACAGGTAGAAATGATCAAAACGATGCTTGCCGATACCGAGCTGTGGCGCAAATCGGATGAGCTGGTGCGCCTCTTTGCCGCAGTCCAGGCCTTGGGCACGGCAGACTATGTCAAATACGATCCCGGTGTCGTGCGCGGCCTGGATTATTACACCGGCACCGTCTTCGAAGCCTACGAGATCCGCGGCGATGTGCGGCGCGCCATCCTGGGCGGCGGGCGTTACAACAACCTGCTGGCCGATGTGGGCGGCGAGCCCTTGCCCGGCGTGGGGTTTGCTATGGGCGATGTTGTGATCACGCTGATCCTTGAAGCGCGCGGGCTCATCCCCCCTTCCGCCAATGCCAACCCAGCCGATGTGCTGGTGACTGTCTTTGATGCTGGGCTTCAGCCGGCGTCTCTGGCCCTGGCAGCTTCCCTGCGCCAGGCTGGCTTGTGCGTCAACTGCTACCCTGAGCCCGCCAAGCTGCCCAAACAGTTCAAATACGCCGATCGCCTGGGCATCCGCGTGGCAGCCGTCATCGGCCCCGATGAAGCGGCCAATGGGCAGGTGACCATTAAAGACCTGGGACAGGGAACCCAACAGACCGTTGACCAGGCAGACGCCGCCGCTCAAATCCGAAAAATATTGTCCCAATAACCTGCTGTCTGAGCGGTTCGCGAACGAACCGGCATAGCACAAATAACAAGCGAGATGCCAGCAAACTAAAGCTGTACGGTACAGCCCAGGCCTGGCATCTCGCTGCTCACCAAGCAGCCATCCTCCAGCCAGAACCCTGCCACCGTAGGATCGCCCACCAGGTCCAGGTGCCCATCCAGGTCACCGTATTTCACATTTGGGCTGCTCAAGGCAAAACTCAATCCAGCCGCGGTCAGTAAACCCGGCTCAATCAAGCAGCCAGCCAGTGTGAAGAGATTGGCCGCACGGGCGATGGCATCCACCTGCCGGGCACAGCGCAGCCCACCGCAAGACGAAACCTTGACACTTAACCCCGAGGCTGCCCTGGAAGATGCCAGTTCTAAGGCTGAGGCCAGGCCCACCACGCTCTGATCCGCCAGCACTGGCAGCGGGCTGTTCACCGTCACCTGGCGTAAACTATCCAGGTCGCCAGGCCGGGTTGGCTGCTCCAACATCTCGAGTTTTCCGCGCAGTGCGCGCGCCACATCCAGGGCCTGCCGCACATCATACCCCCCGTCCACATCCAAACGGATAGCAAGCGAAGGCAGCGCGCGGTGGATTGCCTTGATCCGGCGCACATCATCTTCGGGATCAAGCCCACCCTTTACCTTTAGCAAACGGAAACCCTGCCGGGCCCTCTCCTCAGCCATCTCTACGCTCTCGGCTTCTGACGCCAGCGGGATCGTCACCGAGGTAGGAATTCGGTTGCGGTATCCGCCCAACAAGCGATACAAAGGCATATCCGCCAGCAAGCCCAGTAGATCGTGAAAAGCCAGGTCATAGGCGCACAAGGCTGCCGGCGCGTTCCCAACCACCTGGCTGAGACGGTCCAGCGAATATTCCACCTGCGTCGGGTGCAGGTCAGGCACCAGGTCGGCGCAAGCCTGGCAGGCCCGCACCACATCCTTGGGTTTTGCACCGGTCAGGTCAGGGTGGGCCACCGTGCATCCCCATGCATTCTGCCCCTGGCGCGTTTCCATGCGCACAAACACGGCTACCACCTGGTGGATCTCTGGGATGTGCGCCATGCGCACCGGCTTCTTTAGCTTTAGCTCAACGGGCGTTACTTCAACCTTGGTGATCTGCATTGCCTGGCACCTCCGGTAACCAGATTATACCGAATTACCAAAGAGCCGCGCAAGGTGACTTTTTTTAGATCGATCAGCACGTTCAAGGTAAGCCTGGTGTATAATGCGGTCACGACCCCGGCATGTACATCGCCCAATTCTCGGGGGAAGTGCCATGCAGCCCAGATAAGAAGCTGTCAAGTGCCCGTTGAACTTTTGATCTCTACCCCAGCTAGCGGAAAAACGGATGCCTGCATCCAGCGCATTCGCACTTTGCTGTTAAACCAACCCTTCACCCCCGTGCGTGTCGTACTGCCCGACCGCCTGCAAACGGCATCCTTTCGCCGCCGCCTGGCCGAAGCCGGCGGGGCGATTGGCATGCAGATCGGCACCTTTGGCGATCTGTATCGCGAGTTGCTAGAAATGACCGGGCGCGCCATTCCCGTGGCTTCTCCACCCATGCTGCACCGTTTGGTGCAGGCCGCGGTAGAACAGGTCCACGCCGCAGGCGATCTTCAGCATTATGCCGGCCTGCGCCAAACACCGGGGTTTTCGCTGGCCTTGCGCGATATATTCGCTGAACTCAAACGGGCCCTGGTTTATCCCGAAACCTTCCTTGAACGCGCTGCTTCAGGCAACCCAGCGCAACAAGAGTTGGCTCGCCTGTACCAGGCTTACCAAGCCAGGCTTCAGGCCCTGGGATGGGCCGACCCCGAAGGATTGAGCTGGCTGGCAGTGGAAGCGCTGCAAAACAACCCCGGGCTGGTCAGCGAAATACGCCTGTTGGTGGTAGATGGTTTCGATTCTTTCAACAACGCCCAATGCCAGGCACTGCGCCTGCTTGCACCCACCGTGCCCGATATCCTGATCACCCTGCCCGGCGAGCCATCTTTTCACCGCTCCGTCCATCGCCGCTCTGAGGCGGCCTACCAGGCCTTATCATCCAGCCTGCCGCTGACCGTGCGTCATTCCTCCGGGTCGCCGCATTTGCCCCGCCCGCTTCAGCAGCTAGAAGCCTCTCTATTTGAGCCAGGCGTCATCCCACTGGCCCCGGCAGATTCGATTCACATGATTGAGGCCCGTTCGCCCGCAGAGGAAGCCCGCGAAGCCCTGCGCTGGCTAAAGGCGCGCCTGGTGCGCGACAAAGTCCAGCCGCAAGCTTGCGCTATCATCACTCCAGACCCCGATCAATACCATCCTTACCTGCGCCAGGCGGCGGCCGAGTTTGGTTTGCCGCTGCGCTTCACCCAGTGTCCGGCATTAGCCCAATCACCGGCAATATCCGTTTTGCTTGACCTGCTAAACCTGGCGGTATTGAATTATCCTCGCCGCCTGCTCCTGGATACCCTCCGTTCCCCCTACTTCGATCTTTCGGCTTACGGCCTAACCTACCACAATGCCGACGTACTGGACGAGGTCAGCCGAAAAGGCCAGGTGATCGAAGGGCGCGAGCAATGGGATGATATCTTCAACCGCCTGGCACAATCCCAACCCCCATCCCTGCCGATCGACGAGGAAGAAATCCAGTCGCCTGTCTTGCCGTATGGCGAACAGGTAACACCGCTGCGCCAGGCATTGAACCGCTTCTTTGACCGCTTGGCTCCCCCCTGGCCGTCTGCATCTCTAGAAAATTGGATCCATTGGCTGGAAGATCTACTGGATGCCTGGCGCTATTATCACCAGGGTGCAAGCGAAAACGACCAGGCCGCCTTCGACCAACTACGCCAGGTCTTGCGCGCCCTGGTGCTAGGAGAAGCAGTCATCGGTGTACAAGAGCTCAGTTACAACCAATTCTGCGTCCAACTGCAAGGCGCGCTGGAAGGCAGCGGCATTCAAGAAACAACACCCGGCAATCAGCCATCTATCCTGGTGCTGCGCATGATTGAAGGGCGCGGCTTACGCTTTCGCGCTGTGGCCATCCTTGGTCTATCCGAGGGCATCTTTCCGGCAGTTGAAAATTCCGATCCCTTCCTGGATGAAGATTTGCGCCTGTCCTTGGGGCTCGAGTCGCGTTTACAACGCCAACAACCCAGCCTGTTCTACCAGGCCATCACCCGCTCAGACCAATTCATCCTGTTTACACGCCCTTACCTGGCAGATGACGGGGAAAAGTGGGAACCATCCCCTTACTGGAAAGCCGTCTTATCGCTGCTGCCCGAGCACAGCGAACAGGTCATCCGCCCAGATGACTTACGGGCCTTGAACGACGCCGCTTCGCCAGAAGAAGCCTTGTTCTGGGCCGTACGCCAGCATCGCCTTCCCCGCAGCTTTGCCGACCTGCTGCCGCGCTGGGAATACCTGCGCCACGCCCACAACGTTCTCGCCGCCCGGCAAGCCGAACAGCCAGCCGGACCCTACGAGGGCTCTGCTGAACCGCTGGCAAGCCTGACCCAGGCCCGCTATGGCGCGCAGCACGTCTGGAGCGTCTCGCGCCTGGAGCCTTACGGCGTTTGCCCGCACCAATTTTTCGTCAGAACAGCCCTGGAATTGGAAGCCCGCATTCCTCCCCAACCAGGCCTGGATGCTGCCCAGCTTGGCACCCTCCTGCATGCTATCCTCGAGCAGGTCTACGCCGCCGCCGAAGACCCCACCGACCTCCAGGCCGTGCTAGCAGCCCTGCCGGGCACCGCCTGCCAGCTATTTGAGCGCGCTCCCCTGGATCTCTGCTTCCGGCCCTCGCTCCTCTGGCAGAAAGAGCAAGAACAACTCATTCTGGCGTTAGAGAATACCATCCGGTGTCTGGCCGAAGAGGATGCTGACGCCGGTTGGCGGCCGGTCGCTTATGAACAGTCCTTCGGCCGCAGCGGCGCCGCCCCCCTGGCAGTTCACACCGGCAGTCAGACAATTCTCCTGCACGGCATGATAGACCGCATCGACCGCGATCCTGCCGGGCGGGTGCGCATCATCGACTACAAAACCGGCAGCAGTCACCTATCAAAGCAAGACCTGCTCCTCGGTTACCGCTTGCAGCTTCCTCTATATGCCCTGGCTGCCCAAGAAGTAGTGAATCTTGGCCGGGTAACCGAGGGGTTCTATTGGGCCTTATTGAAGGGAGAAGCCGGCGCGCTCAAGCTGAGCACCTTCAACCGCGCCGATGATATAGGCCCTCAGGCCGCCATCGACACAGCCAAAGAGCATTTGGAACACATCGTTTCCGGCATTCGTCGCGCCCACTTCCCGCCCATTCCACCTAAGGGAGGCTGTCCTTCTTACTGCCCTGCCAGCGCCTGGTGCTGGCGTTTTACGCCAGGATGGGGAGGCTGATCAATGCCAGGCAACCCGCTTGTTGAACGCATTCTAGACAGCTTTGGCCTCACCGCCGATCAGCGTTGCGCCGCGTCGACCCGCGGCAGGGATATCGTCGTCACAGCAGGCGCCGGCAGCGGCAAGACGCGCACCCTGGTAGCGCGCTACCTTACGCTGCTGGCAGAAGGCCATTCTCCCCGCCGGGTGGCGGCCATCACGTTCACCAAAAAGGCCGCCCGCGAGATGCGGAACCGCGTCCGCTCGGCCATTGTCCAGCAGCTTGCTCTGGCTGAGACGGACGATCAGCGCCAGCTCTGGAGAGGCCTGGACGCACAAATGGACTCAGCCCGCATCGGCACGATTCACAATTTGTGTGAACAGATCTTGCGCACCCATCCCGCCGAGGCTGGGGTTGACCCACGCTTTTCAGTTTTGGATGAAGGCCTGGCAGCCGCTCTGCGCTCCCAGGCCGTGACCGACACCCTCGACTGGCTGGTGGGAGAAGCCACCTATGCCCCCTTGCTGGCCGGGTCAACCACCAATGGCCTGCGAAGGCTGCTCGCCTTCTTGCTCGATCATCGGCTGGAAGCGCAAGATGCCCGCTCCCGCCCGGTGGATGTGCATAGGATGGTGGTCGATGAGCTGAGCCGCTTTGTCGAACTCCCAGCTGTGGCCGAGCCCCTGGCCGATCTGCGCGCCTTACAGGCCTCCGAACGCTTGCAAGCAGATTCTGGCGACAAACTGGGCTCCGCCCTGGAAGATTTCTTGCGCTGCTGGCAAAGCGTAGAAGAAGGCCTCAGGTATGACGATTGGCTACACGCCGCGCGGCATTTGGTGCTGGCCCGCCGGGCTGCCGCTGCGCGCGGCGGTAGCAAAACCTGCCAGGGCCGCTTGTCCATCGACCAGTTCAAAGAAGCTTACGACTTGTGGCTGGACCCCTGGCTGGGCGGAAAGAATGCCAAAGATCTGCCTCCAGACGAAGCGTTAGAGCATCTCTTCTTACAAACCCTGCCCCTGGTCTGGCAAGCCTTTGACCACCTCTTGCAAACTTACCAAACCGCCCTACGCCAACAGCAAGCCCTGGATTTCGACGATCTTGAGGCCGGAGCTGCCCGCTTGCTGGACCAACCAACCATCAAACACCACTGGCAGGGCCAGGTGGAAGCCCTGCTGGTCGATGAATTCCAGGATACCAATGCCCGCCAGCGCCAGATTGTGTTGGCCCTGTGCGGGGATAACCCGGGCCGTCTCTTTGTGGTCGGCGACGCCCGCCAAAGCATCTACCGCTTCCGCAAGGCAGATGTCACCGTATTCCGCGACCTTCAGCAAACTACACAACGCCAGGGCGGCCTGGTGATCAACCTGGATCTCACCTACCGCGCCCATGCCCCTCTTCTGCAGGTCACAGGCCACCTCCTGGCAAAGGTCATGGGCGATCAACCCGACCCAGAACGCCCCTATTACGTTCCCTTTACGCCCCTGCATTCGAATCACGATCTTCCCGAAACAGGTGTCCAGGCGCCTTATATAGAATTCGTATTGGGTGCCGGAGAGGATGCCGAAACCGCACGCCCATCCGCTGCCTGCGCCCTGGTGCAGCGCTTGCTTGAGCTGCGCCAGGCAGGCCAAATCCAGCGCTGGGATGATGTCACAATCTTGATGCGCGCATCCACGGGCTTCCCCCATTACGAAGAAGCCCTGGAAGATGCCAGTATCCCCTTTGTCACCGTCGCCGGGCAAGGCTTTTACAACCGCCCTGAGATCCGCGATGTGCTCAATATGCTGCGCACCCTGGCCGACCCCTGGGACGACCTGGCCCTGGCTGGCCTGCTGCGTTCGCCCGCCTTTGGCCTGAGCGACACGGCCATCTATTTGCTGCGCTGGGCCTCCGGCCAAAAGCAGCCCCTTTGGACTGCCCTGCAAGGCGATCTATCTGCCCTGGCCGAATCCGACCAGGCCTACGCCCATCGGGCCTTTGATCTGCTGCAAAAGCTGCGCCCATCGGTAGACCGCATTCCGGTGGCTGATCTGCTCAAGCAGTTGGTTGACCAGGTGGACTATCGCGCCATCCTGGCCCCGGCTCAAGACGCATCTGGGCGCCTGTGGCGCAACCTGGATAAATTGTTGGCCGATGCCCAGGCCAGCAAACTATCAAACCTGCGGTCATTTCTAGAATATATTGACACCCTGCGCGACGTGGGCGCCCGCGAGGGCGAAGCCCCCGCCGATGCCGAAGGCTCGGTGCGCCTGATGACCATTCACAAGGCCAAGGGGCTGGAATTCCGGGTCTTGGTGTTGGCAGACGCTGCCCGGCGGAACAAGAATACCAGCCAGGCAGCTTACCTCTTGCCCACCACCGGCCTAGCATATAAACTTGACCAATACCAGGCGGCTCCCTTGCTCTGCCGCCTGGCGCACCTGCAAGACGGCATGCAAGCCGAAGCCGAAGAAAAACGCCTGCTGTATGTGGCCCTGACCCGCGCCAAAGAAAAACTGCTCATCAGCGGCCATTGCACACAAACCAAAGCCGGGGACTGGAAAGCCGATGGCTGGCTGGGGGAACTTGCACAAGCTGGAGAAATTGACCTCGGCGCCGCCATCGATAGCGGTCAAGCAATCGAGGTGGCTGCCGCTGGCAGGCACCCACTGCGAGCCTGGGCTTTAGTCTCATCAAGCCCGGCGGCACCGGCCGCACAGCCTGGCTTGGCAGCCGAGTGGCCCACCTCAACCGCCACCCCGCTGTACCAATCCTTGAAAGAACCCGAAGCGTCTCAGCCTGACTTGATCGACCCCGAACCGGGCGAAATGCAATACCCCTGGCGAGCAACTGGCGACCACCTGCGCCCTCCTGCCGAGGCCCTCGGCAGCCTGGTGCACGATGCCATCCGGCGATGGTCCTTTCCCGGCGACCCTGCTTTGCCAACCTTGCTCGAAACCGCCGCCCTTGAGGAGGGTCTCGCCAGCCCAGCTCAGCGCGCAGAAGCCATACGCCTGGCAATACAATTATTGCAGCGCCTGCGCCAGCACCCACTCTGGCAAGAGATTGACCAGGCCCAGGCACGGTATCACGAAGTTCCTTATACCCATTTCTCACCCAACAATCACCTGGATACTGGCTATATCGATTTGCTCTATCGCCACCAGGATGAATGGCACATCATAGATTTCAAGACCGATTCACTGCACAGCGCCGCCGGGCGCCAGGCAGAGGTCGAGCACTACCGCCCGCAAATGCATCGCTACACCCAGGCCGTCTTGAACCTCTTACACGAACCGGCGCGGGTGCACCTGTGCTTTCTGGACGATGAAGGGCGGGTCAGCTTACAAGAAATGTAACAGAATGGTGTAAAATTAAGGCGTCCATACTTTAGGTCAAAATCAGGCGAGGAAGAAAACATGAACCTTCCAGATTTTGTAGATCGACAGCTGCGCGACATGCTGATCACATATTTCGAAACGCCGCCCAACGACAAAAAGATGATCTTGTTGGACAGCCCGGCAGGCATGGGCAAGACTTACCTGATGACCCAGGTTTGCCTGTCACTGCTAGAGCACGCCCGCACCAAACGAAACAGGCATTGGAAATTCATCCGCCTGGATTTTCGCGGGCCGCAAGCCTATCACACCAGAACCCATATTTTAGAAGAAATTGCCCGGCAGTTTTGCAGTGACCTGCGCTGGGATACGATCTGCAACCAGCTCAGCCAGGCAGCGCAAAACGACCCCGGCTCATTGGAGCTCTTAAAACGGATCACCAAGGTGCCTCTCTCAGAAGATGCCGAGGCCGCTCTACTGCGCACCTTGAGCAATATCGTAAAAGAAGATATGCAGTCGATCGGCAATGCCCTGGTGCGCCTGTTTCGAGACGCCCCCATTCAAGAGCTTCAAGACCAGGCCGCTTTTCATAAAGAAAACGTCCAGATTTATGCCCTGATCGAGTTTGTCCAGGCGCTTCGGGAGCGCCAGGAACAAAGCGCCCGAAAAAAGGACGCCGAGCCGTTTCCCACCCATGCCATCCTGATTCTCGACAGCCTGGAGAACATCGCCGACCCCGATCTGCTCAAGTGGGTCTTGAATCGGTTGGCCCCTGAGCTGCACAACGGCCTGCAGGGTATTGCCGTTCAAAACTTCTTCGTGATCGCCATGGGGCGTTTTATCTCCCACAATCTCGAAATGGGCACCCGCAAGTTGTACTTTTCTCGTTATGAATTGGACCCATTTCCCAAAACCGTGGTGGAGGATCTGCTGCGTTGCTTTGAAGATCAGCAGTTTTCGGACCCCAAAAACGCCGCCCAGGTCTCCCAATTGGCGCGCAAGCTCACCTGGGTCTGCGGTGGACATCCCCGCCTGCTTAATAAAGTCGTCCTCACACTCTACAACCGTCCCTTGCATTTCTCCAGCTTGCGGCATGACCCGCGTGATAGGATGTACTGGTACAACAATCCGGTGTTGGGCATTCAACAGATCTTGATCAACGAACGCCAGATGGCGATTGGCGAGATCACTTCCATTCTGAGCCAAGAAGAAAAGCAAACCCTTGAACTGTTAAGTGTCTTCCGGAATTTCAATGTAGCCACGCTAGATTTCATCCTCAACAAGATTGCCACCTTGAACCAGCCCGGGGCCTGGCCACAATTCTCCAGCAATGTTCGAAAACTGTTCGATCAAATTGAGGGACGCCGCCTGATCGGCAGTTCACGCGTAGCGCCCTTTTACTCTGGGCATGTTGTCCTACGCTTGATTGCCACCCAAATGCTGGCTCAAGATCCCCCCACTCGGTTTTGCCAGCTCAACCAGTGGGCGCTCGAAATGTTCGAGAACTGGGTACGAGGCTGCTTCCCCAATAATCCCGACCGGCCCCAGCCAATCCCGGGGGATTACCAAAAGATTTGCGTTGTCGAGTGGCTGTTCCACCGCTTGTGCCTGGCCCGCTACTGCCCAGATGGGTATCCGCTTGACCCATTCCCTGGTCGCAGCGTACTGATCGACCTGGCACAGGATATCAGCGACCAATTAGCAAATATTCTGCAAAACGTTGTCGATTTCCCATACCTGGCGAACAGCCGGGTTCAGCAAATCCACGAGATCGCCACCGCCATTGAAGACGATGAACAAATCGACCATCTGATCCATGAGATCGCTTGGGAAGATCAAACTCTGTATGACGATATTCGCTCGCGGATTCTAATGGCATTTGCGTAACCGAACGCGTGGAGGACAAAATGACTGAGAGCAAAAAACATCAGCTTTATTTTGGCCGCGAGACCGAAAAAGAGTATATCCGTCACTGCATCACCGATCCAGAGGCCAATCGCTACCTGATCTACCTCTGTGGCGCAGGCGGCGTTGGCAAAACTGCCTTCATGGATCTGATCTCCAACCTGTACGGAGATAATCCCGCTACCCTGGTGCTGGATACGGTCGACTTTGACGATCTCACCCTGCGCATGCCCACCAATTTTATGGAGCGCATGGTCAGCCAGTTAACTGCCCGAGAAAAGAAAACTCGCATCTCATTCAGGAAGTTCCTGAACTTGTGGACTCAAAGCATTGGCGAAAGCCTGTCGCAGCGCGAAGAACAACTGCCTGAGATCCGCACAGCCTTCGTCAACGGGATGAACAACCTGGCCAAAAGACGGCGGCTCGTGTTCTTGATCGACACCCTAGAAAAAGCACCCCTATGGTTCCCGGGATTCTTTGCCCAAACCATCGCCTCGATCCAGAACCTGGTAGTTGTGGTGGCGGGTCGCCCACAAAGCCAGGGGATCGAACATCAGCTAGAAGAAGCGGTCAAGACCGCGAACGGAACACTGCCGGCATTTACGATCCACCCCTTTGAAACCTGGGGCGGGCTGGACCTGGATCATTGCCATGAGTACTTCGCCCAGGTTGATCTGAGCGGCGCAGCAGGCGACCTGGCCATGGTAGGGATCAAGCTGGATAACAAATTCAAAAAGAAGATCTGGAAGCTGGCGAACGGCATCCCCTTCCAGGTTAACCTGGCTATCAGCCTGATCCACTACCTGGAAATGCAGGATTCGGTCCTTAATCGAGCGATTCATGCCCTGATGACCAAGATCCAAAACGCATCCCTGGACGAGATGAATGACCAGCGTTTGCGAGACGAGTTTCAGCGCGCCCTGGTCATGCCCTTTGTGGTCAACTACAAGCATTCCCGCGCTCCCGGAGAAACGATCGACTGCACCAGCCGTATCATCATGCTGCTGGCACATACAAACCATTTCGCGTCCCACGTGATTGGCGGCTTTGATTCCACCTTGCTGGCAGAGTTGGACGATGCCTTGACCGAAAAAGACATCGAGTGCGGCCTGGAGGAAATCCGCTCTCAACGCGAAAAGTTATACACCTTCGTAAAACTATACCGGGGTCCAGATGGGCGCATCAGCGGGGTCGGCCTGCACGACGAAATGGTGCGCATGCTCAACAAGTTTGCCTGGATGCAGCTTGAACCTCCTGGGTTGACCGACCCACCCCGCAAAAACATCAGCATGAAGTTGGTCGCCCATTATGACCGGCGGTGTGCGGCCATCTCAGGCCAAGAAAATGGCTCGCCTACGGACGGCGATTGGATGCATGCGGTGGATACCCCCGAAGGCCAGGCCCTGCTGTTGGCCCGCACCTTCCACGCCTTATACCTGGATGTGCGCCAGGGATGGGATTGGATCTATAACCTCTCCGAGCGCATCTTCAAGCAATCGTACTTCGACACCTTACTGTTTGATTCGGTCGAGGCGTACGTACGCGGGGAAGATATCGGGGACGAGGCTGACGTGCAAGCGCGCATGGACGTCTGGAAAGCCGCTTCGCTGATCGCGCGCCGGGAAGAAAAGGGCGCTCTAGAAGATGCTGCCAACCTGTTGCACAAAAGCATCGATGCCTGGTCTGCTCAATACAGCGAACAAGAGGCCACCATCAATAAAATGGAGCAGGCCATCAAGGTGATGCAAGAGCAGCGCCGGGCACTGCTGGCAAAACAAGCCCAGGGTGTGCCCATCGAAGCCGCAATTCAACACTTCAACCAACTCATTGCCGATGACAAAACGGCCATTCAAAACATGAGCCAGCTCAGCGATCTAGAGCGGGCCTACACAGCCTTGGGATACGTTTATCGGCTGGAATCGCGCTGGGATGATGCCATCAAATACTATAATACCGCGCTGCGTTACAGCCGCTGGCTGGGGAACCGGGATAATATCGCTGAGATCTCCAATAACATTGCCAACGTGTATCTTCTCTCGGGGCAGTTGTACCGGGCCGCCCTATACAGCCAGATCAGTACCATCATCCGCAAACGCCTCGAGATACAAGATAAGCTTGGCAACTCCTATCGCATCCTCGGCATGATCAACTGGCGCATCGGCAACACGTACGAGTGCCGCGGGTACTGGCACCTGGCACGCCAGTGCTACGCCAGCCGTCCATCAGATCTTGCCATCATCGATCAATACGATGGGTATATTTATTACCGCATCGGCGACACCGACCGCGGCTACCGTGTGCGCAAGCAAATCCCTGGCTTTGGCGAAAAGGTCCCCGACGTGCAGTCCTTCCCCTTGCTCGAAAAAGCCATCCAAAACCTCGAGCGTAGCGACCGCCAGGATGAACTGGCATCCACATACAACATCCTCAGCCGGGCTTACCGCCGAGATAACGATTTTGATAAGGCCGAAAGGTCTGCCGAAAAAGCACTGCTTCTGTCAAGGAATATGCCTTACCGCAAGGCCGAAGCCTACTTAAGCATGGCCATGTTGTACTACCGCTGGGGCCGCCGAGATTGGCACAAGGGCGACGAGACCCAGGCCCTTCAAAAATTCGAGAAGGTACGCGATTACTTCAGAGAAGGCTTTCCAATTGCTCAAGAACGCCAGTTAATTGATCTGATCAGCGTCTTCAACGGGGTCATGGGCAATGTGGAATATGCCTTAGGCGAGGCATATCCAGAAGAGAATGGGCACTACGAAGCGGCGTTTCGCTATTACGTACAAGAATGCCTGGCCGCGGCACGCACCAAAGAACTGCGTTTCGAGCGCGCCTTGAACGAAATCGTCGCCGACCGGCTCGCCCGCACCCCACTCAACCTGGCAATGCAATTTGCCAACATGCTGACCGATGAAAGCGCCTGGATCAATGCCGGTCTCGAACGGCAGTACCATACGCTCGTGCACGAGGTTGATGGCATCAAGCAGTTCTTAGGCGTGCCTGCCTCTGACGAGATCAAAGCCATGGACCAGCGCTTCAACCAATACATGCGCACCGGCGAGTACAAAAAGGCCCTGGCCGAAGCCAACGGAGCCTTATCGCAGTTCTATCGCATTCGCTGGAGCATTGATACCGTGCGCGTCCTGCTCAAAACCGCCCAGGCATACCGAAAATTAGCCCAGTATACCGAGGCGCGGCGCTACTGCAAGCAGGCCCTGGTGATCGTAGAAGGCATGCTGGGGGTCTTTGAAGTCAATGGAACAGAAGCCGAAATGATCGAGTTGATCAAGCTGAAAGCCCATTCAGATTTCACCATGGGACGCATCTTGTGGGAGATTGGCAACACAGCCGAAGCAGCCACCCATTTCACCGACGCGCTTGAGATGTATATCAAACATCGCGAAGATCCAGAAATGTACGAAGGCCTGGTGCGGTCGGTGCAATACGAAGGATTCATGCGCTTCCGCATTCGCGAGTTCGACCAGGCACTGACTTTCTTAGAATGGGCCGAGGCCGAATACCGCAAGATGAACAACCAGCGTCGCGTCCTCAAGGTGTTGATCATCAAGGCCCGCGTGCTGCGCGACCGCAATAACGAAGGGGATATTGCCGCCGCCCGCCTTGCACTGGATGAAGCCCAGCAAATCATCCAGGCAATGCCCAACAGCCCTCACGGGGTCGATAAATACGCCGAGGCCGAGTGCTATCTTACTTTGATGATCCTGGAATACCAGGAACACAGTGCAGCACAAGACCCCGCCGAGCGCCTTGCCCACCTGGATGCGGCAGAAAAATGGTACACCAAAGGCATGGAAATCGCCCTCCAAAACCAATATATCCTCTTATTAGCTGTCTTTGAGGGTGTGGAGGGCAACATTTTGTTTGACCGCCTGACTTTGTTAGCCAGGGGCCGCAAAAAACCAGACCTCGAACCGGCTTTTACCCACTACCTGGAAGAATGCCGTTGGGACACCTACTACGAAAAACGACGCTTCTTCCGTTCTTTAGACTTATTGATGCGCCGGTTAAGTGTGATGAGCAGCGATGAGGTATTGCATTACGTGGACTTCTTACGCGCCCGCTGGATCGAGCTGGACCATCAGCAAAAGCTGCCTCGCCTGGCATCCAATGGCCCGGCAGATTCATCGGCTCAGGCAGGAGCACATTCTGAATACCTGGTAGATATGGATTATTTCTGTAATTTAATGGAGGAGTTCAGTGAATATATTGCCCGACCCTAACCAGGCCACCCCCGTTCCCCAGGGCGAGATGGCAGATGAAAGCGGGCTGCCTGACTTCCTGCTCTCCGCCGTTCAACCCTGCCGGGTGAAGTTGACCCCGCTCCCTTCGGAACAAACCCCTCCGACGAAGACCAAAGCAGAACTGCTTGCCGATGGTCAATGCGAGGTATGAACCAGTTCTGCTCGGTACCATATATTTATACCTTTGAGATCACCGCCGCTTGCAATGCGCACTGCGCTGGCTGTGGCAATGTTTTTGCGCGTACAGACCTTCATATCACCCCGCAACAATGCCAGGCCATCTTGAGCAATGTCGGCTCTCATATCGAGATGATCCGCATCACCGGTGGTGAGCCGACCATCTCGCCAGCTTTTGCAGAAGTCATCAAGCTTTTCGACAGCCTGGACAAGCCAATCGTTGTCTTTACCAACGGCTTTTGGCAGCACCCCCAAAAGGTTGTCGAGAACCTGTCTGCCTGCCAAAACCTGGATGGCATCCTGG
>JAKQIM010000058.1 GCA_029557965.1 Chloroflexota bacterium | reverse complement strand
GCTGTTCGATCACCGCGGCCAGGCGGTCGGCAAGGGCAGCGCGAGAGAAATGTGCCGCCAGGTGCTGGCGGGCATTTTGGCCCATCCGGCGGGTGAGATCGGGATCGTTCGCCAGGGCCTGGATGGCGTTTGCCAGGGCCTGGGGATTGCCGGGTTCCACCGCCAGCCCGCCCTGGGCTTCCTCAATGACTTGTTGGATCACGCCACCGATGGCGAGCAGCACCGCTTTTCCGGCAGCCATGTAATCAAAAACTTTGTTGGGATAAACCGTGCGGTACATCTCAATGGGTTTGAGGATGGCAATGCAGGCATCGGCTGCTGCCAGGGCGCCAGGCATCTGGACCTTGGGGATCGGTGGAAGGAAATGAATGTTCTCCAGCCCCAGCTCAGCGGCGCGTGCTTGCAGGATGGGTTTATCTTTGCCATCGCCGAGTAGAACGATCGCAATCTCTGGGTGGCTGCGCAGCAAAACAGCCGCATCCAGCACCACCCCCAGGTCATTCGAGAGCCCGTGAGCACCCGCATAGAGGGCGATGAACTTGCCCTGCAAGTTGTGCTGTTGGCGAAATGCGGTCCCATCCAGGCTGGGGTCAAACATCTCGGCATCTGCGCCGTTGGGCACCAGCTCCACGCGGCGGGCGCCCCGTTCCTTGACGTGGGCGATGAAGCCGGGCGAGTTGACCATAACCGCATCGGCTCGGCGGTACAAGAAGCGTTCCAGCCATTCAGAGAGGCGGATGAGCAGTTTGCTGTGCAGAACCCCCACCGCAATGGCAAAAGCCGGCCACAGGTCGCGCACCTCAAATAAGAAGGGGGCGCGTTTCAGGCGTGCCAGGGCCCAGGCTGTGGCGCCCTGGAAGATGGGCGGCGAGGTGCCCCACACCAGGTCAACGTGATCTACGCCCAGGCCAACAATAAATGAAGAGACCATGAAGCTGATGAAGCTGAAGACGCGGTGAACAAAGCTCTTGTGCAGGGCAGCATAGGTATAAGCGCGTAATATGGTGATTTGGTCGCCATCGGACTGGCGCGCTACCCAGGGGATGCGAGCGCCCTGGGCAGCGCCGGTGAGGTAGCTGACTGGGCTGGCGATGATGGTGACACGGTGGCCGCGAGCAGCCAGGCGGAGGGCCAGCTCGTGGTGACGGGTGCCGCCGGGTTCGTCGATGGCGGCAAAAGCCTGGTGGATAAGAAGAATGTGCATAAGTGCGCTGTACCGTTAAGGTTCTGTAGGAAAGCTGAAGCTGGTCAGGATCGATATGGGGGCGGGCGCCACGAGATCGATGATGAGCGCAAGGGCTGGGATTTTATCGCCATATGTGGGGGATGTCCAGCCTTGGATTGGGCTGGCTGGGCCGGGCCCATGGAGTAAGCTGCCGGCATGCATCAGGCTGGTTGAAAGCGTGGGATGAGCCCCGCTCTTGAGATCTGGACGATTGGGGATTTCGACCGTCACGTTAACCCAACCGTGCGGCGATAGGATCCGGAGCAGGGTATGCTGAGGCTGATCTTCGATATCCCACTGCCAATCGGGCAGCAGCCAGTGGAGGCGGATGGTGTGGCGGCGCTGTTCTTGGCCCCCGGCGGACGAGGCAGGCAGTACCTGGTCAAGAATTTGCCAGCAGTCACCGGCCTGGGCGGTGAGGGTGCGTTGGTGAATGAGCCCCAGGCGGCGGTAGCCGTTATGGCGGGCCGCGGCGCGCTGCCAGGTGCCATCGGGGGCGGATTCTTGCGCGCTGTGCTCAGCCTGGGCCCAATCCAGGTAAAGGAAACGCCCTGCACGCGTCATCTGATCGAGGTTGTCGATGGTGATGGTATTGTGGACGCAGGCCTGGGCCAGGGTATTGTCCCAGGGCGCAGGAGCATTGTAACGATAGGTACCGGGGTCTTGGGCAATGTTGATGCCGCGCCACCACAAATCCACGTGGAGTTGGTCTGCATGACCGGGGCGAGAGGTGAAGTGTGCGCTTCGCAGGTAGGCCCAAGAGCGGGCGGCGTGGATCACACAAGGCGTGCCGGTTTTTGAAGGGGTGTGGTTGGCGGGGTGGTCAGCCTGTGGGGCGGCAGATAACCAATGGGCCATCTCATCCCAGGGGCCTGACGGAAAAGGCCGCTGTCCGAGGAAAACCTGGGCGGCTGCCTGGAGGATGGGTCGGTAATCAGCAAAGGGGAGAGAGGATAGAGGAAAGATATAGGCGCCGTCATTGGGGCCCAGGTTGGGCAGGCCGCCGCTTTGCTGGTCGGCCAAAGATAAAAGCCAGCGCGTGGCAGCCGCCAGGCGTTGGCGGGTCGGTTCGGGGAAGGGCTGGTCAGAGAAGGACGCAGCCTGGACGCTGGCGGCCCACAGAGCGGCTTGCAGCACCAGGCGGTGGTAGTTGGCGCTCTGCTGCGCATAGGCACCATCGGGGCTGATCTGGGTTTGCAGGGCATGGTTGAGCCACTTCCAACCCAGCCTGCGCCAGCGAGGGGCCGAGGGGTGTTCTGGCAGGGCGGCGGCGGCAGTATAAAGGCCCACAGCCTCGCTGATCAGGTGGTTGTTGTTTTGCGCGCGGGCATAGACCAGGGTGGGCGGGATGCGCTCTGCATGGGCCGCAATGGCCCCGCCCAGGCGGGCCAGGCGCGCTGGGCTGCTGTGTGCAGAGGGGCCAAACACCTGGGCCGCAAAGGTGAAGGCCAGCAAACGGAGCGCCACTTCTTGGGCCGAGCTCCAATGGGGGCCCAGGTTGGGCGGGTTGGCCTCCAGAAAGGTCTCAGCGAACTGCCAGAAGGCAGCCGGGTAGCGCTCATCATGAGTGAAGTGGTAAGCCCGGCCCAGGATAAAGGCCCAACCGAAGCGGGCCGGTTCCCAGGTGAACTTGATATCCTCGCCTGGCGGGGTTTTCTCGCACGCCGTCCAATGCGGCAGGGGGGCAGGTTGGGTCAATGCCAGCGGGACGGGCGCACCGCCAAAGAGGCGTACCTTGCCGCTGAGGATCTCATCGGCCTCGGCGATGGGCGGCGTGAAAGGGCCGTGCTCCTGGGGCCAGCATGCTGTGGAAAGTGCGGGGTGAATGGTGCCTGCAGAACCTCTCGCGGCAGAGAAACTGGGAGTCAGGCGGCGGTAATGCCCTGTGCGCAGGCCAAGCTGGTAGAGGGCATACAGCGCAGACTGAGAAGGGCCAAGCTGCTGCAGGGCCTTGAATGCCAGTTGAAGACGGGTGAAGGGCGTCTTCTGAACGGGGAGGGTCATCGATCTCTCTTGATCGCGAAATGGCAGGCTGTGCTGTACGGGTTCTGTGCCCGTATCAGGCTGCTTTCCCTGGGCCGTTCCGCAGGGCTTCTACAGCGGCAAAGCTGGC
Organism: Chloroflexota bacterium; assembly: GCA_029557965.1. Lineage (GTDB taxonomy): Bacteria > Chloroflexota > Anaerolineae > Anaerolineales > UBA4823 > JAKQIM01. The sequence continues at coordinate 25,948 of JAKQIM010000058.1, read as the reverse complement.
GCGGGTGACGCCGAAAAGGTGCTCGTAAGGGATCGGCGGCGGGCCACCGGCCTGGATGGCGGCGGCAAAGGCCTTCCATTCGGCCTGGTGACCTTTATCCTGGCGCAGGGCTGAGCGAACCACCTGGCGCTTGCCATCTTGTACCATTTCGAGTGTGCGGTAGTCGTTCAATACGCCCACGCGCCCTGCGGCAAATACCTCGACCCGTTCTTTGGGAAAAGCCTTGTCGCCATTGGCCAGGTAGCTTACCGTGCCCAAAGAGCCATCGGGGAAGGTGAAGGTGAGCACGGCGTTGTCTTCGCGATAGCGCCCGCCATCAGGCAGACCTTGTGCGGTCACCGAGATGGGCGGCGCGCCAACCAGGAAAGCCAGGAGATCGATGAAATGACAACCTTCGCCGATGATGCGCCCGCCGCCCTGCACCGGGTCGTGCAGCCAATGGGTGAGGGGCAGGTAGCCGGCATTGACGCGGTAATGGGCCACCAACGGCTCCTGGCGCGGTTGGATGAAGGCTTGCAGTTGTTGTGCCAGCGGGGCAAAGCGGCGGTTGAAGCCCACCATGAGCAGGCATTTGCCAGAGACCTGGAGCTGTTCTTGGATGGCTTCCAACTGCTTCTCATCCAGTGCCAGGGGTTTCTCAACAAACACGTGTTTGCCGGCTTGCAAAGCCCGGATGACCTGGGCCGCGTGCAGGTCGTGGCGGGTGAGAATGGCAACGGTGTTGATATTGGGATCCGCCAGGATCTCTTCTTCGTTCTGTGCGGCGCGTTGGAAGGCGAATTTAGATGCCGAGTGTTGGGCGTGCAGCCCTGAGCCAGAAGCCACCGCCACGCGCTCAATCTCTGGCAGCTTGCGGATGGCCGGGAAGAGGGTGGCATTGGCAAAGTTTCCGGCCCCCAAAACGCCAAGGCGTGCAGGGCCTGCCTGGCCATCGCTGGTTTTGGTCGCCAGGGGGAAAGACGGGGATGTCGCCTGTAAAAGGGAGGCCGGCGGCGGAACGGACGGATAAGTCAGCAAGACGCCCAAGAACGGCTCTTTGGCCTTGCCCGTGATCAATGTGTAAGCCGCGGGTGCTTCAGCGATGGGGAAGCGGTGGGTGATGAGCGGTCTGACATCCAAAAGCCCAGTGCCCAGCAGGTCAACGATGGCCTCCAGGTTGCGACCCTCGGTCCAGCGCACGTAACCGATAGGGTAATCTCGACCGGCCTCTTCATAGGCGGGGTCGTACCGGCCCGGGCCGTAAGAGCGCGAATTGACAAAAGAGAGCTCTTTTTCGTAATACACCTTGCGAGGAATGTTCAGCCCAACCGCGCCAACAGCCACCAGGCGCGCCCGGTCGCGGGCGAGTGCGCCTGCCAGCTCTACTGGATCGGCAGAGGAGGTATCGGCGCAGATGAGGATCACATCCAGGCCGCGCCCCTGCGTAAAGGCGGCTGCGGCCTCCTCGGCTTGCGGGCGCAAGACCGCAGCCGCGCCAAGCTGCTCAGCCAGGGCCACGCGGCGCGGGTCAAGGTCCACGCCAAAGACGCGGCAGCCCGCGGCGCGCGCAATGCCAACGGCCAATAAACCCAACAGGCCCAGGCCAATCACGCCCACCCGTTCGCCGAGTTGGGGTTCAGCCAGGCGGAAACCGTGCAGGGCGATTGCGCCCAGGGTGGTGAAGGCGGCCGAATCGAAATCGACAGACTCGGGCAGGGGTGCAATAAGATTGCGCGGCACCACGGCGTATTCGGCATGTACGGCGTAACCGCCGCCGGCACAGGCCACACGCTGCCCGGCGCGCAGCCCTTGCACTCCCTCGCCAACGGCCACGATCGTGCCTGCCGAAGAGTAGCCAAGCGGCATGGGTGAATCCAGCCGGTTAAAAGCGGCCTCGACGGTGCTGATGATGCCTTCCCGGCGAGCCTTGTCAATCAACTGCCTGACCAGGTCGGGCCGAGAGCGAGCTTTGCCCAGCAAAGATTTCTCGGCAAACTCAACCAGCATGCGCTCTGTGCCTGCTGAGACCAGCGAAGATGCCGTCTGGATGAGCGCCATGCCTGGGCGCAGGGCAGGAATGGGGACTTCTGCAATAGAAGTCTGACCGTTTTTGAGGTTTTGCAGTAATTGTTTCATAGTTTGACATTATAGCGCGGATTTCTTGGGCATGATATAATGATTTGCAACTCTAACTGTTCAATCATAATACAAGCGCTGAAGGATTTGCTGCTTTTCATGGGAGGTACTGTGACGGATACACGCTTGAATAAATTGGCCAGCATCCTGGTCGATCATTCAACTTACATTGGGCCGGGAGACCGGGTAGCCATTGAATCGAGCACAAATGCTGAACCGTTGGTGCGGGCCGTGTACGAGTTGTCACTGCAGCGCGGCGCCCATCCACATTTGCTCTTTAAGCTGCCGGATGAAGAAGAAATCTTTTACAAGTATGCCAGCGATTCGCAGCTTGATTTCACCCCCACCTTCCAGAAATTGGTGACAGACGAATTTGATGTATATATCCGCATCCGGGCAGATGTGAACACACGTGCCCTGAGCGGTGTTGATCCGGTGCGCCAGCGCCGTTTCCAGAAGGCCATGTCACCCATTCGCACCGGCATGATCCGGCGCGGCGGCGACAAAAGCTTGCGTTGGGCCCTGACCCAGTACCCGACCGAAGCGTATGCCAAAGAAGCCGGGATGAGCTTTGAAGAATACAAGGATTTTGTATATGCGGCCTGCCATGCCGATGATAATACACCAGACCCGGTGGCGTATTGGGAAGAAGTGGAACGCCAGCAGCGGGCGATCATCGAACGCATTGAAGGGCATGACAAAGTGAAGGTGATGGGGCCCAACGTTGACCTGAGCCTTTCGATCAAGGGGCGCAAATTCAACAATTCCTGCGGGCACCATAATATGCCGGATGGTGAAATCTACACCGGACCGGTGGAGTCATCCGTCAATGGTTGGGTCAAGTTCACTTACCCGGCCATCTTCCAGGGTCGCATGGTTGAAGGCGTTGAGTTGACCTTTGAGAAGGGGCGCGTGGCCACGGCGACCGCCGAGAAAGAGCAAGATTTCTTGCTGACGATGTTGGATTCGGATGTGGGGGCGCGCTACGTGGGTGAGTTTGCCATTGGCACCAACGTCGAGATCAACCGCTACACCCGCAATATCTTGTTTGACGAGAAGTTAGGCGGCACTTTCCATATGGCGCTGGGTGCGGGCTATCCAGAGACGGGCAGCCTGAACACCAGCATGATCCATTGGGACATGATCTGCGATATGAAAGCCAACTCTGAGATCCGGGTGGATGGGGTGGTGGTTTACCGCGACGGGCAGTTCTTGTAAAGGCGCGGGGCCTGGCTGCCGCCTGAGATCGACTTTAAAAAAACAGAGGGGCCGTCTTCAGACGGCCCCTCTGTTTTGCTTTAAGCTCGCCAGAAGCCGCGGCGCAGGGGACGTACATCCTCAGCCGTGATGAAGGCCTCAGGGTCCATGTCTTTGACCAGTTTTTGTACCGCGGTCACGTTCTTGCGCAGCACAGAGACGTTCAACAACGTCACCATACCGTCTTTGCCGCGCGCTGGGATCTCGGTGACGGCATAGCCATTACTGCGCAGGTGCTCGCTGATGGCTGTACCCAGCCGGGGGCTGGTGATGTTGAGCAGGATGTGGCCGATAGCCAGCTTTTCTTCAATCCACATGCCCAATACGTTGCCGGTGGCAAAGCCAGCCGCGTAGCCCACCACGTTGAGGGGGTTATCCATCTGGCTGAGCACCGAGCCAATTGCCACCACAAAGACGAGCGATTGGATGAAGCCGAATACCCAGGCGATCTTCTTCTGCCCGCGCATCACCACCAACACGCGCAGTGTGTCAAAGGTCATGTCGACCACGCGCAGAGAAAAGATCAACAGTGCGCTTAGCCAGGCCTGGGGAGAGAGCAAAAATTCCATCACGGTTGCCTATCCTTGCCCATCATCAAGCCTTGGGGGCCGGGCTCTCTGTCTCGGGGGCTGCGCCGAAGTACATCGAGTCGGTGTACTCTTTGACCATGCGCTGCATGCTGAAGCGTGGCGAGAGGGTGCGGATCGATTCCTTCATCCGGGCGATCCAATCGCCAGGCATGCCGTCTGCCGAGCGTTCGCGGTAGTAGAGCGGGATGATCTCGTTTTCTAGCGTGCTGTACAGGTCGGCAGCATCTGCGGCATCCTGCTCTTCGGGGGTGGCGTATTCGGCTTCAACGCCGATCGACCAGCCGTTCATGCCATTATAGCCCTCGCGCCACCAGCCATCCAACACCGAGAAGTTGAGCACGCCGTTCATGGCGGCTTTCATACCAGATGTGCCAGAGGCTTCGTTGGGGCGGCGGGGGGTATTGAGCCACACATCCACGCCCTGGGTCAGGTAGCGGCCCAGGCACATATCGTAATCTTCCAAGAAGACCAGGCGTCCGCCATTTTCGGCCTTTTTGACCACGCGGTACACCTCTTGGATGAGAAGCTTGCCTGGTTCGTCTGCCGGATGCGACTTGCCGGCGAAGATGATCTGGACGGGCATGTTGGGACGGTTGAGGATGCCCAACAGGCGTTCTACGTCATACAAGATCAGGCTGGCGCGTTTGTAGGTGGCAAAGCGGCGGGCAAAGCCGATGGTCAGGGCATAGGGGTCTAACAACACCCCAGAGGCAATGGTTTGAACCGGGTGAACGCCCGTCTTTAACCACTGTTCGCGCGCCCGCTCGCGCATATAGTGCACCAGCTTGCGCTTCAGGTGGCGGCGGACGGCCCATAACTCGTTGTCGGGTATCTCTTCGATGCGCTCCCAAATACTGGGATCATCGAGGCGTTCCAGCCAGTCACGGCCATAGTAGCGATCATACAAGACGCGCAAGCGGCGCGCTAACCAGGTGCCTGAGTGTACACCGTTGGTGATGTGGCTGATGGGCACCTCCTCGGCTGGCAGGTCGGGCCAGAGGAAATTCCACATCTTGCGGGCTACCTCGCCATGCAGCTCTGAGACGCCGTTGCGTTTATTGGCCAGGCGCAGGGCCAGGATAGGCATGCTGAAGGTCTCGCCGCCCCAGGGTTGGGCATTGCGAGCCAGGTTGATGAACTGATCGCGCTCCAGGCCTAGCTCAGGCCAGAAATGGCCGAAGTATTTATCCATCAACCAATGGGGGAATTCGTCGCTGCCGGCTGGAACAGGGGTGTGGGTGGTGAAGACAGAAGATTGGCGCACCAGTTCGGCGGCTTTCTCAAAGGTCTGGCCTGTTTTCACCATTTCGCGGATGCGTTCAAGGCCCATGAAGGCAGAGTGCCCCTCATTCATGTGCCATACATCAGGCTGGTAACCGAGCAGGCGCAGGGCGCGTACGCCGCCCACGCCCAGGATGATCTCTTGCGAGATGCGCAGTTCCAGGTCGCTGATGTATAAGCGTGAGGTCAGTTCACGATCAGATGGCGAGTTGCCATCCACATCGCTGTCCAGCAGGTAGAGCGGGATGCGCCCCACGTGGATTTCCCACAGGCGCGCCAACACGGTGCGCCCGGGCAGTTCTACTGAGACAGTGAGTGGGTTGCCATCTTCGTCCTTGATGGGTAAGACGGGCATCTCTTCGAATTTCAGGCGTGTATAGCGCGCTTCTTGCCAGCCATCTTCAGAGATGTGCTGAGAGAAGTAGCCAGTGGTGTAGAGAAAGCCAACGGCCACAAAGGGCAGACCAATATCGCTGGCACCTTTGACGTGGTCGCCTGAAAGGACACCCAGGCCGCCCGCATAGATGGGCAAGGTTTCGTGCAGGCCGAACTCGGTCGAGAAGTAAGCGATGAGTTCATCGTGGCGCTCAGGGTAGGTGCGGGTAAACCAGGTTTCCTTCGGTTTCATGTATTCGTCAAATTGGCGCATGATGCGATCATAGAATTCCAGGTAGTAGCGATCCTGGGTCATGGCCTTGAGACGGCTGCGGCTGACCTGCTGGAGCAGGCGGATGGGGTTGTGGTAGGTTTTTTCCCAGAGCACAGAGTCAATGCGCGAGAAGACGCGCTGGGCTTCGGGGTTCCAGGTCCACCACAGGTTGTAGGCCAACTGCGAGAGGCGGTAAATGCGCCGCGGCAGGGCCGGGATCACGGGGGGATCAGTATGGAATGTGATCATTAAAAATTTATCTCCTGTTCAAGACAGCCGGCATGTTTTGCCATGCTGCGGGCATAATCTTACCACACCTTACGCATAGGTTTTGAGACGTTCATCTTGATCTTAATTGCCCCCAAACCAGGCCGTCCACCCCGGCTTGTCCCCAGGCGGGTTCATATATTTCTATATTTGCGGCAAGCCTTGCGTTGAGTGCGGGTAAGCCGCTGATGAAACGCGGGGCAATGGTGAGTACCACGCCATTTGCCAGGCCGGCCTCTAAAAAAGCCGTTATCACCCCCGCGCCGCCCTCAACCATCAGGCTGGGGACTCCCTTCTGGTGCAGGCGGTCTAATAAGGCTGCCAGGTCCACGCGTCCATTGGCTGCTGCCGGCAGTCGCCAGACCTGAGCGCCCGCGGCTTCAAGGGCCGCCTGCCGGTCGGGGTTGGCGGTTTCAAGGCAGGCAATGTGGGGCTGCAAGGGGTGTTGGAATAAGGCTGCATCGCTCGGGCAGCGCAGGTGGCTGTCTAAGATCACCGGCATTGGGCTGGGGCCTGCCGCCAGGCGGGCTGTCAGGCGGGGGTTGTCGGCGATGATCGTGCCTATCCCCACCAGGATCGCCGCATGCAGGGTGCGCATGTGGTGGGTGATCTGCATGGATTGGGCCCCACTGAGGATGGTTTGTACGCCGCCCGGGCCAGCCAGGCTGCCATCCAGGCTTTGGGCATAGGTCAGCGTAACCCAGGGCCAGGGGCTGCCGGCGTGGCTGGCAAATTGGCTTGCCAGCCATGCCGCGATGCGCTCAGCGCTATTCTGGCTGTTCAGGGTTTTCTTTGGCATTGCTGTGAGTCATATCATTAAGTGGTACAGGCGCCAAGCTCAACAAATGGCTCATTCGGCGTACTTTGGTCGAGATGTAGTTCAGGTTATCGGGGTTGAGGGATGGCTCCAGCGGCACCCGCCCAACCACGTTCACCCCCAGGCAGGTCAGGCTTTCGATCTTAGCCGGATTATTGGTCAGCAGGCGAATGGATTGGATGCCGAGGTCTTCTAACATCAAAACGGCGGCGGTGTAGTTGCGCTCATCGGCCTGGTGCCCCAGGGCCAGGTTGGCATCTACGGTGTCCAGGCCTTCATCTTGCAAGTTATAGGCCTTGAGCTTTTCGCCCAGGCCGATGCCGCGCCCTTCCTGGCGCAGGTACAGCACCACGCCCTGGCCCTCTTGGGCAATGAGCGCCATGGCGCGCTGGAGTTGTTCGCCGCAATCGCAGCGCAGCGACCCCAACACATCACCGGTAAAGCATTCAGAATGGACACGCACCAATACATTTTCTTTGTCCAATACGTCGCCCAAGACGATGGCGAGGTGCTCTTTGGTGTCTTTGTTGTTTTCGTAAAGGCAGAGCGTGAACTCGCCTTCGGCAGTGGGCAGGCGGGCACAGACGGTACGCGTCATTACCAGCTCAGGATCCATGCATTTGGGGTGTAGTTCGTCATCAGTAAACATAAGAAAGTCTCCTCAGTACCCCCCTGCTTATCGCCGGCGGCGTAAGAAGAGGTAGGCTACAATGATGATGGGTAGGATGATCACCGCCGCCAGGGCCAGCAGGGCCAGGCTCGAAGTCTTCCCTGTGCTGGACTCGGGCTTGGTTGTTACGGCGTCGGGCAGCGGGACCTCTGATTGGATCGTTAGCGATTGGCCGGTATCTGGCCCGATGTAAGGTTCTTGCCCGGCATTGGGCTGTGGCGTGTTGGTGGGTGGCGGAAGTGGTGTAAGGGTGGGGGTGAGGGTGGCTGTGAAGACTGGGCCTCCGCCATCGGCGCGCACCGGCAGTGTGTTGGATGCCAACAAGATCAACAGCCCGGCTGTGAGCAGGAGTAGTTTGGCAAGTAAACGAGTGGATATATGGGTCGATCTCATGCGCTTTCACCTTCCATGAACAATTTTCGCTTTTCGCTAAGCTTGGGATGGGGGCTGTCAGAAAGAGCCGCTTGTTCACGATCCCAAACCCCTGGTTCCTAATATGCGTTAATTTATTGTATCATGGCTTGCCAACAAGGGTGTCTGCGTCAGAGAGGAATTGTCAGCCAGGCAGTTGGTAGGTGCGGAATGTGCCGTCGGCATCGGGTGAGAAGTCGGTCACAGCCGTCACCGCACCCGTGTTCAACGGGCCGTAGATGTGGGGAAAGACGCCGTGCCCCGACTCTTCCCACCGTAGGGCGGCTTCTAGCCGCTGGGGATCGATCCACAACAACACCATATTCTGCATGCCGTGGTAATAGCGGTTTGCCACTGCCACCACCTGGTCGGGGCGCGAGCAGTGGATAAAACCCTCTTGGGCAAAGGCTGCCGGGCGGTATTGGCCCTGGGGCTGGGCCGCCTGCCAGGCGCTGCGTTCACACAGGTGGACAATGGGGGACGATTCTGTCATATCAACCTCGATGACCCGGTCTTTGCCTGCCAGGTCGCGCAGGATTTGTGTTCTGGCTTTTGGGAATGCAGCCTGAGCCAGTTGGTGCACAGATGCCCCTTGAGAGGCTTCTATTTCTAATATCACCAGGCCCTCGGGCCGTATCTGCTGGCTTGCTTGATCCAGCAGGCGGCGGATCAGGGTTAACCCATCAGGGCCGCCATCCAGGGCCAGGGATGGCTCGCGGCCATAAATGGGCAATTGGTGCAGGGTTGGGGTGGGGATGTAGGGCAGGTTGGCGCACAAGATGTCAAAGGCCGGCTGAGCCGTTGCCCCTTGGGCTGAGACGGGGAATAGATCGGCCTGAGAAAAGGTGATGCGCCCGGCAACCCCATGCATGTGAGCGTTGCGGCGGGCCACATCCAGCGCAGCCAGAGAGATATCGGTGGCTTGAAGCGCTAGATCAGGGATTTGCACAGCCAGCGCGATGGCGATACATCCAGAGCCTGTGCCCACCTCCAGGGCGGCGCGCCGGGTGGGGTGGCGGCGCAGCCAGGCTGCGGTACGCTCAACCAGCAGCTCAGTTTCGGGGCGCGGTATGAGCACATCTGGCGTCAGGCTGAAATCTAACCCATAAAACTCCTGGTGGCCCAACACATACGGCAGGGGCTCGCCGGCTTGCAGGCGGGCTGCCAGGGCCGCCAGGGATGTTTTTTGTTCCTCTGTTAAAATCGCTTCGTGGTGGGCAATGATCCAGGTGCGCGGGCGCCCGAGCAGATGCGCCAACAGCACCTGGGCATCCAGGGCAGGCGTTTCTGTGTGTGCCTGCAAGCTGTCAGCCAGCTCCGGCAGTACATCCGCGAGGGTAGAGAGAGAAGAAGGCATAAAGATTTAAGCCCCCAAAGGGGGGCTCTGTGGTTCGGTCATTTTGCGAATGACGATTATTCGTCGTCTTCGTCGGTGCCAGGTTCAACCACGGCAGATAAGCGGTCGGCTTCATCGCGGGTAGCCAGTTCGTCAATGAACTCGTCCAGCAGGCTGCCGTTCATAAAACCAGCCAGGTTATAAGTCGAGCGGTTGATGCGATGATCGGTGACCCGCGATTGTGGGAAGTTGTAAGTGCGGATCTTTTCAGAGCGTTCACCCGTCCCCACCTGAGAGCGGCGGTTTTCCTCTCTCTCAGAGCGGCGTTTTTCCTCTTCGATTTCGTACAGGCGGGCACGCAAGATGCTCATGGCGCGCATGCGGTTTTGAAGCTGTGAACGTTCATCCTGGCAGGCAACCACAATGCCGGTCGGCAGGTGCGTAATGCGGATGGCTGTGGCATTCTTCTGCACGTTCTGCCCGCCGGCCCCCGATGAGCGGAAGACATCCACCCGGATATCTGCTTCGGGGATGTCAATATCAACCTCTTCAACCTCAGCCAACACCGCCACGGTGGCGGTTGAGGTGTGGATGCGGCCCGATGATTCGGTCACCGGCACGCGCTGGACACGGTGCACGCCCGATTCGTATTTCAGCCGCGAATAAGCACCGCGTCCTTTGATCATGAAGATGATCTCTTTGTATCCACCAATGCCGATATCGCTGGAAGAAAGCACATCAATTGCCCAACGGCGGGCCTCAGCATAGTGGGTGTAGACGCGGAAAAGGTCAGCCGCAAAGATGGCAGCCTCGTCGCCTCCGGCGCCAGCGCGGATTTCCATGATCACATTGCGGTCATCGCGCGGGTCTTTGGGCAAAAGCAGAGACTTGATCTCGCCTTCCAGGCGATCGATGAGCGGTTCCAGGTCGAGGATCTCGGCCTCAGCCAGCAGGCGCATATCTTCGTCATCAGAATCCAGGATGGTGTGTGCTTCCTCGATGCGATTGAGGGCCTGGCGGTATTGGCGCGCTTTTTCGATCAATGGTTCCAGATCGATCCGTTCTTTGTTCAACTCAGCCGCGCGTTGGTAGTCGTCGCCCACTTCCAAGAGCTGCTGATTGAGTTCCTCATAATGTTGTTCAATAGCGAGTAGTTTATCGAGCATGGGGGGGATTATACCATGAGGCAGAAAGCGGAACTTTAAGCATTTGCAGGGCGTCTTTTTGATAACGAGATAAATCTTGATCATTTGACCCACGGAGGCGTGCGATGAAACCGAAGCTGTACTTGTTCCTGGCAATTGCAGCGGCCCTGGCGGCGGCTTTTGCCTTTCCTTTGACTGTTTTTGCGGACGGCATCATCATCCCCGACCCGCCCATTTGCGACCCCGGGCCCTGCCCACCCATCCCTCTGCCTATGGAGCAACTGGTGGTGCGTTACCACCACGTGACGGTAACGATCGTCGACCAGGTGGCGGTTACACACGTAGACCAGGTTTTTTACAACCCCAATGACTGGCAGATCGAAGGAACTTACATCTTCCCCATCCCGGTCGACGCGGCTGTCTCGGGTTTTACCCTGTGGGTGGATGGGCAGCCGGTGGAGGGGCAGGTTCTCAGCGCCGACGAGGCCCGCCAAACCTATGAGCAGATCGTCAGCAGCATGCGCGACCCGGCTTTGTTGGAGTATGCCGGGCGGGGTGCACTGCAAGCGCGCGTTTTTCCCATCGCCCCGCAGGCTGAGCGGCGCATAGAACTGGAGTACAGCCAGGCCCTGGCGGCAGAAAACGGCCTGGTGCGTTATGTATACCCGCTCAGCACCGAGAAGTTCTCTGCCCGGCCGCTGGAAAGTGTCACCATCAGCGTCGATGTGCAGTCGAATGTACCCATCCGAGCGGTCTATTCACCGAGTCACGATATTGGGGTCAGCCGAGAGAGTGACGCGCACGTCACTGCCGGGTATGAGGCCAATCATGTGCTGCCTGAGAGCGACTTTTCGCTCTACTATTCGCTCGGCAAGACAGAGGCTTTTCATGTCCTGAGCTATCGTGATGCCACCGACCCCACAGACCCAGACGGCTTCTTCCTCGTCTTGTTGGCGCCGCGTGTCCAGGCCGCCGAGGCCATCATCCCCAAGGATGTGATCCTGGTCTTAGACCGCTCGGGCAGCATGGATGGCGAGAAGTTCACCCAGGCTCAAGAAGCCCTGCGTTATGTCCTCCAGCATTTGAATCCTGACGATCGCTTCAACATCATCACCTTCAGCACCGGCATCGAGATGTATGCCGAGGGCTTGAGGCCAGCCTCAGAAGCGAACGAGGCCCTGCCCTGGGTGAACAGCCTGTGGGCCGAGGGCAGCACCGATATCAACCGGGCCTTGCTAGAAGCGGCAGCCATTGCGAATCCTGAGCGTGCCACTTATGTGATCTTCTTAACAGATGGATTGCCAACCCAAGGTGAAACAGACAGCGCTGCAATCCTGAAGAATTTAGCTGCCAACGCACCCGAGAATCTGCGCCTGTTCGTCTTTGGCGTGGGGTATGACGTGGATACCTACTTGCTCGATTCGTTGGCCCAAGAGCATCACGGCGCCAGTTCTTACGTGTTGCCGGGCGAGCCGCTGGACGAGATCGTTTCGGGCTTTTATGCCAGGGTTAGCACGCCGGTCTTGACCAACCTGGCATTGGACTTCGAGGGTATTTCAGCCTATGATCTGTATCCGAATCCCCTGCCTGACCTGTTTGCAGGCTCACAAATCATCGCTGTGGGGCGCTACCGCCAGGGCGGCTCGACCGATGTAACGTTGACCGGAGAATTTAATGGCGAGATACGCACTTTTAGCTATCCGGGGCAGTTCCTTGCCCAGCAGTCGGCCTTCAGCGACCAGATGTCTGCCATCCCGCGCCTGTGGGCCACCCGCAAGGTTGGGCACCTGTTGAATCAGATCCGCCTGTACGGCCCGGACCAAGAGACCATCGACCAGATCGTGCGCCTGAGCATTCGTTATGGGATTGTGACCCCGTATACTTCTTACCTGGTGACCGAGGATGTTGATGATGCGCTTAGCTCCAGCGGGCAGGACCGCATTGCCCAAGAGCAGTATGAGGCGCAGGTGAATATGCCCACCGCCGCACCTTCGGGGGCGGGGGCAGTGGGCAAGGCCGCTGACCAGGGCGCTCTGGCGGGGGCCGAGCATATTGCTCCCTTGGTCGATACGGTGGCAGAGGTGGTCAAGATCGTAGGGGCGCGCACTTTCGTGCTTTCTGATGGCGTGTGGATGGATACAACCTTTGACCCCGATACCATGCAGACGATCAAGGTGGGCTTCTTATCAGAAGATTACTTCGCATTATCTGCCGCCAGCCCCGATATTGCCGCGGCCTTCGCCCTGGGCCAGCGGGTGATCGTGCTGTGGGAACACCAGGCGTACGAAGTGGTGGCAGAAGGAGAGCCCACCGGGCCGATTGCTCTCCCCACCTCACAACCGCCGGATGCCACGCCTACGCCAGAGCCGCCTGTTGGGCCAGACTTAGACCCTACTTTAGCGCCCACGCCAGATGATGGCGGGGATGCGAATAGCATTCAACCGGCTGCGCCTTGCGGGGCGGGGCTGCTGGCGCTGCTGCCGCTGGCAGGGGCCGTGATCTTCCGGAAGAGATGTTCTTAGGGGCAAAGAATGGTCACATAGAACGGGCGTGATGCACCGAGAAAACCGTGTATTACGCCCGTTTTTGTTCTCTGTCACAGAATGGGCGGGAGCGGTGTTTATTAAGTGATGGAGAGCTGCGCGTGGCTGTTACAATAGGACGTGTGAGACACAAAGTCAAAGGCAATACCTTGCAGAGCTCTGATGCGGCCCAAGAAACCGGCTTTGAACGGCTGTTCCAGGAGTATTGGGGGCGGATCTATGCGGTTTTGTTTCGCATGCTAGGCGACCCTGACGAGGCTGAAGATTTAGCCTTAGAAACCTTCTGGAAGCTGAGCAAGGATCCGCCTGAAGACAGCGAGGCACTCAACCTGGGCGGTTGGCTGTACCGGGTGGCAACCCGGCTGGGCTACAACACGCTGCGCAGCCGGCGCCGCCGCAAACAGTATGAGCAGGCTGCCGGGCAGGCGATCCTTGAGAGCAGTCAGCCACCGGCCCCTGACCTGGCCCTCGAGCTGGCCGAACAGCGCCGCAGGGTGCGGCAAGTGCTGGCGAAGATGCCGTCTCGCCAGGCTCAGGTGCTGGTACTGCGCCATTCGGGGCTGACGTATGCCGAGATCGCCGCCGCCCTGGATGTGTCGGCGAGATCAGTGGGCACGCTGCTGGCGCGCGCCGAGCGGGCCTTTGAAGAAGGTTGGAGGAAAATGGGCGAATGAACAAGTTGCAAAGTACACATTTGCCAGAAGGCCGCCTGCGGGCCTGGTTGGACAACGAGTTACCTGGCGCACAGCGCCTGGCAGTTGAAGCCCATTTGCAAACCTGCCAGGTCTGCCAGGAAGAAGCAGCCATCCTGCGCCGGCGGGCCGAACAGGTGGGCGCTCAAATGCAGGTTTTGAATGCCCAGGGTGTTGAGAAGCCGCGCCCGGCACGCAGTGCCTGGCAGCAGTTGGAGAACGAATCATTTCGAAAGGAGCAAACGATGTTCAATAAATTGTTTACACGGCGTTCGCGCCCGGCCTGGATGGCCGTGGGGGTTGTGGTGGTATTGGCTGTAGCGTTGGCTTTCCCGCAGGTGCGGGCACTGGCGGTGGATTTCTTGGGGTTGTTCCGCGTCCAACAGGTAGAATTTGTGCAGGTGGATGCTGATTCCCTGGCCTCGCGCATGAATTCCTCCCAGCAGCTCGAACAACTATTTGCTGAGGATGTGCAAGTGGATGTTCAAGGGGAGTCCCAGCAGGCCGATAGCGCTGCTCAGGCCGGTGAGTTGGCGGGTATCTCGGTGCGTCTTCCGGATCAACTGGGCGAGCCGGCTGTCTTGAATGTTGAGCCGGCAGCTGCCATGCGCTTCACGGTAGATGTCGTGCAGCTTACCCAAATATTGAAAGAGTTGGGGCTCTCAGATATAGAACTGCCCGCCACGCTGGATGGAGCCGAGGTGACTGCCAATATGCCTTCTCTGGTTTATGCTGCGTTCGGAGAATGTGGTACGGGCTATGCCCAGGGCGCACCCGAAGGCTACGACCCTGATGACCCCGCTACCTGGCCTGTCTTCTCCGAATGCACCACCCTGGTCCAGATGGCCAGCCCCACGGTGGATGCCCCGGCCGGGCTTGATTTGCAGCAGCTTGGCCAGGTTTATTTGCAAGTTCTGGGGATGACCCCTGAAGAAGCCCAGCGGTTCAGCCAGAATATCGATTGGGCTACCACGTTGGTTGTGCCCATGCCCTCGATGGGGGCCGCTTATCGGGATGTCAGCGTGGACGGGGTCACAGGCACCTTTGCCAGCCAACAGGGGGCAGGTAAAGATTATCTCTTGATCTGGGTCAAGGATGGCATCGTCTACGCACTGCAAGGGATGGGTACGGTAAACGATGCATTAGAGATCGCCCGTTCAATGAAGTAGATGTAAAATTATGGGAGGGCTTGAAACCAGGCCCTCCTATTTTCTTTTTTTCGGAGCGTTATGAGCGCCTCTCTTGCCATTGAAACACGCAACCTGCAAAAGGCCTTTGGCGAAAAGCTTGCCGTGCGAGACTTGTCCTTGCAGGTGGAACGCGGCGAGGTTTTTGGTTTTCTGGGCCCCAACGGTGCAGGAAAAACCACCTCAGTTAAAATGTTGTTGGGATTGATCCGGCCTACGCAGGGTGAAAGCCGGTTGTTTGGCATGCCAACCAGCCTGCCGGCGGCGCGCACACGGGTTGGCTTCTTACCCGAACATTTCCGCTTCCATGATTGGCTGACTGCGGCTGAATTTTTAAGGCTCCATGCAGAGCTGTATCACATCCCTGCTGAAACGATGCACCGGCGCATCCCAGCCCTGTTGGAATTGGTGGGCCTGGAAGCACATGCTGGCAAGCGGCTGCGCACTTTCTCCAAAGGCATGTTGCAGCGTATTGGCCTGGCGCAGGCGTTGTTGAACGAGCCTGAATTGGTGATCCTGGATGAGCCCACATCGGGGTTAGATCCGGTGGGCCGCCGCCTGGTGCGGGATATTATCCGTGATCTGCGCCACAAGGGCACCACCGTATTCCTGAATTCACACCTGCTGAGCGAGGTGGAGATCACCTGCGACCGCGTGGCTTTCATTAAGCATGGCGAGATACTGCGTACCAGCACCCTGCAATCCTTGGTAGAAGGCGAATTGACGGTGACAGTCCGGGCTGCCCACCTGAACCCTGGCGTGGCAGCAGGGTTGGAGCATTGGAGCAAAAATGTGCGTCTGGATGGCGAGCACCTTTCTTTGACGTTGAAGGGAGAAGCAGACCTGCCAGAGATCAACCGCTACCTGGTGGCTCAGGGTGTGGATGTGTATGCGCTGACCCCAGAGAAAGTATCGCTCGAAGACCTGTTCATCCAGATCGTGGGCACGGATGGTGGCTTATGATGACCGTGTGGACCGTTGCGCGCTTGACCATTCGCGAAGCCCAACGGCGTTGGATTTTGTGGGCGGCTTTGCTTTTGGGCCTGGCCTTTTTGGTGGTCTACGGGCTGGGATTCTATGAAATGCAGAAGGACATCCAACGCCAGATGGGAAGCGGCATCATGGCCCGGGTAGGGGCGCTGGAGTTCCACAGCTTTTATGGGTTGGCAGGGTTGTACGTGGTCAATTTCCTGGCCTCCATCATGGCGGTGCTGACCTCGGTGGATACAATTGCAGGAGAGATCTCTTCGGGCACGGTGCATACATTGGTGAGCAAACCGGTCCAGCGCCGGGAGATTGTGATCGGTAAATGGTTGGGCTTTGCCTTTATGCTGACCCTTTATTTGTTGCTCATGGCAGGCGGGACGGTTGGAATTGGTTATATCATTGCCGGCTTTCTGGCGCCGAACGTCTTGCGAGGCCTGTTGCTGATGTGGCTCAATGTCTTGTTGTTATTGAGCGTGTCGCTGGCTGGCGGAAGTGTTCTTTCGACCCTGGCGAATGGGGTGTTGGTATTTGGGCTGTATGGGGTGGCCTTCATCGGAGGCTGGGTAGAGCAGATCGGCTCTTTCCTCGATAATGCAACGGCGGTTCGCATCGGTATTGTTTGCAGCCTGATCATCCCCAGCGATGCGTTGTGGCGGCGGGCTGCTTTTGAAATGCAATCTGCTCTCGAAGGGGTGATCGGTGGATCGCCTTTTGCCACCAACTCGGTTCCCAGCCCGTTTATGGTGGGTTATGCCGTGTTGTATACGGCGGTTGCGGTGGCCTTAGCCGTGCAGCTATTCAGAAAACGGGATCTATAAGCGGGGAAAGCTGCATCGCGCGATATAATAGCAATATCATGACAAAAGCATTGAATTACAATACAATCGCGCCGACTTATAATCGGCGCTTTGTTTCGGACGGGCAGCGGCAGACCGGGGCTGTGTTAAGGGGATTGGCTGAAGAGACCCAGGCCCAGAGCGTCTTGGAGGTCGGCTGCGGGACGGGCCATTGGCTGGCAGGCCTGGCGGGGGCAGGGTATGCGTGTTTTGGGCTGGACCGCTCGAGCGGAATGCTTGCCCAGGCGGCTCAACGTCCTGAGGCTTTGCACCTGGTGCATGGCCAGGCAGAGGCGCTGCCATTTGGCGGGCTGTTTGAGCTTTTGTTCTGCGTGAATGCCATTCATCACTTTGGAGATAAAGCCGCCTTCATTCATGAGGCTTGGCGTATGCTGAGCCCAGGTGGTGCGTTGGCAGTGATCGGGATGGATCCGCACGGCAAACGTGAGGATTGGTACATCTACGATTATTTCGATGGTACGTATGAGACGGATTTGCAGCGCTTCCCGGCCTGGGCGGAGGTAGGTGCATGGATGGAGGCAGCGGGCTTTGTGCAGGTGCAATTGCGCCCGGTAGAAACCATCTATGATCCCAAAGAAGGACGCGCCGTACTGGATGATCCCTTTTTGCAAAAACATGCTGCCTCGCAATTGGCCTTGTTAAGCGACGATGCCTACACGGGGGGCATGCGGCGCATTCACCAGGCGCTGGAGGCTGCCGAACATGCCGGGCAGGCCTTGACCTTTATGAGCCGCATCCAGCTAGAGATGATGATTGGATGGAAACCTTAAAATAAAGAGGAGTCTTTGATATGCTGCGCAAACTGTGGAAGCTATTGACGATCATGATCATTGTGGCCTTTACTGCTCAGGGTGGGGCATTCGCGGCGCAGGCAGATCAACCTTCGCGGGAAGCACTGCAAGGTATTTTTAGCATCATTTGGGGGGATGGGCAGCCTGGAACGGGCGTCAGCCTGGAGCGTTATTTCATAACCCTTGAGAATGGGCAAACGCTGCCCCTCGAGATCAGCCCATCGGCCTGGCCCGAAAGGGGGGCGCTGGCTTTGAACCGGCAAAGCGTGGTCGTGTGGGGCCATCTCAGTTCACCGGATTGGGCCTCCTTTGATGTCGATCAAATTGAGCTGAACCAAGATGCGCACACCGAGTCGGTCATTGGCTCTAAGCCCTGGATTTCGATTATGTGCAAGTTCAGCGACGTTGCAGCCGAGCCCAAGGACCTGGCATTCTTCACCGGGATGTATGCCAACGTATTCCCTGGTATTGATCATTTCTGGCGCGAGGTATCCTTCAACCTGGTCAACCTGAACGGCAGCAGTGCGGTGGGTTGGTATACCCTGCCATACCCGCGCGACCATTACCTGCCCGGCGGCAACCTGGATTGGGGTGCGGCCGCCAGCGATTGCACAGCGGTGGCAGATGCCGACGTGAACTTCCGGAATTATCGCGATGGCGGCATCAACCTGATGTTCAATGCCCTTTTGGACTGCTGTGCCTGGGGCGGGAGTATGTATCTGGAACTGGATGGTGTAGGCCAGGAATGGCGCATGACCTGGGAGCCGCCATGGGGCTACGAGAACGTCGGGGTGATCGCCCACGAGACCGGGCATGGGTTTGGTCTGCCGCATTCATCGGGCGATTATGGTGAAGTTTACGATAACCAATGGGATGTGATGAGCGATGTGTGGGTCAATGAGAGCCGCGGCGGTTCGCATCCCATCTACGGCACGATCGGCCAACACACCATCGCCTATCATAAGGCAATGCTGGGCTGGATCAGCACTGCCAAGCAGATGAAGGTCGCATCTGGAGCCATGCGTATCGTGACATTAGAACGCCTCGGGAATCCCCAAACTAATAACTACATGGAAGTGATCATTCCGATCAACGGCTCAGCCTATAATTATTACACTGTTGAGGCGCGCCAGGATACGGCGGCTACGGGTTATGATAACTGGCTGCCCGGCACTGCTGTGGTGATCCATAAGGTGAATGAATTCTTGGGAGAACCTGCCCACGTGGTGGATATTGATGGCAATGGGAATACCGGCGATGAAGGCGCCATGTGGCGCGTGGGTGAGAAGTTCTACGATGCCGCAAACAACATTTCGGTAGAGGTGCTTACTGCAACGGCAACGGGTTTTGTGGTCAAGGTGGCGAATAACTATTATATGAGTGATTTGAGCCTGACCGGGCCGCAGAGCGGCCGCACGGGGCAAGCGCTGACATACACCGCCAAGGCCTTGCCGGCAAGTGTCTTGCAGCCGGTCACCTTTACCTGGCAGGCCACCGGCCAGGAACCGATCACTCAAACCGGCAGCACCACGCGCAGCGTCCAATATACCTGGATGGAACCGGGCACGCAGGTGATCACGGTGACGGCAACCAACCCGGGTGGCTCGCTGAGCGAAGTCCTTACGGTTGACGTGGCCCAGCCGCTGACCGGCACGCAGTTAAGCGGTCCCGAAATGGGGCTGGCCGGCGTGACCGCCACCCTGACCGCCACCGTTGCCCCGTTGGATGCCTCGCTGCCGATCCAATATACCTGGCAAGCAGCCGGGCATGATACGGTGGTGCATACTGCTGGGGTGAGTGATACGATCGATTTTCTATGGTCTGAGCCAGGCACGGCCGTGGTGACTGTAACCGCCAGCAATACAAAGGTCAGTTTTACCGACGTGTACTCCTGGCCGGTTTACGTCCCGTTGGAGGCCGTACAGTTAGATGGGGTTGATTTGGGGCTTGCGGGAGAGGTATATACATTCACTGCCCAGCTAAGCCCCACCTGGGTGGCGCAGCCGGTCACCTATACGTGGCGCGTGGATGGCCAAGAGATGGTGACGCATACGGGCGGGTTAAGCGATACCGCCAGCTTTGCCTGGCATGAGTCAGGGGTTTATACCATCTCTCTGGAGGCAGAGAATGCCACCGGCAGTGTTGCTTTCCAGCATTTGGTAGAGATTGGTGTCTCACCGCAAGTCACCCTGCCAGGGCCTGAACAGGGCCTGACGGGGATCAGTTATATTTTTGTGGCCACGGTTCAGCCCACCGCCACCCTGCCGCTGACGTATACCTGGCAGGTAGATGGCGAAACCGTCATCACGCACCTGGGCGGGTTGAGCGATGCCTTCACCGTCACCTGGGTTGAGCCTGGCACGCATACGGTCAGTGTGGCTGTTACCAACCGCTTTGGAACGAGCGTCCAGGCCTGGGATGTGGCGGTTGATACCCGCATCTATATGCCGCTGGCTGTGCGCTAAGCTGCGTGTTTCAGGCGGCTTGCCGGGCCATTTCCCAGCCCAATAGTGCTTGTTTGCGGGCTGTTCCATAGTGGTAGCCGCCAAAGTCGCCCAGCTTGCGGATAACGCGATGACAAGGGATGAGATACGCCACCGGGTTGCAGGCAACTGCACGGCTGACTGCCCGGGCGGCAGATGGCATGCCTAACCAGCGGGCAACATCTTCGTACGCGGCCACTGATCCGGCGGGGATGCGCAGCAGCGCTTCCCAAACTTTTAGTTGGAAATTGGATCCGCTCAGGAAGATGGTAAGAGGTTGCTGAACGGCGTGTGATTGTGGTTCAAATATTTGCTCTACCAGGGGTGCAGTAGCCGTGGTATCTTCTTCTAAATGTGCCATTGGCCAACGCCTCGATAATTCATCCAGGAGGTGGGCCGGATTGGATTGGTTTCTGAATGCCAATCCACAGATGCCGCGCTCGGTGATGGCAACCAGGCACTCGCCGAAAGGGCTGGGATGGCAGCCATACCGGATGGTCAGGCCTGCCCCGCGCTGTTTGTATTCGCCGGGGGTAACGGCCTCGCAAGTGATGAACAGATCGTGCAGGCGACCTGGCCCCGAAAGCCCCACTGCATGGGCGGTTTCGAGCAGGCTGGCCGATTGTTCTAACAGGCGCCGGGCTTGTTCTTTGGTCAAGTACTGCAAGAAGCGCTTGGGGCTGATACCAGCCCAGCGCGTGAACAAGCGTTGGAAGTGATATTCGCTCAAGTGAAGGCTTGCAGCGACCTCTGCCAGGCTGGGCTGGCGATGGGCATTGGCTTGCAAGTAATAGATGGCTTGCTCGACGCGTTGGTAATCGTCGGATTGTTGGGGAAGGAGAGATGACATGTTGGGCTCCTTTCTTCTATGGTGATTATATCTGGGGAACTTTGCGGCGACCACCCGATTCTTGCGCTGCTTTGGACTTGGTATAATTAGCTTGTCGATTGAACATGATGACACTGCTTAACCTGTATACCATTTCGTTGATCGTTTCGATCGCGATCATGCTTGGGCTGGCAAGTTATGCCTGGCAGCGTACGCGCGTGCCCGGGGCCACTGCATTTGGGATGGTGTTCTTCTTGAGCGCGGGTTGGGCAGTATGCATGTTGCCTGATCCGTATAACAACAACCTGGCCTCGCGTATTCTTTGGCTGCAACTGCGCTATACCTTTGCGGTTTGCCTCTCCAGCTTCTTTTTGATCATGGCGGCGCGCGTAACAGGGTCTGACCGGTGGTTGAACCGCCGGACGATGGCGGCGCTCTTTGCCGTGCCGGTCTTCATGGTTGTCGCCACCTGGACCAGCCCATATCATCAATTATTCCGCTTCAATTATCAACTGGAATTCAACGGCTTGTTTAACTCCCTGACCTGGGAAAATGGCCCGTTCAGTTTGATCGGGATGATTTATACCTATGCGGTGGGATTCGTCGGATCTTTTGTGATCCTGATCCGTTATAAACAGCCTGGCAGGTTCCGCGTACATTGGCGTACCGTGTTGATGTTGTTGGGAACGCTGACCGTGGCGGTCCCAGACCTGGTCTTTTGGGTCTATCCGGCGTTGACCGGTTGGGTGAATCTCTCGACCAGCGCCATGAGCCTGGGCGGGATCTTGTACGCCATCGCCTTGTTCCGTGGGAAGGTGTTGGAGCTGACCCCTTTGGCGCAGATGGCGTTGTTCGCGAACATGTTGGATGGGGTTGTGGTCGTAGACCGGGAGAATCGGATTGTTGAGATGAACCCGCAAGCCCGCCGCATCTTATCTGCCAAAGAAGACCCCATCGGCAAATCGGCCGATGAGATTGTGCCCCGATGGGAGATCTTCCGCAACCGTAAGGCCACTGATACACAGCCTCTGGTGGAGGTTGACCTTCATAATTCTGCCTACGAGTTACAGATGAACGTTCTGCTAGATCGCAGCGGTGAGCTGGTGGGGCGCATGCTCAATTTGCGCAATATCACCGCTCGCAAGCAGGCCGAAGCCACGCAGCGCATGCAGAGTGCGGCCTTGGAAGCGGCTGTGAATGCGATGGCGATCGTAGATGTAGGTGGGCATTTTGTTTGGGCCAACCCGGCTTTTACCAGGCTGACCGGTTTTGGCGTGGACGAGGTGGTTGGTCAGACCCCCAACTTGTTCAAATCGGGCTTTGTTGAATCAACTGTATACAAGAGTATGTGGGAGACCCTGCTCTCGGGCCGCCCCTGGAGCGGCGAGTTGACCAACCGCCGCAAAGATGGCAGCGTGTATCCTGAAGAGCAAACCATTACCCCGGTGATGGATGAAAAAGGTAAGGTCCAATACTTCATTTCGGTGAAGCAAGATATCAGCGAGCGCAAAGCCTTAGAAAGCATGCGGGATGACCTGACCCATATGCTGGTCCATGACCTGCGCAACCCTTTGGGACAGGCAAAAATGGCGTTGAGCATGTTGCAAGGCGGCGATGAGGCGGCAGATATTCGTCGGGAAATGGTTGAGATTGCCGGCCTGGGTTTGAGCCGCATGGAAGGACTGGTCAACGATATCCTCAGTATCAGCCGCATGGAAAGCGGCCAGGTATCCCTGGAATATTCGCCGGTGGATATTGCCCGGCTCTTCCAGCAGGTTGTTGCCCAGCAGGCCTTGCGGGCCAAATTCCAGAATGTGACCCTGCTCGACAAAGCCGATCCTGACCTTCCCTCTGTGCAAGCGGATGTCAAATTGATCCAGCGGGTGTTGGAGAATTTGATCGGCAACGCATTGAAATTCACGCCCGATGGCGGCCTGATCGAGCTTTCTGCTAAGACAGAGGGCGACGATTTTGTCCTTGTCAGCGTGCGAGATAATGGGGCGGGCTTCCCACCAGAGATGCAGGCCCACCTGTTTGAGAAATTTGTGACTGGAAAAAAGGGCGGCGGTTTTGGACTTGGGTTGGCGTTTTGTCGCCTGGTCGTCAATGAGCACGGCGGGCAAATCAGAGGTGAGAATGCGCCCGAGGGTGGGGCCGTCTTCTCGTTTACCCTGCCGGTTGTGATGTAAAATGGGAACAAAATTTCGTTTAGGAGCCGAGGCTTGAAGAGATATATTAAGGATTATGTGTTTTTATTGTCTATTGCCGGGGTGATCGTTGGGTTTGACCAGTGGACCAAATTTTTGGTACGGCAGAATTTGGGGCCGGCAGACTACTGGTCTCCCTGGCCCTGGTTAGAGCCCTATGCGCGCATTGTGAACTGGCACAATACGGGAGCCGCTTTTGGCATGCTGCAAGATTTTGGCAAGGTATTCATGGTGCTGGCGATCCTGGTTTCGCTGGCGATCTTGTACTACTTCCCACGGGTTGAGCGCAGCGATTGGCTGGTTCGCCTGGCGATGAGCATGCAGTTAGGCGGGGCGGTGGGTAATTTAATTGACCGCTTTCACCAGGGTTTTGTGACCGATTTTATTTCGCTGGGCACGTTTGCCGTTTTCAATGTTGCTGATGCCAGCATTTCTGTGGGTGTGGCAGTGCTGCTCTTGGCCGTGTGGTTGAAAGAGCGTGAGGAAAAGGCGCGTGCTGCCGAGGATGGCCTTGCCCTGGGCGGTGGAGGTTCGGACGTGAACGGAGACGACAATTTGCCAGGCCAGGATGCGCCGGGTAAAAATGAAGATGAAACTGAGACTGAGCGCTCCCCCATTCTCCCGCCTGCTGGAATGCCCCAAGGGGCAAAACCATTCTTAGACACTGGCGAGATGCAAAGTGAATGAGCGTATCTTCAACTTGCAGTGTGAAGAGGGGGAAGCCGGGCGATTGGATAAGTTTTTGGTTGCCCGCCTGGCTGATTTCTCGCGCTCGCGCTTGCAGGGGCTAATTGAAGATGGTTTGGTAAGCGTAGATGGCAAGACAGCTTACAAAAACGGACAGATGATCGAGGCGGGGGCGGCGGTGGTAGTGCGTGTTCCGCCTTCGGCACCCAGCAGCCTGGCCGCAGAGGACATCCCGCTCGAGATTGTCTTTGAAAATCAAGATCTGATCGTGGTCAATAAGCCCGCCGGGATGGTGGTGCACCCGGCCGCGGGCCACCACACCGGCACTTTGGTGCACGCTGCCTTGGCGCACGCACCGGATATTGAAGGGGTCGGCGGAGAACAGAGGCCCGGGGTGGTACATCGCCTGGATAAAGACACCTCTGGGTTGATCTTGCTGGCCAAGAATGAGCAGGCCCACCGTTGGCTGCAAGACCAGTTTCGCCTGCGCAAAACTCAAAAAGTTTACATCGCCCTGGTGGATGGGCAGCCGCCCACACCGGTGGGCCGTATCGAGGCTGCCATTGGACGTTCTGCCACGCAGCGGAAGTTGATGGCGGTCACTGCGGCGGGGAGCGGGCGTGAGGCCGCCAGCGAATATCAAACCCTCGAAACCTTCGTTAAGCATACTTTGCTGGAAGTACATCCGGTGACAGGGCGCACGCACCAGATCCGCCTGCACCTGGCATTTATTGGCTGCCCCGTAACGGGAGATTTGATCTATGGCCATAAGAAGGCCACCCTCCCACTGCGGCGGCATTTCTTACATGCCGCCCGGCTGAGCATCTGCCTGCCGGGAGAAAAGAAAGCGCGTACGTTTGAAGCACCCCTGCCAGATGAATTGTGCCAGGTACTGGAACAACTGCGGGGTAAGCTTTCATAGACGAACCCATTGGAGATCCCAGATGAATATCGTTGACCTGCGTTCCGATACAGTGACACAACCTACCCCACAGATGCGCGAGGCCATGCTTAACGCGCCTGTGGGGGATGATGTGTATGGCGAAGACCCTACCATCAACCGCCTGCAAGAAATGGCCGCCGCCCGGCTGGGAAAAGAAGCCGGGGTGTTCTTGCCTTCGGGAACGATGGGCAACCTGGCATCGATGCTGGCGCACTGCGGGCGCGGTGACGAGGTCATCATGGGACATCGGGCACACACCTTTTTATATGAAGCGGGCGGTGTGTCGGCCTTGGGTGGCGTTCATTCTTGCCAGATCCCCAACCAGGCGGATGGCACCCTGGCATTGGATGATATCCGCGCCGCCATTCGCGATGACGACGACCACGAGCCCGTGACGCGGCTGGTATGCCTGGAAAACACCCACAACCGCTGCGGCGGGGTGGCGCTGACTGCAGCGTATACCCGCCAGGTGGGCGACCTGGTCCACGCGCGTGGCATTCGCCTGCACCTGGATGGGGCACGCCTTTTTAACGCTGCGGTCGGCCTGGGCGTAGATGCGGCGGTGTTGGCTGGGCCGGCCGATTCGGTCACGTTTTGCTTGAGCAAAGGCTTGTGCGCCCCGGTTGGGTCGGTATTGTGCGGAAGCCATGAGTTCATTGGCAAGGTGCGCCGTATTCGCAAACAGCTTGGCGGTGGGATGCGCCAGGCCGGTATACTGGCAGCAGCAGGCATTGTGGCCTTAGAGACGATGGTGGACCGGCTGGCTGAAGACCATGCCCGGGCACGCAGCCTGGCGCATGGCCTGGCAAAATTGCCTGGCCTTGTTCTGGATAAAGAGACGCCCGACACCAATATGGTGTTCGTGGCCCTGGCAGAGGCTGTGCCCTTCGATGCAGATCAATTTGCCCAAAAATTGGCCCTGGCGGGCATCAAGGTTGGGGTTGTGAGCGCCAGGCGCTTCAGGATGGTGCTGCATTACTGGGTGGACGATGCCGGTGTAGAGCAGACGATCCAGGCTTTCGCAAATGTCTTACGCGATGAACCTGCGTGACGCATTTTACCTGTGACCGTTCCAAATTTGGTAAACAAGGTATAAACAAACGCGCTTGATGGTATAGCCAGGGAATGATTACCCGGCTATGCCATCAGATCGGCCAAGTGCAAACCACCGACAAGGTGATTTCCGGCCCAGGCGGTCAGGCGG
>JAKQIM010000068.1 GCA_029557965.1 Chloroflexota bacterium | reverse complement strand
ACTTTGGCGAAAGAAGTCTGGGCCTGGCAAAATGACCGGAATGCCAAAGTGGTAAAAGTCGATTGGCGGTTTACAACTGCTGATGCTCGCATCAAGTTGAAACACCTCTATCCTGTGATTCATGTTTGACAAACCACTAGTCTTTTTTTACATAGGAGTTTTGTTGTTAATTGTAGCAATGGTATCAGTTTTTCTATATAGCCATGGTATGACCGCAACTAGAAAATCTATCTACGTATCTTCTATATTTATGTTGTTGGGATTCGTTTCTTGGGGAGGGGTGGTTTTCATTCTCAAGCCCACCCAAATTTTGCTTACAGTATACTTTTTATTGTTTGGTGGATGTGTCACTGGAATATATTTGGCATGGGGAATAGTTTCTCTAGCTATGAGGGATAAGATGGCTCATTGGCTAGATCAGAGGAAAAAATGAATATTGGGCCTTCCAATATCCCTATTTCCTCTTGTGCATCCTAAATTCTCTGCTACACTCTGAATATGTCCCCCATTCCCGTCTGGGCGACCCGCCATGCCCCTGCCGAGTGCATTTCTTTTCCTGTCCTCTTGCCTGCCCGTTTCATCTCCGGCCCCGGCAGGGTCGCCCCTACCACCTTCCCGCGCCCGCCTTCTGTCGGGCTATGGCAGGGCCCGCAGTAGTCGTTCCTCATTGTTTTATTCGTTCCTCTTTTGGGCGCCCGGAAACCCGCCTGGCCTGTTAATCAAAAAGAAGCTGCGCTGTGAGGCAGCTTCTTTTTGATTAACGGTCTGTACCTTGTATTCGGAGATCAGAGCGTACCTTTGTACATGCCGCCATCCACCGTCAGCATCACCCCGGTGATGTAAGATGCGGCGGGAGAGAGCAGGAAGACGGCGGCGTTGGCGAATTCTTGGGGCTGGGCCATGCGGCCAAGGGGGCTGTCTTGGGTTTGCTTGGCGATCTCTTCTTCAACGCTGGTGTGGTTGGCACGGGCACGCTGCGACATGAGATCGTAGACGCGCTCGGTCTCGGTCCAGCCGGGGAGGATGGAGTTGAAACGGATGCCCTCGGCGCCCAGTTCGAGGGCCAGGCTTTTGGTGAGGCCCACGGTGGCGGCGCGCACGCTGTTAGAGAGCACCAGGTTGGCGATGGGCTGCTTGACCGAGTACGAGGTGATGGTCAGCACGCTGGCGGCGGGGGATTGGCGCAGGGCGGGCAGGGCGGCGCGGATCAGGCGCACATGGCTGAGGAGAGAGAGTTCTACGGCCTGCTGCCAGGCGGCGTCATCGAAGGCCTCGAATTTGCCCGCCGGAGGGCCTCCGGCGTTGGTCACCAGGAGATCGAGGCCGCCCAGGGCCTGGACGGCCTGCTGGATGAGGGCGGCAGGCACATCGGGTAGGCCGATGTCGCCGGGCAGGCCGGTGACGGGGCGCCCGCATTCTTGAGAGAGCTTTTCGGCGGCGGCGCTGAGGTTGGCCTGGCTGCGGCTGTTGATGGCGACCTGGCAGCCTTCAAGGGCCAGGGTGCGGGCGGTGGCATAGCCCAGGCCGCGGCTGGCGCCGGTGACCAGGGCACGTTTTCCGGTAAGTTGTAGGTCCATAGAATCTCCTTTGTAAATATTGATCAATAGGGATGAACAGGGATGAACAGGGCAGCTCAGACCAGGGTTTCTATGTGCTGCTCAACGACCAGCACGTCGGGCCAGTTGTGCTCAACCCAGCGGGACACGTTTTGCAGGGCGCTCTGTGCATGGGCGGCGTCGCTGCTGACCAGGGCGCAGGCCAGGATGGCCTCATCCCAGCGGTCGTTGGCGCCCATCTCGGCGGCTGAGAGGTTGAATTCTCGGTGCAGGCGGGCCAGGAGCGGCTTGAGGCGGCCGCGCTTTTCTTTCAAAGACCGGCAGGCGGGGATTTGAAGGGTGAGGGTCAGCAGGCCGATTGGCATCAATTTCAAGTATAATACGAAATTATGACAAATGATAATAATCTTCGCTCGTGGGCATTGGTGATCGGCGTGCTGCTGATCGTGGCGCTGGGCGCACTGGGGGTGGTGTTTGCGGTGCGCGAAAGCATGGAACAGGCGCGGGAGGTCTTTCAGCCGGTCAATGATATGACCAGCAACCTGGGGACGCAGGTGGCTTCGGCGCTCAATCCTACCCCTACGGTCATCCCAGACCCGGTGACGATCATCTACCAGGTGCGCAGCCTGGCGCGCCTGGAGACGATCCAGTATTCGATTGAGAAAGTGGTCACCGCTGAGACGGGGCAGGGCGTGTTTGGGCCTTTGTTCGGCGACCGCTTGCTGTTCGTGGCACACGGTGAGGTGATTGCGGGGATCGATCTGCAGAAGCTGGGCCCACAGGATATGTGGGTGGAAGGGGGCATCTTGTACGTGCGCCTGCCGCAGACCGAGATCTTTGTTGCCACGCTGAACAACGAAAAATCATACGTCTATGACCGGGATACGGGTCTGCTGACGCATGGGGATGTTAACCTGGAAACGACGGCCCGCCAGGCGGCTGAAGATGCCATTGAACAGGCGGCAATTGAAGACGGCATCTTGGAGCAGGCGCGGCTAAATGCAGAGATTTACATGGAGCGGCTGTTGGATACGCTGGGTTTTGAGGATGTGATCTTCGTCCAGCCCACGCTGGTTCCGTAGCATCACCAGAAATCCCAAAAACGGGTGTGATGCGGTGCCTAAGCACCGCATCACACCCGTTTTTGGCTCACGCCCTTAAATCCGCTCGGTCCAGGAAGGGTGGGCGAACTTTTCATCCGCCAGGCGGGCGGCTTCTTCTAGCTCAATGGGGGTCAGCTCGGCGGGCTGGAGGCTGAGGTGCAGGGTCTCTTCGAAGGCGGCGATGTAAGCCTGGGCGGCTTCTTGCCAGGAGGGGGCGCGGCCGAGCACGGCCTGGGCGGTGGTGGCGCGGGCTAAGAGGCGCTCGGCGGCGGTGCTGCGGGCAGCAGGGTCGGCAAAGACCAGCACCTGGGTGATGCGCTGGAGGTCACCGGTGAGGGGGAAGGAGCCGTGTTGTAAGACGCCTTCGCGGCGGCGGGCCTGGGCGCTGCCGACCAGCTTTTTGCCGTGGGCGGTAATTTCATAATTAGACGGGGTTTCAAAGCACACCGGGCCTTTGCCATTGGGGTTGGCGGGGCCTGGCGTGGCCTGGGATTGAGCGGGCAGGCCCAGGCGGTGCAGGGCAGCCAGCAGGGCGGCGGATAAGATGCGGTAGCTCTCGATGACGCTGCCGGCCAGGCGGGGCTCGGTGAGGGGGCCGCAGATGGAATAGGTGAGCTCATCGGTGTGCAGGATGGCACGCCCGCCGGTGGGGCGGCGGACGAGATGCCAGCCGCGGGCTTGCAGGGCGGGCAGGTCAACGTCGGCGGCAGGCTGCGCATAGCCTAGAGAGAGACAGGGCGGGTCCCAGGCGTACAGGCGCAGGGTGGGCGGTGCTTCGCCGCGCCCGGTGGCGGCCAGGATGGCTTCATCGACAGCCATGTTCCAGGCGCCGGCGGCGGGCGGGGTTTGGATCAGCCGCCAGGTGGTGGGGGGATAGGGAAATGTCATCGCGGCTCACCGGCACTTTTAGATCACGGGTAGGCTGAGGGAGACGTAGAAGTCACCGTGGGGGTGAGGGTTTCGGTGGAATTGGGGTCGTGCGTGGGCGTGACGGTGCGCGTCAGCGTGGGGCTGGGCGTGATGTTGGGGTCGATGGTGGCGGTGATGGTGCGCGTGGCGGTGCGCGTGGGGGTGCGCGTGGGCAGGGCAGGCAGCACTTCCATCTTTTGGCGCACTATGATGGTGTAGGGACTGGCGCGGTGATAGCGCCAGAGGGTCAGGTAATTGTCGCGAGCCGTCTCGCTCTCGCCGGTCAGTTCGTAAGAGAGACCCAGCGCGTAGTAGAAGATATCGCAAACCGAGAAAGAGACGCAGTCGCTGGCAAAGCGGGGGTTCTGCTGGATGTCTAAGAGTTCGTCGCGCACCTGGGCCGGGTCGACGCCGCTGAAGAGGGCATCTACGGCTATTTGGATGGCCTCTGGGATGAGGGTGGGCAGGGCCAGCTTCACTTCTACAGCATAGACGTAATACTCGCCGTTCTCGGCACGCGCTAAGACCAGGCCCTGGCCACCTTCGAGCTGGGTGACCGGAGAGTCGCCTTCAGGATCGGCATAATACGGCTCGGGGCTGTTGTCTTCGATCAACTGCACAAAGACGGCCTGGGTGCCAGAGGCGGTGGGGGCCAGGATCCAAAATTCCAGCTTTTGGTTGGGCAGGGGCTGGATGGTAAGCCAGCGTTCTTCTTGCCCGTCACGGTTGAAATCGAAATAGCCGCTGGCGCGGGTGCTGACCCCCGCCTGCACCAGGTAGGCCAGGGCCTGCGAGGGGTCGCTCTGTTCACTGGCGGCGGTCAGGGTTTGGATGGCGCTGCGCAAGTTGCAGAAGGGGGCCGCCTGGCAGGCGCGGTACAGGCCGGCGGGGCCGGTATAGTTGTCGATGAAGGTCTGGGCGGGGGCAATCCATGTGCTGGTGGGGATGGCGGGGGTGGTGATGATCTCAGACAGGTAGCGCTGGGCTTCGGCCTGGTTGCCCAGGGTGGCATGGTAAACGCCCAGGCGGAAGCGCCAGGCATCCAGGGCGTCGGCGGGGTAAGGGCGTCTGGCTGTATCCTGCTCAGGGGGCCAAAGCTCGAGCAGCGGCTCAGCCAATGAGAGGGCGGCCTGGGGTCCCCAGCGCAGCGCGGCATGGTCGACAATGGTTTCGCAGTAGGCCTGCAAGCCGGGGATGGGGTGGACGGTGTACTGGAAGGGGCCGGCGTTGAAACCTGCGCCATCCCAATGGTAAACCTGAGAGGCGTGCACCGGGCAGGCCGGGGAGAGAACGGCGGTCATTTGCAGGTCGCTGCCGCCATTGGCATTGGGCAGGGCGGCCGGGCTGATCTCGAAACCGGTGCCAAAATCGAACGGGACCTGGGCGGCTGTGGGCAGCTCCAGCGGGGGGATGGGGGCCAGGTCGAAGATGCGCGGCGGTTGGAGGGTGGTCACCCCGGGGGTGTCCTGGCGGTAGAGCACCAGGTCTTCAAAGCCGTCGCCGGTCAGGTCGCTTAAGAAATAGGCCGTTTGGGAGGGGTTCTCGAGGTCGAAATTGCCCATCAAAGGATAGACCTGGGCGCCGGTGGGGGCTTCGCGCACCCACAAGTAAGCGCTGCCCAGGCCGGTGATCTCGATGAGACGGCGGCCCAGCTCGCCGGGGATGGCGGGCATTTTATAGGCGTTGAGCTGAAGGCGGGTTTCGTGCTGGCTGAACCAGGCGGGGAGGTCGTCGACGCGCACGCGGTCTGTGAGGATGGCTTCATTGACCAGGGCGGCATAGGCACCAGGGGCGGCGGGGTCGTTCAGGCACGCCAGGGCATAGGCCATGCCCCAGCGCCATTGGGTGGCCTGGGGTGCGGCGGGGTAGCGCAGAAGGGCCTCTTGTTGGGCCCGGTACAGACCCCAATACCACTCTGCCGTGCGGGTGGTGGAAGCTTTGGATTCCAGCAGTGCAATGAGGCGCGCGGCATCTTCGGCTCCCCAAGAGGCATAGATGCGGTAGCGGTAATTTTCCTTGAACGGCGTGGTGATGGGTGGGGTGGGGACGGGGGTTTGGGTGCTGGTGGGCGTGACGGTGGCGGTGTTGGTGGGGGTTTGAGAGGGGCGGAAGGTCCAGGTGGGGCGCGGGGTGATGGTTTGGGTGGCGGTGGGGGTATGGGTGATGGTTGGTGAGGGGGTTACGGTTGCGCTGGGCGGCAAGGGGGTGGCGGATGGTTCGGGGCGGACGGCAGAGATGAAATTGACCAGCGTGATGGTGAAAACCAACAATGCCAGGCCCAGGATGAGCAAGGTGATGGGGAGCAGGCGGTTATGAGATGGGGTGGAGGCCATGGGGCATTGGTAATCACGTGGCGTGGGCGATCACGTTGCGTTGGCGGTCACACCACCAAGGGCTGGAGCGCCGCCGATAGCTCGGCGAGCACGGCGTTCAGCGTGTGATTGGGAACGGGCAGCAGGGGGGGGCGGACGAACCAATAGGGCAGGTCGTGTTCCTGTGCAAGGAGGGATTTGATGATGGGTGGGAAGGGCTGGTAACGCTCTAAGACGGTGCGCACAGCATCCAGGCGGGCCTGGGCGGCCTGGGTTGGCGTGCCAGCCTGGAAGGAGTCCCAAACCTGGCGCAGGTCGGGCGAACGCAGGTTGGCCACGGCGGTGATGCAGCCAGAGGCCTGGGCCTGCAAGGCGGTGCTGAAGAGGCGGTCGTTGCCATTTAAGACGAGCAGGTCTTTACCAAAGCGCTCGCCCAGCAGGCGGGCATTTTGGGGGTCATTGGATGAATCCTTGACGCCGACAAAGCGGCCGGGGAAGGTTTCGAGCAGACGGGCCAGCAGGTCGTGAGAGAAGCCGATGCCGGTGATAGGGGGGATGTGGTAGGCCAGCAGGGCCCCGCCAGATGGAACGGCGCGGCGCAGGACCTGGCTGAACCATTCGAACAGCCCGTCATCAGAGACCTTGCGGAAGTAATAGGGCGGCAGGACCACCACACCGTCAAAACCCAGGTCAAAGGCAAAGCGGGTGATGGCGATGGTCTCATCCAGGCTGGGTGTGCCGGTGCCAGCC
This sequence comes from Chloroflexota bacterium, assembly GCA_029557965.1. Lineage (GTDB taxonomy): Bacteria > Chloroflexota > Anaerolineae > Anaerolineales > UBA4823 > JAKQIM01. The sequence continues at coordinate 69,196 of JAKQIM010000068.1, read as the reverse complement.
AAGAGGCGGAAGCCAGTGAGCCCATGACGGGCCTGGCTGGCGGCCTGGAAGATCTTGATGCGCTCGGCGGCGGAGAAGGAAGGGCCTTCGCCGGTGGTACCCAAAAGCAGTGCGCCGTGACAGCCGCGCTGGGCCAGGAAAGAAAGCAGGCCCGAGTAGGCTTCGGGAGTGGGCGTGAAGTGCGAATCGAGGGGGGTGACGGCGGCGGCGTAAACGCCAGAAAGGATATGGTGATGCTGCATGTGTAGATTATAACCGCTAATCGGCTTGAAAAACGCACCGAACAATTGCGGTTGGCGAAAAGAAACCTTTGTTTGTTACATTAACATTTCAACATGTTGTGTCAATTTACTTGACAAACAATCGGATATTTGCTAAAATTCCCACCGTTGGCAAGGCATTATCTGTACGAGATAGCCTCTTGGATACCACTACCACTCCCCCTCGAATTGGCGTTGTCAAGAACCTGAACAAACGGGTTATTTTGGATATGATCCGTTTCTTGCCCGGCGGAATCTCGCGGGCCGAGTTGGCGCGCCGCATGGATTTGACCCGTTCGGCCATCTCGACGATCGTGGATACTTTGGTCCAGGATGGGCTGGTGAACGAGGCCGAGGATGGCCCGGCAACGGGTGGGCGGAGGCCGATCTTGTTAGAGATCAACCCGCGGCGGGGTTACGTGGCGGGGATCGATATGGGGGCCACGCACCTGGGCCTGGTGGTGACCGATTTTTCGGCGCACGTGCTGCAAGAGCTGGAAGTGCCTTTTGACGTGGCAGCCGGCCCTGAGGTGTGCATGCCCGAGGTGGATGCCCAGTTGAACAACCTGCTGCAGCGGGCAGGGCTGAGCTTGCGCGATGTCATGGCGATTGGGATTGGCGTGCCGGGTCCGGTGGACCTGGATGCCGGAATGGTGAGCGCCCCGCCCATTATGCCAGGTTGGGATGGTTTCCCTATCCGATCTGAGCTTCAGCAGCGCTGGCAGCGCCCGGTTTCTTTGGGCAACGATGCTGAATTGGGCGCCTTTGGTGAGTGGGCTTATGGAGCCGGGCGCAACGAATGTAACCTGGCTTATTTGAAGGTGGGCAGCGGGGTGGGGGCGGGCCTGTTGATCGATGGGCATGTTTACCGCGGCGCGACCGGATCGGCCGGAGAGATCGGCCACATTACCATTCAAGAGAACGGCCCTTTGTGCAGTTGCGGCAATCACGGCTGTTTGGAAGCGATGGCGGGCGGGAACGCGATTGCCCGCCGGGCGCGTGAAGCCGTGCGCTTGGGACGCCGCACGCAGTTATCGACGATTGACGTAGAACGAATTACCGCCCGCGATGTGGCCTCTGCGGCCCGTATGGGTGACCTGGTGGCACAGCAGATCGTGACCGAAGCAGGTTTTCACCTGGGGGTAGCTGTGGCGAGCCTGGTCAACCTGTTCAACCCCAGTATGGTGGTGGTGGGCGGGGGGATCTCGCAGATGGGCGATTTGCTCTTAGAGCCCATTCGGAAAGCGGTGCGAGAGCGCAGTTTGCGATCAGCGGCCCAGGCAGTGCGGATCAATTCTTCCGTGCTGGGTCGAAGGTCTTCTAGTATGGGGGCCATTGTGCAATCAATCAATGTGATCCTCGACCAAATGGTGGAGGGGTGAGTTCTTCTTGAAAGGAGGAGAAAAGCCAGTCGCCCAAAGGAAACCATACGCCCAAAATTGTTGTAAGTGGTTGAGAAGCCAGGCTTCTCGCCAAGTGAGCCAAGAGCTCGATTAACCAAACCAAGCAAAGGAAAAAGGAGAAAGAATATGATTAAGAAAATTTGGACCGTGCTGACCTTCGCACTGTTAGCCACCATGGTCCTGGCGGCCTGCTCGCCGGCCGCCACCGCCACCGTTGCTGCGCCCGCAGCGACCGAAAAGCCCGCCGAAGTCGTCCCGACCGAAGCGCCTGTTGTTGCGGCTGAGCCCGTGACGATTGCCTTCTGGGAACAGGAAGGCGATGATGTGGATGTCTTCATTGACACCCTGGTTGCCGAATTTATGGCTGCCAACCCCGATATCATCGTTGAGCGCACGCACTACGAGAACGAAGCCCTGCGCGACCAGTTCCAGACCGCCTCCCTGGCCGAATCGGCCCCTGAGGTTGTGCGCGTCCCGAACGACTTCGCTGGTCCTTTCAGCGTTCTGCAGATCATTGCCCCGATGACCGACCTCTTCGACCAGGCTTTCCTGGATCAGTTCTACGAAGGCGCCCTGGGCAACGCAGTTGTTGGCGGCACTATGTGGGGCCTGCCCGACAACTACGGTAACCACCTGATGCTGCTCTTCAACAAGAGCCTTGTTGCTGAGCCTCCTGCGACCTTTGAAGAACTCATTACCATGGCCAAAGACCTGACCAAAGATGGCGTTCAGGGCTTCGCCTACAACCTGAATGAGCCCTACTGGGGCGCTGGCTTCTACGGCGCTTTCGGTGGCTGGCCTCTGGATGCAGAGGACAAACCGCAGTTCGATAACCAGGCCTTCATCGATTACCTGACCTTCGTGGCTTCGCTGAAGACCGATGGTGTCGTCCCCGCGGAATGCGATTACGCTTGCGCTGACACTGGCTTCAAAGAAGGCACCACCGCCATGATCATCAACGGCGACTGGTCGCTGGGTGATTACACCACCGCTTTGGGCGAAAACCTGGGCACCGCCCCGGTCCCGACCATCAACGGCAATCCCTACACCGAAATGACCGGTGGCAAGTACTTCATGGTTTCCAACGCGGTGCTCGATAACCCCGCCAAGAAGGCTGCCGTGATCAAGTTCCTCACCTACATGACTTCGGCCGAGGTTCAGACCCGTTGGTTGGAAGGGCAGTCTCGCCTGCCTTCGATGATCTCTGTGGCTGAAAATCCCCTGATCGCCAGCGATCCGATCCTGTCCGGCTCGATGGCTGCCCTGGCCAATGGCCTCGGCCAGCCTGCGGCTGCCTCGATGCGCTGCGCTTGGGACGCCTGGCGCCCCAACCTGGAAGGCGTGATGGCTGGCACCGTGACCCCTGCGGATGCTGCTGCTGCTGCCCAGGCTGCTGCCGACGAGTGCATGGCCACTCTGGAGTAGTTCACTTGACTGGTCTTCTTGACTAGTCGCCTGTAACCTCAGACGGGGGGCGGCTTCCGCCCCCCGTCTTCTGTTTATCGTATATAATAAGCTGTGAAGTTAATCGCCAGGTATCACGGCTGTATCTAAGGAGTAGCACACTATGGATAACACCTCTACATTGCGTCGCTATTTGCCAGCGGGTTTGTGGGTGCTGGCGGGGTTGGCAGTGTTTTTCTTGCTGCGCAGTTGGATTGCCCCGTATTCAGATGGCATCAGCTTGAATGCTGATGTTGTCGTTGCCAGCATCAAGCAGATTGGTGGGTTTGTCCTGGCTGTGCTGGTGTTCCTGGCGGTGCTGGAGATTTATTTTTACCAGATCTTCTTCCGCAAGCCCAGCAACGCGGTCAATGCGGTGGTCGTCCGCTTTATACAGGTTGTGGTGGCAGCCATTGCGTTGATGCTGCTGGTGGTGTTCTTAGAATTGACGGATTTGATCCGCCTGGGTGAGGGGGCTTTGGGGAGTTTCTTCCGCTCGCCGAGCACTTTGTTTGATGGTCTCAAGACCGCGCTGGTCAACTCTCAGATGGTAGAGAGCGGCGGCGCAACGATGGCGGCAGGCGGGATTGTGGTTCTGGTGTTATTGGGGCTTTTTGGCCTGATCCAGGCCCTCAGTGAGCCGCGGCACAGCCGATTGGGCCTGGCCTACCTGTTGGTCTTACCGGCTGTGGTCGGTATGCTCTTTTTGATCGTTTATCCATTCTTATATGAAATCCGCCTGGCATTTTCCAACGCCTCGTTGGGCACCCAGGCCACCAAGAACGCTTCGTACGGTTTGGAGTACGGTTGGCAAAACCTGGTGACCCTTTTCACCGGCAACGTGGCGAAAGATGCCAAGTTCTTTGAAGTGTTTGTGCGCACGATCTTGTGGACGGTGATCAACGTGGTCTTCCACGTCGGCGGTGGTATGGGCCTGGCGCTGCTGTTGAACCGGCCGATGAAGCTCCAGGGCCTGTACCGCACACTGCTGGTTTTCCCCTGGGCCATCCCCACCACCATTGCGGCGATGGCCCTGCGCAACGAGTTCGACAGCAAATACGGCATGTTCAATATTATCTTGGGGAACATCCACAATTTCGTTACTTCGGTCCCGTTTTTGAATTGGCTGTCGTTCATCGGGCCGGTCAGTTGGAAGCAAGACCCCTTCTGGGCTTTTGTTTCGATTTTGCTCTCGAATATCTGGCTGGGCATTCCCTTTATGTCGGTCATCATCCTGGGTGGCTTGCAGAGCATCTCGTCAGAATATTATGAGGCGGCTGAGATCGATGGCGCCAACCGCTTCCAGATGTTCCGCAACATCACCCTGCCCCTTTTGAAGCCCGTGCTTACCCCGGCGGTGGTGTTGGGTGTGGTGTGGACTTTCAACAAATTCGATGTCATTTACCTGATCACGCAGGGCGGCCCGCAAGAGAAGACGGACATCCTGGTCTCTTCAATGTATAAGGCGGCCTTCTCATTCTACCGTTATGGGTTCACGGCGATGTTTGCCCTGGTGATCTTTATTGTCCTGTTCCTGTTTACCCTGTTCTACATGCGCATTACCGGCGGCTTGAAGGGCGCCACAGATTAGCGATTGATCGCCTGACTACCGTGGTTAGTAATCGAGATCATCGTTACGAGAGATTAGGAGTGTAATCATGACCGCAACAACATCTTCAAGCGAACAAATCAAAAAAGCAGAAAACGGCTTCATGCGCAGTTTCTTCCACCGTGGGCGCGGTGACAGCCCCTTTAAGACGCTTATGATCCACCTGGCGTTGATCGCGGCCTGCATCATTGCCGTGTACCCGGTGCTGCGTGTGATCACCATTTCGCTGCGCCCGAATGATACCCTGCTGACCACCAGCCTGGCGATCATCCCAGAGAATGCATCATTGGATAATTACCGGGCGGTATTGTTTGGAGAGCCAGAACGGGGACGCGATTCGGATTTCTTCCTCTGGCTGTGGAACTCGATCTCGGTGGTTTCGGTTACCTCGATCTTTGCCGTGATCCTGGCGGCAGTGAGTGCATACGCTTTTGCCCGTTTCAAATTCCCGGGCCGCACGGCGGGGTTGGTCTTCTTGCTGACCACGCAGATGATCCCGGCGGGGATGCTGCTTTTGCCACTCTTCATTATGCTGGCAAAGATGAAGATGATCAACTCGTACCTGGGCCTGATCATTGCCTATGCGGTTTCTTCGGTGCCGCTGACGATCTGGACGTTGAAGGGGTATTATGAAACCATCCCGGTGGACCTGGAAGAAGCGGCCCTGATCGACGGGGCCTCGCGCCTGACCGTGTTCACCAAGATCATGCTGCCGCTTTCTACACCGGCGCTGGCGATTGCCTTCTTGTTCAGCTTTATGGGCGGCTGGAGCGAGTACCTGGTGGCGCGCGTGGTCTTGCAGAAAGACTCTTTATACACCTGGCCGTTAGGTGTCTTCACGTATGCATCAGACTTCACGGTATCATGGGGTAAATTCTCGGCGGCCTCGGTCCTGATCGCCATCCCGGTGATGGCTTTGTTCTTGTACTCTTCCAAGTGGCTGATCTCTGGTCTGACGCTGGGAAGCGTGAAAGGATGACCTGGTCGGATGGGGCTTAATTTACCGCCTGCCAGTCTGTTATAATTGGTTATGAAGAGGCTGTTATAGCTCTGTGAGATGCTTGGCGAGGAGGTGATGCGAGCAACCCGAGGGCCAATTCTAGACCATTTTCAATTCAGTGTGGAATTCGCCGGCGTTCCGGCGAAGGAAAAAACTTTCAATCCTAAGGAGAGAGAAATGAAGAAGTTTTGGAGTATGTTGAGTGTTTTGCTGATCGCTGCGATGCTGCTGGTGTCTTGCACGCCCAAGGCTACCGCGACACCCGTGGCTACCGAAGAGACGGCAAAGCCCGTGACCATCACCATCTGGCACCAGTGGGATGGAGCGTACCTGACTGCCATTCAGGCTGTCTTTGATGCCTACACGGCTGCGCACCCCAATGTGACCATTGACCTGACCAAGCCCGACAATGTGTCGGACGCTTTGAAGGTCGCCATCCCGGCTGGCGAAGGCCCCGACATCATCGGTTGGGCCAACGATCAGATCGGCAGCCAGGCCCTGGTTGGCAACATCGTTGACCTGGGCACCCTGGGCGTGGACCAGGCTTTCTTGGAAAGCACCTACGAGCCCGCGGCTGTAGCTGGTGTGGTCTGGCAGGGCAAGATTTGGGCGCTGCCCGAATCACAGGAAGGCATTGCCATCGTCTATAACAAGGCCCTGGCGAGCGAAACTGACTTCCCCGCTGACCCGACCGACTTCGCCGATCTGCTGGCGAAGGCAGAGGCCTTTGCGGCTGCCAACTCTGGCAAGTACCTGATCTGCAACCAGGGCCTGGGCAATGCGGATGCTTACCACGTGGCCCCGGTGTACTTCGGCCATGGTATGCCCACCTATATCGATGATGCTGGCAATTCGTACCTGAACTCTGCTGAAGCCCAGGCTGCGGCTGAGTGGATCGTCAAGTTCCATGAAGTTGCCCCGGCCGAAACCAGCCATGAAATCTGCAAGACCATGCTGGTTGAAGGCAATGCGGCTGCCTGGTGGACTGGCCCTTGGGCCATTGCTGACCTGGAAGCGGCTGGCATCGACTACGGTATCCTGCCGATGGGCAGCCCCTTCGTGGGCATCAAGTCCCTCATGATCTCCCGCAACGCGGTGGATCGCGGCACGGCTGAGGTTGCGCTGGATGTGATCAAGTTCTTCACCAATGCTGAGAACTCCAAGACCATCGCATTGGCCAACAAGACCATCCCGGCCAACACCGCCGCCCTGTTGGATGCTGATGTGCAGGCTATGGCGACCGTAGCTGGCTTTGGCGCTGCCCTGAACCTGGGCGTGCCGATGGCCAACACCCCCTTTGCTGGCGCTCAGTGGGGCCCGGTTGGTGACATGACCAACGCCATCTGGACCGGCGCTCAGACCCCAGCGGATGCGCTGGCTGCGGCTCAGGCTGCGGCTGAAGAAGCCATCGCGGGGATGAAGTAACCCTGTGTTAAAAACGGGGAGGGCAGTCTATGCCCTCCCCGTTCTTTTTTCGGCGCCGTTCTTTTTCGGCGGCGAGCCTGCCGATTTGTGCCTCGGCAGATCAATTCTGCCCGGCACATACCCAATGGGAGGTTCTTATGGTCTCTTGGTCTGGGCGACGCAAAGCGCTGACGATCTTGGCCTTTATTGGGCCAACACTGTTGGGCATCCTGGCGCTCAATATTTACCCGATCATCTATAACGTCTATATTTCGTTTACCAACCGCAACCAGTACCACCCCAATCCAGATTGTACGGTATTCCTGACTTCGGTCATTGAGCCGGGCTGTTGGCCGATGTTCCGCTCAAATGCTGGTATGGGCCAGCCATACGTGATCCAGGAGCCGTTATTTGCCAATTATGACAGCCTGATTGGCAAACTCTTCACTGGCGAGGGTGTGTTGGCTCTGGTCAAGCTTGCGCTGCTCTTTGCTCCGTTGATCATCGCCGGGCAGGTGAATAAACGCCTGGACCGGCAGCTAACGCGGCCGGTTTCCTCGTTTTGGGTTTGGATAGGGGGGCTGGCGATAACCGTTTTGCTGGCATGGATTTTGAATGTGGGCGGCGCGATGAAAACGCTGGAAGCAAGCAGCGACTTTTTCATCGTGGTCTTCCGCACATTGTTGTTCGTGGTGATTACCGTGCCGCTCAACTATATTTTTGGCCTGATCTTGGCCCTGGTGCTGAACGGCGATTACATCAAAGGCCGCACCTTTTTCCGGGCGATCATGATCATCCCCTGGGCAGCTTCGACGATGTTCATCATCATGTCCCTGATCTGGCAGTTCTTCTTCCGCGAACAGGGCACCATCAACCAGATCCTCCGCGCCTTTGGCGGAGAGGGGTTGGCCTGGTTGGCCAATGGCAATTACGCCCTGGCAGCGATCATCCTGGTCAACCTGTGGTTCTCTTTCCCCTTCTGCTTTAACATCATCCTGGGTGCTTTGCAGTCGATCCCTGCGGATCAATACGAGGCGGCAGATGTGGATGGGGCCACTTATTGGCAGCAGTTAGTCAATATCACCCTGCCTCTGTTGCGTCCCTCGGTGATGCCGGCAATTGTGCTCAGCGCGATCGGCGGCGGCGGCTTCCAGATGTTTGGTACGGTGTGGGCCATGACCGGCGGCGGTCCATCTCAGGGCGCAGGCGTGCCTGGCGCTACCGAGCTGGTGATGGTCTATGCGTATAAGCAGGTTTTCCAGTATAACGCATACGCCAAAGCGGGTGCTTTTGCGGTGATCATTTTCATTTTCTTGTTCATCGCCACGCTTTACAGCATGCGTATTAGCCGCATTACACAAGGAGCCTACGAATGAGCCGCAAACCGAGACCCCTCGTACTGGTTCTACAGTATATCTTTTTGGGCTTGATGACGCTCTTTGCTCTGTACCCGATCTGGTTTGTGATCCTGGCCTCTGGGCGCGTGGGCAGCCGCCTGTATACGCTTAACCTGTTGGGCATGTTCATTCCCACAGAATGGACGTTTGAGAATTACCAGGTTATGCTTTCGGGCCAGCCGTATCCCTTCTTGACCTGGATGCGCAACAGCCTGTTCGTGGCGGGCTTCACCACGATCGCCTGCCTGCTGATCGCCACATCGGCAGCCTTTGCTTTCTCACGCTTCCGCTTCTATGGGCGTGAGTTTGGCCTGATCCTGCTGCTGGCCATCCAGGCTTTCCCGGGCGTACTCTCGTTGGTGCCGGTGGCCCAGTTGTTGACGGCCTTCAAGCTGTATGCCAGCCATTGGGGGCTGATCCTGGCGTATACGATCGGCAACCTGGTGTTCACCACCTGGCTGATGAAGGGATACTTCGACACTATCCCCATCGAAATCGAAGAGGCGGCCATGATCGACGGCTGCGGCCCGATCCAGTCCTTCTTGCTGGTGGGCCTACCGATGGCCAAGCCGGCCCTGGCGGTGACGGCTCTGCTGGCCTTCATGGGCGGCTGGGGTGAGTATGTGTTCGCCTCGGTGTTGATCCCGGCGCCAGATGTGCGGCGCACGTTGATGGTTGGTATGTACAGCCTGGCAAATACGCAAAGCATCCCCTGGGGTTACTTTGCAGCCGGGGCTGTGATGACCATCATCCCGGTCATCCTCATCTACACCTATTTCCAGAAATACCTGGTAGGCGGTTTGACCCTTGGCGGCGTCAAAGGCTAATCCCCAACAACCCACCAACGACTTTGTTTTCGGCACCCTGGCTACCGACGAGCTGCGCACCAACCTGGTGCGCACTCGCCGGGCCGGGGTGACGCATCTACAGGCACGCCGGCCGCGCGACCCGCTTCCGGGCCAGCCGATTGAGCTGGAACTGACGGTAGGCCCGGCATATCCGCTGGAGCAGGCCTGGGTTTATTGGACCAACGATGGCTGCGACCCGGCTGGAAGCCTGGGGCAGGCGCAGGGGGGGCAGGCGACCCCCATGCAGGTGACCGGCGTGGAATGGGATACGCAGGTGTGGGGCTATGTGCGCCATTTTCGGGCCACCCTGCCTGGCCAGGCAGATGGCACGGTTTTGCGCTACCGCATTTCAGCGGCCTGGGGCAGCCAGGCGGAGATGTGGGCCGATGGTGGGGCTTTTTATGCTTGCTATATTGCCGATGATCCAACCCCCGCCTGGACCCGGCAGGCAGTGGTTTACCAGATCTTTGTAGACCGCTTCTTCCCCGGGCAGGGGAGCGATTGGAAGCAGCCCGATGGGCCGGCAGGCTTTTACGGTGGGACGCTGCGTGGCATCACCGAGAAGCTGGATCACATCAGTGAGCTGGGGGCAAATGTGTTGTGGCTGACGCCGGTGTTCCCCAGCCCCTCGCATCACGGATATGACGCCACGGATTATTTTGAGATCGAGCCGCGCTTGGGCAGCAAGCAAGATCTGCAACAATTGTTGGCCGCTGCGCATAGCCGTGGAATGCGGGTGCTGTTGGATTTTGTGCCCAACCATTGGTCCTGGGGGCATCCCAGTTTTCAGGAAGCCATCCGAGACTCCAAGAGCCCGTACCACCACTGGTACACATTCACCCATTGGCCCGACCAATACGAGACCTTCTTTGGGGTGCGAGATCTGCCGCAGATCAACCTGCGCCACGCGCCTGCCCGCCAGCACCTGTTGGACGCGGCGGCCTATTGGCTAAAGCTGGGTGTGGATGGGTACCGGGTAGATTATGCTGTGGGGCCTGCGCCAGACTTTTGGGCTGAGTTCCGCCGGGCCACTCGCCAGGCCTGTCCGGATAGTTGGACCTTTGGCGAGGTGGTGGAACCGCCGGATTCGCAGCTCAATTTTGAGGGCGGGCTGGATGGCTGCCTGGACTTTGGCCTGCTGGAGGCATTCCGCCAGGGCTTTGCCTTTGGCAACTGGAATGCCGGGCAGGTGGGGGCCTTCCTAGCGCGCCACATGGCATACTTCCCCGAGACCTTTTCGCGCCCTTCTTTTCTCGATAACCACGATATGAACCGCTTCTTGTGGGCGGCGCGGGGCGATGAGCGCCGGCTGCGGCTGGCGGCCTTGTGCCAGTTCACGCTGCCGGGTGCGCCAGTGATCTATTACGGCACCGAGGTGGGGCTTTCGCAGGTGCGCGATGTGCGCCAGGATGGGCGCGGGCTGCCGGAAGAATCGCGCCTGCCCATGCTGTGGGGAGAGGCGCAGAACATCGCTTTGCTGGACTTCTACAAAGACTTGGTGGCCTTCCGCCGCCGGCATGTGACCCTGGGCGAAGGTTCGTTTGAGGCCATGCCGGTCCAGGATGATGTGTTGGCTTACCGGCGGGGCGAGTTGGTGGTGGTCTTGAATCTCTCGCAGGAAAAGCGGTCGCTAACACTGCCCGGCGGGCAGGGCAGGCTGCTCTTTGCCAGCCAGCCTGGCCTGGGCGCGCCTGACCTTGAACACAGGCTCGACCTGCCGCCGCTGAGCGGGGTGGTGATCGGATGAACCACCCGCTTGTCGAACGCGCTCGCACTGAGGGTACGCCGCTGATCGACCCGGTTGCCAACACCACCGGCGATGCGGCGGATACGCGTGTGGCCACCTTTGTGTGGGCAGGCAAACGCGCCCCGAGGTTGATCGGTGATTTTTGCGGTTGGGAGGATGGCGACCCGGTTGTGTTGGTCAAAGAGGCGCCCTCGGTGTGGACTTACCGCCTGGCGCTGCCGAAAGATGCCTACATGGAGTACGTCTTCGTGGATGGCGACCAGCGCCTGGACGACCCCTTCAACCTGCGCCGTGTTTCGAACGGCATGGGCAAGTACAACCAATATTTTTACGTCACTCCAGGCCTCCAGCCGCCGGCCCTGCCGCGCCGCCTGAAGGGGCAGGTGGAGCGGCATGTGATCGAGGCGGAGCATTTGATGGCAGGCCTGCGCCGGAACGTTTACCTTTACCGGCCTGCCACCGAGCAGCCGGTGCCGTTGGTGGTGGTGTGGGATGGGCGGGACTATTTGCGCCGCGCCCGGCTGGATGTGATCGTGGATACCTTGATCAGCCAGGGGCGCATCTGCCCGCTGGCATTGGCCATGGTGGATAACGGACGGCAAGCGCGCACGCTGGAATATGCATGCAGTGAGGCGACCCTGGGCCTGCTGTATGAGGCAGTGCTGCCGCTGGCCCGCCAGCACCTAAACCTGGTGGATGTATCGGAACAACCCGGTGCATACGGTGTGCTGGGGGCCTCGATGGGCGGCCTGATGGCTTTGTACACGGGGCTGCGCATGGCGGGGATCTTTGGGCATGTGCTCAGCCAATCGGGGGCCTTTACGCTGGACGATTATGATTCGGTAGTCTTCGAGTTGGTGGAGCATGGCCCGCGGCGCGATCTGAAGGTGTGGCTGGATGTGGGCCTGTATGATTTACACCCCTTGCTGCCGTCCAACCGGCGCATGCGGGCGGCCCTGGCGGCGCGTGGTTATGGGGTGGGATACAATGAATACCCGGCAGGGCACAATTACAACGCCTGGCGGGAAGATGTGGTGAAAGGATTGGAATTTTTATATGGCTGATGGAGGTGATCTTGTGAAGAAGCATACACTTTTTCGGTTGCTCGGCCTGGTGATGATCGGGCTGTTTTTTGCAGCCTGCACGCCGGCAGGGCCAAGGGCAGTCCAGCCGGTGGAGGGTCTTCCGCAGGGCACAGACGGCCTGCCCTGGTGGAGCGATGCGGTCTTTTACCAGATCTTTGTGCGCAGTTTTTATGACAGCGACGGCGATGGGATCGGCGACTTTAACGGGATCATCGAGAAGATGGATTACCTGAACGACGGCGACCCCAAGACGACCACCGACCTGGGCGTTACCGGCATCTGGTTGATGCCGATCAACCCCTCGCCCTCGTATCACGGTTACGATGTGCTGGATTATTATGATGTCAACCCCGATTATGGGACGATGGACGACTTCAAGCGGCTGTTGGAAGAGGCCCATGCGCACGGCATTTACGTGATCATGGACCTGGTTCTGAATCATACAGCGGTTGAGCATGAATGGTTCAAAGAAGCGCGCGACCATCCCGAATCAGCTCGCCACGGCTGGTATGTTTGGGCCGATGAGAACCCGGGTTACAAAGGCCCGTGGGGGCAGGATGTGTGGTATCCCACGATTGCCGGTTATTACTACGCCATCTTTTGGTCGGGCATGCCAGACCTGAACTATACCAACCCTGAGGTTACGGCTGAGATGCAGAACGTGGCTGCTTTCTGGCTGCAAGATGTGGGGGTGGATGGCTTCAGGTTAGATGCGGCGCGCCACCTGATCGAAGAGGGTGAGAAACAGGAAAATTCAGATGCTACCCACACCTGGTGGGAGAATTTCCGCCCGCAGTATAAGGCCATTAACCCCAATGCCATCACGGTCGGTGAAATCTGGACCACTAACCGCGCTGTGGCAAAGTATGTGGAAGGCGATGAGTTGGATATGGCCTTCAATTTCGACCTGGCAAGCCAGATCCTCGATAACGTGGGCAGCGGCTATGGGCGTGGTCTGCGCGATGCGATCCGTTCGAGCTACAATCTCTTCCCGCCGGGCAGCTATGCCACCTTCCTCACCAATCATGACCAGAACCGGGTGATGGACCAGTTTGCCGGCGATATTGAAAAAGCGCGCCTGGCCGCGACCGTACTTTTGACCATCCCGGGCACTCCCTTCATCTACTATGGTGAAGAGATCGGCATGACCGGTTCGAAGCCGGATGAGAAGATCCGCACGCCGTTGGCCTGGACGGGCGATGACAACAAGGCCGGCTTTACTACCGGGCGGCCCTGGCAGGCCGTCAACCGGACCTATGCCGAGGTGAATATTGCCACCCAGAGCGCCGATGCAGAGTCTCTGCTTTCGCTTTACCGCACCCTGATCCACCTGCGCAACGACCATGCGGCCCTGCGGGTGGGCAATTATGTGGCGGTGGACGCCGGCAACAATGCCCTGCTGGCCTTCTTGCGTGTCTCTCAAGAGGAGGTGGTGTTGGTGCTCATTAACCTGAGTGATAAAGCGGTCAGCGATTACAGCCTTTCTTTGGGCCAGGGGACGCTGGCGGGCAAGTATGCGGCGTATGCCTTGTTGGGCGAGGGCGAGATGCCGGGTCTGACAGCCAATGCCGGCGGTGGGTTCGATGCGTACCAGCCGCTGCCTGAGATCCCGGCTTACGGAAGCTATGTGATTCAACTGCTAGGCGGCAAGTAAGGTTTCCTGAAGGTGGAATGACCCAGGGTCGTGTCGACCCAGCGGCCATTCCACCTTTGTCTACATTCTCTTATGGAAGCGTCTCAAGTTAACCTCAGCCGGCGGCCCTTCTGGACGCGCCAGCGAAAAGTATGGCTTGTGGTGGTGGTGGGGCTGCTGTTGCGCGCCTGGGCAGCCTGGCAGCTTCCGGTGGATTTTGACGAACCGGTCTACCTGCAGGCCGGGTATGAATATGCCGGGCTGATGAGGGCCGGTGATTGGCAGGGGGTGATCGATTATCCTGAGAACAGCGAGCACCCGCCGCTGGTCAAACTGATCTATGGGGGGGTGGTGTTGGCGGCAGGGCCGCGCGCCAGTTGGGAGGCGGTGCTGCTGGCGGGCCGGCTGGTGTCGGTGGCTTTTGGCACGTTGGCGGTGGCGTTGGTGGCGCTGGTAGATCCATTGGCAGGCGGCTTGTTGGCGGTGCAAACCCTGGTGGTCAAGTATACCAGCCAGGCTTACCTGGAGGCCCTGCCCCTGGCAATGGCCCTGTTGGCGCTATTTGCCTTGCGCCGCTCGCAGAAAGAACGGGATGCGTGGTTCTGGCTTTCGGCGGCTGCCTTGGGCCTGACGGCGGCGGGCAAGTACAGCTACTTCCCAATCCTGCTGGTTGTGCTCTACGTGGCGTTGGTTGACAAACGCTTCCGAATCGGGAAGCTGCTGCTTTACCTGGGCACTGCCGGTTTGGCTTTCGTGGCCTTCAACCCGGCTTTGTGGAGCGCTCCGTTGGAGCGGTTTGCGGACACCTTCGCTTTTCATGTGCAGTATTCGCAAAGCGCCCATGTACAGGAATCTGGCTATCCCTGGTACCAGCCGTTCTTATGGATTTCGCGTTCGCATGGCTATAACTGGCACCCTGAGGTGTTCTTCTATTTTGGCTTCGATGGGCTGATCTTTCTGTTTGCGGTGGCAGGTATGTGGCTCGAACGCCGGCGCCTGGGCTGGGTGTTGGCCTGGGCAGCAGGCAGCCTGCTCTTTTTGCTGCTCTGGCCGACGAAATGGCCGCAATACACCCTGGTGCTGCTGCCGGCCTTGTGCCTGTTGGCGGCCGGCGCGCTGCGGCGTTTGTATGCGCTGTACCACGAGCAAGAAGCCTATTGGGATTGGTTGAACACCATGTTTCCCAAGCCGTCTCGGAAGTACATGATTGCAGGGGGGATTGTGCTTGGTTTGCTGACCCTGGCGATCATCGTCAATAATGCTTTGCTGGCAGCCAACCGCATCGGTTGGTCAACGATCACGGCACGCACTGCCCCCTTGCCCAGCGATACCATTTACGATCTACTGCCCATGCCGGATGGGCGCATGGCGCTGGCAACCGAGCGGGGATTGGTCTTGTGGGAAGCGGCCCGGGATGGCGACGTATCTGACCGGTGGCAGGTGTTCGATACAGAGAATTCGCCTCTGCCCGCTGAGCGGGTGTTGGCCCTGGCCCTGGATGGGCAGGCGCGCTTGTGGATGGGGACCGCGGCTGGCCTGGCCATTTACGATGGCCAGCACTGGGCAGTGTATCACAAGGATGATTTTGGCTTGCTCAGCGAGCAGGTGAATGCGGTGGCAGTAGATAGCGCCGGACGGGTGTGGATTGGTACGCAAATTGGGGCGGCGGTTTTGGATGGGACAACCTGGACGCCCTACACTGCCAGTGCACAAGCCCTGGTGGACAATGCGGTCTTTTCGCTGGCGGTTGAGCCGGCGGGTGCTGGAGAGCGCATTTGGTTTGGCACTTTGTGGGGGGTCTCGGTCTATGACCCTGGAGCCCAGGCCTGGGAACGCTATACGAGGCAAGATTTTGACCTGGGCTGGGGGGGGGTCTCGGACCTGCTGGTTGATTCCGGCGGGCAGGTGTGGGCTTCTACGCAGGGGGGGGGGATCAGCCTTTGGAACGGGCAGGAATGGCAATCTTACCGCACCAGCAACTCGCCCCTGCCGTACAATACCGTACAAGATGTGACGCAGCTTTCTGCGGGCAATTTTTGGATCTGCACTTCCATTCCAAACGAGACCGGCGGCCTGGTGACCGGGTTTGACGGGCAAGATTGGCGCACCTACAAGCCGGTGCTGACCGGTTACCCGGGCAGTGAAGCCCTGGCGGTGGCGCAAGATTCCCTGGGCCGCATATGGTTCGGGACGCGCCTGGATGGCGTGGTAATATATGATAAGCCGTGATCAAATATCCTAATTGGAGGCGACTGATATGAAAGCGAAGATCTGGAAGCTGGTGAGTATACTTGTTTTGCTGGCGATGGTGGTCAGCGCGTGCGGCAAGACCTCTGTTCCCACCTCTGCTCCAACCGAGGGGGAAGCTGCAAGCGGTGAAACCACGCCTGGCGAGCAGCCAATCTACCTGTCAATCATCTGGCACCAACACCAGCCGGTGTATTATAAAGACCCTGAGACCGGTGTTTATGCCAAGCCCTGGGTGCGCGTGCATGCCACCAAAGATTACGTGGATATGGCTGCCATTCTCAAGAATTACCCCGATATCCACGTTACCTTCAACCTTACGCCCAGCCTGATCCGCCAACTGGATGACCTGGCCTCTGGCACCAAAGATCTCTATTGGGTGACCGCTGAGGTGCCGGCTGACCAGCTTACTGATGAGCAAAAGACATTTTTGCTGGAGCGCTTCTTCGATACCAACCGCAAGATCATTGCGCGCTTCCCGCGCTATCAAGCGCTGTTGGAGCTGCGGGATAACGGTGGAACCTATACCACGCAGGATTACCTGGATCTGCAGCTCCTGTTTGGCCTGGCCTGGTTTGACCCCGATTGGCTGGCCCAAGAACCGTTGGCGGCCCTGGTGGCGAAGGGTTCCAACTTTAGCGAGGCAGATAAGCAGGTAGTATTTGATGAAACAGAACGCCTGATCGCAGAAGTGGTGCCGGTGCACAAGGGCCTGCAAGATGCCGGGCAGATCGAGGTCACCATGACCCCGTTTGCACACCCCATCCTGCCACTCTTGGTCAGCACAGACCTGGCAACCCAGGCCATGCCCTCGGTAGAGCTGCCAGGCGTAGATTTTACCTATGGGCAAGATGCCGTGGCTCAGGTCAACCTGGGCGTGCAGTTGTATGAAGAACATTTCGGCCAGCCGCCGCGCGGCATGTGGCCGGCAGAAGGCTCGGTGGCGCAAGAGATCGTCAGCATGGTCTCGAAGGCGGGCATCCAGTGGATGGCCTCGGACGAGGGCGTGTTGGCCAACAGCCTGGGCATGACCAGCTTCACGCGCAACCCGCGCGAGACCGTTACCGATCCAGATGTGCTCTACCGGCCCTACTACGTTCAAGGCGGGCAGGGTGACCCGGTGGCAATCGTCTTCCGCGATGTGGTCATCTCAGACAAGGTCGGCTTTACCTATTCTGGCCTGGATGGAGAACTGGCGGCCAAAGATTTCATCCGCCGCATCCACGATATTCGGGATGCGTTGATCGAAGATGGCGCGGCTGGGCCGCACCTGGTCTCGGTCATTTTGGATGGCGAGAACGCCTGGGAATACTACGAGAACGACGGCAAGCTGTTCTTGAATTCGTTGTATACGCTGTTGAGCAGCGATCCTTTGATCCGGACCGTGACCCCCAGCGAGTTCCTGGCGATGGCCCCTGAGCAGCCGAAGATTGACGACTTATGGGCCGGTTCGTGGATCAGCCATGACTTTTCGACCTGGATTGGCGAGGAAGAAGAGAACCTGGCCTGGGAATACCTGGCTGAGGCGCGCGTGGTTTTGCAGAAGTATGAGACCGGGGTGCGCAGCACAACCCCCGAGGCCCTGGCTGAGGCCCAGACCCTGATGTATATTGCCGAAGGTTCTGACTGGTTCTGGTGGTACGGCACCGATCAGAACTCGGGCAACGACGAGGCCTTTGACCAGCAGTTCCGCGACACCCTCAAGCAAGTGTACGTGGCCCTGGGCGAAACCCCGCCACTGATGCTGGATGTGCCGGTGATCCCGCTCCAGCCGGTAGCGGCAGATGTGGCTTCTTCGAACACGCTCTCGGTGATCGTAGATGGCGAGGCGAGCGAAGGCGAGTGGGATGCCGCGGGCGTGTATCAGGCTTCGGGCGGGGCGATGGCTGCGGCAACACCCTATTTCAGCGACCTGGCTTATGGCTTCGATAAGGCCAACCTGTATTTCAAGGTGTCTGCCAACCCGGCTTATTCGTCTTTGAGCGCTGCAGACAGCGTGGAAATTTACCTGGCGGCCCCCGGCAGCGGCGATACGATCAGTTTCAGCCGCAATGGGTCGCTATTGGGTTTCCAGGCCAACCGTCTGGTGGAGATCTTGTTCGCAGACAATGCCTTGGCAGGGGTGAACCTGTACAGCGCGGCCAGCAAAGAGAGCTGGGGCGAGGCAACTGCATTGGAGACGGTCGCCCTGGGCGAGGTGCTTGAGGTGGGCGTGCCGCTGGAGCTGTTGGGCGGCGCCGAGACGGGCGACCGGATTGGTTTGCGGGCGGTGCACGTAGAGCCGCTCTCGGGCCTGGAAGGGACGGTAGATACGGACCTCTTGCCGGGCGCGGGCCCTGCCCAAGTGGCTGTTCCGGACCTGGGCTCTATGACCCTGGTGCTGGATATCAACGACCCAGAGAAGGATGATTATGGTCCGGGCAGCTACACCTATCCCTCGGACGCGGTGTTCGGATCTGGCGCGTATGACATCTTGAACTTCCAGGTTGGGTATGATGACGAAAATGTGATCTTTAAGTTCACCATGCGCGGCCCGGTGGATAATTCTTGGGGCTCGCCAAACGGCCTGTCGGTTCAGACTTTTGATATTTACATCGATACAGATGGGGATGGGCAAGGCGGCGATGCCTTCTTGCCGGGGCGCAACCTGTCTTTGCAGGACGGGTATGCCTGGGATTATGCTATTACGGTTGAGGGCTGGGAGGCGGGTATCTACACGCCAGGCGATGAAGGTTCGACCAAGATCGCCAGCGCCAGTGAATTTGTCATCGTGGCTGACCCCGGTCAGCAGAAGGTGACCGTGCGCGTGCCGAAATCCATCTTGGGTGATAATCCTGAAGCCTGGCAGTATGCGGTGATGGTGCTCAGCCAAGAAGGTTACCCCAGCGGCGGCGTGCAGCGCGTGCGAGATGTCAACGTGGCGGCTGAACAGTGGCGGTTTGGCGGTGCGCCCGATGGGGCCACCAACCACACGCGCGTGATCGACCTGGTGTGGGCTGAGGCCGGGCAACAAGAGGCCTGGCTGAGCGCCTTCACACCCAGCCCGGCCCAGCAAAGTGAGCTGACAGCAGCAGATTTTGCCCAGGTGCCGATGTTGAGTGCGGCAACGGAGTAGGCCCTGAGTATAGTAGAATAGCAAGTGTGAAACAGGTGCGTTTTGTTTGCATGGGTATTGGCCTGGCGCTGGCAGTTTTACTGCTGGCGTCTTGCCGCGGGGAGGCCTCGCTGACGCCAACTGCAGAAGCGGCGGGAACCGCCTCGCCAGCCCCCACCGGCGAAATGACGAAGACCGCCTGGCCTTCGCAGGAATCTGCACCAGCCTATCCGCCATCCGGCTCAGAACCGGCTACGGCGACCAGCGTTGCCAGCGTGCCTGGCCTCCCGCCTGGATATCCTGAGCCGGCAGTCGAGCCCAGTGCAGCGCCAGTGGTTGTCAGCCCCACGCCGTCCGGCGATCAGGGGGCGGGGGGCTACCCTGCTCCTGATGAGCCGCCTCTGGCTGTGGCAACGGCAACTGCTGGCCCTGGCGCTGGGGGGGGCTACCCAGAGCCGTCTACGGCTGTTCCCCCGGTCTTGCCACCGCCGCCCGGCGGTGCTACCGCCACCTCGCCGCCAACCGCTTCGCCCAGCCCCTGGCCCCAGGCCACGCTTGCGACGGCCGGGACTGCCCAGGCAGGCGGTGCAACGGGTACGCCCACAGCCATGCCGACCGAGTATATCGGCCGCCCGGTGCAGTCGCCCCCGCCGCCCGAAACAACGGTGCACATCTGGCATGCCTGGCCGCCAGCTCAAAGCCAGGCTTTGATGCAGGTGATCGGCTCCTTCCAGGATCTATATCCAGACGTGTATTTTGATGTGCTGTACATGCCTCGAGAAGAGCTGCGTGGGCGTTATGAGGCTGAGGCCTACCGCGGCAGAGGCCCGAGCTTGCTGCTTGGCCCGGCCGATTGGGGGGCAGGGCTGTACGATGGCGCATTGGTGGCGAATCTCAGCCCTTATATGAATCCACAGTTGTTGGCGGCACTCAGCCAGGCAGCGCTGGGCACGGTGCAGTACCAGGGCGCGCAAATCTGCTTGCCTTATGCGGTTGATGGGGTGGTCCTGTATCGTAATGCGGCCCTGGTGCCCAAGGCGCCGCGCACGTTTGACGAGTTGGTCACCCTGGCCGGAGAAGCCACGCGCGCCGGCAACCTGGGCGCTTTTTTGGAGCGCGGGGCGTATTATTCGCTGGCAAGCCTGAACAGCTTGGGCGGCCAATGGATGGATGCAAACGGCAACCCGGCATTTAATAATGCCGCCGGCCTGGCCTGGTTGGACCTGCTGGCCGATTACGACCGGGCGGGGACGGCGACCTTCAACAATAACCGCGATTTGGAATTGTTCATGGATGGCCGGATTGGCTTCATCATTGATGGAACCTGGAGCATGCGGACGTTGGAAGCTGCCGTGGGGAGTGAGAACCTGGCGATCGATCCCTGGCCGGCTTACCAGGATGGTCGTATGGCAGGGTTCGTCAGATCGGAGTGCGCTTATTTGAATATCAACAGCGCGGGGAATGAACAATATGCCGCGCTGGTGTTCATGGGTTACCTGTTGAACAGCGAGGTCCAGAACTTGTTGGCTGAGGTGGAGCTGATCCCGGCGGTGTTGGATGCCGAGCCGCGCAACCTGCTTTCACAGCAGGCGGCCGCGGCCCTGGCAGGGGGTGTGGCAATGCCGCCCATGCCAAATGAGCGCTATTGGTATGCCTACCTGGACGCGTTGGATGGCGTGATCCTGGACGTTTTCGAACAGGGGGCTGACCCAGCAACCGCACTGCAGGACGCTTATGATACAATTACAATTCGTTTACTGGAACTGCGCGCCCCCTGAGTGGGGGTGCTATTGTGAGGAGCCTGATGCCTGTTCCTGATTGGGTGCAAGACGCAATTTTTTATCAAATCTTCCCTGACCGTTTTGCGAACGGTGATGCGAGTATCGACCCGCCGAACGTTCAGCCTTGGGGCACGCCGCCAACCGTGTGGCACTTCCAGGGCGGTGACCTGCGCGGCATCATGCAGCATTTTGATTATTTGCTGGACCTGGGGGTCAATGCGCTGTACTTGAACCCCATTTTCCAATCGGCATCGAACCACCGCTATCACACCACCGACTATTTTAGAATCGATCCGCGCCTGGGGACAATGGAAGATTTCAGGGCCTTTTTGGACCTGGCCCATCGCAACGATGTACGGGTGATCTTGGATGGGGTCTTCAATCACTGCGGGCGCGGTTTCTTTGCTTTCAACGATATCCTCGAAAACCAAGAGCATTCGCCTTATCTGAGCTGGTTTCACGTTCACAATTTTCCCGTGGACGCGTACTCGTATGGAGATGCCCGCGATTACCTGGGGTGGTGGGGGATGAAAGGCCTGCCGAAGTTCAACACCGCAACCCCGGCTGTGCGGCGTTATTTGTTGGATGTGGCGCGGTATTGGGTCGAACAGGGCACAGATGGCTGGCGACTGGACGTGCCGAATGAGATCGATGATGACAGTTTTTGGGCGGAGTTTCGCCAGGTTGTCAAATCGGCCAATCCAGATGCTTACATCTTGGGTGAGATCTGGAATCCGGATACGCGTTGGGTGGGGGATGCACATTTTGACGGTTTGATGCATTACCCGGTGCGCGATGCCCTGCTGCGCCTGTTGTTTGCGGGCACGCTGGATATCCCGCACTTTGCCGAGAAAGTGGAAAGCCTGTTGTCTTTTTACCCTCGTGAGAATGCGTATGCGATGTATGTTCCTGTGGGGTCGCATGATACTGAGCGCCTGTTGACTAAGGTGGAGGGGAGCGTGGAAAAGGCCAAGCTGGCTTTTTTGTTCCAGTTTGCTTACCCCGGTGCGCCGGCAGTCTATTATGGCGACGAAATTGGCCTGACCGGTGGGAAAGACCCAGAGTGCCGAGGGGCCTTCTTGTGGGACCCTAAGTACTGGAATACCGAACTGCGTGATTGGGTCAAGACATTGATCGCCTTGCGCAAGCAGTTCACAGCCCTCAGGCGGGGAGGCTTTGAACGCTTGTGCATGGATGTAGAATGTGGGTGTTATGCTTTTGTCCGCACCCATGCAGACGGGAACGTGGCGATGGTGTTGAACGCCGCCCCTGATGAACGCCGGTACTGCGTTACTGCGCAGCCGGCAGGTTGGCAGGATGGGGTTGTGCTGCGCGACCTGCTGCGAGCGGGGAATGAATACGTGGTCAGCCAGGGTTGTTTTGAACTGACCCTGCCGCCCTGGAGCGGCACGCTGGTAACATAATCCGTTCGATTCATGATGATGAACTGAGTGTGCTATGGACTTCGACCTTTCTCTCCCTGAGCTTGAACAACCGCCTTTATTCCAGTTTGAAGAGGCCAGTGCGGGTGCGGTGGAATTATTCCCCACCGTGTGGAGTGCGTGTGAAGAGCTGGTATCGCCAGACCCGGCGCTGAGGCACAAGGGGCTGGGTCAGCTCATGGCATTGGGAGCGCCGCGCCTTTCGCCGTTGGTGGCATACTTGTTGAGCACGCGCCTGGCTGACCCGGATGCCGCCCTGAGGGCGCGCGCGGCGCAGGCCTTGGGAGGGCTGCTGCTGCCAGACCTGGAAGGCCGCCCGACCCCTGAGCCGGTACGGCGCTACCTGGTGGCGGCCCTTTCGCAGATGCGCACGCGTTCAATTTATGCCCTGCTGGAAGTGGCTTATGATGGGCCGGATACGGCGGCAAGCGTAGCCCGCCTGCTGAACGTGTGCCCCTACGCGGGCAAGCACCTGGTGGAAATTTTGAATGAGCGCAAGCTGCCGTTAACGATCCGGCGGGCAGCGGTGGATTTTATTGGCTCGGTGGGGTATTTGGAGGCCATCCCGGCGCTGGAGCGGCTGGCAACGCGCCTGGAAGCGCGCCTGGGTGGGCAGCAGTCAATGCCATTTGCACCGCCGGCGGTGCAGGATGAGACAGACTTGCTGCCAGTGGTGCAGGCGGCACTGGTGATGCTAAAAGCGCCTTGATTTCCTGATCTTTACGTTAATTCAGGGACGGATCGGCTGCCGGCAGTTGGGGCAGTTGCTTTCGTTTGCCTTGACCACAAAACCACAATTGGTGCAAGTACGGGGTTGGGCGCTGCCCAAGGGGGCTCCACAGGCGATACAACTGGGTTCGCCGACCGGGTTGGCGGTGCTGCAGTAAGCACACACCATGCGCCGCAGGCGTTCTGAAAGCTCAAAGGATGCACCAGCCGCTCGGGCCACTTCTTCGACGGTTTCCCAAACCTGTTGAGAGACTTGCAAATTTTCGATATCTTGCGCCAGGTCATCCAGGCGGCCCAGCAGGTTGAAGGGGTTGCGAATGGCAGCCATGGCGGTTTGGCCCAGGCTGGCGGCCACACCTAACCAGGCCTGTTTGCCCACCTGAACAGCCAGGCCATCCTCTACTTTTTGCAGCGTGATGGAAATGGCCGTCTGCCCGCCAGACGATGCGCCAGGGCGGGTGGCTACTTGTACAACCACCTGTTTGCCAGTGCCAACTTGCTGGGCGCGCAGGTTGCTACGGTTGAACTTGGCGACCAACGCCTGGGCGATTTGATTGGGGGTCAGGGTGCCATGGTAAATGCGCTGTTCCATAAAAGGTCTCCGTAAATGATCTACGTAGAATAACGGTATTGGTTCCGGAATTAGATTATAATCGGCCTTGTGAAAAAGCGGCGAATTTCTAACCTGGTTTTAGGGTCATTTGTGCTGATGATCTGCCTGGCTGGCTGGCTGGGCTTTGCGCCGGCGGTGCAGGCCAGCCCCCTGGCTCAGCAGCCCACGGTTGCGATCCCGACGGTCACTGGTACGCCGAGCGGGCCGGTGATCACGGTCAATGCCGATCAAGATCAGATCAATGTACGTTCAGGGCCAAATACCGATTACCCGATCGTGGGGGTGCTGGTTGCCGGGCAGAAGGTCCCGGCCTTGGGGCGCTCGGTGGGCGGTGATTGGGTACAGATTGTCTACCCAGGGGTCGAAGGCGGAGTGGCCTGGGTATATGCTTACCTGGTGACATCCAATTCTACCCTGCCGATCGTTGAGCCGCCTCCCACGCCCACCCCGCGCGTCACGCCTACGATCGATCCAACCCTGGCTTCGCAGTATGTGATCAACCTGGAGCCAACTCGCTTGCCAACCTATACCGCACCGCCGCCTCTGGCGATCCCCACGTACACAGAAGAGCCAGTAGCCATCAATACCGGTGGTCTGCCGATGGGGTTGATCATTGTGGGGATGGGTGTGGTGGGCATCTTTGGCCTGCTGATCTCGCTCTTCCAGCGCCGATAAATGGGTCATAAACAAAAGCCAAAAAGCGGCGCCGAAGCGCCGCTTTTTGGCTTTTGGGGATGGCTTGAATGCTAGTGACAGCCGCTGCAGCCGCCGCTGTTGCCGGAGGAGTGATCGCAGCAGGAAGCGTATTTGTTGGGGTTATCGATCTTGAAGGCCGGGCCAGTGGGGCCATCGACATAGTCTACGCTTGAGCCGTTGATGTATTGGATAGAGACTTCATCTACCAAGACCTTGATCCCGTTGCTCTCGATAACGGTATCTTCGGCACGGACGTTCTGGTCGAGGGCCATACCATATTGGAAGCCCGAACAGCCTGCGCCAGAAACATAGATGCGCAGGGCGTGGTCTTGCAGGTTGCGTTTTTCAATCAGGGCGCGCACAGCCTCGGCGGCTGGCTCGGTGATGGTAATGATCCGGATTTGGGTGGATTCAGGAAGGGTCACGGGTAACTCCATTTTGGCTGTATAATTCTGATGGATTTTATCAACAAAACGGCCTGGGCGTCAATAGGTGAATGCTTAGGGCCATCTTAGAGAATGTTGACAAGGATGTGTGGAATGGATGATGAGCAGATGCGGGCAGGTGGTGGGGCATTCCCTGGTGCGGGGAGTGGAGAAGACGAGACCATCCCAGAGCCGGTGTGGACCTACCGCGGCTATAAGCTGCGCGCCAGCGAGTTCAGCACAGCCATGGTGCATTTCTTCCGTGCAGAGATCTCGCGGGCGAACGTTTGGAGGCAGCGCCTGGATGCCACCACAAACTGGGCTGTGGTGACGACCGGCGCGGCCCTTAGCTTATCTTTTGGGCAGGTTGAGGGGCACCATGCGGTCTTGATCTTGAACACACTGCTGATCACGATGTTCCTGGTGATCGAAGCGCGCCGTTACCGCTATTATGAGCTGTTTGCCTCGCGGGTGCGTCTGATGGAGACGGATTTCTTCGCCGCGATGCTGGTGCCGCCTTTTAGCCCTTCTCCCGATTGGGCCGAAAGCCTGGCTGAGAACCTTTTGCAGCCGCATTTTCCCATCTCTGTGTGGGAAGCGATTGGACGGCGTTTCAGGCGCAACTATCTTTATATTTTCGTTATCATGGGGATGGCATGGTTTGCTAAGCTGTGGCTGCATCCCGTCCAGGCAAGCTCGCTGGCTGAGATGACACAGCGCGCCGCGATTGGCAGTTTGCCGGGGGAAATGGTGTTTGGAATGGGGGTATTGTTCTACGTGACCATCTTCACGGTTGGCTTGCTGACGTACAGGCTGCAGCAAGCAACTGGAGAGGTGCTGCCGCGTTATGGGGTGGCCAATGGCAACCTCAAAGATCCAACGGTTGAGATGCTCAGGCCTCGTTCGTGGCGCGCCTGGTTTCGGCCCAGCGAACAACGTCGCCAGCTTTTGGCGCTGGCGATTACCGACCGGCCCCAAGATGTGGGGCAAGGGGTGTTGGATGAAATGAAGCGCGGCGTGACCGAGCTGTCTGGCAGGGGCATGTTCACTGGCAAGGCGCACAGCGTGTTGATGTGTGCGCTGACTGTCACCGAGGTGGCGCACTTCAAGTCGATCGTGGATGCAAGAGACCCAAATGCCTTTGTGGTTGTAACACCGGCGCAAGAGGTGTTGGGGAAGGGCTTTATGCCATTGGGAAATGACAAATAGGTGCGCTGCGCTTGACAGGCGGCCAATAGTTTGATATCCTATCGATATTGTAATGTCTATAGAATTAGTAGAGAATAGTCATGAAGCTTTCGAAACGCAGTGAATATGGCATTCGTGCTTTGATTGCCCTGGCTTCAGGTGAGGGGGAGCCGCTACTGCAGATCAAAGAAATTGCGGCTCGCGAGCAAATACCGGTCAAGTTCCTCGAGCAGATCTTGCTCACCTTGAAAAATGCCGGGCTGGTCAACAGCCGCCTGGGCAGCAGCGGCGGCTATTACCTGACAAAGCCGGCAGACCAGGTCAGCCTGGGGCAGATCATCCGCATTCTGGATGGCCCTTTAGCGCCCATCCGCTGTGTGAGCCAGATGGCATATGAGAAATGTGCCTGCCCAGATGAGGAAACTTGCGGTTTGCGGATGGTTATGTTGGATGTGCGCAATGCCATTTCAGGCATCTTGGATCATACAAGCCTGGC
Source organism: Chloroflexota bacterium (assembly GCA_029557965.1). Lineage (GTDB taxonomy): Bacteria > Chloroflexota > Anaerolineae > Anaerolineales > UBA4823 > JAKQIM01. The sequence goes on along the minus strand of JAKQIM010000068.1, from coordinate 42,656 downwards.
AGACGTGGCCCGACGGGTTGAAACGGTGCGCCAGGACCTGGCATACGAAGAGCAAAGGAGTGACTGATGAACAAACCCAAGCATCTTTTTAACATCCTGGCAGTGATGCTTCTGCTTGTCCCGCTGTTGGCTGGCTGTGGTGGGCAGGGGGTCCAGTCAGAAGATGAAGGCATCATTACGATATCCGGTGCTTTCGCGCTCTATCCCCTGATGGTGCGCTGGGGGGAGGAATATTCCAACCTGCATCCCGGCGTTCAATTCGACATCTCGGCTGGTGGGGCAGGCAAGGGCATGACGGATGCTTTGTCTGGGGCGGTGGAGATCGGGATGGTCTCGCGCGATATTTCGCCTGAGGAAGAAGCGAACGGCGCTTTTTGGGTAGAGGTGGTCAAAGACGCGGTCTTCCCCACCATCAGCTCTCAGAACCCGGTTTATGCTGACCTGATGGCCAGGGGAATCAGCAAAGAAATCTTTGTGGGCATCTTCATCAGCGGCGAGATCACCACCTGGGGGCAGGTAGTGGGCCGCCCAGAGATCACGGATGCCATTCATGTCTACACGCGCTCTGACTCTTGCGGAGCCGCCGAGGTATGGGCGAAATTCTTGGACAACAACAAGCAGGAGAACTTGCTCGGCATTGGCGTTTCTGCTGACCCGGGCTTGTTGGACGCAGTGGTCAAAGACCCGTTGGGGATCGGGTATAATAATTTGAATTATGCTTTTGACCCCAGCACCGGCCTGCCCGTAGCTGGAGCGGGCGTGGTGCCCGTGGATGCCAATGGCGATGGCATGGCAGATGCAAGTGAGCTGCTGGAGACCAAGGATGAAGCCATTGATGCTGTGGCGACAGGTTTATACCCTTCGCCTCCCGCGCGTGCACTGAACCTGGTGACCCTCGGGAAGCCATCTGGCCTGGTCTTGTCTTTCTTAGAGTGGATCCTGGCGGATGGGCAGCAGTACATTAACGAAGTCGGTTATATTCCACTGACGGCAGAACAGATCCAGGCAAGCCAAAACAAACTGCGCTAAGGTATTCCTTATCCTACCAGATCGATGAGTGGGGAGTGTGCAGCGAGGTTCTGGCCGTTGCATACTCCCCTTTCTTATCTTGGGCGATGCTGATGAAACAGAAAACCACCCAGAAAGATGTTTGTTATACCATGCGGTGTCACAAAGAGCGCTGGGGAGGTCGTTTGTTCTTCTTTGCGACCGTGATGCCGGTGGCTTTGGTCTTGATCATCTTTGTGGCTTTGCTGCTGCGCACCAGACCAATTTTAGAAGCCAAATCGATCTCAGAGTTGTTGCTGGGCCAGGTCTGGCTGCCTTTCCAGGGCGAATTTGGTTTTTTCCCCTTCATCATGGGCACCTTGTGGGTCACGGCGGTGGCGTTGATCCTGGCGGTGCCGCTGTGTTTGCTCAGCGCGATCTATTTATCGGAATACTCTCGACCGTCCACCGTGGCATTGATGAAGCCTGTGCTGGATCTGCTGGCGGGAATTCCTTCTGTGGTCTACGGTGTGTGGGGGATGCTGGCTGTGGTGCCGGCGGTGCAGAAGTTCATTGCGCCATTGCTAGGAAAATGGCTGGGCTCGATCTCTCTATTTTCATCCGACAACCCAACCGGGTTCAGCATTTTATCAGGCGGCATTGTTCTGGCGGTGATGGTCGCGCCTGTGATCATCTCGGTGGCTTACGAGGTGATGCGCACCGTCCCGTTTGGCATGCGAGAGGCTTCGCTGGCTGTGGGGGCCACCCAATGGCAGACGATCAGGTATGTTGTGATGCCTCAGGCCATGCCGGGGATCGTGGCGGCGGTGGTCTTGGGGCTTTCGCGAGCCATGGGCGAGACGATGGCGGTGTTGATGGTGGTGGGGAATGTGGCCAATAAGCTGCCCCGGTCGATCTTTGACCCGGCCTATCCGCTGCCGGCCCTGATTGCCAATAATTACGGCGAAATGATGTCTATCCCGCTGTACGATGCGGCCTTGATGGGAGCGGCGCTGGTGTTGATGCTGGTGGTGGTGATCTTCAATGTGATCTCGGCGTTGATCTTGCGCCAGATCCTACGCAGGAGTGGGCAATGAAAAAACGTCTCAACCGCCAAACATTGGAAGAAGCAATCTTCAAAGGGCTGGCTGGGGGGGCCTTCTTGATCATGGCCGCGGCCCTGTTCTTTATCTTGGTCACGGTGTTGGTGAAGGGTTTGCCGGCGTTGAATTGGCAGATGCTGACCCAGGTGCCAACGGCTGGATATTATGTGGGCAAGGAGGGGGGAATCTTGAACGCCATCCTGGGCTCGCTTTACCTGGCGGCCGGGGGTACACTCCTGGCGCTGCTGCTCAGCCTGCCGATCGCTTTGTATCTGGAAGTATACGCCCGCGGCACACGTTGGGCCAATATGGTGCGCTTATCGATGGATGTGTTGTGGGGCATCCCCTCCATCGTGTACGGCGCATTTGGCTTTACCCTGATGCTGGCATTGGGGATGCGCGCCTCGCTCTTGGGGGGCATCATCACCCTGGCGCTGGTTGAACTGCCGATCATGACCCGGGCGATGGATGAAGTGATCCGCCTGATCCCATTTGAGTTAAAAGAAGTGTCTTATGCCTTGGGCTCAACACGCCTTGAAACCGCCATGAAGGTGGTATTCCGCCAGATGCTGCCTGGAATTGTGACTGCGATGTTATTGGCTTTTGGGCGCGGGATTGGTGACGCCGCCTCGGTGCTGTTCACGGCAGGGTATACCGATCGCGTGCCAACCTCGCTCCTGCGTCCGGTGGCCTCGCTGCCGTTGGCGGTCTTTTTCCAACTGGGAACACCCTATCCGGAGGTGCAGCAGCGCGCCTATGCTGCGGCACTGATCTTGACCCTGATCATCATGTTCGTGAGCCTGGGCTCGCGCTGGATTGCCGGGCGCCTGTCGCAGAATGTGATCAAATAGGAGTTTGTTAATCGCATGGAAGCCCATATTCGCGTCAATAACCTGAATGTCAATTACACAAGTGAGCACCAGGCCCTGAAGGGGATCAATGTAACCATCCCAAAGCACCAGATCACGGTCATCATCGGGCCTTCGGGATGTGGTAAGACGACTTTGTTGAAGAGCCTGGACCGTCTGCTCGACCTGACAGACGGCGTGTCGATTTCGGGAGAGGTGCTGTTGGACGGGGTGAACATCTACGCGCCGGATATCGATGTGACTGCGGTGCGCAAGAAAGCCGGGTTACTGCCTCAGCGGCCCTTCCCTTTGCCAATGTCGATTTATGATAACGTAGCCTACGGTATGCGCATCCATAATATGAGAAAGGGGAAAGACCTGGACCGCGCCGTACAGCATTACCTGGAACTGGCGGGCTTGTGGGATGAGGTGAAAGACCGTCTGCACGGGCCGGCGGTGCGCCTTTCGGTTGGGCAGCAGCAGCGCTTGTGCCTGGCACGCGGCTTGGCGGTGGAGCCAGAGATCATCCTGGGCGATGAACCAACCTCTGCCCTTGACCCCCTCTCGGCCCAGCACATTGAGAAACGCCTGTTGGAGCTGAAACAAGATTACACGGTGGTGCTGGTGACGCACATCTTGCGGCAGGCCAAGCGCCTGGCGGATTACGTGATCTTTATGTACCTGGGGGAGGTGGTAGAGTGCGGACCGGCTCACGAGGTATTCGAGAACCCGCGCCAAGAACGGACACGGGCATATTTACAAGGTCTTTTCTAAATCTTTCTGAAAGCAAGAAGGAGCTGTCTGGATAATCAGGCGGCTCCTTCTCGCTTTTGGAGGGTGATTCAGCCAATTCTCAACACTCAGGGAAGAATTCGATCTCCCTGAGCGTCTCCAAGGTATCTTTGTAATCCATCTTGGGCCAGGCCAGGGCGCGCGCCAGGTAACGTTGTAAGCGCAGGTTGGCGGGAATGCCGTTGCTCATCCAACCGGCTAACCGGTTTGCCGAGGCCAGTTGGATGCCTCGCCGGATGATGATCATAAGCCAGAAGATGGGAAAGATTGCCAAGTAACGCTGCAACCTGACGCCTACGCGGGGGTCTATTTTGCTATGGGCGGCCAGGTAGGGTGCGATGAATACTTGCCATTCGTCCCAACTGAGCAGGTCTTCTTGGTTGGGATGGGATACGATATCTGCTGCCTCTTTGGCAGGGTCACGAAGACCGCTGTCTTCCCAATCTACCAGGCCCAACTGTCCATTGGGACGCTGGATCACGTTGGCAAAACGGGGATCGCCCCGGCCAAAACAAGGCACAGAAGGGTAGGCCGACAGCTCTTGAATGACGGCATGGCGGCTGGCCAATATTTCCAGGCACATTTCGGCAGCCGTTGTGGCAGGTTCAAACATTTGCTTGGCCCAATCCAGGTAGTTTTGGATGCCCTGTTGGAGTTCTTGCTCGATGATGTGCAGTGAGCGCTCGTGGCCGCGCGATGCCCAATCTGCAGGTGCCGCGTTGAGCTTGAGCCATACTTCTGCCAATTTCTGCAAGTCGGCAGGGCTGGCATGCCGCCGGTCCCACATCTGGCCTTCCATGTATTCGTAAATGACGATTGGGCCGACGGCAGGCTCGTAAAAGACGGGTTGTGGGGCAATATCCAGGGGGGCTAATAGGCAGAGAGTCTTGTGTTCGCGCCGCGGGGCCGATTCAAGCTCTTCGGGCTTGATGTATTCTTTGGCAATCCAGTGGCGGTCACCTGCCCAGACATCGTACAGGCGGTTGCTTTGGTTTTCAAGGGGGCTGCGGAGCGTGACGCTGATGCGACCAGACTTCAGGCCGAGTGTGGGGGCGATTTGATCGCTGATGATCTCTAGAAGAGCTGTCATGAGGTTTTTAGTTTGATGATTTTCCGCAGTTTGTTCAATCCATTGGCCACCAGCAGGCGGCGGCGCAGGCGCCACCACAGGTGGACGGCCTGGCGGCGGTCAGCGGGGGTGGGCCGGTGGGCGCTGTAAGCAGCCCGGGTGTATAGCAGGGTCAGGCCGTCAATTTCTGATTGGGCCGGGGCGAACAGGCGGCGCGCCTGCGCTTGATCCAGGCCCGACAGGCGTTCTTGCAGGCAGGCGGCATACTCGAAGGGAGTGACCCCAGGCGGCAGGGAGCGGGTCAGATGCTGGGTGCGGCGGATGAGGCGGCGATAGAGGCGGGCAATGCTGGCGGCGGGTGCCTGGTGCAAGAGCCACCAGCGGTCGATTTCGACGCCGAGGTTGTAGACCACAAAGCACAAGATGGCCCCGGCAGCCGCCCAGCCGGTCACGTCCCAATCCTGGCGGGGCAGCCAATCCATCCAGCTTCCCGAAGCCGTGGCTTCAGGCAGGCTGACGGTCTGCTCTGGCCGGGTGGGGCGCTCGATGGCCGCCAGGCTGGAGGTAGGCTCGAACTCAACCCAGCCGATGCCGGGGAAATAGATCTCGACCCACGAGTGGCTGTCGGCCTCGGTGATGATGTAGAGGGCTTTGTAGGGGTCATAGCTGCCGCTGGCATAGCCGATGACCAGGCGTGCCGGCAAGCCAGAGGCGCGCGCCAGCACCACCATGGCAGTAGCGAAATAATCACAGTAGCCCTGTTTTAAGTCGAATAAGAAGTAATCGGCTACATCGCGATCGTTGGGCGGCTCGGGCACGTCGAGGCTGTAGGGGAAGGTGCGCAGATAGGCTTCGATGGCCGAGGCCTGGTCATAGGCCGAAAGCGGGCCGTTGGGGCCAGGGGCGGTCAGCTCGGCAGCCAGGCGGCGGACGCGTTCAGGCAGATCGGCGGGCAGTTGGAGGTAGCGTTCGGATATCCATTGGGGCAAGGGCCCTGAGGCAGCGCGCAGGGCTTCAACACTGGCGGCGGTGCGCAGCGAACTGACCTGGTAGCGCAGGGCCTGGTCGGGACGGGCGCTGAGCACGGCCCCAAAGGCATCAGCCCCTTCGGCTGCGGGGATGCGCCAGTTGACACGGTAAGGCTGGTTGGCCGTGACCAAAAGCCCGGTATAGAACAATTGACTGCCGGCCTCGCGATACAGGGTGACATCTTGGTGAATGAACTGCTGGGAGGCAATATCAGCCGGAAGGTCTTGCAGGGCCGGTTCGCCGGCGTCATAAAGGTTGGGCACGGTGCGGGATGTTTCCCAGCCCAGGCCGGTGTAGACATCGTAAGTGATGGCGCGCCAGTAGTGACGCGCTGGTGGGTGGGGGAGCATCTGGATCACTTGAACGGGGGGCAGCTCGCCGGTGCTGATGGTCATGACTTCGGCGCGCAGCAGGTCGGGTGCGCTGCCCAGCATGTGCTGGCGCGGCAGCCCGCCCGCCCCAGCAATGCCCTCGTAGGACGGCTGTAAGCCAAAAGATTCGGCCACCTCGACGCTTTGGCTGGAGGGCTGGAAGATTTCGCGCCCAAACTTGACCAGGGCCTGCCAGGATATGGATGGGGCAGCTAGCGCCAGCATCATCAAGCCCAGGGCAAGCCCGGTGGCAATGAGAACGCTTTCCATCTCAATGTCTTCAGCATAGTCGGTATGCTGTACAATCCAGCGGTGTTCGTGCCGGTCATAGCTCAACACGGCCATTAAGAGCAGCAGCGCCCCAACCAGGAGGGCCAGGGGGGCGGGGCTTGAGCGGGTAAAGTTCAAGACCACAGCCAGCAGGGCGCCGGCAGGTGCCAGGCCCAGCAGCGGGTCGCGGCGGCGAAAGGCGTGCCAGGCGGCCCAGGCGGCGAGCAAGAGCAAGCATAACGCCCAGGTAAACTCAGCCGCCAGGGGGTCATAGTTGGCCCGCCGGGTGAAAAGGCCGTAAAGCCAAGCCCACAAGCGGCTGAGCAAGGCCCCCAGGCGAGAGATGATATCAACCCATGACAGCGCCAGGGGGGTGGCATCGGGGGGGATGATCTCTTGCGCGCTGCGCAGGGACTGGAGCCAGGATAGCAGCCAGGTCCACAGGCTGCCGATGAGCCTGAGCAGGCCGCGCCCCAGGCCCACCAGGGGGGTGCCAAGCTGCCCAAAGTAGATCAGTACCCCCAGGCAGCAGATGATGGCGATGATGAGCGCAGACCAGGGGCCAGGGCAGCGTGACCCGGCTAAAGCCAGGCCCAGCAGCGCACCAAGGCCCAGGACCCACAAGAGCCACTGGATCTCAGTCCCAACCGATGCCTCTGACAGTCCCCAGGCCAGGCTGCCCAGGGCAGTGAATAAGATGGTCAGGGATACCAATGCCCGCCGGTTGCCTTTGTGGGCGAGGAGTGCTTTCACATGCTCCTCCACGACATATCGCCGGGTTTCCGGACCAATATAGCGCGCCCCAGGGGAGAGACGTGCCACTCCCAGGCCCCAGACTTGCCAGGGCGGGCCTCGGGGCGGTCGAGCAGGGCGCGTGGGATGACGTAATTCGAAATGCCCAGGCTGGTGAGGGTGGCTTGCGTGGCGTGGGGGCCGGCGGCACTGCCAGATGGGTCGAAGGTGGGCGCATCAAAGAGCAGGACGGTGGGGGTGACGCCGCGCCACATGAGGGGTAAAAGGGCTTCGAGCCAATCGGGGCGCGTGGAGGGGGTGATGAGGATGATGCTGGTGTGAGAGCGGATATCTTGCTCCATGCGCTGGAGCAGTTGGCCCAGGGGGCGCGGGCCGGCTTCAGCCAGGGCCAGGGCGCGCAAGATGGCCCAACGCTGTTGTTCGCCTTGTTGGGGCGGCAGCCAAACCATCTGGCTGCCGTTGACGATCAGGCCCACATCGCGGCGCAGGCGCAAGCCCCGGTCAGCCAGCGAGGCAGCCAGGATGATGCCATGCTCGATGGTCGAATCCCAGCCTTCTCCCGCCTGCGCCGATGCGTCCAGGTCCAGCACAATGCGCCAATCGCCGGCGGGTGTGCCGTCGAGGATGCGCACGAAAGGCTTGCCGCGGCGGGCAGTGGTGCGCCAGTGAACCCAACGTAGGCTGTCGCCGGGGGCGTACTCGCGCACGCCACTGGAGCTGACCGTGCGCTCGGGGGCGTTGGGCAGCGGGCGGCCCTCGCCGCTGCGCCCGCCGGGGGCCACCTCGATGGCGGGCAGGGGCACAATGGGCGGCATGACCATCAGGGTGCGGCTGGAAGGGTCTTCTAGCTCAACGGAATAGATCCCAAAAGGGTCACTGCTGCGCAGGCTGGTGGGGCCGAGCGTGAACAGGCCACGCCGCGAGCAGAGCCCCTGGGTATGCCACTGGGTGTTCTGATTGCTGCCCACCCCCGTGACCCAGTTGACCTGGTGATCGGGCAGGGTGGAATGGTCGATCAACTCGACCCAGATGGCCGGCGCCCAGCCAGAGTTTTCGATGGTGAAGCGCTCTTCCATCTGGTCGCCAACCTGTGCCCAGCCAAAGCGCATCTCGCGCTGAACGCGGAGGTGTTTTGAAAGCGAGCGTGCCCATAAGTAGCTTAACAGCCAGGCCCCGCCCAAACCAATGAGCAAGATCATCCAGCCCCGGTAGGGGTCAATGATCTGCATGAGCAGGGCCAGGCCAGCCAGGATGGGTAACAGGGGAGCGTTGAAGCGAGGGCGTGCCTTCATAAAAATGCAATCGGCAGGCCGGTTTTATGCGGCGCGAGCAGCCTCCAAAGCAGCCTGCATCTGTTCGAGGTGGATATCGTCATGATAAGGCAGTTGCAACACCTGGGTAGCCAGGCGCCAGTAGGTGCTCTTGCGGGCCGTGAACGCTTCTGGCAGGCGTTCCAGCAGGGCGCGCGTCTCTACGCGCAGGCGCTTGAGTTCGCCAACCAGGTCGGGCAAGGTGGGGTAGGCTGCGACGGTGGCTTCAATCCAGATTTGCAAATTCCCGGCCCAATCATCATAATGCGATTCATGGCCGCCGATCATATCGCTCAGCAGGTGCTGCCAGACGCGCTCGCCCTGGACGAGGTGAGCGAGCACTTCTTTGATCGACCATTCGCCAGGGGCCGGCTTGAAATCAGCCTCGGCCTCGCTGACCTCGGCCAAAAATTGGTCCAGCCTGTGGCGGGTGGCGGTACAGCGTTGCTCAAACTCGGCCGCCAGCAAGGCGGGGGTGGGGGGCACCTCAGGCACAGGGCGCGGCGAGAAAACCATGTGGGTGGTTTTCTTTGCGGTGCGGCGGTAAAAGACCAGCTCTACGGCATCTCCGGCCTGGTGGCGTGCCACAACGCCTGCCAGGCTGGCATAATCGGTGATGGGGGCGCCGTCCATGCCAACGATGACATCATCTTTTTGCAGGCCGGCGGCATGCGCGCCCAGCCCTTCGACGACGCTGTCTAGGCGGATGCCCTGGGCGAGCGGGATGCCCAGGCGAGAGGCGATCTCGGCGTTAAAATCACTCACGTTGACCCCCAGCATGGGCCGGCGCACCACGCGCAAATCGGGGCCGTGTTCGAGCACATGGGCCAGGTTTTCGAGACTGCTCAGCCAGCCCTTCTCATACTCGGCTGCAATCTGATCCCAGGCGGCGGTGCGTCCCAGGCTGCGGTGCACCAGGCGCAGGCGGGTGCCTTTTTGGGCCGGGCGGATATTGACGGTGACCTGGGTGGGCTTCGGTTCGGCGCGGCCTTGCCAGGTGAAGGTAACCAGGCGTTCTGGCTCTACCTGGAGGAATTCTCCGGCGGCATAATAACTGCCAGGCCATTTGATGTAGATGCGCCCACCGGGTTGCGGCTCGAGGGTTGCCATATCGCACAGCCACTCGCACATGGCAGAGGCATTGGTAAAGGCGCGGAATACCTGCGCCGGCGGCGCAGCAATCAATTGGTTAAAGATCAACTTGGGGCGAGACCTGGACATGCGGACCTCCTGGGAAGGGTAGGTAAGAACGACCGGGGTTGCTTGGAATTCCGTTCAATAGGCGAGCAGGGTTTGTATTCTTTCTTGGATGCGGGCGGCGGTGGGCAAGACGGCATCCATCATGGGGATATTATAGGGGATGGGGACATCTGGGGTTGCCAGGCGGGCGATGGGCGCATCCAGGTGGTTGAAGGCCTGTTCGGCGATGATGGCGCTGATCTCGGCGCCGAAGCCCGAAGTAAGGGTATCTTCGTGCACGATCAGGGCTTTGCCGGTGTGGTGGACACTTTCTAGCACGGCCTCTTGGTCCCAGGGGATGATGGTGCGCAGGTCAAACAGATCGACCTGCCCGGGGAAATTCTGGGCGGCCTCCAGGCAGCGGCCAACCATGGCCCCCCAGGTGACGATGGTGAGGGCGCGCCCTTCTAAGAGGCGGGCAGCCCGGCCAAACGGCAGGCAGTAGGCATCCCCGGGGTAGGGGCGGCGGCCTTCGGGGGTATCCAGGAGGGCACGATGCTCGAAGAAGAAGGTGGGATCATCACCGCGCAGGGCGGTGCGCAGCAGGCCGACAGCGTCTTCTGCGTTGCTGGGGAAGGCAATGCGCCAACCCAGGGTATGCGCATAGACAGCCTCGGCACTGAAGCTGTGCCAGGGGTCGCCGGTCTTCTTGCTGAATCCAACCGGGATGCGCACGATGACCGGCGCGGCGAAGTGGTTGGCGGTGCGCCAGCGGAGGAATCCCAGGTCGTTGATCTGCTCGTGGGCGGGGTCGGCGTATTTACGGAATTGGATCTCGGGGACGGGCAGCAGGCCGGCAAGGGCCATGCCGATCGAACGCCCAATGATTCCGTCTTCATTTAATGATGTATCAAAAACACGTTCGGGGCCAAAATGATGCTGCATATCGTGCGTGGCACCGTGTACACCGCCTTTGACGCCCACGTCTTCGCCGAAGACCAGCAGGCGGGGGTTGTGGGTCATTTCTACTTCCAAAGTGCGCCGGACGGCATCGATCAGGTTGATGCGCGGGCCAGAGGGTTGAGGCAGATCGGGGCCGAGGGGCAGGTTGGCGCCTTCAGGGCGCAGGCCGCCCTGGTGAGGCGCGACGCCTTCGAAGAAGCGGTGGTGTAGGGCGCTGGCTGGCTCAGGTTGGGGGGTTTCTTCGGCAGCGTGTAGCGCAGCATCTATTTCTTGTGCTACCTCTTGTTCCAGGGCCTGCCATTGGGCCGCCGTGAAAATCTTTTCGGCCTCCAAGTAATCCTTCAGGTGCACCAGGGGGTCGCGGGCGGCTTCTTCAGCGCGCTGTTGGGCGCTTTTGTAGGCCTGGTTATCCACGTAGGTATGCCCCAGCAGGCGTGGTACACGCAGGCGCAGCAGGCAGGGTCCGGCGCCGCTGCGAACATATTCCACCGCGCTCGAGATGGCTTGCCAGGCCTGGTCGGGCTGGCTGCCGCTGCCATCTCGGATACACAGGCCGCCGTAACAAGTCAGGTTTTGGGCAACGTTGCCCTCTGGAACCTGAAAAGCAGAAGGGACCGAGATGCCGTAGCTGTTATCTTCGATGAAGAACAGGTAAGGCAGTTTGAGAGTGGTGACGATATTCAGGGCGGCCCAAAACCCATTGGCTGCCACGCTGCCATCGCCGCCCAGGGCCACGGCGATGGCGTTTTGCCACTCGGCCTGGCGCATCACCTGGGTGCGGTATTGGATGGCCTGCGCCCAGCCGACGGCGGGGGTGTATTGAGCACCCACGTCGCCAGAGGTGGGGAAGATGGTGATGCCCCCGCGGCTGGGGAGGTTGAACATCACGCCCACATCGCGGCCCAGGGTGGGGCCTGCGGCGCGGGCCATGCCCGCCGCCAGGGCGGCGGTGGGCGATAATCCACTGGCCAGCACAAAGGGCCGGGAGCGGTAATAGACGGTGGCGGCGTCGTGCGGGTGATCGAGCGCCTGCGCCAGCAGCACCTGGGCCAATTCGTGCCCATGGGCTGAAAACTGGTATTTGATCTTACCCTGGGGGACAAGGGAATCAATTTCCAGGTTGTCAATCTGGCGCGAGAGAAGCAGTTGGCGGGCAGCCTGGATCCAATTGGGGGTTGTAGGGGTCACGGGTTTTTTTCCTGGTTATCGTTAAATAGTTGGGGATAGATTACCGATAATTTGAGAATGCGATTGGCCGCCGGGCGGAAGGGGGTCTGGTAATTCTGCAGGGCAGCCGAGTCGAGCATCCCCAGTTGGTGGGGGTATTCTCGATAGATATACTGGAGCAGGTCTTGCAAGATGCCCAGCAGGGTGTTATGGATTTTGGGGTAGGTTTCTAGGGTGGTAAAAGCGGGTTGGTGGAAGAGGTAGCGGTCGGTTTCGGTGACGTACTTGGCAATCACATGCATGCGAGGCGAGCGGGGAATGGGTGCGATGCCGTACCATTGGTGGTGCAGGGATTTCAGACCAGCGGTGTTACAGATGAGATCGGCGGCCTTGATGGTGCGCGCGGCTGGCGAGGCGGCTGCCAGGCCGCCATAATAAACCATGGCGGCCTCTTTGCCAGTGCCGGGCCGGATGAGGGCCTTCAGGCAGGCCAGGATCTCGTCATCCAGATTTGGTGAGTATGGTTTGCCAGCCAGGGGGCGAACTTGAGACAAGTAAGCCCGCACTTCACTTTCGGTGATCAGCAAGTCTTCGAGCATATCGTGCCAGAGGCCGCAGACGATGATGAAGGGATCGGTGACGGATAAGACGTTGGCCAGGCACCAGGCCACATCGACAAGGTGATAGAGATAGGGGAAGGCCCCGGCCGCGTGTTGGTAGGTTATCCCCGCATGCCGCTCAGCCGCCAAGAGCAGGGCATACCCCACCAGCGGCTCGCCAGAGAACTGCACCAGAATGTCGTAGACGTTTTCTGAGAGCGGCCTCAGGTTTAGGTCAAAGGCGATCTTGCGCAGAACCTCGGCTCCGGCCGGGCAGGCTGGGGCATAGGGCTGTATCAAGTCGGGGATTTGTAACGGCTTGAGCATATCCTATTATAATCACAATTTTTAAAATAGACCATCAGCCAGGCAGAATGGGGCCGGGCTTGAAAAAGGAACTGTAATCTTGTGCGGCCCAATTGGGTGTAAAATCGCTTTATGGCCAAGCTAGGCGAACGTTCAGCCTTCAAGGGCCCGGCGCACTTCTTGCCCTCGGTGTATTCCAAGGATGAAGAAGAAGCGCTTGAACTGGCTTATCTGCTGCAGAACAGCCGTCCGGGTGACCTTGCGTTGTTAGAGACTTTGGTGGGTCGTTTTGCCGCGCCGGTTTGTGGTATGGTGCAGATGGTGCTGGATGACCCCGAGGCGCCGCCCTCGCATGATGAGATTGGGCTGGCTGTGCAAAACGTTTTTGCTGATGCGGTGCGGCACGTAGATCAGTTCAGGGGCGAAGAGCGCGTGCAAAGCTGGCTGTTGGGGTTGGCGTTTCGCCGGGCACAGCAACAGCGGCGTTGGGCCCGGGTGCGGGCTGCTGGCGTGCAAAGGGATTGTCACGCGGATGCAGATGCTTGGGCCAGCGTAGACGCCTTGCCTGATAAACTGCGCTGGCCTCTTCTGTTGTACTATGCCCAGGGGCTCAGGCTGACCGAGCTGGCGTATGTGCTGCGTATTTCTCTCCAAGAGGCCCAGGCGCGGCTGGGTGCGGCGCGCCATCAACTGCTGGTGCGGCCGCCGGCTGCGCATCTCCTCCCCGCTCTCCAGTCCTGCATCGATGAACCCGACAAAGAAGATGCCTTTGAACAAAGCCAAAAACTGGAACTTCATCTGGCCGGCTGCCAGGCATGCGGAACTTACCTGCAAAAATTGCGGGCGTTGGATGGCGCACTGAGGCAGCAGTTGGCAGGGCGTTGGCCTGTGCTTGCATTGGATGGCGGGCAGTTGGACAACTTGCGCCAGGGCGTTGAAACCCTTCTCCACCAGCCCGGTGGGCGGCGGAAGGGAACTGCCGGGATGATGCCCCTCTCACTGCGCAAGGTGGCCTGGGTTGGCGGCCTGGTTGTGGTGGTGGGGGTGGTGTTGGCGAGCCTCCTGTTGGCCAACCCACTGGCAGGCGAATTCAACCCTGTGGCAATCGAAGCGCCGGATGTCCTCCCAACACCGTTGATGGGAGCGGTTCCAGAATCGATTGCTGGTGGGCAAGAAGCGGTGCAAGGCGATGCGACCTACGCTTACCAGTTCATCACGCCTGCCATCTCGGGGGATGGCAATTGGCTGGCGTATACCAGATCCAGTTTTTCGGCTGGCTTTGATGAAGCACCGGGCGCGGTGATGGTAGAAACCTGGCTCTACGAACGCGCTACGCACAGCTCACTGCTCTTGAATTCAGCTACGGACGGATATATGGAATTCGGACATTGGATTGCCATGGCCCCCAGCCTGTCATCGGATGGGCGTTGGGTGGCTTACGGCAGCGTGGGCAAGGCTTTGGCAGATGGGGGGCTGCCCTGCCTGACGCCTGATGGGCAAATGTGTGCCGATATTTTTGTGTACGACCGCCAAACTGGAACCACGGCGCAGATCACGGGTGGGTTCCATCATGTCCCGGCAAATGGGTTCAGCATTGCACCCACGATTTCGGCTGATGGGCGCTGGGTGGCATTTTGGTCATCTGCCAACAACCTGATGGCAGATGATGATGGACAATGTGAAACGGCTGAAGGGCTGACGATATACTGCCTGGACGTCTACTTGTACGACCGGCAGGAGAAAAATCTGGTCCGGGTTCCGGTGGGGGTGCCGCCCGCGGATGGTTTGATCTCTAGCTTTAGCCGTTTGGGTCTTTCGGCAGATGGGCAATGGCTGGCCTTTGCCGTGCCCGGAGAAAGCCGCTTGGGGGCAGCGCTGGGCATTGGGAGCGGTACCATGCAGGTGGTGGTTTTCGACCGGCTGGCAGGTTCTTACGAGATTGGCAGCCAGACTGCCGAGGGTGAGCCTGGTAATGGGTGGGCTTTTTCTCCAGATCTTTCATCCGATGGTCGTTACCTGGCCTTTGCTTCGTCTTCGTCGAACCTGGTGCCGGGGGACGCGAATAATTATAGCGATGTGTTTGTGCGCGACCGCCAGACGGGTGAGATCGAAATGATCAGCCGGGCGGTGGGCGGCGGGCTGGCGGATTATGCCAGCGGTTCCAGTAATCCATTTTACGGTTTGCGGATTTCGGCAGATGGTCGTTATGTGCTGTTCTTATCCTCGGCTGATAATTTGACCGCTGAGGTGGTTACAAACTGCCGGGTCGAAGGCTGCAGCTCGCTTTATCTGCACGACCGGCAAAGCGGCACAACCGGGCTGGTGGAACCTGGGGGATCTACGACGCTGCTGTTCCCGGTCTTATCAGACGATGCCCGGTGGATCTCATATTGGAATCATGGCATGGAGGGGTGGGCGGCTGAAAGCCGGCTGGTGTTATACGACCGGCAGCGCAGTTGGCGGCGTGCGGTTGCCGAGCTGCCCAGTATGCCTCAGCTTAACTGGGATGAGGTGAACTCGTTTAGCGAGACACAACAGCAGGCCAACGCGCTGGCCTTCTCGCCAAACGGAAGTTTGCTCGCAGGCGCCTACAGCGATGGCAAGGTGCGCATTTGGAATGTGAATGCGCTGAATTATGAGACCACCTTGCAGAGTGAGGCCCTGTCGGCTTTCACCAGCCTGACCTTTTCTCCAGATAATCAACTGCTGGCGGCAGGGGCGGCAAATGGGTCTGTGTACGCCTGGCACCTGACCGACAGCCAGGGGACCTATACGCTCGAGGGGCATCCGGGGCGCATTATAAGTGTGCAGTTCATGCCTGAGGGGGATGAATTGGCAGTGGCAACGAGCGAGGCTGTGTGGCTCTGGCGCAATCACGACCGGGTGATGACCCGCGTGGCGACCCTGACCTATGCGCCGGGCACAGTGAATGGGATTGCCCTGTCACCGGCGGGCGGTTTGATGGCGGTGGGGGCGGCGGATGGAACGGTATGGCTGCAGTTGATCCCCTCGGGGATGGTGCTGGCGCGCCTGGGTGGGCACGAAACCGGTGTGGTGGGGGTGGCTTTCTCGCCGGATGGAGAGCTGCTGGCGTCGCGCTCGCAAGATGGTGTGATCCAGATCTGGCGGGTGGATTGGAAGGGTTTTGGGTCCCTGCAGGTGACGGCTGACCAGGCATTGACCCTGGCGGATTGGGCGGGCGACCTGGTATTTTCGCCAGATGGCGCTTACCTGGCCTCGGGCACTTTGGAGCAGGGCTTGTGGCTGTGGAACCTCTTGGATCACCAGGCGGGGGTTGTGATGCCGTACAATGCCAACCCAGGCGGGGTGAGGGCCCTGGCATTTTCTGCCGATGGGGCCTGGTTGGCGACCGGCCTGCCCAGCGGGTTGACCTTGTGGCGCAGCCCCATGGTGGCTGGTGCCGTCCGGGTTTTTGTGCCGATGGGCGCAGGAACTTCTGTGCAGACGTTCAACCGGCCGATCTTTATGCCGGGAGGGCGGCTGGGGCCGGTGGGCAGCGGATCGGCCAACCCGCTGACGTTGTACCAGGCGAGTGGTATTTTGAATGGGATGCTGCTGGCCCCGCGCCGTTTGCCAGAAAACGCCGTGTTTGCAGGTGCCTATATGACAGACGATGGAATGGCGGTGTTGGGTTACCGTCTCAGCGGGCCGCCTGGCTCGGAGGCCTACTCAGAGTTGTGGATTGCGGAACGGCCGGTGGCGTATGGCAGCGCAGCCGGGTTGGTGGGTGAAGGGGCGGTCATCGAACGGGTGGGGATTGGCGAGGGCCTGGCGGCTGAGTATGTACGCGGCGATTGGGCAATTGATGAAGGCATGCAGACGGATGAATACCAGTGGTACCCCTGGGACGTGAATGCTCCAGTGCAGTACCTGGCCTGGCAGCAAGCGAGCATGCTGGTGGGCATCGAATACCGCCTCGTCCAGGCCGGTGATGCGGGGGATGAGCTAGGGGCATTTGCGCTGACGCGGGATGACCTGGTGCAGATTGCACAGGGGATGGAACATCTGCCATCTGCAGGCCTGGGGGCAGAAACGCTGTATCCTTATGTGGTGCAAGATGGGGATGCCTGTTTGCTGATCGCCAGCCGTTTTGGTGTTTCGGTTGAAACGATCATCCAGGTGAACGGCTTGACCGGCGGTTGCGATTTGATCTATGCCGGGCAGACTTTGCTTGTGCCGCTTACTTCGTACCGTGTTTTGTTGGCCGAACAAGACCTGGGCTGCGACGGTACGGTGGAGCGGGTGCAAACCATCCCCAGCTCAGGTTCAGACGCAGAGATCATCAACGGCATTACCCTGGAAAGCATGGACGAGATCGGCTTCTATCATCAGGCCTGGATCTATTCGATTGCCGAGAGCCCGGCCAGCTTTTTGATGGGGCCGTACTTGTTTAGCCTGCAGGAGGACGCCTGCAAAGATTTGCTGGCCTTCAATGTGTTGGGCGGGCAGGATGCGGGCTTCAAAGTGTACCGCTGGACAGAGGGGCAGATGGTGCAGGTGTTGGATTCGCCTGGCACTGCCATGGGAGATCTGCCTTTGGGTGAGACGGGATCGATTACAACCACGGCCTTGTTCTATGATGCGGCCCGCGGGGCGTGCGTCACCGCGACCTATACCTATACCTGGAACGGTACTGCCTTTGAAGAAACTGGCCGCACGGTGGATGAGGACTTGACTTGTAATGCTTCACCGGGTTCAAATTGATATCATTCAGGTTGCAGAAGTATCATATAATAAGAGCATGAAAACCTCTGATCTTTTGGCACGCGAATCTTATTGGGTGCTGTCGAAGCGTTTGCTGGCCGGCAAGTATCCGGGGACAAAGGATGAGGGAGAAACCCGCCAGCGCCTGGGCTGGCTGCTGGACCAGGGGATCACGTTTTTTGTGGATTTGACCGAGGAAGGTGAGGGGGGCAAGGAGCCGTATGAGTTCATCTTGATGGAAGAGGCTCTGGCGCGCGGGGTCACTGCCATCCGGCACCATAAGCCGATTCGAGATTTTGGCGTGCCGACCGAGGAAGAGATGATCCAAACCCTGGATGCGCTGGATGTGGCGTTGGCTGCGGGCCACCGGGTGTATGTGCATTGTGCAGGTGGGATTGGCCGCACTGGCATGGTGGTGGGCTGTTACCTGGTGCGCAATGGGATTGGACTATCGGGCCAGCATGCGTTGGATCACCTGGCACGGCTGCGCAAAGATACGGTTGACGCGTGGCAAGAGTCGCCTGAAACCCCGGCCCAGCGAAAAATGGTGTTGGGCTGGTCGCTTCACAAATGATCAAAAAAGCGGTGCCTGCGCACCGCTTTTTTGATCATTTGTGGGTTTATTCAGAGGGGATGACGATCCAGGCCAACAGATAGAGCAGGAGACCCGGTACGCCGCCAGGGATCAGGGCGATCAAGAAGGCCAGGCGAAACCAGAAGGCGCTGATGCCAAGAAATTCTCCGATGCCGCCGCATACCCCGGCAAAAATGCGGTTGCGCTTTGATCGGCGCAGGGTTTTTATGGTGCTCATAGGTTACCTCCTTGTAGGTTCGTACCAACTTGCTTTCACTACATTCTACGCACCATGGTTACGAAAGTTGCGCTACAAGTGAGGTTCAGGCCGGGTTGGGGTTTATGGGTTCATCCAGCGGCGGATGACTTCTCGGTGCGAGACCACGTTTTCGAGGTACATACGGCGCATCCGTTCATCGTAAATCTGGTTGGCGCGATCTTGCAGCAAGACGTAGCCACGATGGAGGACATCGCGGGCGCGTTCATCCTGGTTGGCAAGCAGCACCTGGTAACAGACCTGGTAAATGCGAACCGGGGCTTCTGTGCCATCCAGCCCATGCTGATCTAGATGGTTGAGAATGACCTGGACGTGGGTGAGGGCCGCCTGCGGCTGTTGGTGCGCCAGCAGGGCGCTGGCCAGGCCCGCCAGCGATTCCATGAGCATGTTAGGGCTGCCAAAATCTGTGCGCAGTGCCACAGCCTGTTCGAAGGTGTCAACCGCCTCTTCGACCAGGCCAAGCGCAAGGCGCGCATACCCCAGGCGGGTGAGCGCGAAACCCTGGATGGGCCGGTCATTGGTATCTTCGGTCATCCGCAGGGCCTGTTCGTTCAGGTCGCAGGCAGCCTGGTAATTACCCAAGTAGTGGTGGACCATGCCAAGCTCTGAGGTACGCCAGATCTCGGCCCAGCGGTCGCCGATCTGGCGAGAGATGTGCAGGGCTTCTTCTACGTGCTGCAGGGCCTTGGGATAGTCGCCGATGGCTAACATGATATTGCCCATGTTGCTGAGGGTGATATTTTCTCCCCAGCGGTCGCCGATCTCGCGTGCGATTTGGAGTGCCTGGGCAAAGCAATCCCAGGCTTCGTTGTGGCGGCCGTGGGCATGTAAGAAATAGCCGAGGGTGTTCAGCCCCCAGCATTCGCCAGGCCGGTCGCCGACCTCGCGGTAGATGGGCAAGGAGCGCTCAAAGTATTGGCGCGCGGCAAAGAAATTACCCTGATCTTCCATGGCCAGGCCGAGGTTGGTCATGGTCCAGCAGGCATTGCGGCGTTCGCCGATCTCGCTGAAAATATCGAGGGCTTGTTCAAAGTAAAGGCGGGCCGATTGGTATAGGCCGAGATTTTTCGAGACCACCCCCAGGTTTTTGAGGGCATTGCCCTCGCCGCGGCGGTCGCTCAGGCGGTCGCGGAAAAGGCGCAGGGCCTGTTGGTAATAATTGGATGCTTCTTGGTGTTTGCCCTGGGTGAGGGCCACGTCGCCAATCTCAATGTATAAGTTGGCGGCCAGGGGATAGCGATGTTTGCGCCGGGCGATCTGCAAGGCCTCATCGAGCTGGCCGTGGGCAACTTCGTAGGCGCCGATTGAGCGCAGGGCACGGCCCAACTGCAATTGGCCCTGGGCTTGCAGGATCTGGTTGCTGTATTGGAAAGCGACGTCGATGACTTCTTTGGCAACCCATTGGGCATGGTCGAATATGGCCAGGTTGTTCAAAAAGAGGGCTTCTTTGACCTTGAGCTGGTTGCGAAGGATGGGTTGGTGAATGTGGCCGGCTGCCAACTGGAAGGCATGCAAGCCCTCTTGCGATAAGCCGGTGATATCAAAGTAACGTGCCATGCCAGAAAGCATGAGCCTGATATCAGCCAGGCGGGTGCGATCAATGGCCCAACGCCAGGCACTGCGCAAGTTTTCAAGTTCAGCATTGAGCTCGTCGAGGACGCGTTTGTCGCTGCGCAGGCGTCTCTCGCGCTGGTGCAAGAATTGGGCAAAGTAAGCGCAGTGGCGATCGCGCCCGGCGGCTTCTAGGGCGGGCGTTTGCTGAAGCTTTGCAGCGGCATATTGGCGCAGGAATTCGTGGATTTCGTAGCGCCCCTGGGCCACGCGGCGCAGGT
Source organism: Chloroflexota bacterium (assembly GCA_029557965.1). Classification (GTDB taxonomy): domain Bacteria; phylum Chloroflexota; class Anaerolineae; order Anaerolineales; family UBA4823; genus JAKQIM01. The sequence goes on along the minus strand of JAKQIM010000068.1, from coordinate 22,502 downwards.
AGGTGTGTGCTACCAGGGCATCCAAGAAGAAAGGCGAGGCTTTGGCCACTTTTTGGGCGGCAAAAGCACTGAAGCCGCCGCGGAAGATGGACAGCCAGCGCATGATGTTTTGTTCTTCGTCTGACAGCAAGCTCCAGAACGAGTCGAATACGGCCAAAAGGCTGCGGTGACGCTGGGGCAGGTCGGGCCGGTCTGATGCCAGGAAGGCCAGGTTGCCCTGGATCTTCTCGTAGATCTCTTGGCAAGAGAAGGTTTGCACCCAGGCGGCGGCAAATTCGATGCCCAACGGCATGCCCTCTACCAGGCGGCAGATGCCCGCCACGTAGGGCTTATCTGCATCGGTCAATGTGAAATCGGGGGCAGCCCGGCGGGCATTGGCCAGGAAGAGCCTGACCACGCTGGAGTCTTCGAGGTTGTTTTCGTTGTCGCTGGCGGGCAAGGGCATGCCGCCCAGCTCGAAGTTGGCTTCGCCAGTGATGCCCAGGTGCTCGCGGGCAGTGACCATGGTCTTGACCTGCGGGGCGCGCTCTAAGATGGTGTAGATCAGCGGAATCCCTTCGCAGAGATGGTCGAAGCTGTCTAACACCAGCAGGAGTTCCTTGTCGCGCAGGTAAGCCAGCAGTTGATTTTGGGGCTCTTTTGATCCGGCCAGCGGAAAGCGCAAGGCGTCGGCAATGGATGAGACCAAAAAATCGACCGAGCTGAGCGAGGCTAGCGGTACAAAGAAAACCCCATCTGCGAAGTCTTCCAGGCTTTCGGCGGCAACCTGAATGCCCAGCCGGGTCTTGCCCATGCCGCCAGGGCCCACCAGGGTGATCAGGCGGTTCTCTTGCAAGATGTGACGAAGCTTATGGATCTCATCCGCGCGGCCGACGAAATCGGAGAGGCTGGCGGGCAGGTTGTGTGGTATACCGGCAGCTTTGCGGGCTAATTCTTCAGCCAGGGGGAAGGTGGCGTAATCGGGGTGGCAAATCCACTCGCTGCCGACCCATTTGATGATCTGGTGTTCGATCAGCAGATCCATGCCGGTGCGCACCAGGCCAGGCAAACCGCGGGTATGCTTGTGGAACCATTCGACGAAGGCGTTGGGGAATTCCCAATGCAGGCTCTGGCGCAGCCAGATGCGCACCCCTGAGAGCGAGACCGGCTCAAGGGCCACACTGGCGCGCAGGGGGGCTTCTTGGGGCAGGCCGCGGTGGGCAGCGGGGTTGTTTACGGTGTAGAGCAGGGCAAGCTGTGGGAAGGCGGCCGAGATGAAGAGATTGCGCACAAAGTCGAGGGTGGCTTTATCGACATCAGGGAGGTTATCTAAGATCACTAAGAGGCCAACGTGGCCTTCGCGGATGAACATGCGCTGCAGCGCGGCCACAAAGTGATGTTCGTGGGCAGATGGGAGGGGTTCACCCTGCCAACTGGAATGGGCTTCGACCAGGGTGCCATACATGCGGTTGTGCAGGGCCGGGCGGCCGTTCAGTTCGAGGACAGCATAGCCCTGCATGCGGGCGGCGCGGCTGGCCTCGGTCAAGAAGCGGGTGCGGCCCGAGCCTGGGCCTCCGGTGGCAACCATCACACCGCGGCGCAGCTCGGGCAGCGCAGAGAGGAAGCGCTGAAGGGTCTCGACCGCCTGGTCGCGCTCGATCATCCGGGCGGGGTCGATGGGGTGAGGTGTGGCAAGCATGGGCTGCTCTTCACCTACCACGCGCCCGCGGCCGCTGCGCTTGGCCTGGTAACTGCGCTGGTCGGCGATCTCAAACAGTTCGTCTTCGGTGTTCCCGTCAGAAGGGTAGGTGGCAACGCCCGCGCTGAAAGACAGGGTGAGGGGAGGGTCGCCAGGGAAGGGTTCGGCGCGGCTGCCGGCCAACAGGCGCTGCGCCAGTAGGAGGGCCTGAGAATTGTTGGTATTGGGCAGGAGGAAGACGAATTCGTCGCCACCGAGGCGGAAGAGAATATCAATGGCGCGTGCCATCCCTTCCATGCGGTTGGCGAATTCGATCAGCACCTGGTCGCCGCGGACGTGGCCGAAGGCGTCGTTGATGCTCTTGAAATGGTCGATATCCAACAGCAATACTGAGAAGGGGTAATCGTAGCGGCGGGCGCGCTTAATTTCTTCTTCGAGGCGCGCGTTGAGAGATGCGCGTGAATATACGCCAGTGAGGGGATCGCGCAGGAGATTCTCGGGTTGAGGAGCGGTATTCATCCAGGTACCAATATGACCTGATTATACCGCGCCAAAAAATCGAATCACCACTTATTCCAATGGGTGATCTCAGCCAATTCTCGCCGCCCGCCTTTCTTGGGCGGGGCAGCTAACCTGGCTTCATCTGCGGGGTAGCCAAAGGAGAGGGCAATGCGCAAGTATAGATCGGCGGGGAAGCCAAGCACCTGGCGGGCCAGGTCTGGCTGGTAGATGCTGGCAGGGCAAGAGCCCACGCCCAACTCCCAGGCGGCTAACTGCATGTAGGCAGCAGCCTGGCCAAGGTCAAATAACCGTTGGAACTTTTCGGCCGGGTCTTCGGAAAGCAGGGCTACGCCCAGGGCCGCGCCGGCAAGATGCCAAGCGTTGGCTTTGCCAACGCCGCCCATCTCGCCGCACTCGGAAAGCTGCTTCAAGATTTCTTTATCCGTAATCGCGATGAAGTGCCAGGGTTGGGTGTTCTTGGAAGATTGCGCCCGCCGTCCGGCGTTGAGAATGGCAATAATGACTTCTTCGGGGAGAGGCTGCTCAGTGAATTTGCGGACAGCCCTTTTCAAACGGATTGCATCCGAAACATTCATGCCAATAGCTCACTCAGGATTTGCGAGATTTGGGCGCTCAGCTCCGGGATTTTGTTTTGGATGATATCCCAAGCAATGCTATCGCTGATGCTAAAGTATTGGTGAGCGGCGATATCTCGGAAGCCGCTGATTTTGCGCCATTCCACAAAGGAGAAACGCTGGCGAATCTCATCCGGCACATTCTTGGCAGCCTCGCCGATGATTTCCAGATTGCGTAGCACGGCATCGTATGTGCGATCATCTTGCTTGAACTGCTCAAAAGAAAGCCCGGCCGTAAAGCGCAGTACTTTGGCGCAGCTTTGTTGGATATCTTCCAGATATAGACGTGGATTACGCGACATAAATGGCCTCTTTCTCAACCTCGGCACGCACCAAAGGCTTAAGCCCATCTTGGGTCACCAGATCAACCTTGCAACCCAGCAGATCTTCCAGGTAAAATTTAGTTTCTATGTATTGGTCAAAGGTGGGAGACTGTACGAAAGTTACGAGGATATCTACATCACTGGAATGGGAGGCTTCATTCCGGGCTGTCGAACCAAATACTGCCAGTGATTTTACCCCCAGGTGATTGAGAGCGAGTGAGTTATCCCGAAGTATTTTGAGCACATTCCTTAGTTTCATGCTTCTGCTCCTTCTGGCGTTGAAAAGGCTCAACTTCCATAACCTTATTATACTCGCGGCAGATGGTTATTTATTTGGCAACCAGATCCTCCCACTATCTTTACCGGTCTTGAGCTCTTTGAGCGATTGTTTTGAATTATGATACATGTGTCGTCGCCTGGCCCAAATCGAACATGATCTGGAACTTCGCGGCGGGGTCTTCGGAAAGCAGGGCCACGCCCAGGGCATCTCGCCGCACTCGGAGAGCTGTTTGAGGATTTCTTTATCTGTGATGGCGATGAAGTGCCAGGGCTGGGTGTTCTTGGAAGATTGCGCCCGCCGACCGGCGTTGAGAATGGCAATAATGACTTCTTCAGGGAGATGGTCGGGAGTGAATTTGCGGACAGCCCTTTTCAAACGGATTGCATCAGATACGTTCATAGGATTTTTTAACAGGGATCTACAGGATGAACGGGATAGTGCTTGATTTTGTTTTTATCCTATGTATCCTGTGCATCCCTGTTCATTAAACCCTTTTTGCATAAGCCTATTATACCCGCCGTTGCGACCTGCACAACTTTTATGCCCCACCAATACAGACTCAAAAGAATGCAGGTCGCTAGAAAAATCGGCGCCCGTTATGATCCTTGTGACGTGGCCTGCCCGAGGGCAAATAACCGCTGGAATTTGGCGGCCGGGTCTTCTAGTATTTCATCACCGAAGCACAATTGACAGAAAAACAGCATACTGTGTTATCACCGTCAGTGTGATCGGGATGCTCATGGCACGCAGTTGAGCTTCGTCCAGGTGGCCCGCGTTGTTGAGCCTATCATACATATACACGTTATGGATCAGCCAGTCACCGGCCTTGGAATACTGTGGCATTTCCAAGACACCCTGGAAGGTGCCGCTCAACACGCTGCTGCTGATCAAGTTATACACGCTGGGGGTGAGGGTGGTCTGCCCCGATGGGCTAGTCAGGTAGAAACTGGCATGCTGCACACCGCTCAGGTTATCGGTCAGGACAGCGGTAAAGGTGACGTACTGAGCGCTATTGCTCACATTCACCACCGTAGGTGCGAAGTTCATAGCCAACATGTTGGGCAGCTCGGCGTCGTTTGTGGCTTGCGCCGAAGCCTTGATAAAAATTAAGGTCATCCCAGCGCCAGAAAAACAGAGAGACTCATGCCAAATAACCTTTTCATTCATCACCTCCGATGGTGGACAAGGTTAACTCTCTTATATTCTGCGTTATATTCCATTATAACAAATAACCAGGTCTACTCACTAAGCGAGCCCCGACCGTCAGGCCCGCTAACTAAGCCAAGAATTAATCAAACTTGGCTTCTGCCATAACCTGTGTGATCGCTGCTTCCAACTGCTGCTCTTGCCCACGCACCAGCCCAGCCTGCACTACATCTGGCGTTAACACAGCCTGCAGAGCAGACAGGGCTTGCCCGGCAATGAGCCGGCTTTCGTCTTCGAGCCCTGGATGGTGCAACACCAGCCCCAGGATGATGAGCGCCTGCTCCATCCTGTTCGTTTGGGCCAGGGCGCCAGCCAATCCAGACAGGATGTCTAAGATATCGGGAATGTCGTTGATAGCTACGGCTGTTTGCAGCCCTTTGTGGTAGTACCCTTCTGCGGCGGCATAATCCTTGCAGGCCAGGGCGGTGTGCCCCAGGTTACCCAGCGTCATGGCTGCCAGCAGCTCATCGCCGATCTCGTGATCGATCTTGAGCGCAGCTTCGTAATACTGCCGGGCAGCGGTGTAGTCCTCCTGTCGCCGGGCCGTCTCGCCCAGGTTGACCAGCGCCGCCGACTCACCTGGTCGATCGCCCACCTCATGGAACAGGGCCAGGCTTTCCTGATAGAAGGCCGTGGTCTTTTCATACTCACCCAGGTTGAGGGCAGCAGTCCCCAACCCATTGAACGCATCGGCCAGCCCGCGGCGATCTCTTAGTGCCTGGTAGAGCGCTTGGGCCTCGGCGAGCAGAGCGCTGGCGGCGGCATAGGCTCCTTGCCGGATTTCTAGCCAGCCCAGGTTATGCAAGGCATTGGCGATTTCATTCTTTTCGCCCAACTGGCGGGCAATCTGCAGGCTCTCGGTCAAATAGGCTCTGGCCTGGTCCCATCTCCCCTGCTTGCGGGCAATTCCTGCCAGGTGAATCAATGCATCTGCGTGGTGCCCATCCTGGCCATGCTTTTTTCCGAGCGCTAATCCTTCTTGCAACAGCGTTTGCGCCTGTTCATATTCGCCCAGGTACCACAGCGCTTCGCCAGACTGCACCAGTAGAGGAACCCGCTCAGCACCCTCGGCAGGCAGCAGGGCCAACGCCCGCCTGAAATAGTCTGCTGCCTCGCGGTAGGCATAGGTTCTCAATGCGCTGGCGCCGGCGCGGGCCAGGTACTGCGCTGCTTGTTCAAACTGGGCAGAACGCTCCAGGTGCTCGGCAATCAGGCCTGCAAATTCGGTCTCGCGGGCGGCTGAATGACGCAGCAGCCAGTCGGCTGCCCGTGCATGATAGACGCGCCGGTCGCGCTTGAGCACACTCTCATAGGTGGCGTCGCGCAGCAGGGCATGCTTGAAAATATATTCGTCGGTGGCAGCAAAGGTAGATGTTGCTGACTGAAAAACCATCTCGCGCCCGTTCAGCGCAGCCAGGGCCGGGGCGGCGTCTGAAAGCCCGGGGTCTTTGGCAACAAAGTTCACTGCCTCTACCCAAAACGTACGCCCAAATACAGATGCGCGCTGCAATGTGACCTTTTCTTTGTGGGGCAGCATATCAAAGCGGGCCTGAAGCACGGCGGTCAGCGTGGGCGGCACGCGCACCGAAGCCAGCCGCACAGAGTTGACCTGCCAGCGGCCTGGCCCTTTCACAACAATGCCATCTTCGATGAGCATTTTGAGCAGTTCTTCTACATAAAAAGGGTTGCCTGCGGCATTGCTGACCACCAGGTGGCGCAGCGTGTCTGGCACAGCCTCCACCTTCTGCAAGATATCATCCACCAATGCCTGGCTTTCGGATTGCGAAAGAGGCAACAGATCGATGCGCGTGTGAAAAGCCTGCCCGCTGGGCCAATCAGGGCGGCGCTCAAACAAGGTCGGCCGGGTGTTGCAGATGATCAGCAGGCGGTGCTGGGTTAACATCCGCAGCATCTGTTCCAAAACATCCAGCGAGCTGTTATCGGCCCAGTGGATATCTTCTAGCAGCAGCACGATGGGGAGGCGCGCCGCCAGCGCTTTGAAATAGTCAACCAGGTACAGGATAGCGCGGTCATGGATCTGCTGTGCATCTTCCTGAATACCTTTCAGGTAAGGGCTATCGCACAGGTCAAAACCGAGCAAGCGGCCGATTGTGTGGGCGCGCAATGGGGTATCATCTTCTGTCCAAGGGGCCAGGAAGGGTAAGGTGGCTTTGCCGTTGGCTGACATAGATGGCTGCAGGACAGACCCTACGCCGTTTTCCATTTTTTCTCGCACTGCTTCTGGCGGGTCGCTATCGTGGATCTGGAAGCAGAAGGCAAAAGCATCTCGCAGCAGGGCATATGGGGCAGCCTGCATTTCTTGGCTGGCGCGTCCTTTGATAACCAGGCTGTGCTCTGGGCGAGTTTCGTTCCAGGCGTTAAACTCGCGCATCAGCCGGCTTTTACCCATGCCGGCTTCGGCCACCACCGTTGCCATTTGCAGTTTGCTTTCTGCGGCGCTGATGCAATAAGCGTTTTGCAGGCGTTTTAGCTCTGCATTCCGCCCCACCATGCGTGTCTCGATACCTTCTATCCCGCGCGTGGTTACCCAAAAGGTGCGCGCCCTGGTGCTCTGCACCACGTAGGTTTGCACCGGTTCAGCCTGGCCTTTGACATTCAGGGGCGGCTGGATTTGAACATCGAACATTCCGCCCACATGACGATAGGTTTCGTGTGTGATCAAAATGCCATCCGGCGGTGCCGCATGCTCCATCCGTGATGCCAGGTTCACTGTGTTACCCATGGCTGTAAACTCGCGTGTTGAGCCAACCTCGCCCAACAGCACCGGGCCAGTATTCAGGCCGATGCGCAGCACCAAAGGGGCATTGAATTCCTGCCGGAACGTGTATAAGGCGGATTGCATGGCGATGGCGGCCTTGATGGCGCGTTCGGGATCATCTTCGCGGGCAATGGGCACACCCCACAGGGCCATTACGGTATCGCCGATGTGTTTGTCGACTGTGCCACCATGGGTGGTGATGACCGCATCGATTTGCTGCCAGAGGGCGTTTGAATTGTGCGCTTCTGTGGCGGCCAACTTCTCCCAAAGTGCGGTCAGGCCGGCAAACTCGGCGAAAAGTACGGTGACTTGTTTGCGCTGGCTTTGGGCCGGTTGTGCCTGGAGCAGCGCCAGCTTTTGCCGCATCGGTTCAAGCGCTGCATCCACAACCGCATCGCCCAATAAAGAGCGCTGAGATTCGAGCGCAGCAATCGCATCAATGAGAGCTTGAATTTCGGTCATCGGGTGTTATGGATGATCTGGCGGCTGGTGGGGCAGGGGGGGGATGGCCTGATGTTTTCTGGAATAACTTCAAACCCCTGCTCGCGAAAATGTGGGTCAAAAGTAAAAGCTGTATCCAGCCTAAGCAGGCGCATGATTTCGAAGCTGGTGCAATCGACCAGTGAAAGATCTTACGGCTTCGATGCCGAAGCCATGCTGGAGCAGGGTGGTGGTTTCAAGGATGACATAATTACTCATTGGTTGATAGCCTCAGCCAAATAGTGATCGTGTTTTTCAGCCAGGTTTTTCGGCCCGCTCAATTTACCGGCCGCGGCGCGGGCCTTACGTCGTAAATCTTCCTGATCTTTGACACCGCCTGCCCGCAGCATATCATCCAGGCTGATGCGGATCAATTCTGCAACCGACTTTCCCTCCTTGGCGGCTAACCGTTTGAGGGCGCGAGCTTGCTCAGGGGTGATTTGGATTTGTGTACGGATCATGGTCGGTCTCCTAGAGCGGCGACATTACATCATTCTAGGCATAATGATAACGCCGGTGGAATGACTTGGCAAGTTGACAAGCAACGAAGAGAGGTGCGAGTTTTTTGATAAGAAAAGATAATATGAACGGTAAAGGGGTTGACGGGATCGGTTTTTAAGAATAATATTATGCGGATTTGCAACATTTGTCATGCCCCAAAAGGGGAAATTTGGTTTATACTAGAGGTTCATAAGGTTCGGCGATTCTGAGTATACGCATACGCCGTAAGCTTGCTGGACCAAATAAAACATGGAGGTGCTATCGACATACTTAAATTCGCGTGTGAAACTGTATTGACCCAACCACAAATCATTTAGGAGATGAAGAAAATGCGTAAGTTATATGCTGTATTTGCTGTATTGCTTGTTGCGAGCATGGTGTTAGGTGCTTGCACAACGCCCACAGCGATGCCCATAGATGCCCCTGTGCAAGAGCCCACTGCCAAACCGGCAGCCACTGCGGTCCCGACTGAAAAGCCTGCGGAACCGACTGCTGCTCCTGCGGAACCGACTGCGGCCCCGACCGAAGAACCCGCGCCGGCCTTCGTAGATCAGCCCTTTGGTGAGAATTTACCCACCGAGCCGACGATTGACATCCCGCTCGTGGTTGCCTATGAAGACTTCTCGCAGAAATTCAGCCCGTTCTTCTCTGAGACCGGGTATGATGCGGATGTCGCCGGCCTGACTCAGGTTGGCCTGCTGACCACCGACCGCACTGGCGGTATCATCTTCAATGCGATCGAAGGCGAAGTTGTCAACTACAACGGCACCGATTACCTGTACAAGGGACCTGCCGACACCAAGGTTGAATATGATGCAGCCACCGACACGACCGTCTATACGGCTCGCCTGCGCGTTGGCATGAAGTTCTCGGATGGCGAACCCGTCACCGCTGACGACATCATCTTCACCTACTACACCTACCTGGATCCCTCCTACGTTGGTTCGACGTCTCTGTCGTCTTACGACATCGTTGGCCTGAAGGACTACCAGACCCAGACCACCAGCGAAGTGTACGACAAGTACGCCACGATGGCTGCCGATATCTTCGCCGCCGGCCCCGACCACGCTTGGGCAGATGGCGATGGCTGGACTCAGGAACAGCAGGATGATTTCTGGGCTCGGCTGAAGGCCGAATGGATGGCTGATGTTCAGGGTATCGTGAGCTACGTCAATGCCAACTACCGCGATGCTTATGCGGCAGATTACATTGGCAAGGACCCTGCTGAAGTCGCCGAGAGCGAAGGCCTGCAGGTAGTTTTGGGTATGGCCCTGTGGGGTTACGGTGAGGTCGTTGATGGTGTCTTCACCGCTTCTCCGTCTGGCAAGACCTACGACATGGTGACTGAATTCCCCACTGTTGAAGACTACTATAACGAAACCTACGCCCTGTACGAAGGCGACCCGGTTGCTTATGCTTCCGTCGAGTCGGCCAATGGCACCGATGTGCTCGGGAACGTGAACTCCGACTTCATCGGCTACTGGGGCCCGCTGGATGAGAGCATGGGCGGCGCTGGCGTCCCGAACGTTTCCGGTATCGTCAAGCTTGACGATTACACCGTCCAGGTGACCGTGAATGGTTTCTCTGCCCCCGCAGTGTACTCGATCCTGGGTGTTCCGGTTACGCCGCTGCACTACTACGGCGATCCCGCGAAGTACGATTACGAAAACAACATGTTCGGCTTTGATTTTGGCGACCTGTCTAAGCAGGAAAGCCTGATCGCCACCCCGATGGGTGCTGGCCCCTACAAGTTCGTCAAATACGACAACAAGGTCGTGTACTTCGAAGCCAACGAGTTCTACTATCGTGGCTGCCCCAAGATCGCAGAGATCCAGTTCAAAGAAACTGTTTCTGCTGAAGTGCCCTCTGGCGTTCAGACCGGCACCGTCGATGCTGGTGAAATGACCGGTTCGCGCGCTCGCTTTGACGAAGTTGCTTCGTACAACTCGAACGGCGAGGTCGTTGGTGATGTCATCACCTTGAACAAGGTGGACAACCTTGGCTACGGCTATGCCGGCATCAACGCCGACACCGTCAACGTTGCTGGCGATCCGGGTTCGGATGCTTCCAAGAACCTGCGCAAGGCCCTTGGCACCATCCTGGCCGTTTACCGCGACGTTGCCATCGATAGCTACTACGGCGAAGCTGCCAGCGTCATCAACTACCCAATCTCGAACACCTCTTGGGCCGCTCCTCGCCCGACCGATGAAGACTACAAGGTCGCTTTCTCGACGGATGTCAATGGCAACCCCATTTACACCCCCGAAATGACCCCCGAAGAACGCTATGCTGCTGCTGAAGCTGCGGCCTTGGGTTACTTCGAAGCCGCTGGCTTCACCGTTGCCGACGGCAAGCTCACCGCTGCTCCTGAAGGCGCCAAGCTGAGCTACGAAGTCATCGTCCCCGGTGGCGGTACTGGTGATCACCCTGCGTTCGCCATCCTGACCGGTGCCCAGGCTTCCCTGGCCAAGTTGGGCATGGAACTCAAGATCAACGACCCCTCTGACTCCAACATCCTGTGGGATGCCTTGGATGCCGGTACCCAGGAAATGTGGACCGCAGCCTGGGGCGCCTCGATCGACCCCGACATGTACCAGGTCTACCACAGCTCCAACGTGGTGGGTGAGGGCGGTACTGACTCGAACCACTACCACATCCGCGATGCCGATCTGGATCAGTTGATCATGGATGCTCGCCAGAGCGATGACCAGAACTACCGCAAGGCGATCTACAAGCAGGCTCTGGACATCATCATCGACTGGGCCGTCGAAATCCCGACCTACCAGCGCCAGAACATCGTCATCTTCAGCACCGTTCGCATCAATATCGATACACTCACCCCCGACATCACCACCTTCTGGGGTTGGCAGAACGATATCGAACTGCTGGAAATGAATGTTCCGTAGTTGATGGTTGTTGTTCTAGGTTTCTCTAGCTAAATTGTGAGCCCGCCTTCGGGCGGGCTCACAATTCTCAATTTATAAGCGCTTTACCAGACTATTATTGTATGAAGGCTTGAAGGATCACTATGCGTAATTTTATCCTTAGGAGAGTCTTTCTGGGTATATTTATCACGTTCTTTGGAGCGATGATCATCTATACCTTTATTCGAATGCTTCCTACGTCTTATGTAGAAACCATTGCCAGGCAGAGAGCTGAAAACCCCCTGAGCACCAAAACCTATCAGGAATGGCTGGACCAGCTTAATGAGATCTATGGTCTTGATATTGGCATTGTTCCTGGCTTTCTGGGCTGGGCAAAAAATGCCGTCCAAGGAAACTTTGGCGATTCCTGGCATTTTGGGATCCCGGTTACTGAAAAATTTAAGCAAGTGATCTGGTATTCCATCATCATCAATATCATCACGTTAATCGTCGAGGTCGCTCTATCGATACCTCTGGGTATATTGGCAGCCCGGAAGCAATACAGTAAGACGGATTACAGCATCACGGTTTTCGCCTTGATGGGTATTTCGCTGCCAACCTTTTTCCTGGCGACGATCTTGAAGTATGTCTTCTCGATCAAGCTGGGCTGGTTTGACTTGTATGGGTTGACCGGTAGATTTTTCTCTTCCATGACCCCGACCGAGCAGATGGTCGATATTGGTTATCACATGGTCCTGCCCATCGTCACTTTGATGATGCTCTCGGTTGGTGGGTTGATGCGCTATACCCGCACAAACATGTTGGAAGTGCTTAACTCAGATTATATCCGCACGGCGCGTGCCAAGGGCCTGCCTGAAAAAGTGGTGATCAACAAACATGCTTTCCGTAATACGTTGATCCCGCTGGTTTCTTACATGAGCTATCTTTTGCCGGCTATGTTTGGCGGCTCGTTGATCACAGAGACGCTCTTCCAAATCCCTGGAATTGGCTTTGTATCCTTTGAAGCTATCACGCGCGGCGATATTCCCTTCGCGATGTTCTATGCGACCTTTATGATCCTTCTCTCTCAGGTGAGTCTGATTGTTGCGGACATTATGTACGCAGTGGTCGACCCACGTGTAAGAGCCAACTAATGGTGGTGATCCATGATTGATGCCAACAAACCGACTGAAGAAGTAGAACAGGAAGTCGTTCAAAAAAGCCCAGATGCAGAAGAGATGCAGCTTGACGACGCCAGGCGTGTCAAGGTGCTCTCGCCGGGCATGCTGGTTTTCAAGCGTTTTATTCGTAACAGCCTTGCCGTGGTTGGTTTTACGATCTTGTTGTTCATGTTCATTTTTTCGTTCCTCGGACCCATCTTCTCGCCTTACGGACAGACTGAAGTCTTTAAGGGCGTGGGTACGATGACCAAGGAATTTGCTGGGGCGATTTACAACAAAGAACTGCGCTATACGGTTGCGGATGGCGAAAGCTTTGGCAGCGCTGAACGGGCCCAGTTTTTGTTAGCCATGGGCAAAAATGAGGAAACTTTCAAGGTCGGCGATGCCATTTATTACTTTGTGAGCGAGGATGAGGGCATCTACCGCATTCTTCAGCTTGACCCAGTTGCTGAAGAGCTGTTGGGGAAAGTCCATCCTTTGGGTGATGCAACCCTGTCGGATGCCTTCATCGATGCCACTCAGGCGGCGATCGACGCGAAATTGGGCGTATTCGAGCTGGATGGTGTGACCTATCGCATTACCCAAAACAAGAAAGCCTGGCAGATTTCTACTGAGCACGATGTGGCGCTTGCCATTCTTACGGTCTATGATGCGTTCAATGAGGCAGATGCTGAAACCGTTGCATCGTACGACTTTAAGCTTGCCAGCAGCCGGGCGTTTGTGGCCCAAGAAGACCAGTTTGTGGTGGGTGGTGATACCTACACCGTCCAATATGATGATGCCCAAACCACGATCTTTAACGATGCCGGAGCTGAATTCGCTGTGGTGTCGGGGATCATTGTCAACCCCATCGACCAATCGTTGTTCCTGTCGGTTGATTTTAAGGCTGCGGTGCGTGAGGCGATTGGCAACAAGGAAAAGGAATTCGCTTTCCAGGAAGCCAATGGCGAGACGACTGAATACACGATCGTCCGGGTGATTGATACCTATAACATCAAGCGAGAAACCTCCACTGAGCTGATCCGGACCTACGAATCGCCTTCGGTAGGTCACCCGCTGGGCCTGGATAACAACGGCATGGATATGATGACACGCCTGATGTACGGCGGGCGGGTTTCGCTGATGGTCGGTTTTGTCGTCATTTTCCTTGAGGTGGCCATTGGCATCGTCATCGGCGGTATTTCGGGTTATTTTGGCGGCAATGTAGATACTGCACTGATGCGTTTCGTTGATCTGTTCAACAGCATCCCGTTCTATCCGGTTGTCCTGATCTTTGGTTCTGTGATGGATGCCCTGGAAGTTCTCCCCATGGTGCGTATTTTCCTCTTGATGGGGATCTTGGGTGTGCTTGGTTGGACGGGCGTGGCGCGCGTGGTGCGTGGTCAAATCCTATCGCTGCGTGAGCAAGACTTCATGGTAGCTGCTGAGGCAACAGGTATTCGTACCAGCCGCAGGATTTTCAAGCACCTGGTCCCGAATGTGATGCCGCTCTTGATCGTGCAGGCCACAGCCGGGTTGGGTGGCATCATCATCACTGAAGCAACCCTTGGCTTCTTGGGATTGGGCATCAAATATCCACTGGCCTCTTGGGGAAGCATCATCAATACAGCTTCGGATGCGTTCGTGATGACCAATTATTGGTTCATGTGGATACCGGCGGGTATGTTGATCTTGTTGACCGTGCTGGGCTTCAACTTCGTTGGCGACGGGCTTCGTGACGCATACGACCCGAAGATGCAAAGGTAGGAAACTGTGATGGATAAAGAGAAGAAAACCCTTATTCATTGGCTCAAGGATAAACTCAATCCTGATCCGGAGGAAAGAAGCCATATCACGGCGCGTGAATTGGCTCGCACCACCATTCGCAACCGCCGGATCACCAATGAGCTGGAACGGAAGCGCAACCGCAAGAACGTTCCTGAGAGTGAATACGTCACGCAGATGAAGGACCCCAAGAACGTGGTGGAGTTCGATAATCTGCACACCTTTTTCTTTACCGATATCGGTACGGTTAAAGCAGTTGATGGCGTCAGCTTCGACATCCCTGAAGGCAAAACGGTGGGTGTGGTGGGCGAATCGGGCTGCGGTAAATCGGTGATGTCGTTATCGCTGATGCAGTTACTGCAAAGGCCGCAGGGGCAGGTTGTTGAAGGTGAGATCCGCTTCAACGCAGGCGCTAAGATCTACAATATCGCCAAGACGCCGACCCAGGTGATGGAGACCATCCGCGGCAGCGCGGTGTCCATGATCTTCCAGGAGCCGATGACCAGCCTGAATCCGGTATTCCGGGTGGGGCATCAGATCGACGAGGTGGTCAAGCAGCACTTTGGAGATATGCCCGAAGGCCAGATCAAAGAAACCACGCTCAAGATGATTGAGATGGTGGGGATCGCCAATAATACCGGCGTTTATCAGATGTATCCGCACGAACTTTCGGGTGGTATGCGCCAGCGCATCATGATCGCCATGGCCCTGGCTTGTGCGCCTATGCTGATCATTGCCGACGAACCGACCACTGCGCTCGATGTGACGATCCAGGCGCAGATCCTCGATCTGCTGAGGAATCTTAAGGATAAGATCAATTCGAGCATTATGCTCATCACGCATGACCTGGGCGTTATTGCTGAGATGGCGGACTTTGTTGTGGTGATGTATGCAGGGCGGATCGTTGAAAAGGGCACCGTGTCTGAGGTGTTCCATGAGCCGCTGCATCCTTATACCGTGGGCCTGATGGCATCCAAGCCGGTCATTAACCGCACCACCGCCGAGCGGCTTTACAGCATCCCCGGGAGTGTGCCCAATCCCGTCAAAATGCCCAACTATTGTTATTTCAAGGATCGCTGTGAACGGCGCATGGGCGTATGTAATGGTGAATATCCCAAGGAAGTGTATGTTTCGCCAACCCACATGGTGACCTGTTATCACTACGTGGATGGTCATACGGGAGCTAAATAATTATGGTAGAAAAATCTCACAAGAACGCCGAGCCCACGAACGGCAATATGCTTGAAGTGAAAGACCTCAAGCAGTATTTCCCGATCAAGGCCGGTTTGGTGCAGCGGGTTGTCGGTTATGTCAAGGCGGTGGATGGGGTCAGCTTCTCGATCCGGCGCGGCCAGACGATGGGCCTGGTGGGCGAATCGGGCTGCGGCAAAACGACTGCCGGAAAGACGATTTTGCGGCTGATCAACAAGACAAGCGGTGATGTGATTATCAATGGCGTGGATATTTACGCCATTAAGCATGAAGAGCTGCGCAAAATGCGCACCCAGATGCAGTTCATCTTTCAGGATCCTTTCTCGAGTCTTTCGCCCCGGCTTCCGGTCAGCGAGATCATCGGCGAGGCGGTCAAAGAACATGACCTTGTGCCGAAGGACGAATACGACGACTACATCGATGGTGTGATGAAATCTTGCGGGCTACAGCCGTATCACAAAGACCGCTACCCACACGAATTTTCGGGCGGGCAGCGCCAACGCATTTGCATCGCCAGGGCGCTGGCGCTTAAACCGTCGTTCATTGTGTGCGATGAGCCTGTTTCGGCCTTAGATGTTTCAATCCAGGCGCAGATCATTAACCTGCTGAAGGATTTGCAGGATAAGCACCGCTTCACTTATCTCTTCATCTCGCATGATCTGTCGGTGGTTGAGTACATCTCTGACCATGTGGGCGTGATGTACCTGGGCAGCATGGTTGAATACGGCAGCAAGGCCGATATCTTCCGCAATCCTCTGCACCCTTACACGCAGGCCCTCTTAAGTGCTGCGCCGGTTCCAGACCCTGCCGCCAAGCGAAACCGCATCATCCTCGAAGGCAGCATTCCTTCGCCTGCTAATCCGCCATCGGGATGCAAGTTCCACACCCGCTGTCGCGAGCGGATGGAGATTTGCAGCAAAGAAATCCCACAGACCAAAGAAGTGGAACCAGGGCACCAGGTGGCCTGTCACCTGTTCAATTAAGGGATTGGATGTTTCATGAAACAGGAACCAAAGAAGTACGACGACGATGACGGCAGAGTCATCTGCAATATGAACGTTGAAGGGATGCGGTGGTATGACCGCCGCGCTCGCGGTGAGAAGCGCGCTGAGGGGATGGTATATCCTCAAGGCGAGCGTCTGACCCGTTCCGAAACCTGGCAGTATGCCTGGTATGCGGTGCTGGCGGGGCTGAGCGTGGTGTTGGTCATCTCGTTGACCATGGTGCTGTTCACCCTGTTCTGTACACATGTCTGGTTCCGCTAAAATCAACACGAGGTTCAACCTTTAAGGCGGCGAGTGGGCTGGTCAAGATGACTGGCCCACTTGCTGCAAATGCAGGTTGAACACTGCAACTGCATCGAGGAGAATCTAATGGAGCACATCGAAAAGGCAAAGACGCTTGTGGCGCAGATGACCCTGGCAGAAAAGGCGAACTTATGCTCGGGCAAGGATTTTTGGATGATGAAGGGCGTGGAGCGCCTGGGATTGCCAGAGATCATGGTGACGGACGGGCCGCACGGCTTGCGCAAACAAAGGGCCGACGCTGATCACCTGGGCATCAACCAATCTGTGCCGGCGGTGTGCTTTCCCACGGCCTCGGCCACGGCGTGCTCGTTTGACCGCCAATTATTGACAGAGATCGGGCAGGCCATTGCCGAGGAGTGCCGGCAAGAAAGTGTGGCCGTGTTGTTGGGGCCTGGCATCAATATCAAGCGCTCGCCGCTGTGCGGGCGCAACTTTGAGTATTTCAGCGAAGACCCGTTTGTATCTGGAGAATTGGGAGCAGCTTTTATCGACGGTGTGCAAAGCCAGAACGTGGGCGTTTCGCTAAAGCATTTTGCGGCCAATAACCAGGAAAAACGGCGTATGGTGGTTGATTCGGTGGTGGATGAGCGCACCTTGCGTGAGATCTACCTGGCCGGCTTTGAGCAGGCGGTCAAGAAAGCCAGGCCATGGACGGTGATGTGCTCGTATAACCGGCTGTTTGGGCAGTTCGCCAGCGTGAATAAGCGCTTGCTGACCGAGATCCTGCGCGATGAATGGGGCTTTGAGGGGGTGGTGGTTTCGGATTGGGGCGCTACCGCAAACCGGGTTAGGGGCCTGGAGGCCGGGCTTGACCTGGAGATGCCGCACCTGGAAGGCACCAACGATGCGCGTATCGTGCAGGCGGTGGAAAGCGGCATGCTGCCAGTGGAGATTTTGGACGCCGCGGCTGTGCGGCTGACCGCCATGATCTTGCGTGCCCAAGAGCGGCAGGCTTTTAGATACGATGCCGATGCCCATCATGCCCTGGCGCGGCGAGCGGCGGCGCAATCGGCGGTGCTCTTGAAAAACGAGGACAATATCTTGCCCGGCAGGGCCGACCAAAAGGCGGCAGTCATTGGGGCTTTTGCGGTGACCCCGCGTTACCAGGGGGCAGGCAGCTCGAAGATCCAGCCGCTGCGCCTGGACAGTGCCCGCGATGAGTTGAAGAAGCTGGGATTGGATATTGAGTACGCAGAAGGCTACCGGCTGGACACCGATCTGCCGGATGAGGCCCTGGTGCAAGAGGCTTGCCGGGTGGCGGAGGGCAAGGATATCGTTTATATTTTCGCGGGCCTGCCCGACCGTTATGAGGCAGAAACCTTTGATCGCGAGAGCATGAAGATGCCCGAGAGCCACGTACGGCTGATCGAGGCGGTGAGCCGGGTGAACCAGCACGTGGTGGTGATCTTGCACGGGGGGGCGCCCATGGAGCTGGTGTGGGCCGATGGGGTGCAGGGTATTTTGCTGATGTACCTGGGCGGTGAGGCATGCGGCGGCGCCTGTGCCGACCTGCTGTTGGGGGTGGTCAATCCGGGCGGTAAGCTGGCTGAAACCTGGCCTTTCACGGCCGCGGACGCTTCCTCGCACGTTTACTTCCCTGGCTATCCGCTGACGGTGGAATACCGCGAGGGGCTCTTCGTGGGCTACCGCTATTACGATACGGCCCAAAAAGCGGTCCGCTATCCGTTTGGCTACGGGTTGGCCTACACCCGTTTTGAGTACAGCAACCTACGCTTGTCGGCTGACCAGATCAAAGACAGCGATACGCTGACCGTATCGTGTACCGTCACCAATGTTGGCTCGCGGGCGGGCAGTGAGGCGGTGCAGTTATACGTTTCAAGAAAGGGTTCGGTCATCATCCGGGCCGAGCAAGAGCTGAAGGGATTTGAAAAGCTGTACCTGGAGGCAGGCCAAAGCCAGGAGGTGCGCTTTACCCTATCTGGACGAGATTTCGCTTACTACAACACCGAGTTAGGCGGTTGGCACGTGGAAGATGGCGAATACGAGGTGCGGGCCAGTGCCTCCAGTCGGGACCTGCGCTTATCGGCCAGGGTGCGTGTAGTGAGCAGTGTGCATGCCCATCTGCCGGACCTGCGCGCGACGGCCCCGTGCTATTACGATCTGTCGGGCGGGATGCAGGTCTCAGACGACGAATTCAAGGCGCTATTAGGACGGCCGATCCCAGCCAGGGAGAGGCAAAAAGGCGCCCCCCATACGATCAATTCTTCTCTAACCGATATCCAGGATAAATGGCTGGGCCGGCAGATTTGGAACTACATGCGTAAACAGATCGACACGGTGATGAAGGACGACCCCGAGATGAAGATGCTGGCGGAGAATATGTTGGTGGATGCGCCGCTGCGGGCTTTGACCATGATGTCTAACGGGGGGATGTCGGTTGCCCAGGTGGAAGGGTTGGTGGAGATTTTAAATGGGCATCTTGTGGCAGGTATCAAATTGTTGATGAAAAGGAAACCCTGATGATGACCCTCTGGCAGCCTGTATCCGGAAACCTGATGACCCGTTGGGGCAGAGAGGTAAGCCCCGAAAATGCCTGGCTGGAATACCCCCGACCTCAATTGGCGCGCCCTGAATGGCTGAACTTGAATGGCCTGTGGGATTGCGCCACTGTGCCGTTTGAGGTAGAGATGGCCCACGAATTCCCAGAGAAGATCCTGGTGCCCTATCCCATCGAATCGGCCCTCTCGGGGGTGGGGCGGGAGCTGCAGCCGGATGAGCGGCTGTGCTACCGGCGGAGATTTAGCCTTCCCGAAGCGTGGGCGGCGAAGCGTGTGCTGCTGCATTTTGGCGCCGTCGATTGGCAGGCTACTGCCTGGTTGAATGGCAATCAGCTTGGCGTGCACCAGGGCGGGTACCTGCCCTTTATCTTTGAGCTGACCCCTTATTTGCGGGCCGGCGAGAACGAGCTGCTGGTGGCGGTGTGGGACCCCACAGATGCCCACTGGCAGCAGCGAGGCAAACAGGTGCTGGAGCCGCGCACCATCTGGTACAGCCGCGTCTCGGGCATCTGGCAAACGGTGTGGCTGGAGCCTGTGCCTGAGACATTCATTTCGGGGTTGAAGATCACACCAGATATTGATGCGCAGACCGTGGAAGTGGATGTGCGGGTGGATGGGAAGCAGGACCTGCTCCAGGGGGTGCGGGTTTGGGTTGGCATGGAGGGCAGCCCGGTGGCCCAGGCGGCGGTGGATGCCGGAACCGGGAAGGCCAGCCTGGCGATCCCTGAGCCCAGGTTGTGGAGCCCCGATACGCCGCATTTGTATGACCTGGTGGTGGAGGTGGGTGAGGACCGGGTGGAGAGTTACTTTGGGATGCGCAAGTTCAGCCTGGGCCCAGATGCACAGGGACGGGTGCGCCTATGCCTGAACAACCAGCCCTTGTTCCAATATGGCCCGTTGGACCAGGGCTATTGGCCGGATGGCTTGTATACGCCACCCAGCGCCGAGGCCATGCGCTTTGACCTGGAGATGATCAAGGGCTTGGGCTGTAACATGGTGCGCAAGCATATCAAGGTTGAGCCAGCGCGTTATTATTACGACTGCGACCGGCTGGGGTTGATCGTGTGGCAAGATATGATGAGCGGCGGGCATGCGGTCAGCGAGACCACCTCTTTCTTGACCATTATCTTTGGCTCGCGGCGGCGCGATCATCATTACCGTTATGCCGGGCGCGAGGCGGCAGAAAGCCGCGCCGACTACCAGCGTGAGTTGATCGAGCTGGTGGACCATCTTTATAACTTTGCCTGTATTGGGGTGTGGGTGCCTTTTAATGAAGGCTGGGGGCAGTTTGACGCCAAAGCGACGGCCGACTGGCTCAAAGCCTACGACCCCACGCGCCTGGTGGATCATGCCAGCGGTTGGTTTGACCAGGGCGGGGGAGATTTCAAGAGTTTGCATGTTTACTTCAAGAAGCTGCCGCTGAACAAGCCGGAGGCGCGGCGTGCGCTGGTGCTCTCGGAATTTGGCGGGTATGCGCTCAACCTCAAGGAGCATGCCTGGAAACCGGAGGTTGAGTTTGGATACGCCAAATATGCCACGGTCGAGGCGCTGACGCAAGCCTACCTGGACCTGCTGGATAACCAACTGCGGCCCTGGGTGGAACGCGGGCTGTCTGCGGCGATTTATACGCAGACAACAGATGTAGAAATCGAGGTCAACGGGTACCTGACTTACGACCGCGAGGTAGAGAAGATGGATTTTGCCCGCCTGCGCCTGGCGCACCGGGCGTTGTATGGATAGTGAATGAAAAACGGCGCCTGAGCGCCGTTTTTCATTCACTACTTGCACTACTTGGCTTGTGCCCGTTGGCGCATCAGGTCGCGCAGGGCTTTGGTTTCGGGGCCGATGAAGAACAGGGCACCCAGGTAGAACACGAAGCACAATGCCCAGGCCGTGATGCTGACCGTGAGGATGGCGGTTTGCTTGGTGGTAGCCAGGGCGATAGCGCCAGCCAGGGTGGGGGCCAGGGCTGCGCCGCTGTTTTCGACGAAGTATTCTACCGATTGGGCGGTGGAGCGCACTTCGGGGGCGGTTACATCGAAAACGGTGGCGACCACGTTGGGCGAAGAGAAGGGCATGAAGAGGGCTGAGAGGGACATAAAGATGAAGAATTGGGTGCGCCCTTCGATTGGGGTTTGGATAGCCAGGTATAAGAAGATGGCGCCCATGACAACGCCGATGCAGGAGATAATGATGCGGCCTTTGGGCGTCTTTTTGAATAGCCAGTCGCCAAGCGAGCCGCCCACCAGGTAGCCGATAGCCAGGATGATAACAACGGGGCCCATGGTCATCAGCACCGCGTTCTCATCATAACCGCGTTCGGTCTGTAGATAACCGAAGAAGAAGAAAGTAATGACATTCCAGGGGAACACGCCGGCAAAACCCTGCAAGAAGACGAACCACATGGTCTTCTTTTTGAAGATCTCTTTGACCGCCGGCCAGGAAAATTTGAACTGGGTGATCTCTTGCATGCCATCAAATTCGGGCTCGGCCTTGCCGCGTGGCATATCTTTGATGCCGAAGAAGATGACCGCGGCAATCACCAGGCCAAGAGAGCCGGTGATGTAAAAGATCGAGCGCCAGCCGCCGATGAGGGGGGCAACAATCAGGGCCAAGATCATGCCTACCAAGTAGCCGATGGGTTGGGCGAACTGCAAGATGCCGTAGATCCGGCTGCGCATTTCAGGGTGGAAGTAGTCGGCGACCAGGCTGTACATGCCAGGGTAGGAAGAGTCGTCGATGCCGGTGGAGGCACGCGTGACGAGAAACTGCGGGAAGGTTTTGGCGATGGAGCTCAGCCAGGTGGTAGCGCCCCAAATGAAGGAGGCTAAAGCCAGCAACCGGGCGCGCGAGAAGCGGTCACACAAGTAGCCCCACACAGGGTATAAGAGGCTGGCGACGATGAGAGAACCTGAGTTGATCATTCCCCACTGCAAATCGTTCAATCCAAAGGTGGTGCTGATGGGCGTTTGCATCGAACCGATCATGAGCTTATCGGTTTGGTGCAGCAGCATGAACAGGAAAAAGACGACGATCACGAAAATGCTGTAGGAACGGCTGGTCTTCAATCGAGCCTCCAATGGGCAGAAATTTTGCTAACTATAACCGATTTTGCAGTCGAATGCAAATCTTTTGTTAGCGCGCCAAACCGATGGGGCGCGTCCTTGATAAAAATTGGCCCACGGGGGTATCCTTGATGTCTCTATCCCGCCGAGAGGCGAACATCAGGAGACCCCTATGAGCCAACTGGTAATGATGATAGCGCGGATTGA
>JAKQIM010000035.1 GCA_029557965.1 Chloroflexota bacterium | reverse complement strand
CCTGGACTCTTTGCCCAATGCCCAGCCTGTGGCGGTGGTGGACGAGCCCGAGTTCTGGGCCGCCAAGCCCCTGGCGGTGGTTGTGCAGTCGGGCCAACCGGTGGGCATCTGGTATACCACTGTGGCTTATGGCATTGGCGGGGATATCGTTTTTGAGCCGCACCGTACGCTTAGCTATCTGAACCTGGATACCGGTAGCTCACAGCATATTTACGATAACACGATCGACCCCTGCGGGCTCTCTCCAGACCAGAGCTGGGTGGCCCACGTGGCCAGTTGGTCTCATGGCGACCCAAGCCCAATCACCCTGGTGCACAACATGGATGAGTCGAACGCGGTGGCGATCCCCTTGCTGCCCAGCAGTGACCGTGGGGCCGGAGATGCGGTCTTCTCGCCGGATAACCAATACGTGGCCTGGAAAGAGGGCAGCGGCTGGTTGATGGCAGATGTGCCCAATTTCCACGCTACCATTCGCATTGCCACGGTCACCGGCAGCATCACCGCCGAGATCAGCGAGGCGGCCATTTCCAGCGTCACAGGCGCGCAGAAGGTGGATTGGGTGCGCCCGGTTGGCTGGCTGGATGGGGAGACCCTGCTGTTGGAGGTGCGCTTGAATGAGTGGGATAACGCCTCTTTGATGCGCGTGCGTTACGATGGCAGCGGCCTGGTGACCCTGGCGGCGGGCAGTTTTGCCGGCTTCTTATATCCTTAGCTGTTTTAACCGCAGAGACGCGGAGTACGCTGAGTTCTTTTGCTGCGCTCTCTGCGTCTTTGCGGTGAGTCCTTGCCTTCTAAATGATGCATATGACAATCGATGGATTTATCTTTGACCTGGATGGCACCCTGTATTTAGGCGAGCAGGCTCTGCCGGGGGCGGTGGAACTGCTGCGCACCCTGCGCACCGCCGGGAAGCAGGTGCTGTTCGTTTCGAACAAGCCGCTGGCGCCGCGCCAGGATTATGCCGCCAAGCTGACGCGCCTGGGCATGCCGGCTGAGCCGGAGGATGTGCTCACTTCGGGCTATGTGCTGGGTTATCACCTGGCGCGCACCGCCCCGCTTTTGCGCTTATACGTGGTGGGCGAGGAGAATCTGAAGGCTGAGCTGCGCGGCCATGGCCTGACCGTGCTGGAGGAGTTTGCCGGGCAGGACGAGAAGCAGGTCATCCAGCCGCAGGGGGTGGATGCCGTGGTGGTGGCCTTTGACCGCACCCTGGATTACCGCAAGCTCAATACCGCTTACCAGGCGTTGATCAAAGGGGCGGCCTTTTTCGCCACCAATCCCGACAAGACCTGCCCCATGCCGGGCGGCGGCATCCCCGATGCCGGGGCCACCCTGGCGGCCCTGGAGCACCTGACCGGCCGGCGGGTGGATTTGCTGGCAGGCAAGCCCTCTCGCCTGATGGTGGAGGTGGCCATGCAGCGCATGGGCCTGCCGCCAGAGCGCTGCCTGATGACCGGCGACCGCCTGGAGACGGATATCCACATGGGCCAGCAGGCTGGTATGCGCACAGCCCTGGTGCTAAGCGGCGCAACCACAAAAGAACAGGCGGCGGTTTTTAAGCCGCCGCCGGATTGGGTCTGTACGGGGGTGGGGGAACTGATCGAGAAGGCGGGCCTTATCCCCCCGCTTCCATGAAGTAGATCATCACGAAGCTGATGACGAGGATGAACACCATCATCAGGGCGAAGAAGCCGCAGGTGACGCCGCCCACGATCCAGTACAGGCGGTTGCGGTCTGTGCGGGTGGTGCGCGCCAGGCCGCTGGGCTGGGCGGTGACGGTTGGGGCGGGCAGGCGCTCGGCCAGTTCGGCCAACAGCAGCAGGTCGTTGATCCACTGGCGGGCGGCTTCAGCCGTGATGCGGCCGGGGGAGATGTGATTGGCCTTGATCTGGAGCGCTTCAGGCTCAAAGAACAGGGTGCGGATCTCGTAAGAACTGGGGGTCTCCAGCAGGCGCAAGATGGCAGCGCGCGCCTGCGGATCATCCAATAGCTCGCGCCCCCAGCGCTCGTCAATGGGGTAGAACACATATTGAGCCAGCTCTGCATGCCCGGTTTGCAGGGCGGGACGTTTGAGCAGGTTGGATGCCGCCGAGCTCAGCGCGCTGGAAAGCCCCACCCCCATGCGGGTGCGCAACGGCGAAGCCAGGTAAATATCCAGGATAGGGCCGCGGTAGAAGTAGATATCCACCTGCCGCCCATTGACCTGCCCGTGGTACTGCCGCCCGACGAGCATGTAGTTGCTGCCGCTCAAGCCCAGGGTGGCAAAGGCCTCGTCGAATTGACCAGCACGCTGGCGCTTGCTCCACAACATCCAGGCTACTGCGGCCACTGTGAACAGGCCCAAGAAGGCCACGAAGCCAAAAGCCCACAAGATGGGGCGGTATTCTTCCAGCTCGGGCGGCAGGGGCATCAGCATGCTGACCAGGATGATGGCAGGTAAGATGCACAGCGCCACCACCCCCACCACGATCTGAACGACCAGGCTGCGGGCGCAGCTCGCCCCATAGGCTTTGAACAGTCGACGATCCATGGGAACCCTCCTTGTAATGACTTTACTGGTTACTGCGATGCCTGTTATTTGAAAGGCGTCGCCAGGATGCCAGACGCGATCACCGTCCACAGCACCGAGGTGTTGGCGCGCCCCCCTGGGGCCACGCCTGCCCTGACGACTGTGCCCTGGAGGGTGGCCTGGATGCCCGGAAGCTGGATCACATCGGGGCTGGTGTTGGTGAAAACGAAGCCTTCGGCGGCTTTCTCATCCTGCACCAGGGGGAAATCAAGCAGGCCCGGGTAAGTGGCTTGCAGCAGCGCCAGGGCCGATGCGGCATCGGTGGGCATGGCCGTGCTGCTGCGGGTAGAAAAGGCCCCCAACGAAGCATCCTGAACGTCAACCAGAAAATCGCCGCTCACGCCGCCCTCGCCTAGGGCCACGGCTGCCATGCCTTCGGGCCAGATGCCAAAGTAGGTGACCCCCGAAAGGGCCAGGGCTGATTCAACCTCCTGCTCTTTGGAGAGCGGGATATCCAAATCTTGTACCATGCTGGTAGCCAGGGTGACCTCGATATCCAGGTCGAGTACCTCGCGGGCATAGGTTTCGATGACTTCTTCAGCCGTGGGGTTGTTGACCGGTGTGCGGGTAGGGATGCTGACCGAAGTGGCCTGGGGAGCCCCGGGGTCGCGGCCTACGGCTACGCCGCTGGTGGGCTGCAGCGTGGCGGGGGCCTCACCTGGCGGGGGCGTATCGATATCGGGCGGGGCCAGCGGGATGTCGCAGGCCAGGGCAGGCAAGAGCAGGATTGCCAGGATGAACCATAGTGGTTTTAGTTTCACAAACGGCCTCCTTCTCAGGCTGCTGCAAAGCGGGTGCGGCACCTGAAAACGGTTATGGTTGGAAATATTCCGCCAGCAGGGTGCTGAAATCCTGGTCGGTATGTTCTTCTAGTATAGCAAAGAAATCCACAGCAAAGGCAGTCTGGTAGGCCTTTTGGGCGGCATAATCTTGCAAGAAGGCAAAGAAGACCTCGTCGCCCACTTGCTGGCGCAAGGCCTGCAAGAAATCGGCCCCGCGTAGGTAAACCGCGTTGCGGTAGGGCAAGAAGCCGTTGTAATCGTAGATACTGCCATCGATCAGGCCGCCGGGCTCGTAATAATCGATGCGAAAATAATGCCACCAATCCAGCACCGGCTGAGCGCCGAACTCCAGGTCAGGATAGACATTCTCGTAGAAGACGCGCTCGCTGAAGGTGCACAAAGATTCGTCCAACCAGGGCTCATTGGCCTGGTCGTTGCCCACCATGCCATACCACCATTGGTGGGCGGTTTCGTGGGCGGCAATGATCGTCAAGTAGCCGAAGGGGGTATTGTCGTAGAGATCGTAAAAGCCGCGGCTGAGGAAGTATAGCCCGCTGTATTCCATCCCGTCCAAGAAGTCGGCTTCCACGACAGTCAAGGTGCTGTAAGGGTACGGCCCGTACAGGCGGGTGTAAAGCTCGAGGGCCTGGGCGGTGTGCCACAGGGCAGCCTGGCCGGCGGTGATGTTGTAAGGGAAGTGGTAGCTGTATACGGTCACCTCGCCCACCTGCTGGCTGAGCACCAGGTACTGCTGGCTGGCTGAGAAGACGAAGTTGCGCGCCAGGGGCATTTCGTAGCGGTAGGTTTTCCCGTCTTGGGCGGCCGGGGCGCTGGCTGCCAGCACCAGGTCTGGCACGGCCAGGTCGAGGGTGATCGTTACCTGGTACGATGCGGCTTCATATACCTGGTGCTCGCCAAAGTAGCCCGGCTGCCGCCACAGCCAACCCTGGCCTGGGATGTACGGCGGGAAGAAGGCGTACCAGTCCACCAGGTTGGTTTGGCGGTCGGTGTGGCCGTAAGGCATGGGCCTGGTGGCGTCAGAAGGGTCGGGGATGGCAGGCAAGAAGAGGTCAAAGCCCAGGGTCAGCGCCATACCCTGGCCCGGCATCAGCGGCAAAGAGAGGAAAATCTCCAGGCGGTTGCCAGAGAGGGTGTACTCCTCGATCGGTTGGGCATCGCTCAAGGCCAGGGATCGGAGGGTGAAGCCGCCGGCATAGCGGTTGGGTTCGACAAACAGCACCAGGCTGGGGATGGGTTCAGAACTGGTATTGGTATAGGTCACCGTTTCGGTGACGGCCAGCGTATGCGCATAGTAGTTGAAGACCGCCTCCAGGTTGTAGCTGGGGTGTGAGGCCTGCTCTGCGGGCTGGGGCGTGGGTTCTGGCGTGGGCGTCAGAAGGGGTGAGAAAGTGGGGGATGGAGAGGCGAAGAGCGTGGGCGCTGGGCCCTCGGGGGTGGTAGTGGGCTGGCTGGTTGGGGCGGCTGCGCCGGGGGGTTGGGGCAGGCTGCAGGAGGCGAGGATGAAAAGCATGGCAATCAGCGCGATGCGGCGTTTCATCTTTGTGCTATCCCCCTCTCGGGTTGTCCATTTCGTCTTTTACCGTCTGATAGAGTGTTTCGGCCTTGAGTTCGTGCAGGGTGTAGCAGGGGGCTTTAAGGTGCTCAGCCAGGGCCTGGGCCAGGCCCTGATCGAAGGCGGCATGTTCCATGTTGATCACCACGCAGCGGGTGTTCTCGCTGGCGATTTGCTCAGCCAGGCGGTGGGCCTCGTCTTGAGGGGGCATGGCGGTCATTGAGACGTTGCCGGCGCCATCGGTCAGCAGGATCACCAGGGGCTGCACGTCGGGGTGCAGGATGCGCTCGCGCCCCAGCACCTGGTGGGTCATGTGCAGGCCGGCTGAGAGCGGGGTCTTGCCACCGACGGGAATATCGGTCAGGGCGCGCTGGGCCAGCATCACCGAGTTGGTGGGCGGCAGCACCAGGGTGGCGCGGTCCTTCTGAAAGACCACCAACCCCACCCGGTCACGGCGTTGGTAGGCATCGGTGAGCAGAGAGAGGATGGCGCCCTTGGTGGCTGACATGCGCTCGGCCACAGCCATCGACCAGGAGGCATCTACCACGAAGAGCACCAGGTTCGAAGTTTTCTTGACGCGCACCTTGCGGTGAAAATCGGAGGGGCGGATGGCAAAGGCCACCTTCTTGCGCAGGTCGGCCCGCTCGCGCTGGAAGGGTGCGGCTGCGCGCAGGGTGGCATCGAAGGCCAGGTCGTCCGTCTTGCCTTGAGCGGGGCGCGATTGAATGTAACGGCCGCGTTTGCGGTCAGTATGGGTGCGCGAGCGGCGTCCGGCGCGCTTGCGGTACAGCTTGTCGAGGGCGGTGTCGAGCTTGCGGGGGGTGAAGGATTCGCCGGTCTTTACTTTTTGGCCGCCATCCCACCAGTAGGCATTGCCAATATCGAAAACACTCTGCGGGGCCGGGTCGAGCTGGGAAGGATTACTCGGCTGTTCCTCCCCGGCTTCCCGGCTTACGCTTTTTTTTTTCGTAATGGGGAGAGTGTTCGTCTTCAGAAGCAGGTTCGGGTTCGCCGGCTGCGGCGGCCGCGCCCTGCATCTGCTCGATGCGCTCTTGCAGTTCATCCGGTGAAACAGAGGCTTGTGAGAAGGGCCCCTGGCGGATGCGGTGTGGCAGGGCCAGCTCGGCTGCCAGGGCAATATCGCGCTCGCTGATAGCCGTGCGGTTGTCAAAGGCGGCCTGGGCGCGGGCGGTCTTGAGGATCACCAGGTCGGCGCGGTGGCCTTCTACGTTCAGTGAAGAGGTGAGGGCGGCAATCGAGAGCAGGTCGCGGCTGGTGTAGGTCACTTCATCCACCAGGCGGCGGGCCTTATCGATGCGCTCAGAGAGCTTGGCTTCTTGCTCTTGCCAATCGCGGCGGAATTTTTCGGGGTTGGCTTCAAAGGCCAGGTTGCGTTCCATGATCAGCACGCGCTCGCGTGCATCGCGGATGCCGTAGATCTCGGCAGAGAGGGCAAAGCGATCCAAGAGCTGAGGGCGCAGGTCGCCTTCTTCGGGGTTCATGGTGCCAACCAGGATGAAGCGCGCCGGGTGGGCAAAGGAGATGCCCTCGCGCTCGACCACGTTGACGCCCATGGCGGCAGAGTCGAGCAGCAGGTCTACCACGTGGTCGTCCAGCAAGTTGACTTCATCAATGTAGAGCAAGCCGCGGTTGGCGGCTGCCAGCACGCCCGGCTCAAAGTGACGCTCGCCTTTTTGAATGGCGGCTTCGATATCCAGGGTGCCTACCACGCGATCTTCGGTGGCGCTGACGGGGAGATCGATGAAGGGCACGCGGCGTTTGATGGCTTTCAGGGGGATATTCTTAGATTGGCGTTCTTTGGCCCAATCTGACCAGGAGAGGGGTGCGGCGGGGTCATCGTTGAAAGGGGAATCGGCAAAAACTTCGATCTCTGGCAGCAAATTAGCCAGGGCGCGCGCTGCCGTAGATTTACCCGTACCGCGTTCGCCGCGGATCAATACGCCGCCGATGTGTTGGTTGACGGCATTCAAGATCAATGAGCGCTTCATGCGCTCTTGGCCAACGATGGCAGTGAAGGGATAAATTGGTCGCATTCGATTCCTCTAACGTTAATGTATAAGCAGTGTGCAATTATACCCCGAAGTGCGGGGATGGGCGGGTAATCCAGCCTTTAAGCCTGTTTACGGCCATGGCCTGTCATGCTCATGCCGATCAGCCTGGATACGACCATCGCCAGGTAGATGATACCAGAAAACTGCTCTAACATTGCCAGTACCCGCGCCGGCGCGCTGACGGGCACGATATCGCTCAGACCGGTGGCAGATAGGTTGGCGAAGCTGAGCGACATCAATTCAATGAGGCTCCAGGCCTGTCCTGGATGTGTGGTCCCAGAAAAGCTGCCCGGCACCCAGGCCTGGCAAACGATGTACAGGTAAGTGAACCCCCAGGCTAACAAAGTGAAGGTGGCGCCGGCCGCGAACAGCTCGTCAGTGGTGACGCGCGTATCGTCCATCATGTACACGATCAGGCTGACGGCAGCGTAGAAGTAGAGGATGGCTTCTAGCAAGGCCGCCCATACCAGCAGGGCAGCGTTGTTAGAAAGTTCTGAGCCGATCAAGAGCAGCAAAGCCGGGGCTCCCAGCACCCAGGCGATCCAATTGACGGTCGAGCTGCGGTACACCACCCACACCGTCATCACCAACACCAGCACCCCGGCAGCCCCCAGCAAGACGCGCCCATTCTGGGCGCGGTCAAACACAGCATAAAGAATCAGGCTCAGCAGTTGTGCGCCAAGCAAGAAAGCAGACGGGTGGCGGAAGGGTCCAATATTCCGCAAGAGAAAGCGCCGGTGAGGACTCATGTCAAAGTGTATTACAAATTGAGCTTGTTACAATCCAAGGTTCTAAGAACCTTGGATTGTAACAAGTTTTACCCCCACCTAGCTGAACAGGTGGAAGGCGGCAATGATGGGCGCGAAGAGCGAAGATACCAGGCTCATCACCGTGATGAGGGTGTTCAGCGAGGGCCCAGCAGTATCTTTGAAGGGATCACCAACGGTATCGCCAACCACGGCTGCCTTGTGGGCTTCAGAGCCAGGGCCACCGAACTTTCCGGTTTCGATATACTTCTTGGCGTTATCCCACAGCCCGCCAGCATTGCTCATCAGCAGGGCGAAGATCACGCCCGTGAAGATGGCCCCGCCCAAGAAACCACCCAAGGCATCGGGCCCCAAGACGAAACCGACCACAAGCGGCAAGCCCACAGCCAAGAAGGCAGGAATAGCCAGCGAGTTGAGGGCGCCATGAGCGGCCAGGCTGACACAGCGGGCGTAATCTGGTTTATGCGTGCCGGCCAGGATGCCAGGCTCGGCATGGAACTGTCGCCGGATCTCTTCGATCATATCAAAGGCGTTGTTTGTCACTGCCAGCATGGTCAGCGCGCTAAAAAGCGGCGGGGTAATGGCGCCCAAGAAGACGCCGGCGACTACGATGGGAGAGCGCAGGCTGATGGTGATGTTAACCCCGTGCGCCGCCATGACTTCAGAGAAGGCTGCAAACAAGGCCAGCACGGTCAGGGCGGCAGCGCTGATCGAAAAACCCTTGGTGATGGCTTTGGCGGTGTTGCCGGCGGCGTCGAGCACGTCTGCGCGGTCGATCACTTCTTGCCCCATACCGGCCATTTCAGCAATACCGCGGGCGTTGTCTACGATCGGGCCATAGGCATCTGCCGAGACGATCATGCCGCTGATGGCAAGCATGCCCACCGCGGCAATGCCGATGCCGTAAATGCCCGGCAGGCCGTTGGCCTCGGCAATGTAGTAAGCGGTGAGGGTGGCAGTGACGATCCCGATGACGGAGGGGATAATGGAGATCAACCCATAGCTGAAGCCGGTGATGATGGTGATGGCAGAGCCGGAGGTTGAAACACGGCTGGTCTCTTTGACGGGTGCAAAGCTGTCATTGGTGAAGTAATCGGAGGTGAAGCCGATGATGACACCCACGACGATGCCCGCAATCGCCGCCCAAACCACGCCCGTGTTGATGATTGGGAAGGCCAACTTGAGGCCGAACAGCATGACGATGAAAATGACACAGGTGATGATCGTGCCACGATTCAGCGCCGCGCCGGGTTTTCCGCCTTCTTTGACGCGTACAAACTGGATGCCCAGCAGAGAGGCGAGGATGCCAAGCGAACAGATAATGAGCGGCAAGATTGTATAGAGGGTGGGGTCCAGGCGCTCTTTGAGGCCAAAGGTTGCGCCAAGGAGCATCACAGCCACTACCGAAGCCACGTA
The DNA here is from genome assembly GCA_029557965.1 of Chloroflexota bacterium. Classification (GTDB taxonomy): domain Bacteria; phylum Chloroflexota; class Anaerolineae; order Anaerolineales; family UBA4823; genus JAKQIM01. Next base: position 17,680 of record JAKQIM010000035.1, on the reverse strand, counting down.
GCTGTCGAAAATATCTGCACCCATGCCGGCCACATCACCCACGTTGTCGCCCACGTTATCGGCAACCACTGCCGGGTTACGCGGATCGTCTTCAGGGATACCGATCTCAACCTTCCCAACCAGGTCGGCCGCGATATCGGCTGTTTTGGTGTAGATACCGCCGCCTGCCTTGGCCAGCAGGGCCAGGGTCGAAGCGCCGAAGCTGAAGCCGAGGACTGCCTGGGCATTGTGGGTGAGCATGTAGATCACGCTCATACCGATGACTGCCAGGCCTACCATGGCCAGGCCAAGCACAGCGCCAGCGTAGAAGGACAACTTGAAAGCCCCGGCCAGGTCTTTGCCGGCCGCGGTAGCCGTGCGCACATTGGCTTCAACCGCAACCCGCATGCCCATGAAGCCGGCCACAGCCGAACAAAGCGACCCGGTGATGAAGGCCAGTGCCATGACCACGCCAAATGGCAGGAAGGAAGTACTCCCTGACTCGGCACCCAAGACGCCTTTTTCCAGGCTGAACACAATCCCGATCAGCACCGAGATGATGAGCGCCAGGGTCGTCAGGGCTGCATAAAGCCGCTTCAGGTAGGCCGCTGCGCCTTCGCGGATCCAACCGGCTACCTCTTGCGCTGCCTTGGTGCCTGGGTCTTGTTTCATGACCCAGAAATACAAAAAGATCGCTACCCCCAGGGAGAGCACCCCCCCAACGATACCGATAACCAACCAGATACTGTAATTGAAGTCCATTTGATCTCCTATATTTTTTCAGGTGACGGCCTCAAACAGCCTGGTGCCAAAATTAGGGCATTGGCTATTTGAGGTCGTTGCCTGTAAGATTACATTACATATTTGCTGACCGGAACCAACGATAATTTTCAGAACGCAGTTCCGTTTGGGACGGCATGGGGTAGTACTTAAGCTGGCTGCTGTTCCCTACGAAAAAGCCATTCTTGACCGTCCGATACTGAAGCTTGGGAACATAGGCCCGGTCGACCATCTTGGTGGAGATGTACTTGGTTTTGACCTGGCTCAAGCATTCGCGCAAGTGATCGCTGTTGCTGTAGGGCAGGTTATCCATCAGCCCCATCTCAGGATCATCTGCCAGTTCACCCAGGTCGAGTTCTGCAAAGGTGATGGCTGGCACTGTGACCAGAGACGACGGATCGCGCACGATGAGCTCATAAAATTCTACCGGTGAGAGAACGCTGACCACCAATGGAGAAACCGGCGCAATTTCCTGGTACAAATGCAGGCCTTTCTCGTGATTGGGTATCTCAGGAGATGGTTGGAGTTCCAGGGTTCGGCCATCTTGCGTTGTCAGATAGAGCGACATCAAGGCGTTGAGATCAATATGCTCTAAAACGCGGTAAATCGAAATGTAGACGGATGTTTTGGGGGTTCCATCTTCATCAGGGATACAGCGCGCCAGGGCCTCATCGATGCGGAAATAGGGATTCCGGTACGCAGGATCGACCTCGAAGAACATGGCCTGTCCACGCGTTTTTCTCGATGTGCCCACAGCATAATAGAAGCCGAATTCTTCGGGATCCAGCATAGAGGCAATGAGTGCTTCTGGGACCAAAGAAAAGTAGAAGTGAATTGTCACGAGCAGCTCCTTTAAAATTTTATTGGGTGATTAAATCAAAAGTTCACATGACACCACTGTAATTCTAATCCCAATTGGCGCAAATTGGTTAAATTGATATGGTATTAACCTGGCAAAAAGCGATATTGGGAGCTGGTGCGGCGTTTAATCTTGCTCGAGCGCAATTTCCATCCAGGCTGGCTGGGGATTCGCCAGGCTGCCGTAGGCCAGGGTGCCGCGCGGGGGCAGGGCGGCGTACTGGTTGTCGATCCAGATCACCAGGCTGAGCGGGCCGCGCGGGCTGACCGGCGTGCTCAACACAGCTTGCCCATCCACGCTCAGCGTCACCTGGCTGGCCTGCCAATCGAGACTGTAGGTGTGCCAGGCGGTCACGTCGGCTTCGACCAGGGCGGCATCCTGGCGGATGAATTGGCGCAAGAGGCCGCGCAGCAGTTGGGCCGCCAGGGGGATTGCACCCAGGGCCAGCACGGGCGAGCCGAGCGCCAGCAAGGGGGCAGGCAGGTGGGGGGCGCGGAAGGTGGCAGCCAAGAAGCCCTGCGCCGGCAGGTCGTTACAAAAGGAAAGGTAATTGGGTGGCGAAGCGTAGAAGAACCAGGCCGCGTTGGGCAGGGCGGGGAAACGCTGGGCCGCCCCGGCCAATCCCAACGATAGGCTGAAGGGGTCATTCCATAGCCCAAAGCCCCAGGTGCCAGGCAGGTTGGGCGCTGAAACGCGCCCCCGCAGGCTGAGCCGGAAGGGCGGCTGCCAGGGAAAGCGGCGGCGCGGCAGGGCGCGGTAATCGTCGACCTGCGCCAGGCGGTATGCACCCTTGCGCCCGGCCGGGATCTCCAGCCGCCAGGCGCCGGGGCCGGTGGCCTCTACGCGCGAGCCGGGGGTCAGGTTGGGCTGCAAGGAGATCATGGATTAATCATACCATGCCGGGTCGCCCCTGCAATGAACCGGCTGGGTCTATCCAATGATATAATCAAGATCGTATCTTGACGATTGAGGAAGAGGCATGGAAATTACCTGGTATGGCTTATCTTGTTTTCGCCTGACTGAACGCGGGCTGGCTACGGTGGTGACCGACCCCTATGACAGCCAGGTGGCGGGTTATGAGCCGCTCAAACTGCGTGCAGATATTGTCACCGTCAGCCATGATGCTCCGGGCCACGCTTACGTCTCAGGTGTGAAGGGTACTTCACATGTGATCACCGGGCCGGGCGAATTTGAGATCGGCGGTGTATTCATCACCGGCATCCAGACCAATGGCGCCGGCAAGCGCGCTCCAGATGAGCCGCGCAATACATTATATGTTTTCGATTATGAAGGCGTGACCGTGGCCCACCTGGGCGATCTGCGGCGCGTGCCCAGCCAGACAGAGATCGAAGCCTTGGGCACGGTGCACGTGGCTCTGGTGCCGGTGGGGGGCGGCGGCGGTCTGATCTCGGCCAAGGCGGCTGAGGTCATCAGCCTGATTGAGCCAGGCTATGTCATCCCCATGCATTACGGCACCCCTGCCAGCCTGATCAAGCTGGCTCCGTTGACCAAGTTTTTAAAAGAGATGGGCCTGGACAAGGTAGAAACCCTGCCATCGCTTAAGGTCACCAAGAGCAGTGTGCCTGAAGAAACTCGCGTGGTGGCCCTGGAATACCAACATTGATCGTAGGAGTACAGCAGTGACGGTCAAACTTTTGATGACTTGGGATATCATTCCTGGCCGCGAGCAAGAATACTTCGAATTTGTGGTGCGCGAATTCATGCCGCAGGTACAGCAGATGGGCATGGAGCCCAGCGACGCCTGGTTTACCATGTACGGTGACCAGCCTCAGATCATGGCTGCCATGCAAATGCCTGCCCTCGATGCGCTGGAGAGCGTGTTGGTTTCAAAAGATTGGGAAAGCCTGGTCAACCGCCTGTTGGATTATGTAGAGAATTATGACTATAAGATCGTCCAGGCGCGCTCGGGTTTCCAAATGTAAGCTTGTGTCCATTAAGCCTTGACTGCTGAAATTTCTATCCGCCTGCTGGCATGGTATGCCAGCAACGCTCGTGCCTTGCCCTGGCGCGTTGCGCACCCTGATCCCTACGCGGTGTGGGTCTCGGAGATCATGCTCCAGCAAACGCGCGTCGAGACGGTGGGGCCCTATTTTGCGCGCTGGATGGCGCGCTTTTCAAATATTGAAGCCCTGGCGGCGGCCCCTTTGCAAGATGTGTTGGCAGCCTGGGAAGGGCTGGGCTATTACAGCCGGGCACGCAACTTGCAGCGTGCAGCCCAACTGGTGGTCGAGCGGCACGGCGGGCGGCTGCCTGCCAATGTGGCCCATCTGCGCCAACTGCCCGGCATTGGGCGTTACACGGCTGGGGCGATTGCCTCGATTGCTTTTGGGCAAGACGAGCCGGCCCTGGATGGCAATATCCGCCGGGTGCTGGCGCGACTCTTCAACCTGACCGAAGACGCCCGCTCGCCGCAGGGTTTGCGCCGCCTGTGGGAGCTGGCGGCCCTGATCTTGCCGCCTGGACGGGCCGGCGACCATAACCAGGCCCTGATGGACCTGGGCTCATTGATCTGCACCCCGCGCGCCCCGCTTTGCCACGCCTGCCCCCTGGCTGAACTGTGCCAGGCCCGGGCATTGGGCGTGCAGGCCCAGCGACCGGTGCTGGCGGCAAAGCCCGCCAGCCCGCATTACACGGTCACAGCGGCAGTCATCCAGCGCGGCGGGCAGGTGTTGTTGGCGCAGCGCCCGCAAAATGGGCTGCTGGGTGGGCTGTGGGAATTCCCCGGCGGCAAGCAGCAAGATGGTGAAGACCTGCCGGCTTGCCTGCGCCGAGAGATTGACGAAGAGCTGGGGGTGGCGATTGAGGTAGGGCCTGAGCTGGGTGTGTATCGCCATGCTTTCACCCACTTCCGCATCACCCTGCACGCCTTCTGCTGCCAGTTGCTGGCGGGCCAACCGCGCCCCATCCAGGCGGCGGATATCCGCTGGGTGACCCCGGTTGATCTGGAAACTTACCCGATGGGTAAAGTGGATCGCCAGATTGCCAAAAAACTGCTTCTCGAAGCAAAGGATGGTTCTTGTGACAGATTATTTGATCGTTGACGCCCATGAAGATTTGGCCTGGAATATCCAGGTCTTTAAGCGCGATTATCGCCGCTCGGCTGCCGAAACGCGCTTGCTTGAGGCTGGCAGCCTGGCAGTTGAGAAGAACGGCGATACCCTGCTGGGCTGGCCTGATTACCAGCGCGGCCGGGTGGCGGTGGTTTTTGGCACCTTATTTGCTTCGCCTACCCGCCGCAAAACTGGGGATTGGGATTACCCCACCTATGCCACCGCAAACGAAGCGCACGCCATTTATCGATGGCAGTTGGATGCTTACCAGCGCCTGGCAGATGAAGCGCCCGAACAGTTCTGCCGCTTGCTGAGCCGTGCAGACTTGCAGGCTTTGTTGGCGCACTGGCAGCGCAGCGATCTCAACGAACATCCGGTGGGGTTGGTGACGTTGATGGAAGGCGCCGAAGGGGTGCGCCACCCTGGCGAGCTGGAAGAATGGTGGGCGGGCGGTGTGCGCATCATCGGCCCGGCCTGGGCCGGCACCCGCTTCTGTGGCGGGACGCGCGAGCCCGGCCCTTTGACCCCTGAGGGCTACCAACTGCTGGAGGGTATGGCCCAGGTGGGCTTCAGCCTGGATTTGAGCCATATGGATGAGCAGGCAGCCTTGCAGTCTTTGGATGTTTACCCGGGGCCCGTCATCGCCTCGCATGCCAATGTAAGCGCCCTGCTGAAGGGGGCCGAGAGCAATCGCCATTTGAGCGACCGCCTGCTGGACGGCCTCTTAGAGCGCGGAGCCGTGATTGGCGTGGTGCCGTTCAACCACTTCTTGCGCGTGGGTTGGAAAGAAGCTGATGGGCGGGCCGCCGTGACGCTGGACGCGGTGGTGGCGCAAATCGATTACATTTGCCAGCGCGCCGGCAGTGCACACCAGGTGGGGCTAGGCAGCGACTTCGACGGTGGTTTTGGTTTAGGGTCTGTCCCCTCGGGTGTGGATACGATTGCCGATCTGCAAAAACTTGCCCCACTGCTGGCTGAAAAGGGGTATACTGAAGACGATATTGCTGCCATCTTGGGCGGTAACTGGTTGTCACACTTACAGTCTACCCTGCCGGAGGTGTTATGAGTAGTTCTTCGCCTGGCCCCAAAAACCCCGGGCACAAGCGCCGGGTCATTGGCTTGGGGGTGACTTTGGTGGGCTTTATGCTCTTTCTCTTGGGCGCCGAGCCAGGTCTGCTGGGCCTGGATCGCAGTCCGGTGCTTGGGTTTGTGCAAATTGCAGTTTTTCTGGTGGGCCTGGGCATTATCTGCCTGGGGGGGTACATTGGCCTGGCTTCTTTATGGAACGGCAGCCCAAAGACCATCGCTTCGGATATCGGCTTGCGCCTGATTGCCACCGGTTATATGATCGCGGTGGCTTCGGGCATGGCAGATATGTTCGGCTTTGGGAGTGAATTCTACCCTGATGGCGTTCCACGGTTTGGCACACTTCAGACGCTGGGAGTGCTGGTGGGCCAGTTTGTGATTGCGGTTGGTTTGCTGCTGCTCATCCCTTACAGCAAGCCCAAGCCCAAAGAAGCCGATATCCAGTAAAATAATCTCCCGTTTCTGCTTTGCGAAAAGGGGTATCTATGCTATATTCATTACACCTAGCAAACCGGGAGGTGCTTTTATGTCAACTTCTGAAGAACAACCCAGGCCAGGGATCCGCCAACGCTTGAGTAAAGTTGTTTCGGATGGAAAAGCCTATTACCAGCGTTCGCCGCGCTTGCAGCGTTTTACCTGGCAAGGCAAGGTAGGCCCTGCTTTTCTGTGGACAGCCAGTATACTTTCGCTGGTCGTTAATTTGATCTTGATCGTTGTGCTGGTTGTGGTGGTGCGCTATGTTTTCACCCTGCGAACCATGATCCAGGATGGCCTGATCAACGGCCTGTACGAAAACTTTGTGCTGATGGATGAGGCCAATATCACCACCACCGTAGAGGTGGCGACCACCATCCAGGTGATAGATACTATCCCGGTGGTCTTCGACTTGCCGCTTAACCAGGATACCGAGGTGGTCTTGGTAGATGCCACTCCCATTAACGGTGCGACCATTTACTTGAACGGCGTGGCAGTGCCGCTGGACCTGGTGCTGCCGGCTGATACGACCCTGGGCATCACTCTGGATCTGGTGGTGCCGGTCAGTCAGACGGTGCCGGTGAGCCTGGATGTGCCCGTCAACCTGTCGGTGCCGGTGGATATCCCGCTGCAGAACACCGAACTGCACCAGCCATTTACTGGTTTGCAGGGCGTGGTCTCACCTTATCGAGATTTGCTGAGCAATGTGCCCCAGTCGTGGGAAGAGATTGGCCTCTGCAAGCCGGCTTTGACCCATTGGTTCTGCGATCTGCTCTTCGCGGACTAGCCCCCGTATGGATGCTTCCATCACCAGGCTGTATTTACCCAATGGCCTGCTTGTCCTGCTAAAAGAGATCCATACCTCCCCCATCATCAGCCAGTGGATTTGGTACCGCGTGGGTTCGCGCAATGAAACGCCCGGCAACACGGGCGTTTCGCATTGGGTAGAGCATATGCTCTTCAAGGGAACAGCCCAGTACCCAGCCGGCGCATCAGACCGCCTGCTTTCGCGCGAAGGGGGCGTTTGGAACGCCTTTACGTACCTAGATTGGACAGCTTTCTTCGAATCCCTGCCGGCCGATAAGATCGACCTGGCTTTGCGGCTGGAAGCGGATCGCATGGCAAACAGCCTGTTTGACCCCCAAGAAGTGGAGTCTGAGCGCACGGTTGTGATCGCTGAACGGCAGGGCGATGAGAATGAGCCGCTTTTCCGCCTGGGCGAGGCCGTGCAAGAGGCAGCTTTTAGGGTTCACGCTTACCATCATGAGATCATCGGCAGCCTGGCTGACTTGCAAAGCATGACGCGCTCCGATCTGTACCGGCATTACCAGAATTATTACACCCCCGCCAACGCCGTGCTGGCCCTGGCAGGAGATTTTGAAACAGCCGCCTTGCTGGAGCGCATCCGGGCCTTGTACGAGCCGCTGCCCAGTCATGCGCCTCAGGGCAGCGCCCCTCCTCGCGAGCCAGAACAAACGGAGGAGCGGCGGGTGACGGTTGAAGGCCCTGGTGAGACGGTGTATATGCAGTTGGCATACCACGCCCCGGCTGCCAGCCAGGAAGATTTCTTTGCCTGCACCGTGTTAGATAGCTTGTTGACCGGCCCCAGCAGCCTGAATATGTTTGGCGGAGGCATCTCAAACAAGACCTCGCGCCTGTACCGCCGCCTGGTGGAAGGTGAGTTGGCGGTGAGCGTGTCGGGTGGCTTGGGGGCCACGATTGACCCGTACCTGTACATGATCGACCTGACCGTGCATCCTCAATCTACGCCAGAGGCCTGTTTACAGGCCATAGACGAAGAAGTGGCGCGCTTGCAAGATTCTCCGCCGGCGGCTGCCGAGCTGGAACGTGCTGTCAAGCAGGCCAAGGCATTGTTCGCGTACGGCAGTGAGAGCATCTCGAACCAGGCTTTCTGGATGGGCTTTGCTGAAATGTTTGCCACGTATGATTGGTTTACCACTTACCTAGAACGCCTGCAGGCGGTTACGCCTGCCGACGTGCAGCGCGCCGCCCAGCGCATGCTGCGCCCATCTAATCGCACTTCAGGGGTATATCTTCCAACCGGCGAGGCTCCCGATGAAGGCGATTAACTTTTTCACCATAGAGCCGCAGAGAGCGTGGACTCTGTGTCTCTGTGGTTTTCTCTTCTCCTCGACCAACCCCACACCATGCCTGGCTTAAATACTTTCCCTGGATCCGATGATATCACCCGCCTCACCCTGCCCAATGGCATTGTGGTGCTGGCCCGTCCTAACTTCAACAGCCTTTCGGTGGTTGTGTCGGGCTACTTCCCCGCGGGGAGCTTATTTGACTCTGATGAACGGCTGGGCCTGGCCGATTTCACCGCGCAAGCGCTAATGCGCGGCACCCAGCAGCGCAGCTTTCAACAGCTTTATGATGCTCTAGAAAGTGCCGGCGCCAGCCTGGGCATCCAGGGCGGCACGCACTCGGCGGGCTTTGCCGGGCAAGCGCTGGCTGAAGACCTGGGCCTGCTATTGAGCCTGCTGTCTGAAACCCTGCGCCAGCCGGCCTTTCCTCAAGACCAGGTGGAGCGCCTGCGGGCCAGGCTGCTCACCGGCCTAGCGATCCGCGCCCAAAATACGGCCGATATGTCGGCCATGGTCCTGGATCAATTGCTCTACCCGGGTCACCCTTACAGCCGCCCCGAAGACGGGTATCCTGAGACCATCCAGGCCATCACCCAGGCCGATTTGCAGGCCTTCCATGTCCGGCACTATGGGCCGCGCGGCCTGGTGTTGAGCGTGGTGGGCGCGGTGGAGCCGCAGCAGGTGGTTGACCTGGTGAACCAGGCCCTGGGTGATTGGCAGAATCCGGCCCAGCCAGCGCTGCCTGTGCTGCCACCTGTGCAGCCTCTGATAGAGGGGGTGCGCCGGCATGTAGAGATCCCTGGCAAGATGCAGACCGACATTGTGATGGGTGTGCCAGGCCCGGCGCGCAAGACGCCCGAATTCTTGGCGGCTTCTCTGGGCAACAGCATCTTGGGCCAATTTGGTATGTACGGGCGCATTGGCCAGGTGGTGCGCGAGCAGGCCGGCCTGGCCTATTACGCTGCCAGCAGCCTATCGGGCGGGCCAGGCCCTGGGCCGTGGTTTGTCTCGGCGGGGGTAGAGCCCGGCAAGGTGGAGCAGGCCCTGGAATTGATCCGGGCTGAAATTGGCCGTTTTGTGAGCCAGCCGGTGACGGAAGAAGAATTGGCCGATAACCAGGCCAATTACATCGGCAGGCTGCCGCTTTCGTTGGAATCGAACCTGGGGGTGGCGGCGGCCCTGCTCAACCTGGAGCGCTATGACCTGGGATTGGATTATTACCGCCTGTATCCCAGCCTGGTCAGCGCCATCACCCGTGAGGCCATCCTTGAGGCGGCCCGGCGCTACCTGGACCCCTTGCGCCTGGCCGTTGCCACGGCTGGCAGTAGTGCTCAGGATGCTGACTGAGGGGTGGGCGGGATGACGTCTTTAGCCAGCGGTGTAGACTTGATCGAGATTGAGCGGGTGAAGGATACCCTGCACCGGCATGGGGCGCGTTTTGTGCAGCACGTCTTTACTGCCGCCGAGCTGGCAGATGTGTGCGGCGAAGACCAGGATTATGCCCGGTTTGCCTCTTCGCTGGCGGCGCGCTTTGCTGCCAAAGAGGCGGTGGCTAAGGCCCTGGGCACGGGTATTGGGGCGGTAGGTTGGCAAGAGATCGAGGTGCTGCGCGACTCTTGCAATGCCCCCTGCCTGCACTTGCACGGCGTTGCTAAGAAGCTCGCCGCCGAGCTGGGGTTAGAGACCTGGTCGATCAGTCTGAGCCACTCCCACAGCCACGCCATCGCCATGGCAGTGGCGGTGGGAGAACATAAGATATCTTAAAGGTTGAGTTTTAGAGGTCAGGCATGCGGAAACAGATTTGGACGATTGCAGGCACAATTAGCCTGGGTTTAGGGATCGTGGGGATATTTGTGCCCATTTTACCCACCACGCCATTCTTGCTTTTGGCGGCTTTCTTTTACGGGCGCGGCTCACAGCGTTTTCACGATTGGCTGGTATACCGTTCACGGTTCAGCGGTTATATTTACAATTACCGGGCAGGCCTGGGTATTCCGTTAAAACAAAAGCTGCTGACCATTGCGCTGCTCTGGCTGACGATCGGGTTTTCGGTCGTCTTTGTGACCGACAATTGGTGGATCAGGGCCTTGCTGGTGATTGTGGCGGCGGGGGTTACCACCCACCTGGCCCGCATCAAGGTACAGCGTCCAGACCCTGTCGCCGGTGTACCCGCGCCAAAGCCTGCCCAGCCTGCTCAAGAGCCCTGAGGCCAAAAATCCCACCTCCCGCATTCCCTGTCTTTGTGGTATACTTGCGGGCGCTCCCGCCATATGGTGGGAGTGTGCCTGCATAGGCGCATCTACCAATCCCACACGCTTCCCGACTGGCCGGGGCGTGCCGCATATCAGGGGCGGGCAATCCCTTGCCCCCGCGGTCACCGGCTGGAATGAAGGATGCGAAGGAATAACGCAGAAGGAGACAATCGAATATGTCAGTTATCCCCATGAAGGCTTTGCTTGAATCGGGCGTTCACTTCGGTCACCGCACGCAGAAGTGGCACCCGGCCATGAAGCCCTATATTTTCACCGAGCGCAATGGCATCCATATCATTGACCTGCAGAAGACCTCGAAGGCCATGGATGTGGCATATAACATGGTGCGCGACACCGTGGCCAACGGCGGTACCGTGCTGTTCATCGGCACCAAGCGCCAGGCCCAAGAGACCATCCAGCTTGAGGCGCAGCGCTGCTCGATGCCCTACGTCACCGCTCGCTGGCTGGGCGGCATGCTCACCAACTGGCGCACCATTCGCCAGCGCATCAACGAGCTGGAGCGCCTGGAGCGCATGCGCGATACCGGCGACTTTGGCCGCATTACCAAGAAGGAAGCCCTGATCCTCACCCGTGAGATCGAGCGCCTGGAGAGCCTGCTGAGCGGTGTGCGCAAGATGGCCCGCCCGCCCGAAATGGTCTTTGTGGTGGATGTGATGCGTGAAGCCACCGCCATTCACGAAGCCAACCTGCTCAATATCCCGGTAGTTGCAATGGTTGACACCAACTGCGACCCCGGCAATGTGGACTACGTCATCCCTTCGAACGATGACGCCATTCGTGCCATCAAACTGGTGGTTGGCAAGATCGCCGAAGCTGCCCTCGAAGGCCTGGGCATGCGCAAGGACGATGTGGTGGAAGAAGTTGAATCGACTGTGGTGCGCGTGAGCGATGATCGCGAACTGAGCGACGAAGAACTGCTGGGTGAGGCCACCCTGGCCAAGCTGACCCCGCATGGCAAAGACGAAGAGACACTGAGCGTGGATGAGATCCTCGACCAGGTAGAAGAAGCTGAAGCAGGTGAAACTGCCGAAGCCGATGTTGACGGAAACTAAAGGATAAAGGGTTCTAGCATGGCAATTACGATTGAACAGATCAAAGAGCTGCGCGAAGCCACTGGTGTTGGCATTTTGGATTGTCGCAAGGCACTTGAACAGTCAAATGGTGACTATCAGAAGGCAGTTGATTACCTGCGCGAGAAGGGCCTGGCCAAGGCCGCCAAGCGCGCTGACCGCGAAGCTTCAGAAGGTGTGGTTGAGCTGTACTCGCACGGCAATGGCCGCGTGGGCGTGATGGTAGAAGTGAACTGCGAAACCGATTTTGTGGGCCGCTCTGAGGGTTTCCGCAAATTTGCTCACGAAGTGGCTTTGCAGATCGCCGCAGCCTCGCCGCGCTACGTGCGCAAAGAGGATGTGACCGAAGACGTGCTCGAGCGCGAACGCCAGATCGCACGTGCCCGCGCCCTGGAAGAAGGCAAGCCTGCTTCTGTGGTTGATCGCATCGTGGAAGGGCGCATTGAGAAATTCTATGATGAAGCTTGCTTGCTGCGCCAGCCTTACATCCGCGACGAACAGGTGACCATCGAAAAGCTGCTGCACGAGCAGATTGCAGCCCTCGGTGAGAACATTGTAATCCGGCGCTTCGTGCGCTGGGAGCTGGGTGAAAGTCTTTTGGACTAAATCAAAAAAGGCCAACCACTACTGGTTGGCCTTTTTTTCACCAGCAGCAGGTGCTGGCTATTCATGCAGGAGGAGTTCATGGAAAAACAGCTTAAGTACAAACGCATCTTGCTCAAGCTTGGGGGTGAATCGTTGAGCAGCCCGGGTGGGTTTGGCATTGACCCTCGGGCAGCCGAAGGGGTGGCTGAGAGCGTGCGCGAGGTGCACGACCAAGGTGTGGATGTGGCTATTGTGATCGGGGCGGGCAACCTGTGGCGCGGGCGCAGCGGCATTGAGCGCGGCATGGATCGCGCAACGGCTGATTACATGGGCATGTTGGCTACGGTGATGAATGCCATGGCCTTGATGGACGCCATGGAGCGTTTGGGCATGGTAACGCGCGTGCAGACTGCACTAGAAATGCGCGCCGTGGCAGAGCCGTATATTCGCCGGCGCGCCATCCGTCACCTTGAGAAGGGCCGCGTGGTGATCTTTGGCGGCGGCACTGGCAATCCTTACTTCTCAACCGATACCGCCGCTGCTTTGCGGGCGATGGAGATCGGGGCAGATGTGGTCATCAAAGCTACCAAAGTGGATGGCGTGTATGACGCAGACCCGATCAAGAATCCCAATGCGGTGCGCTTTGACACGTTGACCTATATTGAGGCCATCAACCGCCGCCTGGAAGTGATGGATAATACCGCCATCTCACTGTGCATGGATAATAATATGCCCATCCTGGTGCTCAACCTTTGGCAGCCTGGTGCGGTTGTCAAAGCTTTGTATGGTGAAAAAATAGGCACTCTGGTCACGGCTTAATCGCTAAGAAACCTGTTCAAAGAGAGAAAAAGGGCCTTAAACCCCTTTTCTCTCTTTGCATTTTCGGGTATCCTATAGGGGTTGGAAAATTTAACGACTTAGCGCAAGAACAATGAGATTTGGAGGTCTGTATGCTAAAAGATGCCTGTAACGAGGCTGAAGCCCGCATGAAGGGTGCGGTCCAATCACTGGAAGAGGATTTATCGGGTATTCGCACGGGGCGCGCCAGCCCGGCCCTGGTGGAGAAAATGCCGGTTGAGTATTATGGCTCGCCAACCCCGCTGCAGCAGTTAGCCAGCATCAGTGTGCCTGAAGCGCGCATGTTGGTCATCCGGCCTTTCGATGGATCAACCTTGAAGACCATTGAGCGCGCCATCCTGGCTTCAGACCTGGGCCTGACGCCGAACAACGATGGCAAGGTCATCCGGCTCAACCTGCCGCCTCTGACCGAAGAGCGCCGCCGAGACCTGGTGAAGCTGGTGCATAACCGGCTGGAAGATGCGCGCGTGGCGGTGCGCAACGTGCGCCGGGATTCGATCAAAGATCTGCGCGAGTTCGAAGAAGAGAAGCTGATCTCAGAAGACGAGCTTGCAAGGGGCGAAGAAGAACTGCAAAAGCTCACCGATCATTACATCGAGGTAATGAACGATGTAGGGGTACATAAAGAAAAGGAAATCATGGAAGTATGAGTCCTGATCAGAAGGACAGCTTGCCAGAGAGAATACCCACGCACGTGGGGATCATCATGGATGGCAATGGACGCTGGGCGCAAGCGCGCGGTCTGCCGCGCCTGGCTGGTCACCGCGCCGGAACAGAGAACTTGCGGCGGGTGATTGCGGCTTGCATCGAATTTGGGATCAAATACCTGACGATCTATGCCTTTTCTACCGAGAATTGGGCCAGGCCAACCGATGAAGTGCAGGGGCTGCTCAAGATCTTCGAGAGTGTGATCGACAATGAGCTGCAAGAGCTGTACGACCAGGGTGTTCAACTGCGCCACCTGGGCCGGCTGGACCGCTTGAAGCCAGATTTTCGGGCCAAGGTGCTGAAAGCGATCGAATTCACCCGCCAGAATGACCGCCTTGTTTTGAACATTGCCTTCAATTATGGCGGGCGAGATGAGATCGTTTGCGCCATCCAGGCTATGATCCGGGATGGGGTGGATGCAGATGCGGTGAATGACGAATTGGTGAGCCAATACCTGTTCACCGCGGGCATCCCCGACCCCGACCTGATCATCCGTACCTCTGGCGAGCTGAGAGCCAGCAATTTCCTGATCTGGCAGGGTGCTTATTCTGAGTGGTACTTCCCGGCTACGTATTGGCCTGATTTTGACCGCCAGGAACTGCTGCGCGCTTTGCATGAATTCAGCCAGCGCCAGCGTCGTTACGGCCTGACCGGTGAACAGATCAAAACGCAGAAGAAAAAGAAGCAGGCATAGTATGACGTTGGTTAAACGCGCCTTGGTGACAATGATATTGCTGCCGATTGGCATTGCGGCAATTGTGTGGGGCGGCTGGGTATACCTGGCTGTAATTACCATTTTCTTGGGCCTGGCTGCCGTTGAATATGCGGCTTTATGGCGCGCCGGTGGGTTTCAGCCCGCCGGCGTTTTGGTGGTTGCGAGCGTCGTCGCCCTGGCGGTGGCCCGTTATATGGGGGGGGTGGAAACCGCTGCGGCCTGGTTGAGCGCCGCGGTTCTGCTCAGCATGACGTATCACCTGGTACAGTATGAGTGCGGTCGAGACCAGGCTGCCACCGACTTTGCGATCACGCTGACGGGTATCTTGTACCTGGGTTGGATTGGCCCGTATATGATCTCTCTGCGCGACCTGGCCGATGGGCTGTGGTGGGTGCTGCTGGTGCTGCCCGCCGCCTGGCTGGGTGATACGGGGGCTTACCTGATTGGCAGCCGCTTTGGCCGCCACCCGCTGACCTCGCGCCTCAGCCCCAAGAAAACCTGGGAGGGTTACCTGGGCGGTGTGGCTTGCGGCGTGTTAGGCGGCCTGGGGCTGGCGCTTTGGTACCCCACCCTGGGCGCTCCACCTGAGATCAACCTGCTGTCTGGAGGCCTGGTGGGGTTGGCGATGGGTGTTTTTCCCACCCTGGGCGACCTGGGCGAAAGTATGATCAAGCGCCAGATCGGGGTGAAAGATTCGGGGCGTCTGCTGCCAGGGCATGGCGGTGCTTTTGACCGGATTGACTCTTGGCTGTGGGCGGCTGTTATTGGGTATTACATGGTGGTCTACCTGTTCATATAGTGACTGATTAAGAACCTTTAATTGACAGTCTTTCTCAATCGTGGTATTATCCACGCCACAAATCAGCAGCCCCTAAGGCGCTCTTATCCAGAGAGGTGGAGGGACCGGCCCTGTGAAACCTCGGCAACCGGTAGTGAGTGTTCTCGCTAAGTAGGTGCCAATTCCGGCAGATCGAAATCCTGGAAGATGAGAGGGTAGCCCTTGCGAATGTTCGCTTGCCCTTTCTCGAGCAGAAGGGGCAATTTTTTTATAAAAATGGAGAATACTTATGAATACCACTTTTATGAATTCGCCAAGCTTGTTGTTCACCTCAGAATCGGTTACTGAGGGACATCCTGATAAGCTTTGTGACCAGATCAGCGATGGTGTGCTGGATGCCTGCCTGGCGCAGGATCCGTACTCGCGCGTGGCTTGCGAAACCGCCACCAAGACCGGTTTTGTGATGTTGTTGGGCGAGATCACCACGCGGGCGAATTTCAATTTTGACGACCTGGTGCGCAAGATCATCACTGATATTGGTTACGATTCCAGCGACAAGGGATTTGATGGCAATACCTGCGCCGTGCAGTTGGCGATTGCCAAGCAGTCTGGCGATATTGCGATGGGCGTGGACAAAGCCCTCGAAGCCAAGGCCGGCGGCGCTATGAGCGAGGCCGAGGTGGATGCCATCGGAGCGGGCGACCAGGGTATGATGTTTGGTTTTGCCTGCAACGAGACCGTGCAGTTGATGCCCATGCCCATCTACCTGGCGCACAAGCTGACCCGCCGCTTGAGCGAGCAGCGCAAAGACGGCACCTTGCCCTGGCTGCGTCCAGATGGCAAGAGCCAGGTGACGGTGGAATACCGCTATGGGAAACCCTACCGCGTGGATACCGTCTTGGTCAGCACCCAGCATGCCTCCGATATCTCGCATGCCGAGATCAGCGAAGGCCTGATTGAGAATGTGATCATGCCCACCCTGCCTGCCGAGATGGTAGATGACAAGCTCAAGATCTTCGTCAACCCCACCGGCCGGTTTGTGATTGGCGGTCCGATGGGCGATGCCGGTTTGACCGGGCGCAAGATCATCGTTGACACGTATGGCGGCATGGGCCGGCATGGCGGCGGCGCTTTCAGTGGTAAAGATCCAACCAAGGTCGATCGTTCAGCCGCTTACGCCGCGCGTTGGGCAGCCAAGAATGTGGTGGCAGCCGGATTGGCCGAGCGGGTTGAGATCCAGGTGGCGTATGCCATCGGCGTGGCGCATCCCCTCAGCATCAATGTAGAGACCTTTGGCACCGGGGCCATCTCGGATGAGGAAATTGCCACCCTGGTCAGCCAGAACTTCGATTTGCGCCCCGGCGCGATCATCCGTGATTTGGATTTGCGTCATCCCATTTATCGCCAGACTGCTGCTTACGGCCACTTTGGCCGCGACGATCTGAACCTGCCCTGGGAGAACATCGACAAGGCCGATGCACTGCGCAAGGCTGCCGGCCTCAACGGGAAATGATCCTCTAAGGCTTGCGTTGTTAGAGATTGCCACAGAGACACGGCATGCACAGAGTTTAAATCTTTTCTCTGTGTTCTCGGCTGTATTCCAGCCGCCGTGTCTCTGTGGTTTTTTTTGTCTTAACAAGAAACGGCCCAATTCTATGAGAAGTTATGATTATGCCCACCGTTCGGGGGTTCGACCGCTGAGCTGGGAGGATTTTGCCCACCTGGCGGCACGCCTGGCTGAACGACTGGCAGTTTACCAGCCGCAGGTTGTGGTGGGGGTGGCGCGGGCCGGGCTTTTCCCGGCCACGGCGGTGGCTTGCAGTTTGCGCCGAGAGCTTTACCCGGCCCGCCTGACGCGGCGCTTGAACGATGAGGTGGTCTACCCGGCCCCGGTTTGGAAAACGCCGGTCTCGCCAGATGTGGCCGGCAAGGTGGTGGCCGTGGTGGATGAGATTGCCGACAGCGGCCAGACCCTGGCCCTGGTGGCTGAGCAGGCGCGGCTTTTGGGGGCGGCAAAGGTCATCACCGCCAGCCTGGTCTGCCACACTTGGGCCAGCCCCGCCCCAGATGTCTCGGCGCTGGTCACGGATGCTTTCGTCATCTTTCCATGGGATCGCCAGGTGCTGGTCGATGGGCAGTGGCAGCCTCACCCTGAGATCGTGGCGGGGCTGGCGGCCCAGGCGCATAGCGAGGCCGGTGCCCGGCCGCGCGTGCTGGAAGTGCGCCGTCATTCGGAACGTGCCAGCTCCGGGGGGCATCTCAGCCAGGCCGGGGTGACGCTGGCGCGGCGTTTGGGCGCCGGGATGGGGCCTTTTGACCGTGTGGTGACCAGCGCC
>JAKQIM010000054.1 GCA_029557965.1 Chloroflexota bacterium | reverse complement strand
AGCATGGCTTTGCCAGCCGGCATGCTCAGGTTGAGGAAGAAATGGTCGTTGCGGTCGATGAACTCGATCACCCGCGCCAGGGTCTCGTTATCGCGGCTGGTGCGCGCCAGGGCTGGGCCGATGGCACGCAAGAAGAGCGAGGTGGCGGCCCGGTTGCGGTTGTGACACTCGTCGCCCATGTGCATGGCCTGGGCGATCAGGCTGCGGATGTCGATGCCATCGGGCAGGGTTTGTAAGGCGCGGTCGAGGGCCGGGTAGAGGTCGGTCTCCATCCATTTCAGCCGGGTATACACCTCAGGCCCCAGGCCGCCGTAACGCAGCACCTTGCCCAGGCCCTCGTTCTGAGTGCAGTAGGCCCGGTTGCCGTAGGTCTTGTTCTCTAAGATGAAGAGCGGCATAGATGGAGAAACCACGCCCGCCATGGGGCCCACCGAATGGTGGTGGTGGCAGGGGGAGAATTCGATCGCTCCCGAGGCCGCCAGTTCGGCCGCCTGGGCTTCATCCTGAGCCAGCCCCTCATAGATCAACGCGCCGATCACCGCACCGCGCTGGGGGCCGCACATGCGCTCCCAGGTGACGGGCGGGCCGGCATGCAAGATCAGGTGCGGGTGCATGCCCAGCAGGTCGCGCGCAATGCCCATGCCCACCAACACCGGGCGGCCCTGCTTGATGCGCTGGCAGGTCTCGGCGTTGGCGGTATCCATATTGACGCCTGAAGCCGTGAAACGCAGGACGGGGACGCTGTCGAGCGGCGGGCGCCAATCCACGTCCAATACAGGCAAGTTCTGGGCCTGCACGGCTTCGGCCATGCTGGCCAGGCCCACGTTGATCACACTGATCGGTTTTCCAAACAGGTCATTGATCTGCCCGCTCATTGTTGTTCACGGATGCCTGCATCCGCCTCCTTTACGATCTCGGCTGCCAGGCGGGCCGCTTCGGCATTGCTATCGCACACGATCACGCCTGCCTGCTCAAGTTGGTGTACCTGGCGGCTCAAGCATTGGGGGTCTTGCTCGGTGCCAGTGACCGAGGCGATCACCAGCGGCTGGCTGCCGCAGACCTCGCTCGCCAAGGTCAACGCTCTTTGCACTGCCGGGCCCAACTCAGCAGCCGGGTCGGGGTGGGCGCCGTAACCCAGCACCACGTCCAGTAAGATCACGGCTGTCGAGGGGTCGCGCGCCTCTTGCATCATGCGGCGGATGCGCAGGTCGTTATCGATCATGGGGTGCGGGCGGCCCACGGTGAATTCTTCTTCTCCCAGGTCCACAGCACAGTGACCCTGGCTATGGGTCGAATCGGGCATCTGGTCCTCTTTGCGCAGCGGCGCATTCGAAAGCACAACCTCTGACAGCAGATCGCGCCAGATGACCTGGGCCTCGTAGCACAACGTGCCGCCAGAAAACAGGCCGCGGATATAGCGCTGGGTGGGCCGCAAGCGTCCAGAGCCAAGCACCTGCGCCGGCCAAACCGCCGCCAGGGTGGGTGAAGTGGCCGGGATATTCTTAGACCCGGCCGCCTCTGCACCCAAGATGGCCGCCTCTTCCAGCGTGCGCGCCAGGCGCAAAGAGCCGCCCAACTCAGGCACAGCCTGTGCGCCCAAGAGGCAAACGATGGTGGGCTTGGGGCTGGCGGCAGCCTGGGCCAGCACCTTTTGCGCCACCGACTCGGCCGGCGGCTTGCTGACCAGGACGATCACCTGCGTGGCGGGGTCTTGCTGGAGGGCCTTCAAGCCGGCCAACATCATCAGCCCGCCCACCTCTTCTTTGAGGTCTCGTCCGCCTGTGCCAATGCCCTGGGTCAGGCCCACGCCATTCTTAGCCAGCAGGGTGCTGACCTCTTGCAAGCCGGTGCCGGCCGCCGAAACCAGGCCCACCGGGCCAGCCGGTACCACGTTGGCAAAGCCCAGCGCTGCGCCGTTCAAAATGGCCGTGCCCGCTCCGGGGCCCATCAGCAGCAGGCCGTGTTCGACGGCATATTTTTTCAAGGCAATCTCATCGGCCAGAGAGACATTATCGCTGAAGAGCAGCACGTGCAGGCCCTGGTACAGCGCCTGCCAGGCCTCTTCGGCCGCGTAGCGCCCAGCCACCGAGATGACCGCCAAGTTAGCATCGGGTCGGCTTTTAACGGCCGAGCGCAGGGTCTTTAGGCGGAATTCGCCCGCCGCGGTGCCTGAAACAGTAGCTTGCTTCTTCTGCAAGATCTTTTCGGCTTCAGCCAGAGCAGGCCCAATCGCCGCCAACGCCGCACGCACCGCAATGATCAGGTCGTTGGCGGTGGCGGCTTGCGCTTCGGCAGTTAACAGCCCGGCTTCTTTTAGAATGCCTTTGTTGGCTTCGGTGCCCATCACCACGGCGGCATCTAGCACGCCGGGGAATTGCGCCAGCTCACGCGCCGCCAACATCAGGTTGACAGAATCGTAATACTGGCTGGGCTTGATCAACGTGTGTATGTTGGGTGAAGGTAAAGCACACAACGCAGCTAACCCTCCATTTCTTTGACCAACCCGGCATCCACCATCGCCAGGTACACTTTCTCAGCCGAGTAAGGCGGCGCGCCCACGCGGATGCCAATCGCATCATAGATGGCATTGGCAATCGCGGCCACGGTGGGCACCATTGAATGCTCGCCCACGCCGCGCGCCCCCCACGGCCCGTCATCTTGAGGTACTTCAACAATGATCGATTGGATATCCATGGGCACGTCACTGGTGGTGGCGATGCGGTAATCCACAAAGCTGGGATTCTGCAAAACGCCTTCTTTGAGCTGCAAGCTCTCAAACAAGGCCGTGCTCATGCCCTGGACAAAGCCGCCTTCCATCTGCGCCTTGACCATTTCAGGGTTGATGGCCTTACCGACATCAAAGGCCCCCACCCCGCGCAGCACCTGCACCTTGCCGGTATCCAGATCCACTTCCACCTCAACCGCCTGGACGCCGGTGGTGTAATGCACCACCGCCCGCGGCCCCTGGCCGGTCTCAGCATTCAGGCCGGTGACGTAAGTGGGCATGAAGTTTCCGCGCCCCAGCACCGGGCCGCCGATCCAGCCCTGGTCGTTGGGCAGGGGCAGGCCGTAGATGGCGATGTTCTTCAGCGAGATGGTTTCTTCTGATTTATAAGAAATCACGTTGCCATCCACGATATCCAGGTCTTCGATCTTCTCATTCCAGGCCTTGGCGACCAGCTCTAAGATCTGCTGGCGGGCATCCCGCGCCGCCGCAGCCACCGCATTCCCCATGCTCCAGGTCAGGCGGCTGGCAACGGTTTGCCATTCGTAAGGGCTGTAATTGGTGTCCAAGGGGGTCGCCACGCGCACCCAGTCGATCGGCACGCCCAGGGCGGCAGCAGCCATTTGGGCCGCAATGGTGAAGGAGCCTTGCCCAATATCCTGCCCGCCCACGCTCACGGTGACCGTGCCGTCTTCGTTCAGGGCCACCTTGGCGCTGGAGCTGGCATTGGGCGACATCGCCGGGGCTTTCCACATTGCAGCAATGCCCTTGCCGCGGCGTTTATTGGGGGCACTGGGTGCTACCTTGCGGCCCCAGTCGATGGCCTTGGCAGCCTTATCCAGGCATTCGGATAACCCCGTGGGGTGCATGGTCATGCCGGTGACCAGGGTATCGCCACCCTGGACGCAGTTGATGCGGCGGAACTGCACCGGATCCATCTCGATCGCCAGGGCCAATTCGTCAATGCACTGCTCCAGGCCGGTGTGCATCTCGGGCATGCCAAAGCCGCGCATTGGCCCGCCAACCGGGTGGTTGGTGTAGACGCAGAAGCTGTCGGTCTTGACATTCGGCACATCATATGGCCCGCTGCTGGAATAACCCGAAGCACGCGTGATGTTCACGCCGTATTCAGTATACGCACCGCCATCCCAATAGAAGCGGTTCTGCATCGCCAGCAGGCGGCCCTGGGCATCACAGCCCATTTTGAAGTGAGCCACCATGCCCTGGCGCACAAAGGCGGTGTAAAACTCTTCCTCACGCGTCAGTCGCAGCTTGACCGGTTTCCCCTTGGTCTTGCTAGCCACCGCCACCGCCAGTGCTTCCATGCTCACACCGGCCTTGCAGCCAAAGCCGCCGCCCACGTAAGGGGCGATCACTTCAACATCTGATTGCGAGATGCCCAAGGCAATGGCAATCAGGTTGCGCTGCGCAAAAGGTGACTGCGAGGTGCCCCACAGCGTCACCTTGCCGTTCTCATCCACCTTGGCAACGGCGACGTGCGGCTCGATGGGCACATGCTGGATGTGAGGAATGCGGTAGCTGTGCTCTACAATGGCCGCACACTGCGACCAGGCCGCATCCACATCACCTTTGCGGATGCGGAAATGGTTAGAAATATTGGTGCCGGGCTTCGGAAAGATGAAGTTCTGGACCTTGTACTTGCCCAGGTCTGGGTGGAGCACCGGGGCTTCGGATGTGGCGCCAAACTCAGGGTCAAAGACGCCTTGCAGCGGCTCGTATTCCACTTCGATCAACTCAACGGCTTGCTCGGCGATGGCTTCACTCACCGCCGCCACCCCAGCCACGGGGTCGCCCACGTAACGCACCCGGTCACGGCAGAAGATGTGGCGGTCTTGCAGGTACAGGCCGGTCATGCCAGGGAAACTCTCGCCGGTCACCACTGCTTTAACGCCCGGCAGGGCTTGGGCCTTGCTGGTATCGATGCGTTTGATCAGGGCATGCGGGTGAGGGCTGCGTTTGATACGCGCATACAACAGCCCTGGGCCAAACTGCAAGTCATCAGAGAAGAGGGCGGCCCCAATGACCTTTTCTTTGGCATCCACGCGCGTCACGCTGTCGCCAATGGGATGAGGAACTGAAGTAGCAGGTTGGTTGGGAGTCATGGTTTCCTCCATCCTTATCAATTCAGCGCCTTCTGGCGTTTTGCCGCCTCTTGGACGGCCTCAATAATACGCACGTAACCTGTGCAGCGGCACAGGTTACCAACAAGAGCAGCGCGGATATCGTCTTCACTGGGTTCGGGGTTGCGGTTCAACAGCGCACGGGCCGAGATCAACATGCCCGGTGTACAGAACCCACACTGCACCCCGCCGTGGTTGATGATGGCCTGCTGTACGGGGTCAAGCACGCCATCCTTTGCCAGCCCTTCCACGGTCACCACATTGGCGCCCTGGCATTCTACTGCCAGCACCATGCAGCTATTGACCGCTTCGCCATCGACCATCACCGTGCATGCGCCGCACTCGCCAGCGTTGCAGCCGTTCTTGGTGCCGGTGAGGGCTAATTTGTCGCGCAGCATTTGCAGCAGGGTCATCTGCGAGGGCACATCCACCTGTTCGAATTCACCATTCACAGTTAACGTTATATGATGTAAGGCCATATCTCACCTCGTTAGCTTTTCCCAGGTCTGTTGCAAGGCTTTTTTGGTCAGTTGGTACACCATCAACTTGCGGTAGCGTGCGCTGGAGCGCACATCGTCGATGGGGCTGCAGGCCGCCGATGCCAGGCGAGCGGCCTGGTCAAAGCTCTGCAGGTTGGGTGGGTTCTCGGCCAAGAAATCTTGAGCCTTATGCGCTAAAAGCGGGGTAGGAGCTACCGAAGCCATCGCAATCTTGAAACGATAGCCCGAAGCGGCCGTTTCATCGGGATAACCGAAAGCCGTCAGCCCTACGATTGACAGGTCACTCCAGGTGTTGCGCCCCAGCTTGATATAGGTTCCGGCGCTGTGAGCAGGCAGCGGCGCAAAGTGGATGGCAGTGACAATATCACCGGGCCGCAAGGTGTTCTTCCCGGGGCCGGTAAAGAAGCCTTCCAAGGGTATCTCTCGAAAGCCATCTGTGCCGTGTACACGCAAACGCCCACCCAAGACCAGGCAGGCGCCAATTGTATCGCCGGCAGGCGAGGCATTGCACAGGTTACCAACAATGGTGGCTCGCGTGCGCAATTGGTGAGAGGCCACAGAGCAGCAAGCTTCAGCCAACAACGGATAATTCTGACGCACGGCAGCCTCTGCAATTACCCGGTTCATACTCACGCCCGCACCGATCGTCAAACCGGCAGCATCACAAGCCAGGTTGGCAGTGCCATCCAGCTTCTTGACATCCACCAGGTAGCGGTCATGCCAGAGGCCATCGCGCATGCGCACAAAAATATCAGTCCCGCCGCACAAGGGGCGGGCTTCTCCGGCATGTTGGGCCAAGAACTGGCTGGCCTCCATCAGCGTAGCCGGTCGAACATAATCAAAATCAGGTAGTTCTGGGTGGGCATTAATCGTCATCGTCGCTCCTTTCACAACAGTTTTCAATGCGTGGGTATAGCGCACAGATTAGATAAACAGCCTACTGACAATTGTAGGTTGAACCGAATTCTTTATGCCGCCGAGGCGCCGAACCGGGCCTGGCTGTTTTTGTGAAGGTCGGCAATTGTCATACAACAGGTTATTGCATTATGATGAATTTTATCACCTTCTTCAAGTGGTAGATGTCATATTGTAATGGTGATTTTGGTTAATTACGCTAAGGTCTGGTATATTTAATCTATGCCTGCATACAAGATGAAAATCCATTCCGTCGGCGCTGCCGCCCAGCGGCTGCTCGCCGAAAAGCCTGCGCTTGAGGTCTTGGGGATCACCTCGCGCGGCACTTTCTTGGGCCTCAGGTCTGGCTGGGTTGTATTCATCTCAACCGAGGGCTGGCGAGGTCCGCTGACGATCAACATTTGGGGAGAATATGACTCGGCAGAACAGCTTACCCTGCCCCCAACCCTGCCCGCCTGGCAGGCCGAGCCGCCCCAGGGGCCTGCCCTCAGCGCGGCCCACCGTAGCCAGGCTTTGCAGAGCCTGGCAGAGCACCCTGCCCTGAAGGCCAAGACCAGCCCCAGCGTGGCGCTGCTCAGGCGGCTGGTGCTGAACAGGGCGGTCATTGAAAGCCAGCCTGAGCCACCACTAGATGAAACCTGGTGGCAGCAGCTCCTGGACCTTCAACATGCCCTGCACAGCGGGCAGTCCAGCGCCATAGCCCAGGCAGCCCGCCCCTGGTTGGGGCGCGGGACCGGGCTGACCCCCAACGGAGACGACCTGCTGTTGGGCTTGCTCTTGGCCCTCAAGCGCTGGGGGACGGTGTTGGCGCCCCAGTGCAACATCCCAGCCATCAGCCAGGGCATCGTAGAACAGGCCTGGCCACACACCACCCGCCTCTCTGCCAGCCTGCTGGCCTGCGCCGCCCAGGGCCAGGCCGATGAACGCCTGCTGTTGGCCTTGGATGGGATCATGACCGGCCAGACCGACCTGGAAACCTGCGCCCAGGCATTGGCCGGCTGGGGCAATTCTTCTGGATTGGATGCCCTGCTGGGGATGGCGGTGACAGCCGGTTAACTGCATAGCGGTATAATAAATTATTCTTTTCTTGGAGCCACATAATGACCCTTCACGATGAAATCTTCGAACAGGCCGCCTGCCTACGCGGCCTGCTGCAAGCGCAGAAAGCGCAAGCCCAGGCTATTGCTGCTGCCATCCAACGCCAGGGTGTGCAGTTCGCCTTCCTGGCAGCACGCGGCACCTCCGATAATGCCGGGCGCTATGCCAACTATTTATGGGGCGCCCACAACAGCATCCCCGTAGCGCTGGCCGCGCCATCCTTGTTCACCTATTACCAACAGCCTCCCCGCCTGAAAGGCGCACTGGTGGTGGGCATCTCGCAGTCGGGGCAATCGCCAGATATCGTCAGCGTGCTGGAAGAAGGCAAGCGCCAGGGCTGCCTGACCCTGGCGGTGACCAATGCCCCCACCTCGCCCCTGGCGCAAACCGCCAACCTGGTCTTCGATATCCAGGCCGGGGCAGAGCGGGCCGTGGCAGCCACCAAGACCTATACCAGCGAACTGATGGCATTGGCCATGATCTCCACTGCCCTCAGCGGCAGTGATATCCGCTGGCAAGAGCTTGAACAGGTGCCCAACTGGGTGGAACAGGTGCTCACCCAAGATGAGGCCATTGCGCGCATGGCCCAGCGCTACCGCTACATGCAGCACTGCGTGGTGTTGGGGCGCGGCTTTAACTATGCCACTGCCTTTGAATGGGCTCTCAAGCTGAAAGAGCTGACTTATGTCATCGCCGAGCCCTATTCTTCGGCCGATTTCCAGCACGGCCCCATCGCCATGATGGAAGGCGGTTTCCCGGTGCTGGCGGTTGCCCCGCATGGGCAGGTGTTCAACTCAATGTTCGAGATGTTAGAGCGCCTGCGCAATACGCACCGCGTGGAGTTGGTGGCCCTCTCAGATGACGCCCATCTATTGGAACTGGCGCAGTCTTCTATTCAACTGCCGCCGGGCATCCCCGAATGGCTGACCCCCCTGGTAAGCATCGTGCCGGGGCAGCTCTTTGCCTGTCACCTGACCCAGGCCAAGGGTTACAATACCGAACAGCCGCGCACCATCAGCAAAGTAACCGAGACCCATTAAGCCCGCACTGAGTAGGGCGCTTAGGGAGCAATGCAATCTACATCAGAAGGCATTGCTCCCTGACTTTTTACCCTGATCTTGCCATGGATGATGTGATACTCCCAGCCCAAAGGTCAATATATTAACGAGATGAAGAATACACCTGAAATCCTATGGGCACTTCACAGCCAGGTTGAACCGATCGATTGGGATGCGGTCTATACCGCAGAGCTGCCGCGCGTTTACAACTTCTTCTTGTACAAGGTTGGAAACAGAGAGGCAGCCCAAGATTTGACCGCCATCACCTTCGAACGCGCATGGAAACTTCGCTCTCGATATCGAGCGGCAGTTGCAGCGCTGCCTACCTGGCTATTTGGAATCGCCAGGAACGTGCTGAGAGAGTACCTGCGCCAACACAGGCTAAATGAACAGAGATTGGAACCGATCGTCAGCAGAGAAGAAGTGCCCTCGAATTTCGATGTCGAAAAGATCGTTCAACAGCAGCAAGAGAAAGAATGCTTGCGCAAGATACTGCTCGAGCTAGCAGACCGCGAACAAGATCTGATCGCATTGAAATATGGCGCCGGATTGACCAACCGGGAAATTGCCAGGATAACCAGGCTCTCAGAAAGCAATGTGGGCAGTATTTTGCACCGCACCATTCAAAGCATACGTACAAAATGGGAGAAAAATCATGGATGACAAGTTCTTATACCAACTGCGTGAACAGCCCAATGCAGGCTTTGTTAATCAACTGCGCAAGAAACTCCAACAGGAAAGCGCCGCGCCCAAGCAAGGCCTGGGTGGATTTATCCAGAGCATCCTGAGCAATAAGCGGCTGCTCCAGGCTGCTGCCTTGATGGCGGTGTTAGCGATCATTATTACAACCATCTCACCGGCACGCGCCCTGGTCATATCTTTATTGGCCAATGTTGGCGGCATGGCGTTTGAGGTGACCACAGATTACCCAGGGGATCATGGTGACAGTGAAGAGACCATCTGGCCCCAGGTCATGTCTCTTGATGAAGCGCTGGCAGCCTTCCCCCACAGCATCCAACTGCCCGCCGGTCTTTCATCCGAGTATGTTCTGAACGACAAAGTTCAGGTGTACGTCGGTGAAGACGCAGGCCCATTTGCCAATACCATCGAATTTGAATGGCTCTCAGATACAAACAGGGTTTCACTCAGGGTTACCGACCGTGACCCGGGCATGGCTGAAATTGTGGCCCCTGATGCCTTAGAAGAAATCACCCTGGATGAAACCCATCCTGCCGTCTTGATCCGAGGCGGGTGGGACGCCGACGATCAGGTCTGGAGCAATAATGACAACTGGATCAGGCTGCGTTGGGTGATGGATGAGCTCACATATGAACTGGCTGGCCCCGACCAGGAGCAGTTGATCGCCATCGCACAGTCAATTCTCAAATAACCTCATGTGATCAGGCCACCCACATGTTGAAGGCGAACAACATGGCCTCCAGGCCCAACAAGAGGATACTGAGCAGGCTCCAAACACGGTCGAAGGATGAGTTTTTGCCCAGGCGCGCCAGCAGCCAGAAGAGCGGGGGGGCCGCCAGCACGTAGCGGACCATACCCTGGGTGGCCCCGCTGGTAAGCGAAAAGAGCACCACCGCCAACCCATACCAGGCCAGCTCAGGACGCTGCCTGATCAAGTACAAGCAAGCCGCCAGTGCCAACAAGGTGCTGGCGGCTTCTAAGAAGAAGTAGACCAGCGAAGCCCGGTTCCCGCTTTGGATCAACATATCTACCCGCTGGATGCCCAATAGAAAGCCGTTGATATTCAACAGCCCACGTCCAAAGTATTCAGCCTCCACCCGGTGAAAGGTCTCAGCCAGCGGGGTCAGCGACCAGGCAACATACGACAGCACAGGGGCAAGCACTGCCAGGCCCTTGAGCAAAGTCTGCTTCCACTCCCCCTCCCATAGCACTTTGCTATACCAGATCACACCCAACGGGATCACCAACAGCGCCCCGCCAGGGCGTGCCCACACTGCCAGCGCCCCCAGCAAGCCTGCCGCCCACCACTTGCGCCGCTGGAGCATCGCCAGGGCACCGAAAGACAAACCCAAGAAAACCCCCTCGGTGTAGATGGTGGCCAAAAAGAAACTGCTCGGGAAGATGAACAAATAAAATACAGCCCTCAGCCCGCCATCTTCCCCCAGGGCGTGGCGCACAAGCTCGTACAGGCTGAGCGCAGCAGCCAGGGCCCCCAACCCCGAGATGAGCACCCCGCCCAGGGTGGCGGCTGGGATGCCGCTCAGCCCGAAGAGACCCCACAGCGGCAGGGTCAGCCGGATCAGCATGGGATACAGGGGGAAGAAAGCATAGCTCAGCGGTGTGCCCAGGCCCTTCTCATTGCCCGTGCCGCGCACTTCTGCATCATCATAGCCCACCAGGGCAATCGACAGGTAATATTCCGAATCCCAGGCCACCTGCTCATTCAGGTATGGATCGTTCAGGTAAGGATAATCACGGTTGGACTGCGCGCCGGTTGACGAAGGAGTCCATTCCAGCACCCGGTCGGGCAGTTTCGGCTCGATCCGGTCGCCGACGAAATGCATGAAAAGCAGCATCACTGCAAACCAGCCCAACCAGGTAAAGAAGATGGTGCGCACAGCAGAAGGTTTGAACATTGCTCACTTCCTTTTATAGATTAGCAAAAGAAACCAGTTGGATGCCGCGCTGCTCAATGGCAGCGCGCAGCGCGGGATCGGTCAGGATTTCCAACTCATTTTGACGCTGACGGGCATAGGCCGACCCGCTCAGCAGCTCTGGGTCGGCATAACCGGGGTGGCACATGATCTCAGCCGCCAGGTCCAGCCCTTCGATGCGGTCCAAAATGCGCAGCAGCTCGGCCTGCGTGGCCCCTTCATCGTAGAAGGTGGCAAAGAAAGCCCCCGGGCGGCGAGGTTGGAATTCAGCCAGCAGGCGCTGCGAATATTCCTGCGCCGGTTCCAGCATATCAGATGGCAAACCGGCCAAAGAATCGGCGCTCTCCAACGAGGCCGGCAGGCGGATGGCAGCGCCGTAGGCCTGGGCCAGCTCGAGCATGGTGTAGAAGAGGCCCTCAGCCAGGTAAGAGGCGTGATGGTGGGCATCCAGGTGAGTGGGGCGGCGCCCGGTGGCGGCAATGAACTTCTCAACCTGGGCCTGCCATTCGGCCTGCACCTCAGCCAGTTTGAGCGAACTGCGCCGTTCAACAAAGGCTACCAGTGAATGAAAGACACCCTGCTCGTTTACCAGGCTGGGAACTTGCTCGGGCGGCAAGAGCGGGCGGCCCGAGGTCAAAACCAGGTGCACCCCCAAGCCCAGGGCGGGCGTCTCTTGCACAGCCAGGCTCAGGTCCTCCGTCACGCGGGGCATGTTCAGCATGGCTGTGGTAGAGGTCACAATGCCGTGCCGGTGCGCATGGCGGATGCCGCGCGAAACCCCGGCCGTGCGCCCGTAATCGTCTGCGTTGACAACCAGGCGTGTGCTCATCCGGCATTCAACCCTTCGAGATATTGGCTATACAACTGCATGACATGCCCGATCGGGTCTCGATAATATGCTTCTGGCAAAACCTGCAGGCGGGCATAATCTGGAATAGGCTGCACCTGGGGTTGGCTGGCGGCAAATTCCTTCAACACCTGGGCGTGCGGCTTGAGCGAGCCATCTGGGCGCACCAGGCCGAAGAAGCGCTCGTGACGCGACTCTTTACAGGGCGGCACACCCCACAATTCAGGGATGTAATCGGCAAAGCACCACACCATGGCCCCCAAGGCCCCAACCTGCACCAGCTTTGAAAGCGACGCCTTGAGGTAAGCGGCAAAATCTTCTTCAGAGGCCATGAACTGAAAGCGAGGCCCGTTGTAACCGGACCATTCCCAATCGTATGAGGGTTTGCCAGGGGCGGCGGTGCAGGCCCCAAATTCTTCCATCAGCACCGGCTTGCCGCACAAGGAGGATGTCAGCGCACAGCTAAAAGGCACCACATCTGCATCCAGGCGGTCGCCCCGCAGGGGGGTGTAAATCGAATAGGAATGCATCACCGCCACATCCACCTCGGCAAACACATCGTTGACGCGCAGGCCATTATCTTGTGCCAGGTTGCCGGCGTGCAGGCCGCAGGTGACCGGGTGGTGCGGATCCAGTGCATGGATCAGGCCTGTCATCTCGCGCACCCAGGCGCGCCCACTGGCGGCATCTTTGGGCCAGGCGAACAGGTCAGGTTCATTGCCCAGGTTCCACATCCAAACCGCCGGGTGATGCTTAAGCCGCCCAACCACGCGGTTTAACAGCAAGCGCTCGGCTTGCAAAGCCACGGGGTCATGGTAGGGGTTGCGGTAACCCTTGCGCACCACCCGCCCCTGGCTGACCACCTGGCGCTTGCTCGGCGGGCGCGGCCCGCCCAGCAGCCAGGCCGGCGCCCAATTGGGCCCGCTCATATGGCCGGTAAAAAAGGTGATATCCAGCCCCAGGCCCAGGCCGGCGGCAATATCGCAAACCATCTCCAGGTTTTGCAGGCATTGGCTGGAGACAGAATCGGGGCTGGGCTGGAAGTCTTCCCACAGCAAGAAAATGCGCACCACGCTCAGTCCCAGCTCTTTGATCAGAGTGAATTCTTCCCGCACCTCGCCAGCATCAAACGCTTGCCACCAATACATGGCTTTCTGGCGCGGCCAATAGTTAACGCCCAAGACAAAAGGTTGACTCATCAGATCACTCCTTGTTGCGTTAGATGGATAAGCAAATTCATTATGCCGCATCTCGCAGCAGGCGCAAGTTTTGGATGACTGCCCGGCGCACCTCTGGCCCCATCGACAGCCCGCCCTCGATCATCCCGAGCAGCACGGCGCCGGCAACGGGCGGCGTGCTCAGGCGCACCAGGCGCGCCTGCGGGGCAGCCCGGTAAATGGTAGAGCGCATTGGTGCGATCAGCCGCTCTCCGCCCTCGAACATACTGCCCATCATCACCACATCAAACGCCAGCGCCTCAAATTCCAACTGGCGGATGACGGCATTGACCATCTCCCCCAGCTCACAGCCGGCCCAATCGACCAACCCACGCGCCACGGCATCTCCCTGCCCGGCAACCTGGAAGATGAGCGGAGCAGCGGCGGCCCCAATGAGGTAGCGTTCTTCTGTGTAACCTTCGATCAAATCTTCCAGGCTGGTTGCGCCAACCTGCCGGGCCAAGGCATCGCCCAGGGAGGTTGCCGGGCCGCGCCCAATCCAGGCATAGTTCACCAACTGCATGGCGCGGATGACCAGTTCTGAGGCCCCGGCCCCCTCGCCCATGATGGCCCCATAACCGCTGACACGGCCTTCGCGCTGGTGGGTGCGGTCCCAACCGCGGCAGTTGCAGCCCGTTCCAGAGACCACTGCCACCCCCCAACCCTCTTCGGCGCCCGCTACCAGCCCCAAAATCGTATCGTTGACCAGGGCATACGGCGCCTGCAAACCCAGGCGGTCGATGGTGGCGCACATATCGCCCCGTTGAGAATCCCAATCAAAGCCGCCCACGCCAAAGCCTGCCCCACAAACCTGATCTATCGAAAGGCCGGCCCTTTGCAAAGCCTGCCGCGTCCCCAGCTCCAGCACGGCGAACATGCCATCATATCCCACGCCCTCAGGATTGCCGGGCCCGGCCTCGCCAAAACCAAGCACCCGGCCATGCTGGTCGGCGATCAGCACATGGGTCTTGGTTCCGCCCAGGTCTGCACCCAAAAAGTAGTTTGTCATCGCATCCTGCCTGGCTGTGATGCCCACTCAACCCTGCCAGAAACGGGGTAGAAAAGCGCGGTTTGTCTCGAGCATATCATCCAGCACAGCCTGCACCTGGCCGATCTTTGGCCCCAACGGATGGGCCAGCAGGGCCTGGTAGGCGGCATCACGGTCACCGTGCACAGCCGCCTCTACCGTCAGCAGCTCATAGGTTTTTACCTGGGCAATCAACCCAAAGCAGATCGGAGGCAGCGGCTCAGCCGGCAGCGGCTGGATACCATCCCTGCCCACGCGGGCAGGCATCTCCAGCACCCAATCGGCAGGCCATTCTTTGACCGCACCGTTGTTGCTGGTGTTGACAATGTGCGTCTCACCCAGGTCATTGTAATGGGCATTGAGCAGTTGGGTAGCCACGGTCGAATAATAAGCCCCACCGCGCTTCATCAAATCTGCCGGGGGTTCTTGCAGATGCGGGTCGGCATACTGGCGCAGCAGGTCTTTCTCCACCTCGATCACTTCGTCGGCGCGTGAAGGGGGCCAACTTTCTTGTGCCGCCAGTTTGTGAGGCGTATCGTAGAAATAATTCAGGTAATAATTGGGCACCATGCGCAAGATCTCGATCAGGCGCGGATCCCATTCTGGAGCTTCTTCAGCTTTCAAACGGGCAATATACCCCTCCATCAAGCGCGGCCAAACATCCTCCCCATCCAGGGTGAAGCCGCGGTGCCAGGACAGGTGATTCAGGCCCAGGGTCTTCAACTCGGTACGCGAGGGGTCAATCGATTGGCCTAAATATTGTTCCAAAGCCTCCAAAAACTTCATCTTGGCAGTGATGGGCACATTGCAGACCCCCACCGAGGGCACATCTGGTGCATACTGCTTGAGCGCCTGGGTCACCAGGCCGGCCGGGTTGGTGAAGTTCACCAGCATGGCACCGGGCCTGGCCGTGCGGCGCATATGCTCAGCAATATCCAGGATGACCGGGATGGTGCGCAAAGCCTTGGCCATACCGCCCACGCCGGTGGTTTCCTGGCCGATCAAACCATGCCGGTGTCCCAGGTATTCATCGTTGCGCCGGGCAAGCATTTGCCCCACGCGCAGTTGGGTAGTCACATAAGAAGCATCCCGCACCGCCTGGCGTGCATCCGTGGTCAACACCAGCTTGAAGGGCTGGCCGCGCGCCGCCACAATGCGCTGTGCAAAGCCACCCACGATCTCCAGGCGCTGCGCATCGATATCCATCAGCCATAACTCGGTGAGCGGGAAGGACTGCACGCGATCCAAGAAGCCCACGATCAACTCGGGGGTATACGTAGAACCTCCGCCAAAAACTGCAACTTTCATATTTTCACACTCTCCTGAACGGTTAAGAACGTACCTGCAAGCAGGGTCAACAGCCACACGAGCGGCGTAGAATGATCTCGGTAGGTAAAAGAATGATGTCTTGGGGCGCATTCTTGGCCAGCAAGCCGATCAACTGCTGGGCGGCAGTCCGGCCGACCTGCTCGGTGGGGGCGCGCACCGTGGTCAGCGGCGGGGTCAAGAAAGCAGCCAGGTTCATGTCGTCAAAGCCCACCACGGCCACGTCTTCTGGCACACGAATGCCCTTTTCGTTCAAGATGCGCATCACGCCAATCGCCGCCTCGTCATCGCCGGTAAAAATGGCGTCGAACGGGGGCACGGCTTCTTGCTCCAAAAAGCGCTTCATCACCTGGTAAGCCACATGGCGGTCAAAGTCGCCTTTCAAGATCAGCTGCGGATCCAGAGGCAGGCCGTGCGCATCCAGCGCATCACGGAAACCGATCTCGCGCCAATACGAGTCTTCCTGGCCTGCTTCGCCGCGCATCAAAATGATGCGCCGCTTGCCGTGCACATCGATCAGATGATCGACCAGGCGGTGGGTAGCCGCCTTATTTTCGATGGTCACACAGGGCAGCGGCAGGCCGGCCGGCGGGGTGCGGTGGATCAGCACCATCGGAAAGTCGCGGTGGTGCAAAAAGGCCAGGTTCTTATCATCCAGGCTGTCTGCAAAGATCAGCATGCCATCCACATTATGCGGGCCAATGGGGAGCGAGCTTTGCCAGCGGTTGCTGACGTGATAGGTGGCAACCAGCAGGTTATAGCCCTGCTCGCGCACCACTTCTTCGATGCCGCGCAGCAGCAGGGAGAAGAAGTCGTTATCCATATTGGTCAGTAGCACACCGATCAGGTTGGTGCGCCGGGTGGCCAACTGGCGCGCCGCGGCCTGGGGCACATACTGCAGCTCAGCCATGACCTGTTCAAGCTTCTGGGCAACGTCTTCTGAGACCGGCGCGTTGTGATTAATATACCGGCTGACCGTGGCAACCGATACCCCGGCCTGGCGTGCTACATCTCGGATCGTGACGGAAGTTGATTTGCGTGTCATACGTGTGTATGTAACCGGTTACATTATTTCATAAATTCAAAGTCATGTCAAGGACCAATATTTCGCAGACTCCAGTTATAATTAGGCTGGAGATATATGACGATGCAGTACACCCCTTCTCACCCCTACCAAACCGGTGTCAATCTAGGCGGATGGCTGTCGCAGTATTCCCCTCAGTTCACCGAAGCGGAACGCCTGGCCCACTTTAAAACCTTTATCCAACGTGCAGATATCGAGCAGATCGCTTCCTGGGGCATGGATCACGTGCGCCTGCCAGTGGATTACTCGACCTTAGAAGATGACGCCAGCCCGGGTTTATATAAAGAAAACGGGCTGGCGTTTGTTGATCAATGCCTCGAGTGGTGCCGCGCCGCAGGCCTGGCTGTGATCCTCGACCTGCACAAAGCCCCGGGGTTTGCCTTCGACGATTTGCAGTCTGCCAGTTTGTTCCAAGAGCCCGCCCTGCAAGAACGCCTCCTAAATCTGTGGGATGCACTCGCCAGGCGCTACCAGGGCCAGGCCAGTTACCTGGCCTTTGAGCCGCTCAACGAGATCGTACTGCCCGACAGCGGCCCCTGGAACGCGTTAATGCCCAAAATTGTACAACGCATCCGGACCAGCAACCCCAGCCGCATCATTGTGGTGGGCGGCAACCGTTACAACTCAGCTTCTGAGCTGATCAACCTAAAGTTGCTGGACGACCCCAACCTGTTGTACACCTTCCACTGCTACGCCCCGCATATCTTCACCCATCAAAAGGCCCCCTGGGTGCCGGCTATCTTTACCTATAACCAGGTATTGGAGTACCCCGGCGAATGTACGAACCTGGCAGAATTTCTGGATAGCCCCCAGGCTGCCCAGTTCACCAACGAGGAGCTCGATTTCTTGCTCAGAACATACCTGGGCCAACCCCTAGATAAGGCCTCCATCCGGGCTGCCCTGCAGCCCGCCCTGGATTTCCGGCAGCACAGCGGGCACGCTGTATACTGCGGCGAGTTTGGTGTGATCGACCAGGCCCCGGTGGCCAGCAATTTGCGCTGGCACCAAGATTTCACCGACCTGATGCTAGAGGCCGACATTGGGCACGCCGTTTGGTCTTACAAACAAATGGACTTCGGGTTGGTGGATGCAGACAGCAAAGTGGTGCATCCAGAATTGGTTAAAATTGTAAGCAGGAGAGCTGTATGAACTACGGGCACTTTGACGACGAACATCGCGAATACGTGATCACCACCCCCAAAACGCCGGTCAAGTGGATCAATTACATCGGCACCCTGGCCTTCGGCGGCTTCGTGGATCATACCGGCGGCGCCCTGCTGTGCAAGGGCGATCCGGCTCTCAACCGCATCACCAAGTATATTCCCCAGATGCCAGCTTCCGATTTCAAAGGCACCACCCTTTACCTGCGCATTCGCCATGCCGGCGGCTACCAGGTTTTCTCGCCTTTCTTCACCCCCACCCTCGATCCCTACGAGCGTTACGAATGCCACGTGGGCCTGGGGTACACGCGCATTGTTTCTGAATTCTACGGCCTGCGCACCGAAGCCACCATTTTCGTCCCCCCCGGCGGCGAGGTAGAGCTGCGCGATATCCGCATCACCAACATCTCCTCGGCCGCGCTGGAGGTGGATGCCATTCCGGTGGTCGAGTATACGCACTTCGATGCGCTCAAGCAGTTCACCAACGCCGATTGGGTGCCGCAAACCATGCAGAGCCGTGCTTATCCAGAGCCAGATGGCCACCTGGTGCTGACGCAGTACGCCTTCATGAAACGTGACAGTGCCATCAATTACTTTACATCGAACCTGCCGGTGGCCTCCTTCGAGTCAGAGCGCCGTTTCTTCTTGGGTGACCACGAGTATGGCTCGTGGGCCAACCCGCTCGGCTTGCAGGCCCCCGCCCTCACCAACAGCCAGGCCAACCGCGGCGACAACATCGCCGCCCTGCTCCACCAATTGGGCGTCTTACAGCCCGGCGAGAGCCGCCGCCTGGTCACCCAACTGGGGCAGGCCGACAGCCTGGACGCCGCCCGGCCCGAGATCGATCGCTACCGCCAGGGGCAGGCGGTTGAGGCGGCCTTTGCCAAGCTGGAGCAGTTCTGGCAAAGCTACCTGGACCGCATGCAGGTCAAAACCCCCGATGCCAGCATGGATCACATGCTCAACGTGCACAACCCGCGCCAGTGTTACATCACCAAAACCTGGTCGCGCTACCTCTCGCTGTACCAGCTCGGCTTTGGAGGGCGCGGGATCGGCTTCCGCGACAGTTCGCAAGACGCCATGGGCGTGTTGGCCAACGTGCCCCAAGAGGGCAAACAACTCATCCGCATGTTGCTGCAGGTGCAAAAACAGAACGGCTCTGCCATGCACCAGTTCAACCCCTTGACCATGGTGGCCAACGAGGGCGACTCGCGCGAGCATGAAGACGGCCCCAAGTATTACAGTGACGACCACCTGTGGATCGTGCTGGCAGTCACCGCTTATCTAAAAGAAACTGGCGACATGGCCTTCTTGGACGAGGTCATTCCCTATTATGAAAAGGACAAGAACGGGCAGCCCCTGGAATCGGGCAGTGTGTTCGATCACCTGACCCGCGCCCTGGCCTTCACCCGCCGCGATGTGGGTCTGCACGGCCTGCCCCTGCTTGGTTTTGCCGACTGGAACGACACCGTCAACCTGCACAAAGGCGCCGAATCGCTCTTCACCGCTCACCTGTATGGCAAGGCCTTGTTAGAGATGGCAGCCCTGGCTGACTTCCTGAAAAATGCTGAGGCAGCCGGCCAACACCGCCAGGCATATGACGAGATGCGCCAACGCGTCAATGAGCAGGCCTGGGATGGTGAATGGTATGTGCGCTACTTCGACGCACCGCCCGACGACAAGACCCCCGGCGCCCCGCTGGGCTCGCGGCAGAATTCGCACGGCCAGATCTACCTGAACGGCCAATCTTGGGCCGTGATCTCTGGCTTTGCCACGCCTGAGCGCGCCCGCCAGGCCATGGATTCGGTCAACCGCCTGCTGAACACCCGCAACGGTCTCAAGCTCAGCACGCCCGGTTTCAATGGGTTTGACCCCAGCCGGGGCGGCATCACCACCTACCCACCCGGCGCCAAAGAGAACGGCGGCATCTTCTTACATACCAACCCCTGGACCATGATCGCCGAAACCCTGCTCGGTAATGGCGAGCGCGCCTACCAGTACTACAACCAGATCAACCCCGGCGCCAAGAACGACAAGATCGATGAATTTGAGTGCGAGCCCTACGTCTATCCCCAGAACATGCTCAGCAACGAGCACCCGCAGTTTGGCCTGGCGCGCAACAGTTGGCTGAGCGGTACGGCCTCTTGGGCTTACCAGGCCGGCACCATGTACATCCTGGGCATTCAACCCACCTACCAGGGCTTGCGGGTAGATCCGTGCATCCCGGCAGCCTGGGATGGCTTTGAAGTCAGCCGCCAATACCGCGGCGCCCATTACCACATCCGCGTGCGCAACCCGCACCACATCTGCAAGGGCGTCAAGGGCGTGCAAGTCGATGGCAAATCTATAGAAGGCAACCTGCTGCCGTTGTTTACGGATGGCGGGGAGCATATGGTCGAAATAGAGATGGGAATCTAAAGGAGGGCGCATGAAAGAAATCCACCTGAGCATCATGTATCACGACGGCCCGGCCGAGCAGTATCTGCGGAAGATGCTGGAAGATTTTGAGGCCCAGTATTCGATCAAGGTGCATTTGCACATCTTCCACTGGCATGAAGCCTGGTCTGAGCTGATCAAGGTGGCCCTATACAAAGAAGGGCCAGATGTGTCAGAGATCGGCAACACATGGGTCGGGGACCTCGACCGCATGGCAGCCCTACGGCCCTTCACTGGCGCCGAGGTTCACGCCATGGGAGGCGAGGCCGCCTTTTTGCAGTCTAGCTGGAAGAGCGTCCTCAATCCTGAAACCGGCCTGGCAACCTCCATCCCTTGGGTAGCCGAAACGCGCCTGTTATATTACCGTAAAGACCTGTTGGCTGAAGCCGGCATCGACGAAGACAGCGCCTTTCATTCCAGCGCTCAGATGGTACAAACCTTCGAGAAATTGCGCGCCCATGGCTGCCAGGTGCCCTGGGTGATTCCCACGCGCACCACCCGCATGACCCTGCAAAATGCTGCCGCCTGGGTATGGGGAGCCGGCGGGCGCTTCTTATCCGAAAACGGCAAAAGAGCTACGTTTGCCGAACCCGCTGCCCTGCAAGGCTTCACCGAGTATTTCGACCTGCGCCGCTACCTGGCCCCCGAGGCCCAATTCCTGGACGATGTGCCCTCAGACGACCTGTTCTGCACCGGGCGCGCTGCGGTCACCGTCAGCGGCAGTTGGCTGCTGGCACACGACAACTTATCTCCCGAAATCCGTGCCAAAACCGCCTTTATCTCACCCCCTGGCTTGCCCTATATTGGCGGCTCGAACCTGTCGATCTGGAAGCACTGCCGCCAGGAGGATGCCGCCTTCAAGTTGATCAAATTCCTCAACCGGCCCGAAGCGCAGGTCATTTACTGCCAGGTGACCGGCATGCTGCCCACCAGCCTGGAAGCCCTTACCCAACCCTATTACAGCGAACATCCCGTGTACCGGCGCCTGGTAGAACGCCTCAAAGTGGGTCGTTCATTCCGCACGGTGCCGTTGTGGGGTATGATCGAAGATAAGCTGTCTTCTGCGTTGACCATGATCTGGAAGGTCCTGCTCGACCATCCCGAGCTGGATACTGCCCAAACCCTGGCGGAGTATCTCGACCCCCTGGCGCGCCGCCTCAACATCACCCTTTCTGAGCATTAAACCCTGAAGCCCATGACCCCTTACATCTCTGAAAAACGAAGCTTGCAGAATCCCCATTTGCGCCTGGACTACCTGGCTACAGCCGGGCCGCGCCTGGTGGGCCTGTATGTAGACGGCAAACCCGCCAACTTGCTGGCCGAAAACATCAATGTTGGCTGGGACACCCCTTATGGCACTTATAACATGCTCGGCGGGCACCGCCTGTGGGCCGCCCCCGAAAACCCCGCCTACACCGCCATCCCAGATGGAGAAGGCCTGGAACTGAGCGCCGACGCCGCCCACGCCAGGCTTTGCCAGCCGCCCAGCGCGGCCAGCGGCCTGCGCCGCACGATCGAGGTTACGCTTGATCCTGAGCAGCCGGTCGTTCATCTCAAGCACACCCTCGCCAACGAGGGCAGCGCCAGCCAGCGCGTGGCCCTGTGGCCGATCACGCAGTTCCCCATGGGCGGGCTGGCCCTGATTCCCCAGCCGGTCGGCCCCTCAGACCCGCACGGCCTGCAGCCCAACCGCAGCCTGATCCTCTGGCCTTACACGCGCCTGAACGACCCGCGCCTGCACCTGCGCGACAATTACGTGCTGTTAGAGGCCACGCCTGATACCCAGGCCTGCAAGGTGGGCCACTTCAACCAGGCCGGCTGGCTGGCTTACTTCTGGCAGGGGATGCTGTTCTGCAAATACTTTGCCCAGCCGCAGCCCGCCCTGCCTTACCCCGACCTGGGCTGCAATGCCGAGGTCTACGTGCGCGATATCTTCTTGGAATTGGAAAGCCTCTCGCCGTTGAGCGACCTGGCCCCAGGCACATCCATCACGCACGACGAGCGCTGGGTAATTTACCCCGCCGCAGAACGGCCCAAATCAGAGATCGAGATCCAATCCTGGATCGAGCGACTGAACGCCGGTAAATAACACCCAGCATAACACAGCCCTGAACGAATTGTTCAGGGCTGTGTTATGCTGCCAGACTAGGCAACCGCTCTGGCGTCACTTGTTCGACGCCGTT
The DNA here is from genome assembly GCA_029557965.1 of Chloroflexota bacterium. GTDB lineage: Bacteria > Chloroflexota > Anaerolineae > Anaerolineales > UBA4823 > JAKQIM01. The sequence continues at coordinate 4,293 of JAKQIM010000054.1, read as the reverse complement.
GGCTCTAAGACCTAAGACACCCTTTGCTCTTCGGGTGCCGCCTGTTCTGCTGGCGCCACCTGTTCCGAGGGTGCCTTCAATCGCTGTGAGAGTAGATACAAGCCCAGTATCGCGGCAAAGAGCGCAAACAAGCAAACCGGGATCACTTCCAACGTGGTGCGCCGCGCCAGGGCCCCAATCAGCCCGGGGATGATCGCCCCGCTCAGGCCGGCCCCTGCGATCTGCATGCCAATGGTGTTGGCAGCATAACGAGAGCCCACCCGCTGCCTGGTTCCAGATACCAACGCCGGGAAGATGGGAGCGATCGAAAACCCAATCAATGCAACCCCAATCAAACTCAGCGCAGGGAAGGCATTTGCCCACAACAAAGCGCTGCCCAGCAGTGCCCCCAACAAGCTGGCCTGCACCAGGGTGTGCACACCCACCCGCCGGGTATACAACCCGGCCAAAAAACGCCCAATCGTAAAGGCAGCCCAATAGCTGCCCGTCACCAGGCCTGCCGCCTGCGGCAGAACACCGCGCGACTCGGTCAGCAGGGTATAGGCCCAGGCTCCCAGGGCAATTTCTGCGCCCGTATAGAGGAAGAACATCGCCATGCTCACCCACACTGCCGGGCGGCGGATCGTTTCAAGATAAGAAGTCTTATAATCGGTCAGCTTTTTGGCATCTTGAGCGCCGGCGGGCTTCTCACCCCGCTTCCACATTGGCAGGCTGAGCAAGAAAGTGGTCCCCAACACAAGCTGGGCTGCCCCTACCACCACATAACCCATGCGCCAGGAAGAAAAGGATGCCAGGGCTGTGGTCATGATCACCGGGCCCAGCGTGATCCCAATGCCATAACTGGCATGCAGCCACTGCATCAACCCCTCGCCGAAATTCGCCGCCACGTAGGTATTCAAACCGGCGTCGATGCCGCCTGCCCCCAGGCCAGTGGCGACGCCCAACAGAACCATCATCCACCAGGCCGGGACAAGCGTGTAGCCCAACAGGGCCAGGCCGGTCAGGGCGCAGCTTGCCGCCAACAGCCCACCCACGCCCAACCGAGCGATCAGCTTGCCGTTAAAGAAGCTAGAGATCAGGTAACCGGTGGTGCCGGTGATCAAGAGCATGCCCAACGCATCGAGGGGCAAAGAAAAACCGGCCCGAATAGAGGGCCAGCCCACCCCCAGCAAGCCATCTGGCATGCCCAGGGCAATGAATGCAATAAATGCCAGGATCACAAGGCCGATCCTGGAGCCGTATTTGGACTGCGAAAGAGGTTTCATTGATATCTTTCCACGGTGAAATGTGTACAAAGGGTGATTTTACCACGCAGGCGCATGGGCCGACAGGGCCGCTCAAAAAGCGGCTGGCAGGTTATAATCCAGGCATGCCGCCCGACACACCCCAGCCCACCATAGCGCTTCCCCCCCTGCTCGAACAGGCCTGGCAAGCGCGCGCTGCCGCCCTGGATGCCCAGCACCAGGAGGCGCGGCGGCTGTTCAACGGCTTTCTCGAAGGCTGTCCAGACCTGGTGGCAGACCTGTATGGAGCAACGCTCTTGCTTTATGATTTCTCTGAGCAAGGCCCAGGCGTCCAGGCCGGTCTGCCCCCCATGATCCAAGAAGCGCTGGATTTCTACCTGCCCCGGCTGAGCTGGCTGAAGTGTGTGGTGCTCAAGGCACGCCGTACCGAACAGCCGGGCGGGCGCAGCGGCCTGGTCATCTGGGGCAAGACGCCAGGCGACCGGGTGCAAGAGGCGGGGGTTTGGTATGCGCTCGACCTGATGCTGAACCAGGATGCCAGCTTTTACCCCGACACGCGCCTGCTGCGAGCCTGGCTGTTAGAAAACGCCCCTGGCAAGCGCATGCTGAACACCTTTGCCTACACGGGCAGCCTTGGCGTGGCAGCGCGCGCCGCCGGGGCCAGCCAGGTGGTGCAAACAGACCGCAGCGCCCGCTTCCTGGAAATTGCCAGGCGCTCGCTCGCCCTGAACGGCCTTCAGCCCCAGCCTGGCGAGCTGCGCCCGGGTGATTTCTTCTCCGTCACCCGGCATCTACGCCGGTCTGGCATGCTTTTCGATATCGTCATCCTCGACCCGCCCTTCTTCTCAACCGGCAGGCAGGGGCGGGTGGACCTGAACGATCACAGCATCGCCCTGATCAACAAGGTGCGCCCGCTGGTTGCCGATGGGGGCAGGCTGGTGGCAGTGAACAATGCCTTGTACGTCAGCGGCCAGGCTTACCTGGATGCCCTGCAAACACTGTGCGCCGATGGTTATATCTCTTTAGAGAGCAGCATCCCCATTCCAGAGGACATCACCGGTTCTCCCGCTACCCGCCGCGGCCATCTGCCCACCGACCCGGCCCCCTTCAACCATGCCACCAAGATCGCCGTGCTGCACGTCCGGCGCAAAAACTGATCCTGTTGATTGGAGCATCCCCCTATGACTCTCCCCGCCCTCTTACAGCTTAACCCCACGTACAGAGACTACGTCTGGGGCGGCCAACGCCTGCGGCCTGGCCCTGACCTGACCGCCGAGGCCTGGATCATCTACGAGGGCAACCAGGTCATCGACCTGGGCCTGACCCTGTCTGAAGCCTCTGCCCGCTATAGGGCAGACCTGCTGGGGTCGAAAGCCGCTCAGCGCGCCGCCGCAGGGCGCTTCCCCCTGTTGATCAAGCTGCTAGACGCCGCCCAATGGCTGTCGCTGCAAGTCCACCCCAATGACGAGCAAGCCGTTCAACTGGAAGGGCCTGCTGCATCTGGCAAGACCGAGGCCTGGCATATCCTGGAGGCCGCCCCTGCCGCCCGCCTGATCGCCGGGCTCCAACCTGGCACACAGGGCCTGGCCCAGGCCATTCGCGATGGCAGCATAATCGATCTGGCGCGCTATGTGGATGTGCAAGCTGGCGACACAATCTTCATGCCGCCCGGCACGATCCATGCCATTGGGCCGGGGATGCTGTTATACGAAGTACAGCAGAATTCTGACCATACCTACCGGGTGTATGATTGGGGGCGGCCCGAGACCCCCACCCGCCGCCTGCATATCGACAAATCGATTGCCGTGGCACAGGCCCAGGCCGCCCCTGTGCCGCTGGCCCGCCCCAGCCTGGGCGACGGGCAGGCACAGACCCTTTGCCAATCGGCTTATTTCTCCCTGGCCCTGCTGGCCTGCAATACCCGCCCGGCAGACCTGGACACGCGTGGAGAGAGCTTTCATGCCCTAACGGTCATCCAAGGCCGGGCACGGGTTACCTGTGAGGGGCAAGCTATTGAACTGGGGCAGTACCAATCGCTGATCGTGCCGGCTTGCAGTGGGGCTTACCAGGTGCAGCCTTTGGAGCCCTGCCAGGTGCTGATCGCTGCGGCTGAATGATCGATGTAAATAAAACGGGAGGGCTGCGGTGCATCGGCACCGCAACCCTCCCGTTTCGGGTACCACTACGCCCAGCCCAAGAGCCGGGCTAGGCTGGCAGTCAAGAAGGTCACCAAAAAAGCCAGCCCCAGCGTGATGACCACGCTCAGGGCCGCCCATTTGCGGCTGCCAGTTTCCTTATAGATCGTGGCGATGGTGGTGCCGCAGGGGTTATGCAGCAGGGCAAACAGCATCAGGTTGACCGCCGTGAGCAGAGTCCAGCCATGCTGGTCTACCAGCAAGGTCTTTAGCGCGCTGTAATCTGGCATCTCGGTCATCATCCCTACGCCCATGTATACCATCAGCATCGTCGGCACCACGATCTCGTTGGCAGGGATAGCGATGATATAGGCTAAAATGATCACCCCATCCAACCCCAGCAGCCAGCCAAAGGGGTCGAGAAAATTCGAGATATGCTGTGCCAGGTTCACCCCCTGGACAGTGATGTTGCCCAATAACCAGATCACGGCCCCGGCTGGGGCTGCCGTGCCCATGGCGCGCAGCAGCACAAAGATCGTGCGGTCCACCAGCGAAGTATAGAGGATGCGCCCAATGTTCGGCACCCGGTATGGCGGCAGTTCGAGCGTGAAGGCCGAAGCTTCACCCTTCAAGATGGTGCGCGAAAGCATCCACGAGACCAAGAGGGTGAAGAAACTGCCGATCAACACCACCCCCACCACCGCCCCGGCCGCGGCAAAGGAAGCAAAGGCCGCCGGGAATGCCGCCCCCACGAAGACCGTTGCCAGCATGATGAGGGTGGGGAAGCGTCCATTGCAGGGCACAAAGTTGTTCGTCAGGATGGCGATCAGGCGTTCACGCGGCGAATCGATCACCCGCGTGGCGATCACTCCGGCGGCATTGCAGCCAAAGCCCATGGCCATGGTCAGGGCCTG
>JAKQIM010000049.1 GCA_029557965.1 Chloroflexota bacterium | reverse complement strand
AGAGATGACTGCCAGGTAAAGCAGGCCGCGCCCGCCGTAGATGGTACGGGCAATTTGAGAGATGACGGTTTCTGATTCGGCGGGCAGGGCGCCGGTGTGCACAGCCAGGAAAGTGATGCCTAAAAGCAGAGAGCCCAAGAGGCCTGCCATCCACAAGAGGGTGATGCCAGCGTTGCGACTGCGCGGTTCTTTGAAGGCCGGAATGCCGTTCGAGATGGCCTCAACCCCGGTGACTGAGGCCGTGCCATTGGCAAAGGCGCGCAGGATCAGCAAAATGCTCAAAGGTTGTAAGACGGTCGTTTCGAGAGCAGGCGGGTTTGCCACTAGCTCAAGGCTGCCAGTGAGGTATTGGATGATGCCGGTGATGACTGTGAAGAATGTAACGCCCAGGAAGAAGTAGGTGGGAATAGCAAAGATCGAGCCAGACTCTTTCACGCCACGCAGATTGATGATCATGATCAGCATGACCATGGCGACAGCGATGATCACACGATACGAGAAAAGGTCTGGAAAGGCTGAGACGATCTGGGCCACGCCGGAGGAGATAGAGACGGCGACTGTCAAAACGTAATCGGTCAGCAGGGCAGATGCGGCAATTTGAGCCGGCAGCTCGCCCAGGTTATCGCGGGCCACGATGTAGGCCCCACCGCCGCCAGGATAGGCATGAATGGTCTGTTCGTAAGAAAAGGTCAGGATGGATAGCAGAACTACAATCGCAAGGGCAACAGGCAGGGATAGGCCCAGGGTTCCAATGCCAGCCGCAGCCAACACAAACATGATTTCTTGCGGGCCATAGGCCACAGAGGATAGTGCGTCGGAGGAGAAGACAGCCAGACCGACCAGTTTTCCAATCGTCTGGTGGGGGGCATCGGCGCTCGCCAGGGGGCGGCCGATCATCCAAGAGTGCCAGCTAATTGATGGTTTGAGGGTAGATGGGCGCCGGAAGACGCCCGGAATTTTTGAGGCAGTGGTCATACACATTGTTCCTTGATCGAATGGGTTCGTTGTAACAGCCCGCAGGCCAAGGCTGATTTATACCCCCACCCATGTCAATTAAAGATCAAGAAACCACGCCAACGTATCAAGAAAGTGTCAAGATGTCAGGTCACCAGGTCGGGAGGCATGAAGTCGAGCCGGTTCAGATAGACCAGGCGCAGCTCGTCGGTGAAGTCAATGCGCGTGATAGCGGTGTTGTTAAGGGAAAACCACAGGCCCTCGTTCGATGGCAGGTTGAGCAGGGCCGTAAGGAAATGGTTGTAGAAGCCGCCGTGGCTGAAAAAGGCTACCCGGTGATCTGTGTTGGCGTGACGCGCCAGTAGTTCATCCAGCACGCGGTGGGCGCGCAAGGAACGTTCTGGGCGGGTCTCGTAGGGCCGCAGCCACCAACCCTGTTCGTCCAGCCAAGCGGGGAGCTGCAAGTTGGGGAAATGGGCCTGGAAATATGTGCGTCCGGGGCCAGGCAGGCTGGCTGGTTCACCGGTGACCTCGTCGTTCAGGTATAACCCGCCCCCTTCATGGAGGTCGACCCAGGCTGTCAGCGGCAGGTCAAGCGCCTGGGCCACTGCCCAAGCGGTGGCGGTGGCGCGCTGCATCAGGCTGGTGTAGAGGTGGGTCAGGCCATAGCCAGCCAGGTTCTGAGGGTCGTGCCCAAAGGAGGTCGTGCGGTTTTCAAAAGACGCAGCTTGAGGTTCCACCGGCGACTTGACAGGCCCGTGGTTATTTTTTAGAAACTGCGCCAAGACTTCGACCTGCTTTTGGCCGGTCTCGGTCAATTGGGGGTCATAACGCCGCCCGCGGTCGCTGCCGGTTGAGTCGTAGAGGGCGTTGTTATAGGATTGTGCGTGACGGATGAAATAGAGCTGCACAGTTCTTTATCTATGATGATGCGTCCAGGCGATAGCCGACGCCGCGGATTGTTTTTAAGAACTGGGGATGGCGAGGATCTTCTTCAAGGGCCTCGCGCAGCCAACTGATATGCACGTCCAGCGTGCGGGTATCTTCTGTATATTCGGTCTTCCAGACCTGGCGAAAGAGCTGGGCACGTTCTACCACTGCGCCCGGATGTTCCATGAGGATCTGCAGCAGTTGGGCCAGGCGGGGCGTCAGGCGGGCTTCACGGCCCTGGCAGCGAACCCGCCGCCGTTCTGTATCCAGGCGGATGAGCCCCACGTGCAGCAGGTGCTCACCATCACCGGGCAGCAGCGGTTGGATGCGGTTGAGCAGCTTGCGGGCGGTAAAAGGCAGCTTGAGGAAAGCGTTGGCGCACCCATCGTCAGAGTCTGGCTGGTCGGGGCCGATGATGACAACAATCGGCAGGCCGTTCAGCTTCTCGCGCAGTTGGCGGCAAATACGTTTGCCGCTGGTGCGCAGCGAGGCGGCATTAACCACCGCCAGGTCAGGGTCTAAACTGCTCAACTGCTCCAGCGCGGCATTGCCGGTTGACACTACATCCACCGTGTATTCTTTTTTTCGCAGGGCGGGCACAAAAGTAGGACTATCAGCCCGTTTGCCCTCAATCCAAAGTATCCTGGCTTTCATAGTGTCCCTTTTAAAATTTGGTTGCTGCTGAGTAGAGTGCCCCCAGACTGGATGTCCAACCAATCGGAATTATACCGGAATCTTAACAAATCGCAAGGTCAGATAACTTCTGGGAATCCGTGTTAAAATACCCCTGCAAAGACAATCGTTTCGGAGGCTGTTATGTCGGATATGGTGGAATGTGTCATTGATAGCATTCGTGTGAGCCTGATGTCACAGCAGCGCATCGTTGTGCTCAGAGAAACGGACGCGGATCGTTATTTGACCATCTGGATAGGAATTTATGAGGCCGAGGCGATTGCGCTGGCGCTGCAGGAAGTGGAAGTGGCGCGCCCATTGACCTGGGATCTGCTGCGCAGCACCTTTACTGCTTTGGGGGCCCGGATTGTGCGCGTTGAAGTCACTGCGATGCGCGAAGAGACCTTTTACGGCAACATCGTGGCAGAGTTGAACGGCCAGATCATCAATATCGATTCGCGGCCCTCAGACGCCTTGGCGTTGGCGGTGCGCGCCCATGTGCCCATTTTGGTCGCCAAGACGGTGATGGATACGGTTGGCATCTTGCCTGAGGAGGACTTGCAAGAAGGTGCCAGCCCGAAACCTAGCCAGGCCGAAAAGCCAGCCACTGAGTTGGCAGGCGAAGAATCTGAAGGACGTCTATCCATCTTCGAAGATTTCCTTGACCAGCTTGACATGAACGATATTGACAAGCCTGATGACGAAGACGACGACCCTGATAAGCCCTGATGGACGACCAAGCCCCGTTTGAAGAAACCCCGGCACCCGCTCCTCAGGTGGTGCCGCAAAGCCGCGAAGCCGAAGAATCGGTGATCGGTGCGGTGCTGATCAACCCTGAGGCGTATTATGATGTGGCGCAGTTCTTGCGCGCAGACGATTTTTATATTCACCGGCATCGTTGGATCTGGGAAGCGTTCACCCGCTTGCATGAACGCCGCATGCCGTTGGATTTCTTGACCGTTACAGAAGAATTGGACCAGATGGGCCAGTTGGGCGAGGTGGGCGGGCCTGCCTACCTGACGGCGCTGATCAACAATGTGCCCACGGCCTTGCATGCCGAAGCCTACGGGCGACTGGTGGAACAAACCTCCATCCGCCGGCGGATGCTGACGGCGGCGAATGATATTGCCAAGCTGGCTTACCAGGAAGACCTGGGGCTTGAATCGGTGATGGACGAGGCCGAAAAGGCCATCTTTGGGGTCAGCGAGCGCCGGATGACGCGCGACCTCCAGCCAATCCAGCAGGTGTTGAGTGAATATTATGACCGCATCGACGCGATTGCCCGGCGAGGTGAGGAGACGGTGGGCGTGCCCACGGGCTTCTTGGACCTGGATAAGCTGTTGGGCGGTTTGCAGCCCTCGGATTTCTTGATCATTGCCGGGCGCCCTGGCATGGGTAAGACGGCCTTCATGCTGTCGATTGCCAAAAATGCCGCCCATCTGCACAAAAAACACATCGCCATCTTTTCGATGGAAATGTCGGCTGAGCAGCTTGTCCAGCGCTTGATCTCGCAAGAAACCGCCATCGATACCCACCACCTGCGCACCGGCAAACTGACCGAAGAAGAGTGGTCTTTGTTTGCGCATGCGGTGGAGGTGTTGGGCGATACCCACATCTACCTGGATGATACGCCCGGTCTGACGCCTTTGCAACTGCGCACCAAGTGCCGCCGCCTGCACATGGAATTTGGCATCGACCTGGTGCTGGTGGATTATCTTCAGTTGATGAGCGGCGGGCAGCGCATCGATAACCGTGTGCAAGAGGTGTCGTATATTTCGCGGCACATGAAGATCCTGGCGCGCGAACTGAATGTGCCCGTGATGGCTGCTGCCCAGCTTTCGCGTGCCATTGAGCAGCGTGCCGATAAGGAGCCGCAGCTTTCGGATCTGCGTGAAAGTGGATCTTTAGAGCAAGACGCCGATATCGTTATGTTCATCAATCGCCCAGAGATGTATGAGAAAGACACCCTCAAGCAGCACCTGGCGCAGATCAAGGTGGCTAAGCACCGTAACGGCCCGGTGGGCACGATTGAGCTTGTGTTCCGAGATAACCTGACGAAATTTGAGAACGCGGCCACGTATGTGGTTGACCTGGGAAAGACATAGGCCCTGAGATGCCGTTCGATGGGTTTGCTGAAAACGAGAAAAGACCCGTTCGCCTGCCAGAGACCTTCTTTCGCGATCTGCTGTGGCAGATCGATCACCTGGGTGAACTGCGGGTGACGTTGTATGTCTTCTGGCGGCTAGAGCGCAAAGAGGGTTCTTTCCGCTGCCTGCGCTGGGCAGAATTTTTGGCGGATGCGGCCTTGATGGGCTCTTTGGGGCGCACGGCTATCGAAGCGCAAAACGCTTTGGAAGACGCCCTGGCCCGCGCCGCCCAGCGCGGTACCTTGTTGGTGGCACATTTGCCGGTTGAGCAGGTTGGCGGCCAAAACGGGGCCTCTGCACCGGCTGATGAGCAATTGGTCTTCATTAACAATGCCAAGGGGCGCGCGGCGATGCAGTCCATCCAAAAGGGCGAATGGCGCGCCACCGGCCAAGAGCATGATCCGTTGGCAGTGTATGTTGAGCGGCCGAATATCTACCGCTTGTACGAGGGCAATATCGGCCCGCTGACCCCCATGTTGGCCGAAAGCCTGCGGGATGCTGAGACGCTTTATCCCAGCGAGTGGATCGAAGATGCGATCCGCATTGCGGTGGAGCGCAATAAGCGCTCCTGGCGCTATGTGGAAGCGATCCTGCGCCGCTGGCAAGAAGGAGGCCGGGATGACCGGACAGGGAAAAAAGAGCAAGATCGACCAGACGCTGAGCAAGCTCGCCAGCGCTATGCCCGCTGGGAGCAGCGCCGCAGCGACAAATGATGGCGTAGAAGCAGGCCGGACCCCCGGCGCGGTGATGAACCCGGCTGCCCGCGCGGCTGCACTGGCAGGCGATCCAACCTGCCCGATGTGCGGCGGTTTGGGTTACCTGCGGCGCGACGTGCCGATCGATCACCCCGATTTTGGCAGGCTAGAGGTGTGCACCTGCCGGTTGGGCGAAGTGCGCCAGCAAGTGCACCATCGCTTGTTTGCCATGAGCAACCTGCAGGCCTTGCAGCATTTAACCTTCGAGAATTTCCAGCCGCGCGGCAGGGTGGGGTTGGGGCCCTGGCAGGCTGACTCGCTCGAACGGGCTTATAACCAGGCGCGCCAATTCTCTCAAACCCTGAACGGCTGGCTTCTCTTGCAGGGCAAGTATGGCTGCGGCAAAACGCACCTGGCGGCGGCGATCGCTAATTTTACGGTCAGCCTGGGTGTGCCGACCCTGTTCATCACCGTGCCCGACTTGCTGGATGCGCTGCGGTTTGCCTATAACGACCCCGAAAGCACCTTTGAAGAACGCTTCGAGGAGATCCGCACGGCCCCGCTGTTGGTGATGGACGATTTTGGCACGCAGAACGCCACCGCCTGGGCGCAGGAAAAACTCTTCCAGATCGTCAACTACCGTTATATCAACCGCCTGCCGCTGGTGGTGACCACCAACCTGCTGTTAGAACAAATCGAGCCGCGCATCCGCTCGCGGCTGGAAGACCCTGAACTGGTGACATCGGTGGTGATCCAGGCTACCGACTTTCGCCGCCCGACCGATGATGCCGGGCATTCAGAGCTTTCTTCGCTGGCCATGCACCACGAACAGACCTTCAGCCGTTTCGATGATCGCTCGGGCGAGCGCTTGCCAGAAGCAGACCAGCGCAGCTTGCAAAATGCCATGCGCCAGGCCAACGATTTTGCTCACCATCCAGATGGCTGGTTGGTGTTCACTGGGCCGGCGGCGTGCGGCAAAACCTTCCTGGCGGCGGCTATTGCCAATTACCGCGCCGACCTGGGCCAACCCCCGCTTTTCATCATGGTCTCAGAGCTGCTCGACCATTTGCGCGCCACATTCAGCCCCACCAGCCCGGTCAGCTTAGACCGGCGTTTCGAGGAGATCCGTACAGCCCCACTGCTGATCCTGGATGACCTGGGGTCTCAGTCGAATACGCCCTGGGCGCAAGAAAAGCTCTTTCAGCTCTTTGATTATCGCTACCTGCTGCGCCTGCCGACCGTGATCACGGTGACCGGCCTGATGGAGAATATCGATGCGCGCCTGCTCAGCCGCCTAGAAGACGCGCGCCTGTGCACCATCTGCCCCATCACCGTCCCTAATTACCGGGGCATGGCAAAAGAGCCCGTCAAGCAAGGTTCGAAACGGACAAAGCCCAAAAAATAGTTATTCCTGGGGGTCTGTTCCCAGCAGTTCTTCGATCTTCCTGAGAAGGTTTGGGAAATCCACCGGCTTGGTGACGTAGACGTCACAGCCTGCCTGGATCGCTTTCTGGCGGTCGCCGATCAGGGCATGGGCGGTAACGGCGATGACCGGAATATTACGCGTGAGCGGGTCCTCTTCTAAGGCGCGGGCGGTTCGCCACCCATCCATCACCGGCATGCTCATATCCAACATGATCAGGTCGGGAAACTGTTGGCGGACAAACTCCAGCGCTTCTAATCCATTCCCCACCGTAATCACGTTGAAGCCGTGCAGCTTCAGCCGCTCGCCGAGCATCTCGCGCACTACTTCGTTATCTTCTGCTAACAGAATGGTTGTCACAGTTAAATTATAAGCGATATTGAAGCCATTCTCAGGGATGACTTCAATATCGCTTGATGGTGATTCTTCACTCGTAGCGCAGCGCCTGGACGATCTCCATCCTGGCAGCCTGGCGAGCGGGGATCACAGCCGCCAGGGCGCCAAAAACCAACCCGGCGGCAACTACCAACAACACCCCAGAGATTGGGAATTGGTAGGTCATGGGGAAGGCCAGCTCTCCGATGGCTTTGGTTGCCATGTAGCCCAGGTAGAGCCCGGCGGCGATCCCGAAGGCGGTGCCGATGGCTGACAGGATGATGGCCTCAGCCAGGATGATGGTGCGCACCTGGCGGCGGGTTGAGCCCACGGCGCGCAGCATGCCGATCTCGCGCGTGCGCTCGATCACCCCGATGGCCAGTGTGTTGACCATGGCGATCAAGGATGGGATGGAGAGGAAAACCACCAGCACGTACATGCCCGCAAAAGCAGATTCGAACAACTTGAAATTCTGGTTAACATACTCCTGGCCTGCTACCAGCCTGAACTGCGGGTAGAGGGCGATGGCTTCTCGGAAGGCGGCTTCGACCGTTTCTACATTAGCGCCGGGCAGCAGGTTCATTTGGATGAGCACATCTTCACTGCGCCCAAAGTCGGCCTGGATGTTGGCGTGCGATACATAGGCGGTGTTGGTCTTGGCGTTGAGGAAGTCTGATGCAACGCCCACCACGCGGTAGGTCTGCTGGCCGTTGGGGGTCAAGAGCGGCACCTCATCACCCAGGTGGATGCCTGCACTTGAAGCCAGCGGGCCGTTGACGATCATGGCGCGGCCGGTTTCAAGCGCCTGGTAGGCTGTTTCAGGATCGCCCTGCGAGAAAGCCAGTCCGCTGACCTCTGTGTAGGCGCGCGGTTCAATGCCCAGTAAACCCACCGGTGTATCATTGATCTGTGCGCCGGCAAAGCGGGTGGAGCTGACCACCGCCACGCCATCGATGGCGCGCAGGTTCTCGGCCAGCTCGGGGCTGGCGCCCACGTTCGAGCCCCACAGTGAGACAGAGGGCGGGATCAACAGGTAATCGCTGCCCAGGCTCTTGCTCAGCAGGTCATAGAAGCTGGTGCCCAGGCTGGAGATGATGCTGGCAGCCATCACCACCACGGCGACGGAGATCATGGTTGTGGCAGCGGTGATAGCCGTGCGGTTAGGCTGGCGGCTGAGGTTGCCCTCGGCCAACTGGGCTGTGCCATCGCGGGCAAAAACCAGGGCCAGCAATTTGCTGAACAGCAGAGCCACCGGATTGACCAGTATGGGGGCAACCAAGATCAGGCCAAGCACAAACAGCAGGCCGCCCAGGCCGATCAGGGCTGAGTTGGCTGAGAGCAGGGCAGCAATGGCCAAGGCGACCATGATCACACCGGCCCAAAAACTCGCCCCGGTCAAGCGCTTGAGCGAGAACTCGCCTGGGGAGGGGCGCAAGGCCTCCAGCGGGGTGATCCGGCTGGCGGCGCGGGCCGGCAGCAGCCCGGCTAACAGGGTGATCCCCACGCCCATGGCAATTGAGCCGATCAGGGCATTCAAAGTGATCGTGGGCGCCCCAAAACGGACATTGAGGAACTGCTGCATGAGCGGCGTGATGGCCTGGATTGCCAGGTTGGCCAGGGCATAGCCCAGCACCAGCCCGACCACCGTTCCGGCAACGCCCTGGATCAGCCCTTCCACCAGGATCAGCCAGGTGATGGTGCGGCGGCTGGCGCCAACGGCGCGCAGCATGCCAATATCTCGGCGGCGCTCGGCGATGACGGTGCGGAAGGTGTTGAAGATAATGAACCCGCCCATCAGCAGGCCCAAACCGCCCAAAATATTGATGATCACCTGGCCCAGCACAAGGCGGTCGAGGATCTCAGCGCCGGCTTGCAGTACGCCAATGGTGTACCCGCTGCCCAAGGCGGCCTCGATGTTGGCCTGGATGGCGTCGCGCTCGGCCTGGTCGGTGGTGTTGAAGTTGGCCTCGATCATATTGATCTTGCCGGGTGCATCCATCAAGGCTTGAGCTTCACCCAGGGTGACCAGTACCTCTTCATTGCCCGGCTCCAAACGCTGGGGCAAGAGGCCAATGATGGTCAGGTCTGCGATGCCGGTGGGGGTGGGCAGGCTGAGCGTATCGCCTACCTGCAGGCGGGCCTCACCAGCCAGGGATTCGGAAATCACTGCCGCGGCCTGGTCGCCGGCTTGCAAAAAGCGGCCTTCGATGACGTTGAATGCATACACCGAGCGGATGTCATCGGGTATGACGCCAACCAGGTTCAGCGCAGAGACGCGATCTGGAATGTCTGAATTACCATCCAAGTAATCGGGCGGTAAATTGATCGTGCGTTCGAGTGAGCCGGCAGCCACCCGCACGCCTTCAACAGCGGTTAATTGGTCGACCACCGACTGGGGGAAGATTTCGCCGGTTTTGTTGGTGATGGTGGCATCGACTTCGCCAACCATCGCCATGGCGTTGGTCTGAAAAGCCTGGGCAAAGGTTGGCATGATGGTGTTCATCCCGAAGATGAGCAGCACGCCGAAGACAATTGCCAGGGTGGTGAGGGTGGTGCGCAGCTTGCGCCCTAACAGGTAGCGCAAGGCAAGGGTTAGTTGGAGATTCATGGGATACGCTCCTTACGCCAGGGCGTCGGCTTTCTCTTTGACGACACGCGCCGATTCGCTGCCGTTTTGGCTGAGACGGGTTTCATCTACCAGCTTGCCATCTTTGAGAAAGATGATGCGGTCGGCATAGGCGGCAATGCGCGGGTCGTGGGTCACCATCACCACCGAGCGGTTCCATTCGCTGGCTACGCGGTGCAGCAGCGAGGCAATTTCGTCGGAGGCGTGCGAATCGAGGTTGCCGGTTGGCTCGTCTGCCAGGATGAGGGCCGGCTCGGCGACCATGGCGCGCGCCACGGCCACGCGCTGCTGCTGCCCGCCCGAAAGCTGGTCAGGACGGTTGGCCAGGCGGTCGCTCAGTTCAAGGCGTTCCAGCCATTGGCGGGATTGGGCATTGGCCTTGGCGGCGGGCATGCCGTTCAACAGCAGGGGTAAGGCGGCATTCTCAACCGAATTAAGCACCGGGATGAGGTTGAAGAATTGGAAGATGAAGCCGATCTTCTGGCGGCGCAGCTCAGCCAGGGCCGTGTCGGCCAGGTCTGAAAGTTTATGCCCATCGATGGTGACTTGTCCGCTGGTGGGGTTATCCAACCCACCCAAGAGGTGGAGCAGGGTGGATTTGCCGCAGCCGCTGGGGCCCATGACGGCCACAAACTCGCCAGCCTCCACACTCAGGCTGACGTGGTCCAACGCGGTGACGGCGGTGGAACCTTTGCCATAGACCTTGGTCAGCTCAAAAGCTTGAATGATACTCATGTCGATCTCCTTTTCTTGCCGTTTCCGACGGCTTCAACCTTCAATGACGTACGATGATGTACTACGATTTACGCGGCCGCCCTCGAGGCCGGGTTTCGGGCTCGGGCAGCGGCTGTTTTTTGATCTCTTCCAGGCGGGCTTCGACCATATCCAGCCAACGCAGGTCGGCCTCCAGGTGCATGATGGTCTTATCCAGCAGCAGGATGTGGGCCAGGGCCTGGCGGGGGTCGGCCTCGGTGCGCTGGGTGGTGATATTGTGCAGCTCTTGATACAAACGGGCGCGCTGCACCTGGATCAGCCGGGTGGGGTTGGCGCTGTCATCTGCCAGGCACAACAACAGCTTGATAAAGAACTCGTCGCGCTGGTGTTCGCCGGCCACGCTGCTTTGGAACCAGGCCTCCAACTCTGCCTTGCCGGCAGGGGTGATGCTGTAGATGCGCTTCTCGGGGCCACCGCCTTGTTCGACGCCTTCTTGCTGTACCAGCCCGCCCTCGGCCAGGCGGGCCAGGGTGCTGTAGATTTGGGCCGGCTTGACTTCCCACAACTGTTCGCCGCCCGCCAGGGCTTCGAAACCCAGGCGCAGCTCGTAACCGTGGCGCGGGCGTTGGGCCAGCAGGCCCAGGATGGCATGACGGACAGACATAGGCGTAGACTCGGTATCAGTGAGAGAAAATCAATAAACTAGTAACTTGTATCGTATTTAAATATAAATATAATACGAGTTACTAGTTTTGTCAAGAGCCAGAGCGCAGCACAGCCGGATATCGGGGCCTTTGAGCTTGGGGCAGCTCCGCCGCCGGTGAGCAGGATCTATTTACCGATCATTGCGGGCGGCGGTTGAGCGAGGAGCCTCTAAGCGTGCCAGCAGGCCTGGCAGATGCCCCAGGTGTTCAATCTCATAATAGCGGGGCTGGCCGGGCGGGGGGGCGTCGGCGGCCTCGTGCACCCAGGTGTTCAGGTACGGCACAAATACTGCCGCACCGCCGATCTCGAGCACCGGCAGGATGTCGGAGCGCTGTGAGTTGCCCACCATCATAAAGCGCTGGGATTTCAGGTTGTACTTGTTGAGCAGGTTCTGGTAAACGGCAGGGTTCTTATCGCTGACCACCTCAACCTGCCAGAAGTAAGACTGTAAGCCAGAACGAGCCAGCTTCGATTCCTGGTCCAGCGGATCGCCTTTGGTGATCACCATCAGGCGGTGGCTTTGAGCCAACAAGGGGATCGTCTCGCTGACATGCTCTAGCAGCTCGACTTCTGCCACCAGCATGCCTTTGGCGTAATCGATCAGGGCCTGGATGTCGCCGGCCTTGACGCGCCCCTCGGTCAGCTCGAGGGCGGTTTCGATCATCGAGAGCGCAAAGGCCTTGATGCCATAGCCAAAATGCTGGATATTGCGCATTTCGGTTTGGTGCAGGCGCTCAGCAATCAGCTCAGGGCTGAGGTATTGGGCTAACAGCCCCCTGAACATGGCATGGGCGTTTGAGAACAGGCTTTCGTTGTGCCACAGGGTGTCGTCGGCGTCTAGTGCAATGATATCGAAAAAGGACATGTTGATCAGGCTTTAGGTGGTGTGGCAGGGGGCCGGCTGGCGCCAACCGATACCTGCCCTGGAATCCCATTTCCCCTTCGTTGGAGGATATGAAAAAAACTGTCTTGGGGACAGCGGCATACTTTATTGCCGTATGCGCCAGTATATCATATTCTCTTTCGTGGTATGATTATTCTTTGCCCCACACGCGGAGGTCTTGCATGCTCACCCCTGAAAAGATCGAAGAATGGCTTAAAGAAGCAGAAGAACGCCCAGGCTCGGCGGTTTTGCTCATCCGTTACATTGCCAACCGCCTGAACGAGCTCAGCGCCCGCAACGAGGAACTGCTGGCAGATAATATTGCCCTGCGCCTGGGCCGCAAAGTGGAAGAATATGAGAGCCGGATCGCCAACCTGGAGTACCAGCTCGACCTGTTGAAACGCCAGGCTGCGGCCCCCGGCGGAGCGCCTGGGCAGGCCGCCGGGCCGGCCCAAGCCCCCGCCCAGGCCAGTTGGGTTGTTGTGCTTTACACCCCGCAGGGGCAACTGCTCAAGGCAGGGCTGCCGGCGGTGCTGGAAGAGGGCGCGGCGGCCCAACTGCCGGGCCCAATCGACCCCCAGGCCCCGCCCGGCTTGCTGTTGGTGGGTGAACACGAAGAGCTGCTCTTGATCTATGATTCGGGCCGTTCGCTGACCCTGCCGGCTGCCAGCCTGCCCGCTGCCCACCCCCTGGATTGGGGGCGGGCCAGCCTGTTTGAGCCGCGCGGCATTGAAGCGCTGGCGGCGGTGGTGCCGGTGGGCCGCATGGCGCTGGCTGATTTTGCCATCCAGGCCTCGCGGCGCGGCTGCCTGAAGAAGCTGCCCGAGAGCTTCTTCGAAAGCTGCGTGGCCAAAGATTTTGTCGGCTCGGGCGTCAAGCTGCCCGCCGACCAGACCTTTGGGCTATCGCTGTGCGGCAAGGCCGACCAGATGGTGCTGGTGAGCCAGGGCGGCTTCGTGGCGGCGGCCTCGGTAGAGCGCCTGCCCTTCACCATCGAAGAGGCGCTGCGCCTGGCGACCAATGACCACCTGGTGGCGGCTTTCCCCCTGGCCGGGCGAGATACGCTGCTCTTTGTGACCAACAATGGCAAGGCCGTCCAGCGAGATGCAAGCTGGCTGGATCCAGGCCTATCGGCCAAAAGCGCCGGGCAGGCTTTGCTTACGGCGGCGCGGCGGGGGGCGGGCATGCGCATGGTGGGCGCGGCGGCGGTGACCCCTGAGGATTGGGGCCTGGCGCTGCTCTCAGATGGCTCGCTGAACCTGTACCGCCTGGGCGATCTGCTGGCGCGCGGTGCGTTGCTGCCGGCCGATTCATCCTTAGAAGTGGTGGCTTTTTCGGTCATGGCGTGAGAAAACCAAGATGACTTTGCGCGTGGGCATTGACTTTGGCACTTCCAATTCGGGCGTGGCGGCCTATGATGGGCGCAGCGTGCACTTGCTGCCGGTGGATCCGCACAGCGCCATGCCGGGCGTCATCAAGACCATCCTCTACATCACCCGCGACCAGCGCCCCTACGTGGGGCAAGAGGCGGTGGAATTGTATTACCGCCAGAACGTCAACCGCCTGCGCCGCTTCGTGAAGAAGTGGGCCGGTGAGATCGATGTGCGCGGCAGCGATATGCACTATGTGCATGATGTGTACACCTTTGTCGACGAGCTTTCGCCGGGGCGCCTCTTGCAGTACATCAAAACGGCCCTGCGTTCGCCGGGCTACCAGGGCACGCAGATCTTTGACCGGTATTACACCCTGGGAGAGATCATCACCCTGTATTTGCATGAGCTGAAGCGCCGGGCAGAAGACCTGCTGCACGAAAAGATCGGCGGGGTGGTGTTGGGCCGCCCGGTGCAGTTCCACAGCGACCCTGAGCTGGACCGGCGCGCCGAAGAGACCCTGCGCCAGGCGGCGCTGGAGGCGGGCTTCGCGCAAGTGTCTTTTGAGCTGGAGCCGGTGGCAGCCGCCCTGGATTACGAGCAGGGCCTGGCCCGCCCGCAGACCAGCATGATCTTTGATTTTGGCGGCGGCACCCTGGATATCACCATCATGCGCCTGGGTGACCCGGCGCACCGCCAGGTGTATGCCAGCCGCGGCCTGGGCATTGCCGGTTCTGATTTTGACCGCGCCATCATCGAGAAGCGCCTGCTGACCCACTTTGGGTTGGGGCGGGCCTCGCTGAGCCCTGAACTGCAAGAGCTGGTGCACGCCGTGGCCGATTGGTCGGCCCTGCCAGACCTGAGCACACCGCCGGTGCGCCTGCGCCTGGAGAAGGCCATCCTGGAGAGCGGCGCCCCTGCCCGCCTGAAGGCCCTGCAGGCCCTCATCTTCAATGACCTGGCTTTTTCATTTTACAACGCCGTCGAAACCGCCAAGATCAACCTCTCTAGCCAGGGGGTGGCGGTCATCGGCCTGAAGGAAAAGGATTTGGACCTGTGGGAGCTGTACACCCGCCGCCAGTTTGAGACCGACATCATGGAACACCGGCAGGCCGTGGAGCAATTGGTGCTGGAGGCGGTGGCTGCGGCAGGGCTTGAGCCGCCCCAGGTGGATGCGGTGGTCAAGACCGGGGGCTCTTCGAACATACCGGCTTTTGGTGCGCTGTTAGAAGGCTTGTTTGGGGCTGAGCGCGTGCGCAGCTCAGATGCTTTTAGCAGTGTCACCGCCGGACTGGCGATCCGCGCCATGCAGGGGTGATGGATGTATGCTAAGGGTAGCGGGAATTGAAACCGTGCCTGGCCCCCAATTGTTGACAAGTGCTTAAAAGCGTGAACGAACGGGTGAGGGGGGCACCCGTTCGTTCACGCAGACAAGTTTACCAAATTTTCCCCGCTTGTCAAGGCGTGGAAAGATGATTCATCAAGTCCTTAACTTGCCACCCGGCCATTTATTCGGTATGATTGTGAGTGAGGGGTAGATGGACCCTTCTATTCAGTATATTGCGTTCATTATCCTGGCTCCATTTGCCGCACTGCTTTGTATTGGCGTGGCGGCTTTTGCGCGCCTGCGTTACCCCTCGGCGCAGAGCGCCTCTCTGGTGTGGCTGATCGTGCCCACCGTGGGTTGGCTGGTATCCAACACCCTTGAGCTGGCAAACCCCACCCAGGCTGGCACCCTGTTTTGGATGCGGGTGACGTACTGCTTCATCGCCTTCACCCCGGTGGCCTGGATGGGCTTTTCTCTGCGCCTGGCTGAAGTGGGGCGCTGGCGCAAGCTGGGGAGCATCTTGCTGTTGTGCGTGGTGCCAACCATCACCATGATCATGGTGTGGAGCAACGACACCCACCACTGGCTGTGGAAAGCCTATCACTTCACCGATGTGCTGGGCATGGTGGCGGTCAACGTCGATTACGGCCCTTACTTCTGGGTCCAGGCCGGTTACTCTTACCTGCTGGTCTTCGGGGGGGCCGGGCTGATCATCAACCACTTCGTGCGCAATGCACAACCCTTCAGGCAGCAGTCGCGCTTGATCGTGGTGGGGGCGCTTGTGCCGGTGCTGTTCAACCTGGTCTACATCCTGCGCCTCCTCCCCTGGCTGAAGAAAGATTACACCGCCATCAGCTTCGCGTTGGCCATCCTGGCCTTTGTGGTGGCCATCTACCGCTATCGCCTGTTCGACATCAAGCCCATGGCGCGCTCGGCGCTGGTGAACAGCCTGCCGGATGCCATGCTGGCCCTGGACCTGGGCTGCCGCCTGGTGGATATGAACCCCGCCGCCGTGACCCTGCTGGGCCTCTCACCGCAGGCCATCGGGCAGCCTGACCGGGAGGTGCTGCCTGCCTGGCTGGCCGCGGCCTGGCGCAGCACCGATGAGCGCGGCCCGCGCCCCGAGTTCCAGGTGGGGCGCCCAGGCCATAAACGCACCCTCGAGCTGCGCACCTCGCTCTTGAAAGACCGGCGCGGCCGGACGAGCGGCTGGCTGGTGGTGTTGAGCGATGTGACCGTACATAAGCAAACCCAACTGGCCCTGCGCCAGCGCGCCAACGACCTGGAAGTGAGCAACGCCGAGCTGGATGCTTTTGCCCACACGGTGGCCCACGACCTCAAGAACCCCCTGGCGGCCTTGCTGAGTGCCGGCGAGCTGCTGCGCCTGCGCCTGGACCAAATGGACCCGGCCGATATCCGTCGCATGGCCGACATTACCGTCACCAATACCCAGAAGATGTCTACCATCATCGATGAACTGCTCTTGCTCTCGAGCGTGCGCAAGCTGAGCGAGATTACCGTGGTGCCCCTGGATATGGGCAGCCTGGTGCGCACGGCCCTAGACCGCCTGGCGGTCCAGCAGGCGCAGAGCGGGGCGCAGGTGAGCCTGCCGCAGCAGTGGCCCTCGGCCCTGGGGCACGGCCCGTGGATCGAAGAAGTGTGGGTCAATTACATCAGCAATGCCCTCAAGTACGGCGGCGAGCCGCCGGTGCTGGAGCTGGGGGGAGAGCTGTTCCAGGATAACGGGCGGCCTATGGCCCGCTATTGGGTGCAAGATCGGGGTCCAGGGGTGCCGCTTGAGCTGCAAGACCGCCTCTTCCGTCCCTTCAGCCGCTTGGATGGCGGCGGGCGCGCCGCCCCGGCCCGCATCCAGGGGCACGGCCTGGGGCTGTCGATCGTCTTAAGGATCGTCGAGAAGCTGGGGGGAAAAGTGGGCCTCGATTCGCAGGCCGGTGAGGGCTGCCGCTTCTGGTTCACCCTGCCCACCCTGCCGCCGTATATGTTCCCGTAAACCAGCCCCAAGGCTTAAATTGACCCCAAACCATGCAATTTGGAGTACAATTTTAGCAATTGGATAACAGGCCCTCTTCTCCCAGATCGGATCCGCAAGCTGCGGTGACGGGCAACGGCGTTGGCGGTGCGGTGACTGCCGGCGGCCTGACCTACCACTTTACGCGCCCGCCGGTGGGGGTGCCTTTCCAGGCGCCGCCCCTGCCAGAGCCCTTTGTGCTGCAGCCTGATGTCCTCCAGCCGCTCAAAGGACGCCTGCTGGCCCAGCCTGGCGAAGCCGCCAGCCCCCTGGCCATCTGCGCCCAGCATGGGCTGGGGGGCATCGGCCGCTCTACGCTGGCG
>JAKQIM010000038.1 GCA_029557965.1 Chloroflexota bacterium | reverse complement strand
TTGCCGGCATAGATGTTGGGATTGGCGAGGGCTGCCTGCCAGGCGGTTTCAGCAGCAGCCAGGCAGCGGGCAGAGAACTCGGGGTCAATCTCGACCCAGATGCGCGCGCACTGAGCAGCGGTTGCCGCCAGGTTCAGGGTGGCGGCAGTACTGGGCGCATAAACATAGCGCCCAGTCCCGACGATTTCGTTGGCGCTGTCGTTATTCACTTCAGCCGGTGGCACCATGGGCATGCCGGCCCAAGACTCATCGTGCATTTTATGGTGCACCATACCCGCAAGTGGCTCGCCTTCGGGCACTTGCATCGCCAGCAAGAATTCCATCTCCCAGCGCGCCTCGTCTAAAATGTCTGGCACCCCATTGGCATTTTCGGGAATGGACTGCGACCCATCTGCAAATGCGCTTGAAAACTGCTCATAAAGATCCAGCAAGGTCCAAGCAGAGATGCCACCATTCACCACGTACTTGCCAAAGTCTCCGGCATCGTACCAGCCACCCAAAAGGTTCAGGCTGTAATCGCAGCCGGACCATTCGTTGCCGTCTGCATCCATACCTTTGTAGCAGGTAATCTCATCATCGGTGACGTGCCCTGCCGGGCGGGCCCAGGTCTCGCCTGCGTAAGCCGCCTCAATCTCAGTCCCGCTGCGATTGTAATAGAAGTATGCCAGGGCGTCGTGCTGAAGCTGGGCATAAATGTCATCCGAAATCGCAAACGGCAAGCTCTCTAACGAACCCACCGCCACCGAATACCCTTCGCCAGCCGTGGAATAGGCAGAGAAATCAATCATATGCAGGTGGTCGCCAGAAGCGGCATCCTCGCCTTTGACCACCGTTTCACCGCTCATCACCACCGCGCCAGAAGCATCCCTCAACTCCCAGGCCTGCGGCTCGGTGGCCTCGATGGCTGCCAGGGCAATCTTCTCACCCACCAGGAAATACCCGGTTTGGTTGACGCTGACAAGAGGTGGAATGATCACTGGGGTGGGGGTAGGAACTGCCGCAGCAATCTCAACCACGCTCGGCTGTGGAACATCCGTCCGGCCCAGCTCGAAGAACAAGGCGCGTCCAAACAAGTTGGGGTGTTCCCATGATCGGTCGCTTGTATCGGCATTGGACCAGATCAACTTGATGTCTCGATTCTGTGTTGATGCGCCGTTGATCTGCGCCTGGAAACCGATCTCAGCGCCGTGCTGAACTTCAACCAGGTCGGCTAATGAAAGTGCGGCTTCGAAAGCCCATCCATCATCGGTTTTGAACACGTAGCCAGAAACCACCGCATCTGCGCTGAACACCCCGGTGATGGTGAGCGCATTGGGGTCTGTGTTGCCGATATCGGCGGCATTGATGTTCGCCTGGAACATTTTTAAGGTGTACTTGGCCGCGCTCAGGTCGCCAGAGGCATTGACGTAGAATTCCATCGAATCTTCATTCCAAAATTCAGTGCCATGCTGGCCAGCCACGATATTCTGATCGGGCATGCGCATGGTGATGTACAGGTTTTCCAGGTCTGCCGCCAGCGAGAATGTGAAGGAGCCGTTCTCCTTTGGATCCGCCGAGGGGGTTGGCCCACGGTCGACGTAAATTGCTGGAAGCCCTGCCCAATCCCCAAGGTCGCCATCCACGTTGATCTTCACTGGGAAGGGAACATAGACTACCTCGCCGGTCACTTCAGGCGGGATAAACCCGTATTCCACTGGTTCAGCAGTGGCGGCGGGTGTTTGGGTTGCCACCGGCGCCGGCATTTCAGTCGCTGTGGCAGGCAAGGGTTCGGTTTCAATCACCACTGGTGTTTCAGCCGCTTGCTTGGGGCCGCAGGCCGAAAGTGCCAGAACAAACACCATGGCGATCAGTACGAGGGAAAAAAGGGCTTTTTTCATGGCATTACCTCAGTGTGAAAGGATTCAGGGTTTGGTGTAATTCGAATTAAGTTTAGCATCATTTGAGCCATTCTGCACATGTATTTTGCACAAATTGGGTGATTGCATTTGGACGATCGGTCTCCACCAACAATTCTTGAAGAGATCAGGAAGCGGGGCTGTGCTACAATAGACCTGCGCCTGGGCAGGAAGCCCTGCTTTGAGTGCTTTGCTGCCAGGCAATCTAATATTTCGAAAAACAAGGAGGAAAAATATATGTTCTCTGATCTGACCACTTTTGCACAAACTTACCTGGTGCCCCTGGGTTGGAAGCTGATCGGTGCCATTGTCTTGTGGTTCGCCGGCGGTTGGGTGATCCAATTGGTTTGCAAAGGACTGGACCGTGCCCTGGCCCGGCGCAGCACTGATCCTACGCTGATCAAGTATATCCATGCCGGGGCCAATGTGGCCCTGCGCATCTTGCTCATTATTGCCATTCTGAGCTTATTGGGGATTGAAACCACCTCGTTTGCGGCCTTGATCGCAGCAGTGGGTGTGGCCATTGGCGCGGCTTGGGGCGGCCTGCTGGCCAATTTTGCCGCAGGCGTGTTCCTCATCATCCTGCGGCCCTTCAAAGTGGGCGACACGATCTCTGCCGGCGGGGTGACCGGCACCGTGCGCGAGATTGGCTTGTTCGTCACTTCGCTGGATACGGGGGATAACGCCCGGGTTTACGTGGGCAATAACAAGATCTTCTCTGATAACATCGTCAACTTTAATGGCAACCCTTACCGCCGCGTAGACCTGGCGACGCAGGTTGACCACAGTGTTGACCCACAGATCGCGATTGCTTTGCTAAAAGAAAGGATCAACAAGATCCCCAATGTGTTGGCAACGCCTGCGCCAGAGATCAATATTATGCAGTTCAACGCCTACGGCGCGTTGATCACCGTTCGGCCTTACGCCAATACCGATGACTACTGGCAGGTGTATTACGATACCAACCAGGCCATTGTTGAGGTGGGTGCCCAGGCCGGGTTTGCTGTGCCCGAGACGCGCGTGGCGATCAGGAATGTCTCCTAGTCACAAAATATTAATCGCGTTTTGTCATGGAATCAATTCGTACGCGCTTTGCAAAGCAGGATACAATAAATTGATATCTTGATAACTTGGAGTATATTGAGGAGTATATGGCTAAAGACACCCCTGCCGGTTTTCGCAACTTGGTGATCTATGAAGTTTACGTGCGCAACCACGGGCCCAATGGCACTTTTGCTGACGTAGAAGCCGACCTGGAACGCATCCGGGCCTTGGGTGTGGATGTGATCTGGTTCATGCCCATCCACCCCATCGGGAAGCTGAATAAGAAAGGCTCCCTGGGCTGCCCTTACTCGATCCAGGATTACCGTGAGGTTAACCCCGCGTATGGCACGCGCCAGGACTTTAAGCGCTTGATCGATAAGGCGCATGCCTTGGGCCTGCAGGTGATGATCGATGTGGTGTATAACCATACGGCGCACGACTCGGTCCTGGTGCAAGAACACCCTGAGTATTTCCATCAAGATGCCCAGGGCAAGCCCGTGACCACCGTGCCCGACTGGAGCGATGTTATTGACCTGAAGCATCCTCATCCGGGCCTGACGGAGTACCTGGTGGAGACCTTGAAAGGTTGGGCCGAGTTTGGTGTAGATGGCTTCCGTTGTGACGTGGCATCTTTGATCCCGCAAGAGTTCTGGGCCGAGGCGCGGCGTCATGTGGCTGAGGTCAAGCCCGGCGTGATCTGGCTGGCTGAGTCGGTGCACGCTTCTTTTGTGGGTTACCGGCGCTCACAAGACCTGTCGGGCCTGTCAGATAGCGAAATCTACGAGTCTTTCGACCTGACCTACGATTACGATATCTGGCCTATCTGGCAGTTGGCCGTGCAGGGCAAGGTGACCGTGCGCCGTTATTTGGAGATGCTGCGCTTCCAAGACTGCATCTACCCCGGCAGTTTTATCAAGATGCGCTGTGTTGAGAATCACGACCAGGCGCGCATCATGCGCCTGGCGCCAGGCCGTGATCAAGCCCTGGCCTGGACGGGCTTTGCGGCATTCAACCGCGGGGCCTTCTTGATCTATGCCGGTGAAGAATCGGCGGCGGTACGCACACCCTCGCTCTTTGACATCGATAAGGTGCAGTGGGGCGATTACGGTCTGTCGCCTTACCTCACCCGCCTGGCTCAGTTGAAGAAGGATCCTGCCCAGGTGCAGGGCAAGTTCACCCTGCTGGTGGCTGATCCAGCCATCCAGGCCGTTTGGAAACACGAGGATCGTGGCCTGTACGGCATCTTCAACGTCAGCGGCAAGGATGGCTTTACCATGGTCCAACTCCCCGACGGCACCTATCACGACGAGTTGAACGATCAAGAGATCACGGTGAGCGGCGGAAAGCTGCGTTTGCCCCAGCACAGCGTCATCTTACGCTTCGAGGGGTCGATGATGCAAAAACAGTTATACTGCGAGATGTTGGATTACCATTATCCAACCTGGTAGGTTGGGTTAACCAATAGAGAGCGGGGCGACGCCAAGCATCGCCCCGCTCTCTATTTTTGAAAAACTAGAAGATGATGGCGATCAGGATTGCCAGGGGTGCAAACAGAATCAGCAAGATGATGCCAATCACCACCAAAACGGCCACGATCAGGCCAAAGACCAGGCCCAAGATGCCCAGCACGAGACCCAAGATAGCGCCTAAGACACCCAGCACCAGGCCGATAATGCCCCCAATGAGATTGATAATCAGTTCAAAGATCCACATAGTCATCTCCTTCCATCCATAACTACTTACGGAAGGCAGAGAAAAAAGTTGCTGGAAACTGCGTAGTTCTCCAGGTCAAGGCCAGGTATATACGTACTGTTGGCCCTCGATGGTTTGCAGGACCAGCCCCAGGTCTAGAATGCGCGCCTGCACGCCGGCAAAGTCGGCATAGCTGCTTGCATCTACCAGGATGTACTGGATACCCAGCTCTCTGAGCAGGTCTACGCTGCCTGGATCAGGGAAATTTTCCATCACCGGTTTAATGGCTCTGTACTGTGCCGGTTGGTTGGCGTTGAAGAACCCGCCGATGAAGGGTTTGGCGTGGACCAGGGTGTTGTACACCTGGTCTTGATCTACCACCTGCTCAAAGGGGAATTGTGCCACAGCCCCATCCCCGGGCTGCGCCGCCAGCCAGATATCTACCGGGCGGGTTTCTACGCTCGCGAAGCGTGTTCGCATGCCTGGGTACACATCCAGCGCGATACACCCCAGCAATATCGCGGCGATCAAGTAGCGGCGGGCAGGGTATTTGTGGAACAGCCAGGCACAGCCGAAACCCGCTGCCATTGCTACAAAGGTCAGTGTGAAGATGCCAAAGCGCGCCATAACGCGCATCTTTGAAAAGAAGGGCATATATCTGAACAAGAAATACCCGGGCAAGGTGATGCGGATGGGCCCGGCCCCCAATATTGGCTGAAGGATGCGCGGCACGGGCAGGTCGGGTGAACTGGTGAGCTGTAAGTACACCCCGCATGCCAGGATCACCGCCGCCAGGCCCGAGAGCAGGGCGGCCCAGATCCAGGGCGATTGTTTTAGGGCGTTGCGCTTGATCCAGGCGAATGCTGCCAGCCCCAGGCACACGACCCCCAGGTAGAGAGCGTTTTCGTGTTCCAGGGTGCGCCCCGCCCTTTCGTACAGCGTCTCGTCCAGGTAAAAATTGACTGGCAGGACGAAATCTAGTGGGCTGGCAGAATAGCGGATGACATTATCCAGAGAGCGGTCTGCCAGGTTCCCTTGTGTTTCCGCCGTCAGGTAGGGCAGCATCGAGACAAGGGCGGCAATTAAGACCGCCGCACCTAAGCCTGCACTTCGGATCAGTGCCGTTTTGAGGCGCAGTGTCTTAATGGAAAAAAGGATCAGCAGCAGCACAAAGATGACCGAAATGATCAACGCCATGTACAGGTAATAGGGGGCGCTCAGGCCGATCCCCAGGGTCAAGAGCATAGCCGCAGCCAGCCAACGCCACTGCCAGCGTTCTTTGACCAGGAACTCGGCGATGACCCAAAAATACACCGGAAACCAAAAAGTTCCCAACAGGCTCAGGTGCCCCACCAGGTACCTGGCAAAGCGGTATGGCGAAAAGGCAAATATGCTCCCAGCCAGGATGCCCGCCAGCGGGCTGCCGGTCAGCTTCTTGACTGACAGGAACATGCACCAGCCCGAGAGAACAAAGGTTGCCAGCACAGCAAAATTGTAGCCCCAGACCGGCCCAAAAGCCATGCTGCCTGGCATGCCCAACAAGGCCAGGGCCGGGATGGTGTCTGTGGTCGCCAGGTTCCACCCTTGTGGATAGTTCAGCCAGGGGTTGAAGAAGGGGTTGGCCTTTAGAGTGAAGAGTGCTTTGGGGTACCAGCCAAGCAGCCAGACAAAATACACGTTATCCCCAATCGCATCTACAACCGAATCGGCCATGTGCCAGATCAGCGGGTATGTGTAGGCCACTGACAGGAGGGTGAAATAACCGATTGCCGCCAGGTGGGTTAACAGGGGCGATCGTTGGAGGTTGGAAAACAGTTTTCTCATGTTCAACCGGGATGGGCCGGGGCTTGGGCGCGCCACAAATCCAGCAGGGCGGCTTCGCGTTCCGCAGACAGCCCGTTCTTGCGCTGTGTACCGGCGGGGCGGGTATTATCCCAGGCCAGGGTATCCCCAACCGTAATCGCCAATGGGCGGAAGGTCAGCCCGGCAGACAGGGCTTTGGCAATGTTCACCTTGTCCATGGCGGCATCTTCGCCTGCCAGCCAGAGGGGGATCTCAGTGTAAGGGGTTACGCCTTGCGCCAGCAAGAATTCTTCGCTCGCCCAGGTCAATTCGGCTGGGGTTCCGGCGACTTGGCGGCAGGTTTCGATTACTTCGCCCAGGGTGAGGGGCAAGGCCGGGCCGGTGGCGTTGTAGATCCCGGTTTGCCGGTTTTCGACCATGCGGATGGTCCATTCAGCCAGGTCGCGCCCATCGATGACCTGCACCAGGGCCTGGGGAGAGCCTGGTGCCAGCACGGCCCCACCGCGCTGCAGCCGGGCCGGCCAATAGGTAAAGCGGTCAGATGGGTCGTGCGGGCCCACGATCAGCCCGGGACGGATGACGAGGGCGCGCCCGGGCAGCTCAGCCTCTACGGCCTGTTCGCAGAGCGCTTTCAGGCCGCCGTAGGTTTCACCGTTGAGCGTCTCAACGGTTTCGTCAGCCAGGCGCTCCAGGGGGGCGGTCTCGTCCATGCCGGGAAAAGGCGGCCTGGCGTATACTGAGATGGTAGAGATAAAAACGTATTGCTCAACCGAGCCAGCCAGGGCCTGGGCCGAAAGGCGCACGATGCGCGGCAGGTAGCCGCAAGTATCGATGACCGCATCCCACCTGCGGGTTCGCAAGGCCTCCAGGTCACCGGCCTGGGTGCGGTCACCGCGCAGCTTTTCGACCTGGGGAAAAAGCTCTGGGTTGTGCTGGCCGCGGTTGAAGAGGGTCACTGTGTGCCCACGCGCCAGGGCGGCATCTACAATATGCCGCCCCAAGAAGATGGTTCCGCCGGTGATCAGGATGTTCATGCTTCACCGGTTTTGTTGGCTGTGCTGCTGGCCGTGGGTAGGTTGGCCACGGGATGAGCCGCCCAGGTGGCATTCAAGATCGCCTGGGCCATGGCCTCGGCGGCAAAAGCCCCCACGATGTTCACGTCGGCAGGCTTATCGCCGGTTGCCAGGGCAAAGATCGTGTCGCCGTCGAGCATGGTATGGGCGGGGCGGATGGTGCGCGCCAGGCCGTCGTGAGCCATTTGCGCCATTTTGTTGGCCTGTTCTTTGTCCAGGCGGGCGTTGGTGGCTCACGCCGATGACGGTGTTGCCGCGCTGCCCAAAGGCCAGGGCTGTGCGCCCCACCAGGGTGCGCATCACCTGCATGGTGTCGGCAAAGTACCCTGGTGCGCCAATACGCAGCGGGCCGACCTCAGCAGAACGCGCCCCGGCGATGATCTGCCCAGTAGCCGGGTCTACTACATCTCCAAACGCATTGACCGCCACAATGGCGCCCACCAGCACGCCCGCACCGATCTCGATGCTGGCTGAGCCGATCCCGCCTTTCATGGCCTGGCCCATGCCCAAGATCTTGCCCACCGTGGCCCCCGTGCCAGCGCCATAATTGCCTGCCGCAGGTGGGTTGGAAGATGCATTCAGGCAGGCCTGGTAACCCATGGCCGCATCGGGGCGCACATCTGCCCGGCCAACTGCCAGGTCAAAGAGGATGGCCGCGGGGACAATGGGGACGCGTGCCACCTGCACGTTGAAACCTGCGCCCTTTTCTTCCAGGTAGCGCATGGCCCCGCTGGCAGCATCCAGCCCGTAAGCTGAACCGCCTGCCAGCATCACGCCGTGCACGTGCTGGACGAGATGCATGGGGTGAAGGGCGTCTACCTCGCGCGTGCCGGGTGCCCCGCCGCGCTGGTCTACGCCGCCGACCGCTCCTTGTTCACACAAGATGGCGGTGCAGCCGGTGAGGGCTTCATCGTTCTGCGCATGCCCCACCCGGATGCCTGGAATATCGGTGATGGAATTGGTAAGTTTCATTTGTTTAATAAAGTAACCACTTCTGCGATCACTCGCTCAGCCACCTCGGCTTTGGTCGCCAGGGGGATGGGTTCGGATTTGCCGCTGGGGTAGAGCAGGGTCACCCGATTGGTATCCACTGCAAAGCCTGACCCAGGCGCGCTGACATCGTTGGCCACGATCATATCCAGGCGTTTGGCGCGCAGCTTGGCCTGGGCATTGGCAAGCAAGTTTTGGGTTTCGGCAGCAAAGCCCACCACGGCCAAAGGCAGCCCCGTGCGGCCGCGTTGAGCGGCAACTGCCGCCAGGATATCGGTTGTGGGCTCGAGGGGAATGGCTTCGATGCCAGAACTCTTCTTGATCTTCTGGGCGGCCGGGTTGACAGGGCGGAAATCTGCCACGGCTGCCGCCATCAGCAGGGCGTCGGCATTTTGGCAGGCCTTCAGGACGGCCTGTTCCATCTGGGATGCGGCCTCCACCGGAATGTATTCAAGCCCGGTGGGGATCGGCACGGCACTGGGGGCTGCAATGAGTGTCACTTCGGCTCCCGCATCCAGGGCCGCCTGTGCCAGGGCAAAGCCCTGCTTGCCCGAAGACCGGTTGGTGAGCACGCGCACCGGGTCAACCGGCTCTTGAGTGCCGCCAGCGGTGACCACCACGCGCCGCCCCGATAAGGGGCCCTGCCGGGTGAGGGCATAACGCGCCAGGCCAAAAATGGTGAGCGGTTCGCTCATCCGTCCCAGGGCCACCAGGCCTGAGGCCAGGTGCCCGGCCTCGGGGCCGATGATCTGCGCGCCGCGCTGGCGCAGGGTTTCCAGGTTGGCCTGGGTGGCTGGATGTTCGAACATGCCGCCATCCATGGCTGGTGCAATGAGCAGCGGGCGCCCGGCGCTGCCGGGGCCGTAAGCCAGGGCCGCCAGCATCAACAGGTTATCGGCCGTACCGTTAGCCAGCTTGGCCATGCTGTGGGCGGTGGCGGGGGCGATGATAAAGAGGTCAGCGGTGTGGCCAAGCCCAACATGCAGCACATGCGCCTGGGCCCCCCACAGGTTGGCATCCACATAGGCCCCTTGCCCGGTGACGGATTGGAAAGCCAGGGGGGTGATGAACTGGGTGGCAGAGGGGGTCAAGATGGTTTCAACCACTGCGCCTGCCTGGGCCAGCTTGCTGGCCAGGTCAACGGCCTTGTAGGCGGCAATCGAGCCGGTGACGCCTAGCACAATACGTTTCGATTCGAGAGGTTTGAGAGGCATAAGCGTATTATAATACGAGAAAATCATGATCGCACACAGGAGGTCAATATGAAGCGTTTGTTGAGCTTTATCTCAGGGGTTGCGTTGGGCAGCCTGGTGGGCGCCACTATGGCGCTGCTGCTGGCGCCTGCTTCAGGGAATGATCTGCGCAGCCAACTGCAAGATCGTGCCCAGCGGGTGCGGGATGAGATCCAGTCGGCAGCTTCTGCTCGCCGGGCAGAACTGGAAGGCGAACTGAAACGCCTGCGCTCCCCCAGGTAAATTGCCTTAACGAAAAACGGCGGCCAACTCAGGCCGCCGTTTTTCGTCTAAATGATTAAGGCATTACTTCGAAGCGGTAAGCCGCCTTTTGGCGGGTGAACTGGGTGGTGCCGGTGACGACGAGTACCACCTCATCTACATCGCCGGTAATCGAGATGGGGATATCTGCCGAGACATCGGGGTTGAGGGTGATGTACTGCACCGTGGTGTCAGTGCCCATCGTGATCAGCGCCAGGTGGAACTCTTGGGGCAGCACATTCTGGATGCGCACCCAGCCTGCGGCTTCCCAGCCGCCGTTATCGTTCTCAAAATCGCTGCTGTAACCGATCTCGGGCACCGAGATGTCATCCAGCAAAAGGCCTTCGCCGTTGACGGCGGCATCGGTGACGTACTCAAAGCGCAGTTGGATGTTCTGCCCGGCAAAGCGCGAGATATCCACGCTTTCTTGGATCCAGCCGCCGGATCTGCCGCTGTAACCCCAGCCGTAGCCATTGCCGTAGGGGTCCTCGTCGGTGCCGGAGGGGGTGTTCAATATCTCCCAGCTAGCCCCATCATCGGTAGAAGCCACCAGGTATAAGAAATCCCAGCCATCTTCGATGTCATACCAGGTCCAGTAGTTGAGGGTCAGGGGGCCAGATTGAGCGCTGAAATCGAAGCTGCGGGTGAGGGTCATATCTGACTCGTCGCCCTTGTTAGACCAGAAGTAGTAGGAGCCAGAATGGGGGTCTTCAGCCAGCACGCCGGTTTTCACTGAGCCTTCAAAGTGCAGGGTGTAATCGCCAGGGCAGGTGAAGCGGATGAAATCCGCCCCGTACTGGCTCACGTCACGCGCTTGCGTGCTGAGCGGGCAGGTAGAGAAATCATCCGTGGCGTCGATGCTGGGCGGGCCATCGTAGCCGTACCCGCCATAAGCAAAGCGGCCATCGCCCACGCTGTCATCTTGCAGGTAATTGGTGATCACCCAATCCAAGAAGAGGTCGTTGGCGGTGATGGGTTGGCCGGTCTGCGAGTCCACTGCGTTGAAATCGGCCAGAACTTCGTTAACTGAGGCCATGCCGTTGTTCTGGTTGGCCACCAGGGCCTGGGTGGCTTCTTCGCCAAAGCGCTCGAGGAAGTAGGTCACAAAGAGGAAGCCTGCCCCGTAGTGTGGGGTGGTGTCATCGTCATTGGGCCAGTCGTTGAGCTGCATATCGGGGTCTCTTGCATATTCCCAGTCAAAGCCGCTGTCGTAGTAGCCGTTGAGCAAGGCTGCCAGCTCTGAGAAGCCCTCGTTCAGCCAGGAGGTTTCGTTGCGATCCTGGTACCAGTGGATCATGTGCTGGAATTCGTGGGCCAGTACGCCGTAGGTGAAGGATTCATCCAGGCCAACGGTATCGGAATTGAAGAGAAACATCTCAACCGAGTTGGAGTATTCGTGGGCCAGAGGCGAATATTCATCGGCCGAGGAATAATAGCCGGCAATGGAATTCCCCAGGCCCCCGGCATAGAGGATGTAAATATGGGGATCGCTGTCTACGCCGGGGCTCCATTCGCTGCCGAAGAACTCGCGATTGGTGGGGTAAATGTTGTTCTCGAAATCTTCAGCCAACGAACGCATCTCGCCATTGTCAAAACTCACGCCGTTCTCTACCCAAAAGTAGGCGTGATCGGTAGCATATTCCAGGGTGGCATCGACTTGGAAGTTCTCATTGGTATCGACGTTAGAGACCCAGAAGGTGCGCTGATCACCCACCACATACCAACGAGCGGGGGCCTCAAGTGTGGCAGGGATGTTATCCTTGCCTTCCAGGCGGCGGGCCAGGTCCAGCATATCATTGACTGGTACAACAGACTGCTCAAGGGTCAGGCGAGTATCTTGCGGCACCGGAGTGGATTGGGGGCCGTCGGGACGGATGACTTCGGGCGTAGCGCCAGCGTTGGAGAGAGGCGCGTACCCATACCCGCTGTCGCCTGGTTGATCAGCCATGAACATAACCCCGGCTGCCAGCCCGGCACAAACAACCAGGCAGCACCCACACAACACCAATAAGGCGATGATTGATAAAATGATTCCCGTTACACGATCCATGCAGTACCTCCAATGCAGCAGCCG
>JAKQIM010000031.1 GCA_029557965.1 Chloroflexota bacterium | reverse complement strand
AAAGGCACGGAATTCACCGCCCCCCATCAGGGCGCAGTACTTGGTGATGGCTGCCGTCAACGTGGTTTTGCCGTGGTCGATGTGTCCCATCGTACCCACGTTCAGATGCGGTTTGCTGCGATCAAATTTTTGCTTGGCCATAAACGTTCTCCTTGTAACTCACAAACAATCGTTTGTAATGGTAATTATCGAACCATCAAGCTAAAATCATTCTTGCCACATTGTCAGAAACCTGAGCATAGTGGTCGAATTCCATTGTAAAGACGCCCCGTCCCTGGGTGCCAGAGCGCAGATCGGTGGCGTAACCGAACATCTCTGCCAGGGGCACCATGGCAATCACTGACTGGGTGTTGCCTGGGCGCATTTCTGTGCTCTGGATCTCGCCGCGCCGGGCATTCAGTTGGCCGATGATCTCGCCCATGAATTCTTCAGGGGTAAGTACTTCGACCTTCATGATCGGCTCTTGCAAGACCGGGCCGCCCTTGTGGATGCCTTCTTTGAAGGCTAACGAAGCGGCCACTTTGAAGGCCATATCGTTCGAGTCCACTTCGTGGAAGGAACCGTCGTACAACTTGACGGTCACATCCACCACGGGGTAGCCAGCCAAAACACCGGCTTCGGCGGCCTCACGCACACCCTTCTCAACGGCGGGGATATATTCTTTGGGAATAGATCCACCAATAATACCGTTTTCGAAGACGATGCCGCTCCCTGGCTCGCCGGGGGCCATTTTCAGTACCACGTGGCCGTACTGGCCGCGCCCGCCAGACTGCTTGATATGGCGGTACTCGGCTTTTTCAACCGTGCGGGTAATGGCTTCGCGGTAAGCCACCTGGGGCTTGCCTACGCGGGCCTGGACCCGAAACTCGCGCAGCATGCGGTCAACCAGGATGTCGAGATGAAGCTCGCCCATGCCTGAGATGATGGTCTGCCCAGTCTCTTCGTCAGAGTGCACGCGGAAGGTCGGGTCCTCTTCCGAAAGCTTGTGCAGCGCTTCTGACATCTTATCCTGGTCTGCTGTGGTCTTCGGTTCAATGGCAACCGAGATGACCGGGGCAGGGAAGGAGATGGTCTCGAGTAAGACCGGGTTCGAAGCATCGCACAGCGTATCGCCGGTGAAGCTTTCCTTCAGGCCCAGGATGGCGCCGATGTCGCCAGCCATCACTTCGCTGACATCCTCGCGGCGATCAGCGTACATGCGCAGCAGGCGGCCAACGCGCTCGCGGCGATCTTTGGCAGGGTTATACGCCATGCCGCCGTTCACCACCTTGCCCGAGTAGACCCGGAAATAAGCCAGGCGGCCCACGTAGGGATCAGATACGATTTTAAAGACCAGGGCGCTCATCGGTGCATCATCTTTGGCCGGGCGTTCTACCTCAGCCTGGGTGTGCGGATGAGTGCCGATCACCGGCGGGATATCGCTCGGTGAGGGGAGGTAGTCAATCACTGCATCGAGCAGGGGTTGAACACCTTTGTTTCGTAAAGAGCTGCCGCAGAAAACCGGTGCGGCCTTCCCGGCAATCACAGCCCGGCGTAGGGCTGCTTTTAACTCGGGCACAGTGATGTCTTGGCCCTCTAAGTACTTAAGGGTCAGGTCATCATCTGTTTCGGCGACCTGTTCCACCAGGCGGGCGCGCATCTCGTCGACCAAGGGCAGCAGGTCGGAAGGTATTTCTACCTGGTGCGGCTCTGTGCCCAGCTCTTCTTCCCAGACCCAGGCCTGCCGGGTGAGCAGATCTATGGCCCCGCGGAAAGAGCTTTCGCTGCCGATGGGCAACTGCATGGCCAGGGGATTGGCGCCTAAGCGGCGCCGGATGCTCTCGATGGAGCGTTCGTACGATGCGCCGATGCGATCCATCTTGTTGACGAAGCAGATGCGCGGTACACCGTACCGATCAGCCTGCCGCCAGACGGTTTCGCTTTGCGGCTCAACGCCTTGCACGGCATCAAAAACCACAATCCCACCATCCAAGACACGCATTGAACGCTGCACTTCAGCAGTGAAGTCAATGTGGCCTGGCGTATCAATGATGTTAATTTGGTAACCCTTCCACTCGGCAGAGACGGCGGCCGAAACAATGGTGATGCCGCGTTCTCTTTCTTGCACCATCCAGTCGGTGACGGTGGTACCGTCATCAACCGAACCAAGACGATGCGTTTTGCCAGTGTAGAACAGGATACGCTCGGTGGTGGTGGTTTTGCCCGCATCAATGTGGGCAATGATGCCAATATTGCGGTATTGGTCAAGCGGATATTGGCGAGCCATAGAATGTTCCTGTTCTTACGCCTACGCAGAAGGGCCGGCCAGAAAACTGGCCAGGGCCATTCTTAACCGCGATAGTGCGAAAAGGCGCGGTTCGCCTCAGCCATCTTGTGGGTTTCTTCGCGCTTGCGGATGGCTGTGCCGGTATTGCTGGCCGCGTCCATGAGCTCGGCAGCCAGTTTCTCCGAGAAAGCCTTGCCCGAACGCGCCTGGGCAGCCTGCAAAATCCAGCGGGCGGCCAATGCAAAACGGCGGTAGGGGGGCACTTCCATCGGGATCTGGTAAGTAGCGCCACCAACGCGGCGCGGCTTAACTTCCATCATAGGAGCCACGTTTTTGATCGCCTGGTCGAAGACTTCCAAGGGATTGCGCTTGGTGCGTTCTTCGATCAGGTCCATGGCGCCATAAACCAGGCTGGT
Organism: Chloroflexota bacterium; assembly: GCA_029557965.1. Taxonomy (GTDB): domain Bacteria; phylum Chloroflexota; class Anaerolineae; order Anaerolineales; family UBA4823; genus JAKQIM01. The sequence continues at coordinate 126,600 of JAKQIM010000031.1, read as the reverse complement.
GGCAGTGCTTTTCTTGCCGCTGATCACCACACGGTTGATGAAGTTCTGGATCTGAGTGCTATTAAAGCGCGCATCTGGGGCGATAACACGCTTATCGGGCTTGCTGCGTCGAGACATTCACATACTCCCTAAAAGATTACTTGGGCCGCTTGGCGCCGTATTTAGAACGGGCCTGCTTGCGGTTGGCGACGCCGGTGGTATCCAGCGTACCGCGCACAATGTGATAGCGCACACCGGGCAAGTCTTTTACACGCCCGCCGCGCACCAACACCACCGAGTGCTCTTGCAACGCATGACCTTCACCAGGGATATAGGCGGTGACCTCGATACCGTTGGTCAGGCGAACGCGGGCGATCTTGCGCAGCGCTGAGTTCGGTTTCTTAGGGGTCATCGTGCGTACCACGGTGCACACACCGCGTTTCTGCGGTGCGCCCTTGGGCTGGCGAATGCGGCGCTGCTTCATTGAATTCAATGTGTAGAGCAGGGCGGGCGCCTTGCTCTTCGAGCGCTTGGATTTGCGGCCTTTACGAACCAGTTGATTGATTGTGGGCACCTTTTGCCTCCATCAATAGTGAAAATTTCTTGCTAATTCCCATTAAGGGAGGCCATCCAAGTACCTGATGGCCTCGCCTCGTTGGTTCATTTATCGAATTGGGGTGGACAGTGCCACCCAGCCTTGTTAAAGGGTACGAAGAGCGATTTTACCACGCACCACATAGAGCGTCAAGATATTTGCTGCTCGGGTTTCTACATTCCATCGCCAAAACCAAGCAAACCGGTGGACATCTTGACAGGGCGGGCGCGTTCTTCGTCTTTGCCGAACTTAATCACCTCGCCAGCATCGGTGACAGCCTCAACGGCCAGGCCAAGGCTTTGCAGCTCTTTGACCAGTACGCGGAAGGATGCCGGAATGCTGGGCTCTTCGATGGCCTCGCCTTTGACGATCGCTTCGTAGGTTTTGACGCGGCCCTGAACATCGTCTGACTTGACGGTCAGCATTTCTTGCAGGGTGTAGGCTGCGCCGTAGGCTTCCAGCGCCCACACTTCCATCTCACCGAAGCGCTGGCCACCGAACTGGGCCTTACCACCCAAGGGCTGCTGCGAAACCAAGCTGTAAGGGCCTGTAGAGCGTGCATGGACCTTGTCTTCGACCAGGTGGTGCAGTTTGAGCATGGTCATCACGCCCACCGTCACGGGCCGGTCGTAAGGATCGCCAATCTTACCATCGCGCAACATCTGCTTGCCCAGCGTAGGCACAGGCAGGCCGGTGCTCACCGAAAATGTTTCTGCCTTGGCTTTCAGCTCTTCGTCTGTGACGCTGCCGATATCCTGCCCCTGGCCCTCAAGCCACAGACGCAAGCAGGTGTTGACTGCGTAGGTGTCGTATTCGCTGGTCTGCATGCCAGGCTTTAGATCATCAGGCTTGATGGCTTTATCGGGATCGTAGCCTAAATCGCGCAGCCATTCGCGCAGGGCAGACATGCGGGCATAGCTTCGATTGGAATTGAACTGGGCCGCATTGTAGCCGCGTTCGCCCAGCCAGGCTTCGAGGTAAACGTTGCGTACATCGTCATCGTCTTCGAAGTTGCTGGGGTCATAATCGCCTTCTTTGACCCATGCCCAGGCTTTGAGCGCCGTTTCATTCCAGGCATGGTCAACCAGCCAGGAGCGCGCCATTTCTGCTTCGATCTCGTCTTCGGTTGCGCCGTCAAAAACCGGGGTGATGGCGCGGAAACCCATGCGGCTGGAAGCCCAGCCCAGGTGGGTCTCGAGCACCTGGCCCAGGTTCATACGCCCCGGGATACCGGTGGGGTTGAGGACGATGTCAACCGGCATGCCGTCTTCGAGGAAGGGCATGTCTTCAACAGCCACAACACGTGAGACCACGCCCTTGTTGCCGTGGCGGCCGGCCATTTTATCGCCCGCGGTGATCTTGCGGCGCTGGGCTACCGAGACGCGCACCATCATATCTACGCCGGCAGCCAGGTCGGTGTTATCTTCGCGGGTGAAGACCTTAACATCCACCACCTTCCCGCGCTCGCCGTGCGGCATGCGCAAGGAGGTGTCTTTGACATCGCGAGATTTCTCGCCGAAGATGGCGCGCAGCAGGCGTTCTTCGGGGGTGAGCTCTTTTTCGCCTTTGGGCGAGATCTTGCCCACCAGGATGTCGTTCGGGCCGACCTCGGCACCGATGCGGATGATGCCGGTTTCGTCCAGATCTTTGATGGCGTCTTCACCGACGTTGGGGATATCACGGGTGATTTCCTCAGGGCCAAGGCGGGTATCGCGCGATTCAACCTCGTATTTTTCGATGTGCACCGAGGTAAAGCGATCATCTTGCACCAGGCGTTCAGAGATCACGATGGCGTCTTCGAAGTTGGCGCCTTCCCATGATAAGAAGGCCACCACCACGTTCTGGCCGAGGGCCAATTCACCGTTTTCGGTGGAAGATGAGTCGGCGATCACGTCGCCACGGCGGACGCGCTGGCCTTTGACAACAGCCGGGCGCTGGTCGATGCAGGTGCTTTGGTTCGAGCGCTGGTATTTGCGCAGTTGATAGACCTTTTCGCCTTTGCCGGTGCGCACCACAATGCGGTTACCCGTCACGGAGGTCACTTCGCCATCTTCTTCTGCAATGACAACCTGGCCCGAGTCCATGGCGGCGTGATATTCCATGCCGGTTGAAACAGCGGGGATGTCGGGCGAGAGCAGCGGCACAGCCTGGGCCTGCATGTTCGAGCCCATCAGGGCGCGGTTGGCGTCGTCGTGCTCTAAGAAGGGGATCAGTGCGGCGCTAATGCCAACGATCTGGTGCGGGGCCACATCCATGTAATCGATGTTTTCGTTGGATGCGAAGAGGAAGTTGGAGTGGTAACGGCAGGAGACGCGCTTGCGGATATACTCGCTGTGTTCGTTGAGGGGCGTGTTGGCCTGGGCGATCACAAAGCGGTCTTCGACATCGGCTGAGAGGTATTCGCTTTCTTCTGAAACGAAGGGTACGATCAAGACCTCTTTCAGGTTGAGTTTCTGGATGGCGGCTACCATCTCTTCGGTCAGGCGTGTTTCGGCAGCAAAGAGCACCTCGCCGCTGGCGGGGTCTTTGATATCTTCGCGCAGAGAGCGCCCCACCAGTAAAGGATCAGTGGGTGCCAGTACCTTGCGTACGCGGCGGTAGGGGGTCTCGATGAACCCGTACTCGTTGACCCGTGCGAAGGATGCCAGGCGGCCGATCAGGCCGATGTTGGGGCCTTCAGGTGTTTCGATAGGGCAGATGCGCCCATAGTGCGAGTGGTGAACGTCGCGCACATCGAAGCCGGCGCGTTCACGCCGCAGGCCGCCAGGGCCCAAGGCCGAGAGCGTGCGTTTGTGGCGCAGCTCAGCCAGCGGGTTGGTTTGATCCATGAATTGTGAAAGCTGGCTGGAGCCGAAGAACTCGCGCAGCGCAGCCACAACCGGGCGGATGTTGATCAGGGTAATGGGGGTCAGTTGATCCTGGTCGCGAATGGACATGCGTTCTTTGATGACGCGTTCCATACGGCGCAGGCCAATACGCAGCTTGGCCTGGATCAACTCGCCAACGGTTTTGGCGCGGCGGTTGCCCAGGTGGTCGATATCATCGGCCGACTGGGTGCCGTTGTTGATCATGATCATGCGGCGCACCAGGCGCACCACGTCCCACTTGGTGATCATGCGGTGGGTGATTGGAACGCGTTCGTGCAGGTCAAGCTTTTGGTTGAGCTTATAACGGCCAACGCGTTCCAGGTCGTAATGGCGCTGATCGAAGAGCTGTTCTTCAATGAATTCGCGGGCGTTGTCTAAGGTGGCAGGATCGCCAGGGCGCATGCGCTTGAAGAATTCCAGCAGGGCAGCCTCAGCAATGGTCAGGCCACCGCTCAGGTCCCAGGCTGGTTCTTGGTAGAAGGTGGACGGGATGAACATGCGGTCTGGGTTGTTGTCCACATCCTGGAACAGCTCAATCAGCTCTTCGTCGCTGCCGGTCTTGATGGGTGAATCGGGCAGGCCATCGCTGACGGCGGCCAGGGCGCGCAGGAAGATGGTCACCGGGACGGTGCGCTTGCGGTTGAAGCGCAGGGTCAGGTAATCACTCTTGCGGGTTTCGAACTCCATCCAGGCGCCGCGATCGGGGATGAGCTTTGAAACAGCCAAAGGCCGGCCAGTGGAGCGATCCACCGGCGCTTCAAAGTACACGCCCGGCGAACGGATGAGCTGCGAAACAACCACACGCTCGGTACCATTGATGATAAAGGTGCCTTTTTCGGTCATCTCGGGGAAATCGCCCAAGAAGATCTCTTGTTTGATCGGCTCGGGGACTTCGGGCCCAGCCAGCAGGACTGAGATATACAGCGGGCTGGCGAAGGTCAGGTCGCGTTCCACGCACTCTTCGAGGGAGTGCTTAGGTTCGCCAAACCAATAAGTAAGCTTCCACTGGTCCGATTCGGGGGTACGGCTGGGGAAATACAGTTTCATCCCCTTGTTGTACGATTCGATCGGTGAAATCTCGTGGAAGAGGTCAGCAAGCCCTTCTTTTTTGAGGCGCTCAAACGACTCAATTTGAACTTCAATCAGATCTGGCAGATCCAGATCAACTTTGATGCGCGCGTAAGACTTGCTGGGCAGTTTTGATGCCATAAATTCTCTCCTGGGTAAACTCGGTTTAATTTACTCGGACACGTATAACGCAAGAAAGCGTGATGGGTCTAGACAACCCACCACGCAGGGAGTTCTGGTTATGTCTTAAGTAATCCCATCGCTACAGAACGCCAATCGTACATTGATACGCAACGCGATCTTCTCTTACAAAAGAGGGGTGGGGGGAGCCAGTCTAAACAAAACGCCCTTTGCCCCCATTTTATGAGGGGATTCGCAAAAGAGTATTATATCATTTTAGCAAGCTGGGTCAAGAGGATTTTATGAGAATTGGATTGGAAAAAGGGTTTTAACACTGACACAGAGGTCGCAGAGGGGCGATTATTAGGAAATACTCAGCCTACTCGGCGTTTCTATGGTGGATAAAGCTCTTCTACATATGATAGAATGTCCCCCATGACCAATAACCTTACTCCTTTCAAATCCGGTTTCGTCGCCGTAATGGGACGGCCGAACGTGGGTAAATCTACCCTGATCAATGCCCTCTTGGGGCAGAAGGTGGCGGCGGTTTCACCGCGGCCGCAGACTACGCGCCGGCGGCAGTTGGGCATTTTGACCACTGAGAACGCCCAGGTAATCTTTATCGACACGCCCGGCGTGCATCTGCCCAAGCATAAACTGGGTGAAGGGATGAATACCGAGGCACGCCAGGCCCTGGAACACTGCGACCTGGTGCTCTTTTTGGTGGATGCCGGTGATGCGCCGACCGAAGAAGATGCTCTGCTGGCTGGTTGGCTGGTTGAGCTGGGCAAGCCGCATAAGGTGTTAATGGTATTGAATAAGTTGGACGTGTTGACCGCGGATGTGCTGACAGAGCGCCTGGTGGCATACCAGGCCCTGCTGCCTGAGGTGGAAACGATGGCGATCTCGGCCACGCGGGGCGATGAACGCGATGCCCTGTTGGTGCGCATGGTGGCCCGTTTGCCAGAAGGTGAGCCGTTCTATCCGGGTGAACAGGTAACCGACCTGTTCGAGCGTGAGATTTCTGCTGACCTGGTGCGCGAGGCCTGCCTGATCTACTTGCGAGACGAGGTGCCGCACGGCATTATGGTGCGCATCGATGAATACCAGGAACGCGGCGAGCAGGGGGCCTATATTGTGGCAACCTTATTTGTAGAACGCGAATCGCACAAGGGCATTGTCATTGGTCAGAATGGGGCCATGCTGAAGAAGATCGGCTCGGCGGCCCGGCGTGAAATTGAAGCCATGAGCGGGCGCAAGGTGTTCTTGGAACTGCGTGTAAAAGTGCGCAAGAACTGGCGCGATGACGAGAAGCTGGTGCGCCAGATGTTCAAGTCTTCATGAAATTCACATTCTTGTTCATCGCGCTGGCGGTTGGGGCGCTGAATTGGGTCGCTGCACAGAAAAAGCGCCGGCACCTGGTCTATTTTGCCAAGCCGGTGACTATGTTGGCTTTGCTACTGTGGATGATTGAAAACAAGGCCACAGATGGGTTTATGCTTTGGTTCATGCTGGCGGTGATCTGTTCGCTGGTGGGGGATGTTTTCCTGATGCTGCCCAAGAATTACTTTCTCCCCGGGCTGGCATCTTTCTTGGTGGCGCACGTTTTTTACATCATTGGCCTCAACCAGACCTTTCCCCCAATTGGCCCCTGGCTGTTGGTTTTGGGCGTTATCCTGGCGCTGGGCTGGGTTTGGATGAACCGGCGGTTGATGCGGAGCTTGAAGGCTGCCGGACACACCCGGCTGCACCTGGTGGTGATGTTCTACTCGGCGATGATCGGGCTGATGGCGCTTTCAGCGCTGTTGACCTGTTTTCGGCCTGAATGGCCTCTGCTGGCTGCCCTGCTGGCCAGTGCGGGGGCCATATTATTCTGCCTCTCAGATGCTCACCTGGCCTGGAACCGCTTTATCCGCCCGCTCAGGTATGTGCACCTGCGGGTGATGATCCCTTATCACCTGGGGCAGATGGGCATCATCGCAGGGGCAATATTGTACTATCTATCTTTACAATGAAAAAGCGGCGCCGACAGCGCCGCTTTTTCATTGTAAAGATATTTATTCAGCCGCGGGGGGTTCATCTGGTGGCGCAGCGGGGACAGCCGGGTTGACGGCGTAGGCGCGCAAGCCAGTGCGGGGATTATATGTTTCGGCGCCAAAGCGGGTGAGCATTACACCGCCCAGGCCCAGCAAGCCTACCAGGGCTTTTGGCATCCAACCCAGGCAGGGGATGGCTGCATCCAGGCCGTTGAGCGCCAGGATGAGCAGGAAAGTGCCTGCCCCGGCGGCCAGCGCAGGATGCCAATCTTTGTGGAAGATGGCAAAGAAGCGCCGGCCCAGTTCGGTGCCAAAGGCAATCAGGCCGAAGGCCCAGGCCAAGGCCAAGAGCAAGAAACCCACCAGGCTGACCGGCAGGAGCAGGATGGTAAGCCCAACGGCAACCAGTACCAGGGGCATCACCACCACCGTCAAGAGACCCAGCCCGCCGGCAATCAGCGGCTCAGTCAGGGCGGCCTCAGATGTGCGGTGCAGCGGCTCGGCAACGAACATCGCCAGCAGCATGGCCAAGAGCGACCACAGCACCACGCGAGCAAAGAAGTAGAGCAGCGCCAGAACCGGGTGGGTATGTGTTTCGATGCTAGGCACGGGCACACCGCCGGGGATGGTGATGAAGGGGTTGGTGTACTCAGAGCGTACCTCGCCCTCGATGGTGGCGCCCTCGTCACGGTTCAGGGCTGCCCCTGCGGTAGAGATGTCTCCCGTCACCACGGCTGTTTCGGCCAGGTGGGCATACCCGCCCGTGGCAGTGATATCGCCCATGATCGTGCCGGCAACTTCAAGAGTGCCGCCGATAACCGTGACATCGCCGTTGACCACTGAGCCTTCTTCTAACGAAACCATCCCGCCAAGGATGACAAGGTCTTCATCCAGCCGTTCGCCATCTTCGAGTGTGTAGGTGTCACCGATGACAACCTTTGCTGGGGCGGCTGCCTGGGCGTTGTGGGGCAGTGCCAGGCTGATCAGCCCCACAACCATTACTAAAACAAGCAGTTTTTGGGCAAAGTTTTTCATTATACTACCCTCCGTGCCGTGGTAAGTTGGCGATAAGTGGCGAGCCAGGCCACACTTAAGAAGCAAACAAAGCCGACTGCAAAGAACAGGGCGATGGCCGGTACCATGGGGGGCACCCGACCTAAAACGGAAAACACCTCTTGCAAGATGCCGTACACCGAGAGCAGGCTGGCCAGGCGGGCAATCCATGCCAGCAGCAAACTGGCCGGCGAGGCTAACAAATCCAACACGTGGGTGCCAAATAAGACGATCAGCACAAAAGCAATCCCTGCGGTCACGGCAATCGCAACCCAGGCTTGTTTGCGTTGGGCTTGCACCCTTTGGGCTGCCAGGCGCTGTTGCCAGCGGTCGGTAAAGCCAGGGGCGGGGGCAGCATAGGGCGTGCGGCGCAGCAGGGCGCTGGCATCTGCCCAGGCATTTTCAACCTGGCGGCAGTCTGCACATTCGCGCAGGTGCTGCTGCAATGCCTGCGACTGTTGGGCCTCTAGGGGCTCTTCAGAGAGTAGCCAATCTTTAAAAGGCTGGTGATTCATGGCGTTTCCCTTCTGTGGTGAGTCGTTGTGACTCTTGCTCGCTCCAGGTTTGTGCCAGGCTGAGCCGGGCGCGGTGTAGGCGGCTTTTGACTGCACTGACGGTGGTCTCAAGCTGTTGGGCAATTTCTTCATATGAGAAATCGTACCAGTAGTACAACACCACGGCGGCCCGGTCTTGAGGACCAAGGGCTTTGAGCATAACCTGGATACGGCGCTGGTCTTCTTTGATGTGGAAGGCAGCCTCTGGGCCAGGGTTTGTGTCGGGCGGGTCCAGGTAAGGCATTGCATCCATAGAAACCAGGGTCAAGCGGCGCTTGCGGAGCTGATCGATGCAGTAGTGGGCGGCAATCGACAGCAGCCAGGTAGAAAAGGCGCGTGTAGGGTCGTAGCCCCTGAGCTTGTTATAAGCCCGCAGGAAGGTTTCTTGAGCAGCGTCTTCGGCTTCATCTGGGTCGCCCAACATGCGGTAACACAGGTTGAAGACTGGACGTTGGTAAGCCTCCACAATCGTGGTAAAGGCTTCGGAATTGCCTTTTTGAGCCTGAAGAATCAGGTCCGGCTCGATTTGGATCACGTTTGTGCTCCTGATAATGCTTGCATCATCGTTCTGTTTGTATATACGCCTGAGGTGGCAGAAGGTTGCAAGGAATTGCTGGTCCTTGTGTTGTGAATTAAACTTTTTGGTGCGGCAAGAAGGCTATGTTGATTGAGCGACTTATGCCACGATCAGTGGTGTAAAGGTTTGAAACCTTCTCCCAGGGCCTCGTGCGCTTGTCCGATGACGATGAAAGCATGTGGATCGGCCTCGCGCACCAGGGCTTTCAATTGATTGATCTCTGAGCGGGTGATGACGGTGTAGAGTACGTCGCGTTCTTCGCCGGTGTAGGCACCGCGCCCATTGAGCAAGGTCACGCCGCGCTCCATGTTCTCAAGGATCTGCTGTGTGACGGCAGAGGTGTTTTTGGTGATGATCATGGCCGTGCGGACCACATTAGAGCCCTCGGCGGCAACTTCGGCGGCAATGCCATTGATGTACAGCATCACAATGGCGTAGAGGGCGTTTTCCCAACTGTAGACCAACCCACCAGCGAACATGACCAGCGAATCGGTCAGCAGGTAACTTTGCGAGATGGAAATGCCGCGCCAATTATTCAAGATGCGCGCCAGGATATCTGAGCCGCCGCTGGTGCCCTGGCCGCGGTAGACCAGGCCATAGCCAATGCCGCTGGTGACACCCCCATACAGGGTGTTGAGCACCAGGTCTTGGGTCAGACCATGTTCAGGCAAAAAGAGCACCAGCAGGTCAGTGAGAACAGAGACGGCAACCACGGCATAGGCCGTGCGCAGGGCAAAACGTCGCCCACCCAGGTAACGCCAGCCTAATAAAAAGAGCGGCAGGTTGCCAATGAAGATCATCAAGCCGATCGGGAAGTCTGTATAGTGGCTGATGATCTGTGCGATGCCGCTGATGCCGCCGTTGACCAGGCCTGCCGGCACGAGGAATAAGCGGATCGACAGGGCTTGCAAGAGCGCCCCGGCTGTGATCAGGGCGTAATCGCGCGCCATTTCCCAGGTGAAGCGCACCGGCTGTGCCAACAGAGATTGAATAAATTTTTGCATACGCATTACTCCAATAGTTTAACCCCTGCCAGGGCCTCTAAGATACCAATGACGGCAGAATTGTCCAGCTCACCCATGCCATTTTGTAGCATGGCGTTGAAAAGCTGGGTATCTACGGCGGCAGATGGCAAGGGAATGCCATATTGGCGGGCGGTCTCAATGATAATGTTAAGGTCTTTGGCCTGCATATAGGCTTTGAAGCCTGGTTGGCGGTTGCCGTTGAAGAGGCGCGGCGGTTTGACATCCAGGGTCCAACATTGGGCAGCGCCGCCCCGGATGGCTTCGACCACTTTCTGTGGATCAGCGCCGGCCTTCTTAGCGAATACCAGCAGCTCGCCCATAGCCACCATTTGGGCGGCAACCATGATCTGGTTGGCGGCCTTGGCAATCTGCCCGGCCCCGGCTTCGCCGACGTGGGTGATGGTCTTGCCCATGGCAAGGAAAACCGGGTGGACTCTTTGCAGGGCCTCGACAGGTCCGCCGACCATGATTGCCAGGGTGGCATTGCGAGCGCCGATATCGCCGCCGCTCACGGGGGCATCGAGGCACTGTACGCCTTTTGCCTCCAGGGCTTTGGCGATGCGCCGGGCAGCCGCCGGCTGGATGGTGGAGTTATCTACCAGGATCAGGCCCGGGTGAGCCGCTTCGATGATCCCTTGTGGGCCGAGTGCTACCAATTCCACGTCGGGGGTATCGGGCAGGTTGGTAAAAATGATATCCACCTGAGCCGCCACTTCGGCAGGCGTAAAGGCTTCTCGGGCGCCTTCGGCAACCAGCTCGGCAACGGCGGAGCGGCTGCGGTTATGAACCACGAGAGGAAAACCGGCTTTGAGAATATTGCGGGCGATGGATTTTCCCATCAGGCCGAGGCCAATATAGCCAACGCGCGGAATATCTGTGGGGGTAGAATTGATTGGTGGGTACATGGGGAAACTCCTGGGGAAGGATTTGCGCATAGCCAACGACCGGCGCAAGGGATTATTGATGTTGTGTGATTTCTGGCCCATTGGGGGTGTCTTTTACATCCCAGCCCAGCGCGGCGATCTGCTGGCGCAGGGCATCAGATGCGGGCCAATCTTTGCGCTGGCGAGCAGCCTGGCGTTCTTGAACCAGGGCCACAACCTGGGGAGGCGGGCCGGCTGGGGCGCTGGGTGCCTCAGCCTGGCTGGCTTGCAGGGCGCGCTGCCAGGCTGCTGAAGGCAAGTTGGCCTGGGGATGGTAAGGCCGGAATGGGCCGATCTCACTGAGGGGGAAGCGCTCGCCATTGTGATAGTAATGAACGTGCCCGTTGCGTTGTTCGGCAATTTCGTCCAGACCGCTGCCAGCCAGGTTGGGGGCGTAGCCAGGATGGTTGTGCCCGGTGTGCAGCAAGGTCACGCCGCCAAGGCCGCTGACATGGCATTGGCCGTTTTGTGGGTCGATCAGCAGGGCCGTGCTTTCATCCAGCCCTACCACGGTCAGTTCTGCGGGCAGCATCTGCATCAGGCGGGCAAAGCGCGCCTGGCCCATGAAACAGCGGCTGGTATCTAACTCTGCGCCGCCCTCCGCATTGTTCCAATGGGGGACAAATACCAACTGCAAACCGTACAGGCCAAACAAGTTCAGGCCTTCTTTCCAGTGCAGGTCATCGCCCACTTTGAAGATTTCGTACACCGGCAGTGCGCAGCAACTGATGGCGATGGCGGCAGCAGAGGCCAGAGCCAGGGTGGCCCCCAGGCAGTGACGGGCGATGATGTAATGCCAGGCCAGGCTGTCGCGCAGTTGGCGCACGGCATAGGTGGGGCTGCCTGGCCCCATAAAGATCAGGTCTGCCTGGAGCAGGGGCTCCAAAATAGCTTCTGCATCGGGGCTGAAGGGTGTGCCACGCTGGCGGGCTGGAACGGTCTCTACCAGGGGGTGGTAATTCTGCAGGCGCTGTTGGAAGAATTCTGCCACCCGGCCTATCACGCGGGCTGAATTCAGCTCGAAGCCCGCCGGCGTTTCAAGCAAGGCCAGGCGCGGGCTGGGTGGCAGCTTGCTCAACAGGCGGTCGAAGACCTTGCGCCCGCTGGGCGAGGTTTCGCCTGAGCCGAACAGCACAATAGGGCCAGGAACCGTATGGGTGGAGGATGTGTTCATATCGACCAGGCAAATCTTACCATACTTGCATATCTTACCATCAATAAACGCCGATAAACGCAGATCTGTTATCTGCGTCTACCGGCGTGTGTTTGTGGTTTCAAAGATCAGGCTATTCGATCGTCCTGGGCATCTTTGAGCCCTGGTAGCGGGCGCGGATATTGGGAACCAGGTATTCTTTGAAGGAGCGCTCAACGCCGTAATCCGGCGACCAGCCCCAATCCTGTTGGGCGGCACTGTCGTCCAGATCGCCTGGCCAAGAATCGACAATCGCCTGCCGTTTCAGGTCGGGTTGGAAGGTGACCTGGGCATTGGGGAAGAACTTGAGCACCCAATCACGGAATTCGACTGCCGAGAGGCTGAAGGCGGTGATATTGTAAACGTGGCGTTTCAGGTTCTCGCGTTTGGCACTGGTGAGCAAGAGCAAGGCCTTGACTGCATCGGGCATGGCCATGAAGGGGATGCGCACGTCCTCACGTACAAAGCAGGCATAGGGCTTGTTCTGGGCAGCGTGGTGCAGCATTTCGGGGCCGTAATCGCTGGTGCCGCCGCTGGGCACGGTGAAGGCGCTGATCAGGCCAGGGAAGCGCAGGCTGCGGAAATCGAGCATGACGGATTTTTCGGGGGCCAGTTGGCGGTAGTAATCGCTGAAGTAGGTGCCCAACATCTCGCAATACAGTTTATTGCACCCGTACATGGTGCGGGGGGTGTTCCAATCCCATTCGCGCACGTGGGTATCTTTGTTCTTGGTTTCAAGGTCTGGCAGACCGTAGGCAGCAATTGAGCTTGGGAAGATGAATTTAACCGGCTCGCCGCGCCAGGCAGATTGTTCGGCGGCCAACTGCAGCAAACCCAGGCTGCCCTCAACATTGACGCGGTGGGCGGTTTCGGGGGTGAACTCGCTGCGGGTAGAGAGCAGGGCTGCCAGGTGGTAGATGGTCTCAATCTCGTATTCACTGACCAGGCGTGCCAAGAGGGCTTTATCAAGGATATCCCCTTGCAGGGCGGTGACCATGGCCTGTACTTCGTCGGGCAGGGGGTTCAGGTCAAGCGTAACAACCGGAAGGTCGGAATTTTCTTTCAGGTTTTTAATGAGGGCCTGGCCGATTTCGCCAGATGCCCCGGTGATCAAGGTGATCTTCTTACGCATAGGCTCTCCTTATGGGTTATCGAATTCAAGATGTGTTTTACATCGGGATGTGCTAGAATGATATGATTTATTTTACATTAGCTGTCAGGTTGTGCGAAGTGTCAAGTGTCAAAAAATGTCATGTCAAGTGCCACTTGCTAGCAGGATTGTCCCTTCTGCTGGTTTTGACGGGCTGCCTGCCGGTGACCAGGCCGGTTGTCGTGCGGCCTTCTGCCACGCCTGTGCCGGCTACCGAAACGCCTGCCCCCACCACTGTTTGGTTCCCAACTACGCCCACATTCACACCGCTGCCGACTGTAGAGCTGCTGCCGACCCCGCAGATGCGCCCTGATGTGGGGGAGCTGTTCTTCCAGGATGATTTCAGCGATGAGACGGCCTGGATGCTTTGGCAAACTGCCGCCGGCAGCGTGGCGATGGGTAAGGATGACCTGACCATTGTCATCCATGAAGAAAAAGTCTACATGTACAGCGTGCGTTTGCAGCCGGTTTTCACCGATTTCTACCTTGAGCTAACGGCAAACACCAACTTCTGCCGCGGCAAGGATGAATATGGTTTGCTGCTGCGGGTTTCACCGGATATCGATTACTACCGCTTCTCGCTGTCTTGCGATGGCAACGTGCGCCTCGACCGGTTGTACCAGGGCCGGACCGTTTCGCCGCAGGCAACCATGCTGAGCGGCGCAGCCCCACAGGGCGCACCCGGCCAGGTGCGGTTGGGGGTTTGGGCACTTAAGGATGAAATGCGTTTTTTCATCAATGATCTGTATCAATTCACGGTTAAGGATGGGACGCTGCTGACCGGTGGTGTGGGCGTCTATGCGCTTTCTTCCAGTGCGGAGCTTTTATCAGTGTATTTTTCAGATCTAAAAGTATACCAACTGGTAGATGAGCCGTAGTACGGAAATATAGCCGAAGAAAACTTCTATTGATGGAGTATGTATGGCGAGAAAGCCGTATGTCAATCGTTTGAACAACCTGGATTCGAAATCTTGGTTAAAGTTCCAGAAGTCCTGGTTTGTTCACAATCCACCGCCGCGCCAGAAGAACGTGCTGCGCCATCCGGCCAAGTTCCCCGAAACGCTGGCCCAGGAGTTTATTGAGTTCTTCACCCAACGCGGGCAGGTGGTGTTGGATCCGATGGCGGGCACGGGCAGCACGCTGGTGGCAGCACTGCGCAGCGGGCGGCACAGCTATGGGGTTGAGCTGAACCCCGCTTATGCCGAGATTGCCCGGCAGGTGGTGGCAGAGGAAAGCCAGGCTCTGGGGCTAGGGGAAGCGGCACTGACGGCTGAGGTGATCACGGGGGATGCGGCTGAACTGGCGGCGCTCTTTGCCCAGCATGACCTGCCGCCGGTGGACTATGTACTGACTTCGCCGCCGTATTGGGATATGTTGCATGCCCGCGGCGCTCAAACGCAGCAAAAACGCCGTACCAGCCCCGGCCTGGACGTGATCTATTCGGATGACCCGCAAGACCTGGGCAACGTGGCTGATTATGAGGAGTTCGTCGAACGGCTGGTGGGTATTTATGAAGGCCTGTCGCCACTGCTGAGGGTTGGAGCCTATCTGACCATCATTGTCAAGAACGTTAAAAAGGGCGGACGCATCTACCCCCTGGCCTGGGACCTGGCGGCACGCCTGGGCCGCAGTTATGTATTGAAAGATGAAAAAATCTGGTGCCAGGATAATCAACGCCTGGCTCCTTACGGTATGGGCAATGCCTGGGTGAGCAATACCTTCCACCATTACTGTCTTCAATTCCGCAAAGAAGGAAATTGATCACTTTTGTGCTAGAATCAGGTTAGATCATCTTATGGAGTGTGTTGTATGGCAGAACGGATCGAATTTACCCGCAACTATAATGATTTGAGCACCAACCAGGGCTTCCAGTTTGAATTTATCTGCGATCGCTGTGGGACGGGTTACCGCACGCGTTTCCAGGCCAATACCCTGGGCACGGTCAGCACGGCCCTGGGCGCGGCCAGCAACCTGTTTGGCGGCATCTTGGGGCAAGCGGCCAACCTGAGCGAACAGGTGCGCTCGGCTGCCTGGGAGAGGGCTCACGACTCGGCCTTTACGGAGGCGATGGAAGAGCTGCGGCCCGATTTCTTGCAGTGCCCGCGCTGTTCTTCTTGGGTCTGTAAGAAGAGCTGTTGGAACGAGCGCAAAGGCCTGTGCAAGGGCTGTGCTCCTGATGTGGCGGTGGAGATGGCGGCGGCGCAAGCGGCTAAAACCACCGAGGCGGTTTGGACCAGTGCAGTTGCATCTGATGAAGACCAGGCTCAGGTGAGCAGCCAGAAGGCCTGGAAAGAGGGGGTGCGGGCATCTTGCCCGAACTGCAACGCGGCGATCGACCAGGGGGCCAAGTTCTGCCCAGAATGCGGCACCAAGATGCAGGTGGCAGCTTTCTGTAAGGAATGCGGCGCCAAGCTCCAGCCTGGGGTTAAGTTCTGCCCGGAGTGCGGTCATAAAGTATAGATAATGATCACCCCATCCGACCTGGTCCGGCTGCCTTTTTCTCCTGACCTGACGTTGGGTGGGGTGACCTATGCTTGCCGTTCGCTGCCGCACACCTATGACCGCATGGGCGGCAGCGATATGCAGCGCCTGCGGCGGATTGTGGCGGGCAAGGCGGCTGAGCTGGCCTTCCGGCGGCACCTGGCGGCGCACCAGGTGCCTTATGATACGCTGGGCGCTACACCGTTTACCGACCCCGATCAGTACGATGTGGCCCTGGGCGGGCGGCGGTGTGATCTAAAGAGTTTCTTGGTTTACGATAAACAGGTCATTCACCGCATCAAAGCTGACCCCAGCGAGCTGCTGCGGGCCGATGCCCTGGTGCCCAGCGAGCAGGCCATGTCAGACAGCCTGCATCCCCAAGATTTGTTCATTTTTGCCTTTACCACGGCTTTGCTTACCCCCCACAGCCAAGACTTGCAGCGCGCCATGGCTGCTGAGCAGCCGGTCTTTTTGCTGCACGCCCTGCCTGAGGCCTGGCGGCGCCCGGCTTTTTGGGCTTCATTGGGGCGCCTGGCGCTGAAATCAGAGTGTTCGCGGCCGGTGACACTAGAATTGGGCGGGCAGGGCGCTCAACGCGAGTTCCGCAGCCAAGAGGTGACCCTTTCTCCGGGCGTCCGCACAGAGGCGGGAGATGACCTGTACGCCCTGTCTTACCTGCGTGCCCCGGCCATTTTGGATGGGCGGGTGGGGGTTTCGAGCCCGCGCCTGGGCGAGGCGCACATTGTCTGCCCGCAAGATTGGGGCAACATCTGGGTTTACGGCCTGGAGATATTCTTGTGCGGTTATATGCCTTGCGCAGAATTCCGCCGCAAGGCCAGGCACCTGCCGGCAGGTAGCCGGGTGTGGCAGTACCCGCGCACACGGGTCAAGAACCTGGCTTTGCCCGTGGCAGAGTTGAGGCCAATGGGCGCGTTATTTGATGCCGCTCAGGCCTGGAGCAAGACTTGAACCTTTGTCTGCTTGTATGTGGATGATCTCGTTTTCACCTTGAGCAGGCATACCAATTTCCTAAATTTACATGTTATAGAAAGGGACCCCAAATGACAGAACTTCAATCGTTGATCGCAAAAATGACCCTGGAGGAAAAAGCTGCATTGTGTACCGGTGCCAGCGCATGGACGGCTACCCCGGTGGAGCGCCTGGGCATCCCAGAGCTGACCTGCTCGGATGGCCCGCACGGTGTGCGGCGCGTGCCAGATGTCAATTCCATCACTGTTGAGAGCCTGCCTGCCACCTGCTTCCCCACCGCTTCTTGCAGTGCTTCGACCTGGGATCTGGACCTGGTTCAGAAGATGGGTGAGGCTTTGGCGGAGGAATGTATTGCCTTGAACGTGGATGTGGTGCTTGGTCCCGGGGCGAACATGAAACGTTCTCCCTTGGGAGGGCGCAACTTCGAATACTACTCAGAAGACCCTTACCTGGCGGGAGAAATGGCCGCCAGCCTGATCCGGGGTGTGCAAGGCAAGGGGGTGGGAACATCGCTGAAACATTATGCCGCCAACAACCAGGAATTCCAGCGCTTTACCATCAGCGCAGATGTGGATGAGCGCACCTTGCGCGAGATCTACCTGCCTGCCTTTGAAAAAGCGGTCAAAGAGGCTCGCCCCTGGACGGTGATGTGCTCGTATAACAAGGTCAATGGCACCTTCGCTTCAGAGCACCATTACCTTTTGACCGACATCCTCAAAAAGGAATGGGGTTTTGAAGGCCTGGTGGTTTCGGACTGGGGTGCGGTGCGAGATCGCGTGGCGGCGTTGAAAGGTGGATTGGACTGGGAAATGCCCGGTCCTCAAGACCGGCACGTGCAGGCGGTGGTAGACGCGGTGCGATCTGGCGAGTTGGACGAAAGTGTGCTGGACGAAGCCGTGCGCCGCATCTTGCGGATTGTGTTCAAGGCCAAAGAAACGCCCAAGGGCGGCAAGTTTGACGTGGATGCTCACCATGAGCTGGCGCGTAAGGTTGCGGCAGAAGGGATGGTTCTGCTCAAGAACAACGGCCTCTTGCCGCTGAAGAACCAACAGCACATTGCCGTGATTGGGCGTTCAGCAGAGACGGCTCATTTCCAGGGCGGGGGCAGTTCGCACATCAACCCCACCAAAGTGGCTGTGCCGTTCAAGGAGTTGAAAGAGCGGGCCGTGGGTGCCGAGCTGAGCTATGCGGAAGGTTACCCTACTGATAATTCTTACCGCCCAGGGATGATCGACCAGGCGGTTGGGCTAGCGCGTTCGGCAGACGTGGCGGTGTTATACATCGCTTTGCCTTCTTTTAAAGAGTCTGAAGGTTATGACCGGAACGACCTGGACTTGACCGGACAGCAGGTGGCGCTGATCAAGGCAGTATCTAAAGTCCAACCCAATACGGTGGTGGTGCTGAACAACGGTGCGCCGGTTGCGATGGGTGAGTGGATTGACGGCGTGGCTGCTGTGCTCGAAGGGTGGATGATGGGCCAGGCGGGGGGCGCGGCGATTGCAGATGTGCTGTATGGCAAGGTCAATCCCAGCGGTAAGTTGGCTGAAACGTTCCCACATAAGCTGGCGGATACCCCTGCTCATCTCAATTGGCCAGGGGGCGCGGGCCAGGTGCGCTATGGGGAGGGGTTGTTCATTGGCTACCGGTACTATGATATGAAAGAAATCCCAGTCTTGTTCCCCTTTGGCCACGGGTTGAGTTACACCACTTTTGCGTACAGCAACCCCAGGGTATCGGCCAAGACCTTCAAAGACATTGATGGGTTGACCGTGACGGTGGATGTGACGAACACCGGCGGTGTGGGCGGCAAAGAAATCGTCCAGGTCTACGTCCACGATCAAAAGTCTGGCCTGGTGCGGCCCGAGAAGGAATTGAAGGGCTTTGCAAAGGTGGCGCTTGAACCCGGCGAGACCAAATCCGTCTCTATCCCGCTGGATTTCCGCGCCTTTGCCTATTACCACCCCAAGTACAAGCAGTGGATCACCGAGGATGGCGAATTCGATATCCTGATCGCGGCTTCAGCAGACGATATCCGCCAGGTGCTAACGGTCAATCTTGAATCAACCCTGAGCCTGCCCTGCATTCTCGACAAAGAATCTACGATCCGAGAATGGATGGATGATCGACGGGGCAAGGTGGTATTTGGGCCTTACTACGAGCAGATCCAAATCCAGAGCAGGCAAACCTTTGGCGGCGGCGAGGGCGAAGGTTCTATCGGCGTGGATGTCATGGAAATGATGAATGATATGCCATTGGTGAGCGTGCTCATGTTCATGGCGAGCGCGCTGCCGGTTCATCCAGAGGATATGGTAGCCGGCCTGTTGAAGCAGGTGCACGGTATGGAGTGATGATGTGGGGTGCAGTTTGCTGCCCGAAACTGCACCCCCAATTCCCCTCACGAAAAGCGGGCGAATAGAGTACAATTGTTCTGTAAAGATCGGTGAGTGTAACCAGGGACCTGCCTCCGGGTGGTGGTCACCCGGAACATTCGACAGCCCGCTCACCGTACAGGAGGATTTCCCATGTACCACACCATTATCATTGTTGGCAATCTGGGCAAGGATCCCGAGATGCGTTATACGCCCTCGGGGCAGGCGGTGACCAACTTCAGCCTGGCAACCAACCGCCAATACACCGGCAGCGACGGGCAGATGGTCAAAGAAACCATCTGGTTCCGCGTCTCTACCTGGGGTAAGCAGGCCGAGACCTGCAACCAATACCTCAAGCGGGGGAGTAAGGTCTTGGTAGAAGGGCGTCTTGTTCCCGATAAAGAAACCGGTGGGCCGCGCGTTTACTCACGCCAGGATGGCACGACCGGCGCTTCTTTTGAAGTGAACGCTCAAACAGTGCGCTTCTTGTCATCCCGCGGCGACGAAGATGGCGGCGCAGGTTATGCGGCCTCTGAAGCCCCTGCCGACGATGAGCCGATCCCCTTCTAAATTCAATCTGTGACGTAGGTGTGAGCAGGTGGTCGTTGTGTAAGCCTGGCGGCCACCTGCCGCCTATCTGGAGGCATTCATGTCCCTGCCTGCAAACAACCGTCCCCCCGTGCCCACGCACCCTGTTTTGGAGGTGCGCGCTGATCTGGATTCGGTCTATGCTAACCTGGTGCGCATCGCTCATTCTCCTTCTGAGCTGGTGTTTGATTTTGCCCATTTACTGCCCGGCTTGCCGCAAGCGCGCGTCAATGCGCGGGTGGTGATGTCGCCATTGGGGGCCAAGCTGCTTTACCGGGCCTTGGGTGAAAACCTGGCGCGCTATGAGACGGCTTTCGGCGAGATCAAGACCCCCACTGAGTCTACCCTGGCAGATTTTCTTTTCCGTCCGCCAGCCAAGGATAAAGAGAAGGACAAAGAGGAGTAAGCGCATGCCCGAATTAGACGAGATTGCTGAGCGTATCCATGCGGCCTTTGAGGTACGCACAGCGGCACGCGATCGGGCGCTTTCACAGGCCCGTACCCTCACGCGCCATTGTGCCAATGCCATCCGCGCCATTCATCGCGACGAAGAGCCGCTGGCACAGCAGCACCTGGCAGACGCGGCCGGCCTGGCAGCCGCCCTGCGCAGCGACCTGGATGATTTCCCCGACCTGTACCATGCCGGCTACACACAGGATGCGCTCAAAGAATACGCCGAAGCGAACCTGGTGTATGCCCTGGTGGGCGCTAAGCCGCTGCCCAGCCCCGAGGAGCTTTCTCTTGAGCCGGCGACCTATTTGCAGGGCCTATCAGAGGCGGTGGGCGAGCTGCGCCGCCGCAGCCTGGATGCACTGTTAAAAGATCAGCCTGCCGAAGCCGAGCGCTTACTGGGTGAAATGGACGATATCTACGCGGTGCTGGTGACCATGGATTATCCCGATGCCATCACGGGTGGGCTGCGCCGCCTGACCGACGTGGCACGGGCCATCATTGAGCGCACGCGCGGCGACCTGACCATGAGCCTGCGCCAGGGCCGCCTGGAAAACAGCATGCATCAACTGGAAGAACGCCTGGACCGCCACCAGAATTCAAACGGATAAACCCATGCGCATCGTCCGCGCCTCTGAACTCGGTTCTTACCTCTTCTGCCAGAGGGCCTGGTGGTATGACCGCCAGGGTTATGAGAGCCAAAACCTGGCTGAATTAGCCGCCGGCAGTGATCTGCACGAGCAGCACGGGCGGATGGCCCTGGCTTCGGGTTGTTTGAAAACCCTGGCTTACGGGCTGGTGTTGTTGGGCGTGGTGATCTTAAGTGTTGTTGCCGTGCAGGCCCTGTTAGCCAGCCTGGCTGAGCCAGTCTTCTAAAGTGACCTTATGTGGCCTATTGTTGGGATCTTATGTTTACTGTTGGCGGTGGTTTTATTTGTCCTTTCGGGTTATCAAAAACGCCAGCTTGGTCTGCCGGGTGGGCGAGTGATCTATGCCGATACCAGCCGTTGGAACAAAGCCGAGAAACCGCTCTTTGATCCCGACCTGGGTCTGACAGGCAAGCCTGATTACCTGGTCGAGCAAGGCGATGTGATCATCCCGGTAGAGGTCAAATCAACGCGTGCGGTCGATGCGCCTTATGATGCCCATATTTACCAATTGGGGGCATATTGCTTGCTGGTAGAACGCACGTATGGTAAGCGCCCGCCTTATGGCATCATCAATTATCCCACGCGCACTTTTGCGGTCGATTATACGCCGGCCCTAGAAGAGGCCGTTTTGAACATCATCGGCGAGCTGCACGAAAAATCTAACCAGAAGAACCTGCCGCGCTCTCACGATGCCCCAGAGCGCTGTGCGCACTGCGGTTTTCGCAGTGTTTGCGACCAGGTGCTCAGGATATAATACGTAGTGATGGATCCAAAATCGCCCATTCCTCGCAAGATCGTTATCGTTGCGCATCCCAAGGTGCCCGAAGCCGCCCCTGAGGCCAAAGAGCTGGCGGCTTACCTGCAAGAACATGATACGCAGACTGTTCATGGCATGTTGTATGACGAAGGACTGCGCAAGCGCGTCAAAGCTGGAGAGTTTGACCTGCTGATTGCCCTGGGCGGGGATGGAACGATCTTGAGGGCCGGGCATCTTTGCGCGCCGGGGGAGCTGCCTTTGCTGGGGATCAATATGGGACGCCTGGGTTTCTTGATGGAGATCCATAAGCAAGAATGGCGCAGTTTTATACCGCGCTTATTGGCGGGCGATTATTGGCTGGAAAACCGCATGATGCTGACTGCCGAGCACTGGCGCGCGGGTGAGAAGCAGGGGAGCTGGGATGTGCTGAACGAGGTGGTGGTCAGCCGCGGGCAGACCATCCGTGCCGTGCACATTGCCACCATGGTAGATGGACGCCACCTGACCACCTTTGTGGCCGATGCCCTGATCGCGGCCACGCCCACCGGCTCAACGGCATATGCCCTGGCCGCGGGCGGGCCCATCTTGCCGCCAGAGCTGCGTAACATCTTGCTGGTGCCGGTTGCGCCGCACCTGTCCCTTGACCGGGCGCTGGTGTTGGCAGAGGGTTCCTCCGTCAGCATGACGGTAGATGGCGACAGCCAGGCCGTTTTCAGCGTGGATGGGCAAGCACCGGTGGGGTTGGCAGAGAGTGACCGGGTGGATGTATTTGCTGGGAAACATTCGGTGCACTTCATCCGTTTCCAAGATCCGGGCTATTTTTATCGTAATCTTACGCCGCATATGGGCATGAACCAATCCAATTATAAAAATGGTTGAGTGACGATGACAACTGTTGATCCTTTACCTTCCGCTCCTTCTTCGCCTTTGTACTGCGCCACGCACCCACAGGTAGAGACCACCCTGCGTTGTAACCGCTGTGAGAAGCTTATCTGTCCCAAGTGCGCGGTGTTGACCCCCACCGGCTACCGGTGTAAAGACTGTGTTCGGGGCCAGCAAAAGGTTTTTGAAACCGTGAGGGTGTATGACTACCCGGTGGCCTTTGTGCTGGTGGCTTTCTTGTCGTTCCTGGGCAGCCAGGTGGCCTCTGTCATGGGCTTTTTTGTGTTGTTCATTGCCCCAATAGCCGGTGTGATCATGGCTGAAGCGGTGCGTTTTGTGATCCGCAAGCGCCGCGGCCGTTACCTGACCTGGACGACTACGGCTGCGGCTGTGATTGGGGCTTTGCCGGTGTTCTTCAGCACTTTGATCGGGGCGATTGCATGGATGAACTACACCGGGGTGGGCGGAGCGGGGGCTTTTGTCTCTTTGTTATGGCCTGGCGTTTATACGGTGATGGTTGCTTCGACCGTGTACTACCGCTTATCGGGGATCAAAATTGGTTAGAGGTTGTGAGCTATGCTAACTGAACTGCGCATTGAAAATTTTGCCATCATTGACCACCTGGAGCTGAGTTTTCATCCGGGGTTGAACATTTTCACCGGTGAGACGGGCGCCGGTAAATCCATCATCATCGATGCCGTTGAGGCGATCTTGGGCGGGCGCTCAGATGCCACCATGGTGCGGGCGGGGGCAAACCGGGCCAATATCGAAGCCATCTTTGAGTTAAATGGGGCAACCAGGGCGCCGCTTCAGGAATTGTTGGAGCGCGAAGGGTTATTGGAAGACGATGCGCCCGGCGCGGCGATCAAGTCGCTTGCGATCGGGCGCGAGATCCGCTCCAATGGGCGTTCGATTGCGCGGGTGAATGGACGCAGCGTGAATGTGGGCTTGCTGGTGCAATTGAGCGCCTACCTGGTCGATGTACACGGTCAATCTGAGCATTTATCACTCCTGCAGGTCAGTCATCACCTGGGCCTGTTGGATCGCTTTGCGGGGGTGGAAGAGCCGCTCAATGCATATCACCAGACTTACGTTCAGCTGCAGGCCCTGCGCCGAGAGCTGGCTGACCTGCGGCTGGCTGAGAGCGAAGCTGCCCGCCGTACCGATATTTTGACCTACCAGATCAATGAAATTGAGGTGGCGCGCTTACAGCCTGGCGAAGAAGAAGACCTGCGCACCGAACGCAACCGCCTGGCAAACGCCGAGGGCCTGGCCGCGCTCTCGCAAGAAGCGATCCAGTTATTGGATGAGGGCATGCCCGAATCTCCGGCAGTGACAGACCTGGTGGGTCAGGTGGTCAGCGCTCTGAGCAACCTGGCTCGCCTGGACCCGGCAAAGGTAGACCTGAGCGAACAGGCGCAGTTGGTTTCTGAGAATCTGTCGGACCTGTGTGTCAGCCTGCGCGATTATGTGGAAGAGATTGAATTCAACCCCAAGCGCCTGGATCAAGTGGAAGAACGCCTGAACCTGATCCATAACCTCAAGCGCAAGTATGGTGAGGATATCCGGGCGGTGTTGGCTTTTGCTGAGCAGGCGCGGGCCCAGTTGGATGCCATTACCCATGCTTCTGAGCGCATTGTTGAACTGCAGGGCCTGGAAGGGCGGCTGCTACAGACCCTGGGTAAGCAGGGATTGGTCTTGTCTGAGAAGCGCCATGCGGCGGCTCAAATGCTGGAGGGGGCCATGGAGCACGAGCTGGACAGCCTGAGCATGTCGGGGGCGCATTTCAAGGTTGATTTCCGCCAGCGGCCCGATTCAGACGGTGTGCTGCTGGAAGATGGACAGCGCCTGGCTTTTGATGCCAGCGGGCTGGAGAAGGTGGAGTTTTTGGTGGCCCCCAACCCGGGTGAAGGTTTGAAGCCGTTGGTAAAGATCGCCTCAGGAGGCGAAACTTCTCGCTTGATGTTGGCGATCAAAAATGTGTTGGCGCTCGCCGACCAGGTGCCTACCTTGATCTTCGATGAGATCGACCAGGGCATTGGTGGGCGGGTGGGGGGTGTGGTGGGGCGCAAGCTGTGGAACCTGGCCCGCCAGCACCAGGTGTTGTGCGTTACCCACCTGCCGCAGTTGGCCGCCTATGGCGAGCAGCACTTTTGCGTCCAAAAAGACCTCAGAGATGGCCGCACGCTGACCCGGGTGCAGGCTTTGGAGGGGCAGGTACGCTTGTTAGAATTAGCCCAGATGATGGGCGAAGTGAGTGAAGGCACCCGCCGCTCGGCCCAAGAGCTGCTTGACGCGGCAGGCCAGGCGCGAGGGGCATGAGCTTCACCGTTTCGCGTGCTGTTCGTTTTCGGAACCGGCGGCGCAGCCGGGCGCAGCGCCAACCGTCTGGACGGTTTGGGCTGGGTTGCAGCACCCTGTTGAGCTTATCCCTGGCTTTGATCTTCCTGGCAGCCCTGGCGGGTTATACCACTTTGCTGCGTGACCTGCCCTCTTTGGATGAACTGCCGGTCTTGTTAGACCCCCCAGATGGCTTACTGCTCCAACCTACCCGTATATACGACCGCAGCGGCGAACACCTGATCCTGGAAATGGAGAACCCTGCTGTGGAAGAGCGCCGCTATTTGCTGGTCAGCGGCGAGAACCTGGGGGATGAGCCCGTGCAGCCTGAGGCGGTCATTGGGGCAACCCTGGCCAGCCTGGACCCTACGTTTTGGGAAAATCCTGGTTACCGCCTGGAAGGCTGGAACACGGGTACGCACCCCACCCTGGCACAACGCCTGGTGATTGACATGCTGTTGTGGGATGAGCCGCCCTCGGTGCTGCGGAACCTGCGCGAGCGCCTGCTGGCGGCCCAATTGGTCAGCCGGTTTGGACGCGCCAGGGTGCTGGAATGGTACCTGAACAGCGCCTGCTACGGCGAGTGGATCTATGGGGTTGAGAACGCTGCCCAGGTATATTTTGGCAAATCTGCGGCGCATCTCACCCCGGCAGAGGCCGCCACCCTGGCGGCAGTGGCTGAAGCGCCCGATATCAACCCTTGGGCTGCGTCTGAGGTGGTGCGCCAACGCCAGAAGCAGATCTTGCAGACGATGATGCTGTCTGGCTGGCTGAGCGTGGATGAGGTGCTGGCGGCTGATGAAAAAGCCGTTACCTACCAGCCAGCCCAAGCGGCAGAAAACCTGGCGCCGGCTTTTGTGGAGCTGCTGCTGGCGCAGTTGCAGCCAGAAGCCCCAGAGCAGGTGATCCAGCGCGGCGGTTTGCGCATCGTGACCACGCTGGATTACGATTTGCAATTGCAGGTGACATGTGCCACGGTGGCTCACCTGAGCCTGATAACAGGCCAGGGCACGGTCGATGAGACTGCCGGCGAAAGCGCGTGCGATGCGGCGCGTTTGCTGCCCACCTTGCAATTGGATGCCAACGCAGCGCAGCTTGATTTGAATGCCAGCGTGGTCGTTTATGACCCGCATACCGGGCAAGTGCTGGCATTGGCCAGTGACCCAGCGGACGAGGCGACGGCTCTGCGCTCACCCGGACGCCCGGCTGGGACTTTACTTTCTCCCTTTGTGTACCTGACTGGCTTCACGCGTGGGCTGAGCCCGGCCTCTTTGCTGTGGGATTTGCCACCCGAAGATGAGGCCGAACCCACCCCAGATGCAGATTACCATGGCCCGCTGCGCTTGCGGACTGCCCTGGCTAACGATTACCTGCCGCCGGCCTTGCAAGTGTTAGAGCAGGTGGGGGTTGAGAATGCCTGGCGCACAGCCCGCCAGTTCGGCCTGGCTTCGCTGACGCGTCCGGCCCTGCAAACCGGCAGTGCGGCTTTCTTAGATGGGCCGGCGACCTTGTTGGAGAGCGCCCAGGCTTATGGCGTGTTGGCGTACCAGGGCCTGTTGGTGGGGCAGGCAGAACAGGCTGCGGGAGAGGATGGCGCGGCTTTGCAACCTCAACTGGCATTAAGGGTCGAAGATGCCAATGGCAGCCTGTGGCTGGGCTGGCCTGAGGCGCAGTCGCGGGCGATTGTGACCCCACAACTGGCTTATCTATTGACGCATGTGCTCAGCGATGAGACGGCCCGCTGGCCCAGCCTGGGGCATCCCAATGCGCTCGAGATTGGTCGTCCGGCAGGGGCCAAGCTGGGCCGCTCGTTGGACGGCATGGATGTTTGGACGGTGGGCTATACGCCCCAATTGGTGGTCAGTGTGTGGGTGGGCCGTTCGAGCAGCGTAGAGACTTCTGCCGGGCTGCGGCCGTTGGATCCAGAACTGGCAGCGGCCTTGTGGCATGCTGTGCTGCAATTTGCGCTGCGCGGCCAGCCGGCAGAAGCCTGGAAGGCCCCGGTGGGTGTGAGCCAGGTGATGGTGTGCGATCCATCCGGCTTGCTGCCCACCGCCGACTGCCCCAGCGTGGTCAGCGAGGTGTTTTTGACGGGCAGTGAACCTGTTCAGGCCGATTATCTCTACCAGCGCGTGCAGGTTAACCGTGAGACTGGCCGACTGGCAACCGTATTCACGCCGGCCGATTTGATTGAGGAACGCCTATACTTGCGCCTGCCGCCTCAAGCCTATGCTTGGGCAGCGCGGGCAGGGCTTGCGGTGCCGCCGGATGATTATGATGTTTTGTATGAGCCGCCGCTGCTGGAGGGGGTGCGGATCAGCGCGCCTGAAATGTTTGCCCATGTGAGCGGAGAGGTTACTTTTCGCGGCACGGCCAGCGGCGCTGATTTTGCGTATTACCGTTTGCAAGTGGGGCAGGGTCTGAATCCTCAAACCTGGACCCTGGTTGGAGAAGATGTGCACAAGCCTGTGAAAGATGGCATTTTGGGCACCTGGGATACAAGCGCCTTGAGTGGGCTATATGCTGTGCAACTGCTGGTTGTTGAAGGTAGCCAACGCGTGCAAACAGCCATCTTGCAGGTGACGGTGGACAACCAGGCTCCAGAAGTAACGATCCTATACCCGCAGGCTGGGGACTCGCTTGCATTTGGCGATGATGGGGATGGTGTGCTGCTGCAGGCCCAGGCCTCTGACGACCTGGAATTGGCCCAGGTGGTCTTTTATATTGATGAGAAACCCGTGGTAACGCTTTCTCAGCCGCCCTTTACCGTGTTGTGGGCGCCGAGCCTGGGTGAACATACGCTGCGTGTGGCGGCAACTGACCTGGCAGGCAATACCAGCCAGGAAGAAATTACCTTCACGATCCAGCGATAAAAAATCTGCGGGCCACCAGGCCCGCAGATTTTTTATATCACCAGTGTGTTTATAGATCGCCCACCAGGAAGGTGTTCCAGATGGTGTCTACAATTGTGGTCTCGCCCTTGGGCACCTGGACGATGACCAGGATGATGGCGGCGGTGGGGGTATCAATCGGCACAGCCGAGAGTACGTAGGTATCAAAGCCACCAGTACCGCCGCAGTTATAGAAGGCATCGTACTTGCCGCGGTAGATGCCGTCGTTATAATCATAACGCCCACTGTACTTACAGCCATCGAGGTACGTGCCGTTGTAGTAGTCCAGGAACTGCACGTAGCCGCCGATCTGGGCAAAGGTGGCTGATGCGCCGAAGAACACACCGGGGGCATCATAGTAATCGAAGAAGTCAGCATTACTGGGCGCCGCCGAGATCGCTACGCCAATCTCGTCCCCATCCCAGGTCCAAGAGCCGCCGTTAACGTCCCACCATTCCAGGGGCACATCGACCATAATGGAGTAAGAGTCATCCAGGCAAGACATGTAACCGTAGTTGTCTTCTGATTCGAGGCAGTTGGCAGGCAGTGAAGCGGTATCGCCGCCGGTGTCACCACCGGTGTCGCCGCCGGTGCCGCCGCCAGCGAAGTAGCCGGTCAGCTCGATCTCGTCTCCATTGAGCTGGCCTTCCCACAGCGAAAGATCAGACCAGCGGATAACCGTGACCGACATGGTATCGCCTGAGTTACGGCTGCGCAGCACATCACAGTAATCGGCCATGGTGCCATCCAGGCCCAGTACCTCATTCTCGATCATGTAGATGATATCGCCCGGCAGGATGCCGGCATTGTCAGCCGGCGAGCCAGAGGCCACAGAACGCACCCACACGCCCGAGATGGGATCTTCGTTGATCGTGCCGTAAACCGCACCACCGTTCACGCCGATGGATTCGATGTTTTTGCCCAGGCGGAGCTGGTCGATGATGGGTAGGGCTTCGTCACGGCTGATGGCAAAGTTCTGGTCGGTTTCAGAGACGATGGCGTAATTGATCCCTACCAGGGCGCCGTTGGCATCCACCAGGGGGCCTCCCGAGTTACCGGGGTTGATCTTGGCGGTGTGTTCAATGACCGAGTCAACCGATGCCCAGCTTGTTTCGCCATCGGCTGAGGCCTTGGACACGATGCCATCGGTCAGCGTGAAGCGTGGATCACCCAGGGGGAAGCCGGCAGCATAAACTTGCTGCCCGACGTTGATCGTGCCATCTACCCATTGCATATAGGGGAATCCGTCGCCATCGATGTCGATTACAGCCAGGTCTGAACATTCTGAGACACCTAAAACCTTGGCGTTGTAGGTTTTGCTGGTGTCGCCGCCAACCCACACGCGCAGAATGGCGGCCCCGGTGACAACATGGTTGTTGGTGATGGCAATGCCAGACGGATCGATGATCACGCCTGAGCCACGTTTGCCTACATTAACATTCCAGCCAACCTCTGGGTCAATGAAGGTGCCTTCAGCCTCGATCTGAATGACAGCTCTTTCGACATCTCCCAGGCTGGATATCAGCAGGGGAGAGACGGTGGGAGCTGGGGGCTCGGTGGGGGGTGGAGGCTCAGTGGGTTGGGGCACATCTGTGGGGGGTGGGGGCTGCGTGGGGGCAGGGGCTGCCGTGGGGGTGCTGCCGCCACAAGCCAAGCTGACGATGATCACAATGTTCATGAGCCACAATAAGGGCTTAAGCGGGTGTTTCTTCATCTCATTCTCCTTTTATTTGAGGGTCTGGGAAAATAGGAAACCTTGGAGCAATATTAACATAACCTTAGTTTACCATATAATTTTCAAAATGGGATAGGTTTGGGGGTATTTACTCGGGCAGCCTCCAACAGCCGCGGTGGGGCTCATTGGCGCGCGGTACCAATAAAACTTCACCCGCCTGGTTGGTCAGCACAGCCGCGGCAGCCACCTGGGGGTCAGGAAAGAAAACCCAGCCGCAGGCTGGGGAAATTGGACGCAAGCGGCCAAAGCGTTGTTCTTGGCTTAAGGGGGTTCTACAGCAGGGGCAGAAGTGCACCTGCTGTGCGATCATGCCCGGCTTCCGCGCCGCAAAAGGAAGGCTGCCAGGCCAGTCACGACTGCCAGTGCACCCAGGACGATCTCAATTGTGAGCAGTGTGCCTGAGCGGCCAGTTGAAACTAGCGCGTCCCCTTCTCTTTCAGGTTGGGAGGTGGGCTGGTTTTCGATGGCGGTGGCTGGCTCTCCATCATCGGTGTCAACGGTGGGGGTTGGGGGGGGCGAGGTAGCGGTGGATTCGGGGGTGGCCGTATCCAAAAGGATAGCCAGGGCGGCGGCTTCGGCCGTCTCAGTAAAGGTGGGCATGGCCACGGTTGGGGTAAGTATGGTGGGGGTGGCTGTCGCTTCGGGGGTCATGGTGGGCGTGGCCGTGGCGGGCAGGGCGCGCGAAGTGGTGGCATCTTGGGTGGCGGCAATGGTGGGGGTAATTGGCTCTATGGGAAGGCTGGCAGAGATGCCAACGATGTCAACCGGGGCAGGTGAGGGCTCTACTGGTAACTCGATCGGTTCGTTAATGACCTCAGTGGGCACGATTTTTGCGCTTGGCTCTTCGCTGGGCAGGGCGCCACCCATTGCCAGGTTATCTGCCTCAGAGGCGGTGGGTAGTATCTGGGCGAAGGCAACGTCTGCCGTTTCTGTGACCAGCATTGTTTCTGCCACCACAGCAGCTTCTTGGGCCATTCCGGCATCGTTGACAGCGGCCTCTGGTTGAGGCGCCTCGAGCGCCACGGGCTGAGCATGCTCTGGCATTGCATACTGTACAGCGCGGGGGGCTAACCCCAAGAAATCTCCCAACATCACCAATACCAAAAGCAAACTACTGACGGCTGATGCCAGGCTGAAAGCAGGGAAAAGCGGCCTGGGCTTAGGCTGCCGGGTGGTGACCATCTGCGGCGTCAAGACAAAACTGCGCGGGCGGCGCGGCCGGGGCAGGCTGCGCAGCAGTGAGCGGGTCTTTTGCAGGTCATCCAGGGTGGTCTGTAAGGCGGGGGTGGTGATCAGGCGCGCTTCCAGGCGGGCACGTTCTTTGCTGTTTAGCTGCCCGTCCAGGTAGGCTGAAAGTACTTCATAGTCGCGCGCGGATAATTGGGTTTTGATCATCACATCTCTCGGTTCTCATCATCATGACGAAATACCGCAGGTAAAAGTTCCCAGAAGCCTTTCAGGCAGTCGCGCATGCGCAGGCGGGCGCGCGCCAGCCTGCTCTTGACCGTGCCTAACGGTTTGCCCAAGGCCTGGGCGGCTTCGGTGTAATCCATGCCCTGGATATCTACCATTAATACGGCGGCGCGGAAGTCATCCGGAAGATGTTGCAGGCAGTGTTCAATCGCCTGGCGCAGTTCGCTGCGGTCCAGGGATTCTTCTGGCGAATCTTGCGGATCGACCATCCAGCGCGGGGATTCGATCTCTTCACCGCTGTCATCCAATGGCTCAAGGGGGGTGGTGGGCCGGCGTTGGCGCCTGCGCAGCTCATCATAGCAGGCATTGGTCACAATGCGCAGCAGCCAGGCGCGGAAAGAACCGCCGCGGTACGAGCGGATATGGTGAAAAGCCGAGATAAAGGCCTCTTGAGACGCGTCAGCAGCCGCGGCCTCATCCCCCATCATGCGATAGGCCTGGTGATACACCTGGTCTTGGTAGACTAAAACCAGGTGATTGAATGAATCCAGATCACCCTGGCAGGCGGCCTGGATCAGAGCGGGCTCGTCCATACCGCATAATTGTAACCGAGAATTTTCTATGACAAGGGTTGATTCTGCCTTTTCTATTGCCCTTCTTGGTAAAGGCGATTACAATGCGACCCTGGAGAAGCCCATGTCTGAGAGAAGCCGGAATATTTACCTATCTTGCCTGGTTCTGCTAATCGTAGTTTGCCTGTGCTCGAGCCTGTTGGTGGGGGGGCTGGCGGTACTGATGGCATTCCCTTCAATTGGCCTGTGAGGTTGAGGAATTACCCGTTATGCCACTTGATCTAAGCCGCATACAGGGGTTGTGTTTCGATGTCGATGGCACGCTCAGCGATACCGATGACCAGTTCGTACGGAAGCTGGTGCACTGGTTATCGCCTCTGCGCTTTGTCTTTCCTCAGCGTGACCCGCTGCCCTTTGCCAGGCGGGTGGTCATGGTCACTGAGAACCCGGCCAACTTCATGGCAGGCGTGCCCGACCGGCTGGGCATTGACGGCGCCATTGCCGCGATGGGTGACTTTTTCTACCGCCAGGGGCTGGGCAAATCGGAGTCGCCTTTCTTGTTGATCGATGGGGTACGGGGCATGCTGGAGTGCCTGCTGCCACATTATCCGATGAGCGTGGTTACGGCGCGCGGCTTGCGCAGCACAGAGCGGTTCTTGGATCAGTTTGGGTTGAGGCCCTTTTTCCGCTGCGTGGCGGCTGCTCAAACCTGCAAACATACCAAGCCTTATCCCGACCCGATCTTGTGGGCGGCTGAGCAAATGGGGCTGCCCCCACAGGCTTGCCTGATGATCGGCGATACCACGGTGGATATGCGCGCCGGTAAGGCGGCTGGGGCTCAAACCGTGGGTGTGTTGTGCGGCTTTGGCGAAGAGGCAGAATTGAACTCGACCGGAGCAGACCTGATCCTGCCGAGCACATCTGCGCTCTCGGAAATCCTGTTAAACGTAAGTTCGCGATAAAGTAACGATTTTGCATCATTTTTGGGCCTGTTGGGTATTGTATCTAAACCAAGGATTGGCTATAATCTATTTATGAAGAAGTGGGGCTTATTGACCCTTACCCTGCTGGTGGGCCTGATGCTGCCCGGGCTGCTGACTTTGGCCCAGGGAGAAGATGCGCGTTACTTCCCTGAAACCGGCCACTGGGTGACTGGGGATTTCCTGGCGATGTACAACAGCGTCCCAAACCCGCAGATGGTATTTGGCTACCCGATCACCGATGCATTTGTCGACCAGAATGGGATGCAAATCCAATACTTCCAGCGGGCGCGTTTCGAGCTGCATCCTGAGATGCCCTTTGAGCCGCGGGTGATGTTGACGCTGTTGGGAGAGTACCTTTACCAGGTGGATGGACCGGGGGCTGTGGTACCCACTGCTTCAAACATGACGGCCTGTCGCCGCATCCCTGAAGATGGGCTGCCGGTCTGCTATGCCTTCTTGGAATTCTTTAACACCAACGGTGGGATTGCCCAGTTTGGGTACCCAATCTCTGAGATCGAGATCCACGATGGTGTGATGGTGCAGTATTTCCAGCGGGCGCGTTTTGAATGGAAGCCTGATCTGCCCTCGGGCCAGCGTGTGGTGTTGACAGACCTGGGTGCTCGTTACTTCGATCTTTACGAGGATCCGATCCGTTTGCTGCCCAGCCAGGAGGGCGACAATATCCCCTACACGGTGATCAGCCTGAATGCACATGCTTTTGTGCGCCGGCCCAGCCTGGCATCCAGTGGTCATCAATTCGTGGATGTTGTGGTGCAAGATCAAAACTTGCGCCCGGCAGAAAATGTGACGGTCCAGGTCATTGTCCGCTTGCCAAACGGCGAGGGGTTGCGTTACGTGGCCTTGACCAATGAACACGGGATGGCGACGCAGGATTTTCTGTTCAACGGACAGCCTGATGGAATCGCCGAGATCTTCATTATTGCTACCAGCTACGAACTGGAAGACCGGACCGTCACATCTTTCAGCATCTGGCGGTAAGTTCCTTTTGATGGATGAGAAAGCGCTTGGGGCGGTCCATATTGGCACCGCCCCAAGCGCTTTTTAGGCCAAATTTCTCTGGTGGTTTACTTCTGCTGCAGCTTAGCCAACATCTGTTGATAATCGGCAGGGTTGGCAGGGTTAAGGGCCAGGATGGCCATGACGGTTTCGGCGGCTGCGGCGCGATTGCCAGATTGTAAGAATAGATTGATCGCAGCGTCAAGCTGCTCGATCGCGTCATCGGTGCGCCCCACCTGGCGGTAGAATTCTCCCAGGCGGCGGTGCATGGCAGGCTGCTTGGGATTCTCTTGTACCAGGGTGGTCAAAAATTCCAGCGCCTTCGGATTTTGCCCGCTGTTCAGCAGATGGGCAATGTAGTTATCGACCTCAGCCAGGGCCTGGGCAGTTTGCCCAAGGCGCAAATTGAGATCAATCAACATGCCGCGGGCCTTGGCGTCATCTGGCTCGAGGGTGCGCACCTGGTCAAAGACGCGCAATGCCTGGCGCCAATCGAGGCTTTGCATGTCGATATCTGCCATGCGGTGCAGCAGGTTGACCTTGGTGGCGCGGTCTACATTGGCCTGTTGGGCATAGCGTAGGGCGCGGGTATAGGTTTTGCGGGCCATGCTTAAATCGGCCTGGCTGTAGTACACCTCAGCCAGCTTCAGGAATTCGCGCACCGTCTCTTCAACCTGGCCGCGCTCCATCATCAAGTCGATCAAGTGATTGCGGGGCTCCATATCCATGGGGGCCAGCTCGCTGACGCGCTTCAGCAGTGCAATCGCGCGGTTGGCTTCGCCGCGCACACTGTAGCTTTCAGCTACTACGGTGTATTTGTGCACGGCCTCGGCGATGTGGTTATCTTGCAAGAGCAGGTCGCCAATGCATATGTGCAGGGGCAGGTAGGTAGGGGCAAACTTCAATGCGTAGTAGGCCTCTTCCATGGCGGTGCGAAGGTGACCCTTGCGGGCCAGGTTATTGACCTTGGAGAGGGATTCAACCACCTGGCTGCTGCTGGCCTCGGTGAGCATTTCGGCCAATGGGATGGGCGGGGTGCCTTCTGACTGGGCGGGGAGCTGCTGTCGGGCGCGCTTGATGTGCGTGCGCCAGTCGGCACGGACAAGCATGGCGTTGATGTTGTCGCAAATGCGGAGCTGGAATTGAGGATCATCCTTCTGACCAAAGGCTTCGATGATCGGTTCGTAGAGTTGGCTTAATTCTTCGGCATACTCGGCTGAGACATTCTCAGAGTCGGCAATTTTGAGGGCTTCGAGATACTCGATGGCGGCCTCTTTGTTGCGTTCCATCTTGCGGTAGGTTTGGCCGAGCAGCAGGCGGGCGCCCAGCGCAAAGCTGGTGTGTTTGACGGCTCGCTGCAGGTTGCGCACGGCGCTTTCCATGCGCTCGCCTTTGGCCAGCAGCATGCCCAGGTTGAAATGGGCTGCCGGGCTTTCGATCAGGCCGGCTTCCATAGCGCGCTCCAGTTCGTTGATGGCATCGGCATCTTTGCCGTGCGACTGTAGATCGATGGCCTGGCTGATGTGCAGGGTCATCTTCGTATAGTCAATGTGCTGTCCAAGGATGGCAGTGCCTTTGACGATCGAGGTCAGCCCTCTGGCCTGTTGTTGGGCGGGCTGGGTTTCAGCCGATTGCTCAAAGAGCATACCGGCCAGGGCGGTCAGGGCTGCCTGGCGGGCCTCTTGGATTGGATCAATGCTGGCGCGTTCTCTGGCATCCGTCTTGGTTGTGTCGAGCTGTTTGACCTGGGCCATGGTGAGGGGGCCGGTCGAGCCGCGCGGGCGGCGCGGCTTGGGCAGCGGCTTGCCGGTCTGGATCATAGACAGGGCCTGTGTGGCCTCGTTGCTGTCGGGATATACTTGCAGCAAGTGGTTGATGGTCTGGACGGCTTTTTGTACCTCGCCGCTGTGCTGCATCAGGCTGGCGACAGCCACGTATTCCATGATCGCCTGTTGTTTACGGTTCAGGCGTTCGTAAACCAGGGCCAGGCGCGAGTGCGCCACCACATTTTCGGGATTAAGGCTTACCACGCTGGTCCAGTTTTCGATCGCCTTTTCGATATCCTTGTTGCGGGCATACTTTTCAGCGACTTCCAGATAGGTCTTGCAAGCCTGATCCACGTTGCCGGTGCGTTCTAACAATTCGGCGACTTTTTCGTGTGGCAGGGGGTCATTGGGAGAAACGTTGGCGGCGCGCTGGTAGGTTTTTAGTGCATTATCAAAGTCTTGCACTTCATAGAGCGCCAAAGCCAGGTTGGTGAGGGCTTTCGGCTCATCCGGAAACTCTGCCAGTGCCTGGCGGTAATAGCCGGCTGCTTTGTCCCAGGCCTGGTCCCAGGCGGCTGAATGGCCCTGGTTCATTGCTTGTTGAAAGCGTTCTTGATTTCCTGCCATACGATCTCCCTAAAGTTCCAGTGGCATCAACTCACCCCAATTCTGCCCACTGCGGGTTTCGGCACGCAGCGGGGCCTTGAGTGAGTAGGCTTTTTCCATTACAGTGCGCACCAACTCGGCGGTTGGGCGTAACTGGTCTGAAGGACATTCTAACACTAATTCATCATGAACTTGAAGTAAAATCCGCGCCGACAGGCCGGCTTCTTTCAGCGCTGGCGGCAGATGCAGCATGGCGATCTTCATGATATCCGCCGCGGTACCCTGGATGGGTGCATTGATGGCTTCGCGTTCTTCGCGATTGCGGATGGCCTGGTTTTGCTGAGTTTTTAAGCCTGGGAAGAGCCGCCGCCGCCCCAAGAGCGTCTCAACATAGCCCTGTTGGGCAGCCAAGAGGCGAATGCCATCCAGGTAGCTTTTGATGCCGGGGAACTGCTTGAAATAGGCATCGATGAAATCTTCTGCTTCTGCCAGGGTCAGCTCGCTGCTGCGGGTCAGGCCGAAGGCGCTCATCCCGTAGATCAGGCCAAAGTTGACCGCTTTGGCATGCCGGCGCTGGGTTTTATTGACCTGCTCGAGTGGAATGCCGAAAATGGCGGCGGCCGTGGCGGCGTGGATATCTTGCCCAAGGCGGAAGGCGTTGAGCATGGCCTGGTCATCGGCCATATGGGCGGCAATGCGCAGCTCTACTTGTGAGTAATCGACCGAGAGCAATTGCCAACCCGGTGCGGCAACGAAGGCGCGCCGCACCTGCCTGCCTAGGTCGGTGCGAATGGGGATGTTTTGGAGATTGGGATCAGACGAGGCAATGCGCCCGGTGACCGAGCCGGTCTGATTATAAGATGTATGCACGCGCCCGGTATTGGGGTTCACCTGCAAGGGCAGTGCATCCAGGTAGGTGGATTTAAGCTTCGAGAGCTCGCGCTGCTCTAAGACCAGGTCTACCACCGGGTGTTTGCCGCTCAGCGCTTCAAGCACGTCAGCCGAGGTGGAATAGTGCCCCCGCTCGGTACGGCGGGTACGATCGGGCGGAGAAAGCTTCAGGCGCTCAAAGAGAGCTTGTGAGAGTTGTTGGGTAGAATTGATGTTGAATGGTTGGCCGACCAGCTCGTACACCTGGGTCTCGATTTCTGCCAGGCGGGTGGCCAACTCGGCTGACATTTGGGCCAGGAAGCTTGTATCCAGGCTGATGCCGGTCATTTCCATATCGGCCAGTACGCTGACCAGGGGCATCTCGATCTCTTCGAGCAGGCGCAGCCCGGGCCCGGCTTCTAACTCGGCGCGCAAGTGGGGGATCAACTGCATCACAGCCGCGGCATCGGCGGCGGCGTAGGCGGCCGCGTCGACAACGGGCACTTCGGCCATGCTGCGCTGGTTCTTCCCTGAACCAATCAATGCCTGGATCTCGGTCATCGAGAGATTCAGGCGCACCCAGGCCAGGTTCTTTAGGCCCAGGTTGTGCGAGGCCGGGTTGGTCAGCCATTCGGCGATCATGGTGTCAAACGATAGGGGGGCAGTGCGCAATCCCTGGCGGGCGAGCATAATGAAATCGTACTTCAGGTTGTGGCCGGCCTTCTGGATACGCGGGTCAGTCAATGGGCCGCGCAGGGCCTCCAGAACGTCTTTCAGGGGTAACTGCTTGCCCATGCCGGGGTTGTGCCCCACGGGGATGTAATACCCCTGGCTGCCTTCCACCGCCAGCGAGATGCCCACCAGGTCGGCCCGCATGGGATCGGTGGAGGTGGTTTCGGTGTCAAAGGCGATCAGGCTGGCTTTTTGCAAGCGCTCGGCCAGGCTCTTTAGGGCCGCGGGCGTATCGATTACCTGGTAATCGATTGGGCCTGGGGCGGCAGACAGGGCAGGGGCGGGGGCTTCTGCGGGGGGCGGCGCGGCGGTCTCGAACAGCGAGAGTTGTTGGCCTTTGTGCGCGGGTTGGGCTTTGCCATATAACGGGTAGAGATCGGTCAGCTTTTTGAGCAAAGTGCGAAATTCAAGCTCGCGGAAGATGGCTTCTACTTGTTCCGGGTCGAAATGCTCGGTGCGGGCTTTGTCCAGGTCCATCTTGAGCGGCAGGTCGGTGACAATGGTGGCCAAGCGCCGGCTGAGATCGGCGTTGGCGCGCCCGGCTTCTAGCTTCTTGCGCACCCCATCGGCCAGCTCATCCAGGTGGGCATAAATGCCTTCTAGGGTTTCGTACTTTGCCAACAGGTTGACGGCAGTTTTCTCACCAATGCCTGTCACACCGGGGATGTTATCAGATGTGTCGCCCACCAGGGCTTTATAGTCGATCACCTGGTCGGGGCGTACGCCCAGGTACTCCAACACGTCTTGGGCAAAATAATCCTTTGATTCAGCGCCGCCTTTGCCAGGCAGGTTAACCAGGATACGTTCGTTGACCAATTGCAAGAGGTCACGATCGCCGGTGATGATCTTGACCCCGTAGCCTTGTGCTGAGAGCTGGCAGGCCAGGCTGCCGAGCACATCATCAGCCTCGTAACCTTCCAGCTCCAGGCGAGGAATGTTGAAAGCATCCACAAGCTGGCGGATGCGCTTCATCTGCGGGCGTAAATCATCGGGCATCTTGGCGCGGGTGGCTTTGTATTCGGGGAACATTTCGTCGCGAAACGTTTTGCCTGTGTCAAAGGTAACAGCCAGGTAATCGGGCCGGTCTTGTTCTAAAATGCGCAGCAAGATGCTGGTGAAGCCATACACACCGGCAGTCGGTTCTCCGGCATGGGTGGTGAAGGCCGCGGGTGAACCGCGTGTCAGGGCGTAGTAAGCGCGATAAGCTAGTGCGTGACCGTCAAGCAGATATATGGTGGGAGGCATTGCGATTTAAAGGCGAGGCAGGTCTGGTGGCCGAGAGGCACCCTGGTGGTGGCGGGTCTGTTGGATGAACTCGCGGATCACATGTGCGGGAGGCGGCTGGGGGCTGCTCATGATCAGGTAACCCGGGGCCCAAAAGTCACCGGAGGGGTTCTCGCGACCGAGGTTTGGGAAGTCAGCAAAGATGCGCTGTGAAGTTTGTTGGCGCAAGACGCGCATCAGGTAGCTGGGAGACGTGGTTGGTGCCACGCCAGCCACCCATTCAATATAGTCAGGACGTACGGCGATGTGATCCAATCGCCAACCATAAGCCAGGCAAAGCTGGGGGATCCATTCGCCCAGGCGGGCGCCCAGGTCACCCGTCAGGTAATGTTGGGGCAGGCGAGGGATCAGCACACAGGCGTAAACCAGGTTGTGCAGCCCAGGCGAGATGGGGCGCAGTTCAAGGCTCTCGTCTTGGGCTTCGACAGGCGCCGGCGAGGCGGCTGGCTGGGGTTGGGGCAGGGCTGAGGCAGGCAGCATATCGACTGCAACCTGGTTTTTGGGGGGGAGGGCTGGTGCTGGGGCAATGACCGGCGCGGCGGCTTCGGTGCTGGGAAATATCTTGGCCTGGGCACTGACCTGCGGGCTGGCAGATAATTGGATATTAAGATCTGGGCGCGGGCGGCTGATAGGCTCTTGAACCCGCCTGGAGGGGGAGGGCGGCGGAACATCTTCCAATAGCGGCTTGATGTTGGGCGGCGGTGGAAGCTGTGAAAGCGGGATGGCCAAATCGGGGCGAGGCTGGACGGGGTGCGCGCCGGGCGGTGAAGCCAGGGCGCGTGCCAATTGGCTGGCTTGGGTGCGGATCTTGCTGAAGGGGGTTTCGGCATTAAAGGCCAGCGCCAACACCATACCCTTGCCCAAGGCGGTGGCATACAACATGTATTCGGCGGCAGTGATATCCAGGCGCACCAGGCGCACCATATCTCCTGAGGGGCCACCCGGCCGCGAAGCGGCATCGTTGGCCCAGAAGCTGGTCACCACAGCGGCCATTTCTTGGGCGGCAGGCT
Source organism: Chloroflexota bacterium (assembly GCA_029557965.1). Classification (GTDB taxonomy): domain Bacteria; phylum Chloroflexota; class Anaerolineae; order Anaerolineales; family UBA4823; genus JAKQIM01. The sequence continues at coordinate 87,075 of JAKQIM010000031.1, read as the reverse complement.
GGGCTAACTGCCCGGCGTAGGCCCACAACTGACCGTCGCGTACGATCAGGGCGGCTTGGGCAGATGATTCTAATGAAAGGCGAGTGAGGTGCTGGGCGGCGCGGCTGACATCTTGCAGCCAATCCAACCCTTGTGTGTGGTTGAGCGGCGCAAATTGGGGCGGCGTTTGAGTCTCTGCACTTGAGCCCTGGTGCAAGGCCTCAGAAACGGTATCAAGCAGGTCGGGCAGGTAAAATGGCTTTGTGAGGAAGCCGTGCACGCCAGCCTGTACCAACTCAGGGTCTGAGGGGTCGTTATTGGGTGGAATGACCACCAGGTGAATTGCAGGGGATATCTTTTTGAACTCAGAGATCAGTTGGGGCAGGGTAACATCGGGTAAAAAACTATCCAGGATGGCTAAGGAAAAAGGCATGCTCTGCATGCAGTCAAGCGCTTCACTGCCGCTATCTATCAGCAGCACCTTATACAGCCCGGTTTCTTCGAGTGTTTGCTGGATCAACTCCCCAAAGCCGGGTGTTGCACTGGCAACCAGAACGGAAATCACCTCAGCCATGCTTAGAGTTTATCATGGGCTGGCCCTCCTCGCAAGTCACAAAACTGAAACCCGACAACATTGACAAGCTTGGGTGAACATGATATCTTTTATCGTGATGAATAAGCCGGCTCGCTTCGTCAGGGTACTGCTAGCAAGCTTGTTCCTCGCGTCTATATTTGTGAGGACAGAGCCGGGCTGGGCTGCGGGCGGAACGGGGGATGAGCCAGAGCCGGGTGTGCGCCAAGAATCGATCGTTGTTAACTACACACGTTATGAATGGTGGCTGCTGCGCTGGTATGACAGCAGTCTGATGTGCCAGGTGTTCATCGACCACGAAGGTTGGCCGACGAATGATGAGATCTTCGTCGATTGTGGCGGGACGATCTACAATCAATGGATCAATACCCCGGCATGCGGGGAGTTGGAAGCTATTGACGGCAACACGGCATACTGCCAGGGATTGTATCTCTATGCAGTCAGCAATGCCCCCGCAGAGAGAACCATCCTGGTGGATTTGCCCTCGCCCTCGGTGGCTGTTACGTTGACGGGCTGCGACCCGACATCGATAGATAATTTCTGCGCAGAAATCCCTTCTTTGTTGTTGACGGGCGTGGAACCGCTGCCAAACGAGCAGATCACGGCGATCAATGTGCTGATCAACGGTGTGCCTTATGGGTGCACTGCCCCAACCTGCGAGGTGCCGCTCTCACCCACGGCATACGTGGGGACAACTTTCGAATTCTGGGCTGATTCTAGCTACGGTGATTCCAGTGAGCATTATTCAGCCCAGGTGCGTGTGATTGACAGCGGGGTGAGCGCTTCTCCTACTGGAAGCGGCTGGTATGTGGATGTGTTGAGCAGCCAGTGGCAGGGCCGTGAAACAGCCAGTTGCGCCCAGGTGTGGCAGGCCTTCCCGCCGGTGGGAGGTCCCCCAAACTGGCTGCGCACGCCTGAGGCAACTGAGCTGCTTGCGACCAATATGCCTTACAATTACCTGGCTGGACGTTTGATTGCCCAGGGCCTGGTAGATGCTTCGGCTTGTGCGGGGGGCGGGCTGCTTTTGAATGGCTATTCAGATGCCTGCGGCTTAGAAGCTGCTCTGCCGTTGGTAGAAGAATGGCAGAACCGTTTTGATGCCAGGATGGTTGAGGTTGCCAATGAAACCGGGGTACCGGCGCAGTTGATGAAGAATATCTTTGCCCAAGAAAGCCAATTCTGGCCGGGCATGTTTCGGGTGCCGTATGAATTTGGCTTGGGTCAACTGACCGATAATGGGGCAGAAGCTGTGTTATTATGGAATCCTGATTTCTTCAACCAATTTTGCCCCCTGGTACTAGATGAAAACGCCTGTGCGCGCGGTTACGTGTACCTGGATACAGAAAGCCGGGCAATCTTGCGCGGCGCCCTGGCATTAGAAGCCAAGGTGGACTGCCCAGACTGCCCGGCCGGTATTGACCTGGCGCATGCTGATTTCAGCATCAATTTGTTTGCGCACACCCTGTTGGCCAACTGCGAACAGGTGGCGCAGATCGTTTACAATGCTACCAATAAGATCCCCGGTTCAGTAGTCAGCTATGAGGATTTGTGGCGACTGACGGTGGCCAATTACCACAGCGGGCCAGGCTGTATTTCTTACGCCATGTACACGTCTTGGGCCGCCAGGGCCACTATGGATTGGGAGCACATCTCAGATTACCTGACTGAGGCTTGCGAACCGGCGATTGATTACGTGGATAAGGTGACGAGTTCGCCTTAGTTACTTGAAAATTGTGCGCACCAGTTTTTGAAATTCACGCCACTCTTCTTCAAAGAAATGTAACGTAATGTTGTTCAGCTCGATGTGATAGGTAGTTTCGCCATCGGGCTCGCTGGCGCTCCAGGCCATGTAATTATCGGTTTCGGCCAGGGTCTGGGTGGTGGGTTCAGGATCGGCTTTGGTCATTGTAAGTTCCTTTTCTCTGATTTCTCAGGGGTAGATTCTATGGGGCTGGGAGAACGAACCAGGGGTTGATGAAACCTCCCATGAAGCGTACTTCATAATGGAGGTGGGGGCCGGTGGAATTGCCTGTACTGCCCATCCCACCGATATAGGTGCCGGTGTAAACGCTTTGCCCACAGGCCGCGCTGACCGAGCTGAGGTGGGCATAGAGGGTCTGGTAGCCAGTGCCGTGGTCGATCATCACCATGTAGCCGTAGCCATTCAGGGCCCAACCTGCAAAGACCACCACACCAGCATCGGAGGCAAAGATCCCATCGCCGGTGCTGCCAGCAATGTCAATCCCCAGGTGACCAGACCAGTAATCATTGCCAGAGAGAACATGGCTGGCTGTGGGCCAGGCAAATGCTCCTGAGCCATAGGCGCCATCGTAACTGCCGGTGCAAGCACCAGGCCCAAGCACTGATGCGTTGACACCTGAATTATCGCGGGCGATGGTGGGCACGATCCACTGCTGGAACTCGCGTTCGCCATCTGGAATCATGATCCACTGCCCGGCTTCGAACTTGGGGTTTGTCAGATCGACTTGGTTGCCGGGCCAGCTTAAGATATCTTCGGCCTCAGCCTTGAATTGTGTGGCAATGGCCTCAACCGTATCGCCCTCTTGCCATTGGTAATAAACCCCGTTTACGGGTGGGATGTTCAATTCCATGCCCAGGCTGAGCATGTCTGGATCGTCGTTCAATTGATCGTAATTAGCCCACAACACGGTCTCTGGGTCGATGCCGTAAGCCGATGCAATGCCAAAAATCGAATCGCCACTGCTGACCACGTACGATACAGCTTGTTGGCGTGGCCGGGTGGGAATGATCGTATGGAGAGCGGCTTGCCTGGCAATGGCCCGCGTGGCAGGGCGCCCGGGCAAGGCCGGAAGCCCTACATCCTCAGCCAGGGGGTTGGGCGTGAGCGTTGGTTGGATGGTTGATGCTGTATCGGATGGTTCTATGGCCGCGGCGGCCTGGTTGGTGCGTGAGCGCCAACCCAGGTAGACGGCCAGCAGGACCAGGGTGGCGGCAATTACCCAGGCGCCCGCGGTAAGAACGCGATCTGAACGGCGGGGAGCCGCCGGAGGTGTTACAGCAGAAACTTGCTCGTCCATGATAACTAGTTGGAGTCCTCGTGCAGGGTCTCTAAGAAGCGCTGGTTATCTTCTGTGCGCGAGAGACGCTGCAAGATCGCCTCGGTGGCGGTGGATGGGTCCAGACCTGCACCATAGGGCGGAGAGGCGATCATCTGGTCATACATACGGCGCATGAGCCACACACGCGGCGTGATGTCGGGGCCGAGCAAAAGCTCTTCGCGGCGGGTAGATGAACGCTCAATATCGATAGCCGGGAAGACGCGCCGTTCTTGAAGGCGGCGTGAGAGGTGAAGCTCCATATTGCCGGTGCCCTTGAACTCTTCGTATACAACATCATCCATGCGTGAGCCAGTATCCACCAGGCAGGTGGCGATGATGGTGAGCGAACCGCCCTCTTCAATGTTACGGGCAGCGCCGAAAAAGCGCTTGGGCGGGTAGAGTGCAGAGGGGTCAATACCGCCGGAGAGGGTGCGGCCAGAGGGGTTGACCACCAGGTTATAGGCACGTGCCAGGCGGGTGATCGAGTCCATCAGGATCACCACGTGGCGGCCGGTTTCGGTCAGGCGCTTGGCGCGCTCCAGGGCCATCTCGGCCACGCGAACGTGCGAGGTAACCGGCTCATCAAATGTAGAGGAGATCACTTCGGCGTCCACCGAGCGATCCATATCCGTCACTTCTTCAGGACGCTCGCCGATCAACGCTACCATCAGGTATACATCGGGATGGTTGGTGGAGATGGCGTTTGCAAGCTGTTTCAAGATGGTGGTCTTACCAGCCTTGGGGGGAGATACGATCAGGCCGCGCTGGCCGCGCCCGATGGGGGTGACCAGGTTAATGAGACGCGTCGCCAGGGTATGGCGGTCAGTCTCTAAGTTGAAGCGCATATCTGGGAAGATGGGGGTCAGTGTTTCGAAGGTGGGCCGGTACTTGGCCTCTTCAGGGTCGACACCGTTAATGGATTCAACTTTAAGCAAGCCGTAATGCTTTTCAGATTCGCGCGGCGGGCGCACGTGACCGATCACCAGGTCACCATCGCGCAGGCTGTAGCGGCGGATCTGCGATTGCGAGACATAAACGTCGTATGCGCCAGGCTGGTAATGGCCTGACCGCAAGAAGCCGATGCCATCGCTCATGATTTCGAGGATGCCGCCGCGCAATTCGATGCCTTCTTTCTCGGCCTCTGACTGCTGGATGCGCAGGATCAGGTCATCCTTTTTTAAACGGTTTGCGCCAGAAATGTCTAATTCCCTGGCCATCTGACGCAAGGTAGCCAAGGGGGCACTTTGTAGTTCAATAACTTTCATTGTTCAGTTGTCTCACAAATGTAATAGGGTATCAATAGGTTTGGATTGGGTTAAAAACGCCAACTCTCGCAGTTACCCCGCGCAACGCAGCTAAGAATTGGGAATCATTTGGTAAAACGCACACCTGGGGGGGGAGTTTAATACTTCCGCATTATAGCATGGATAAAGGGTGTGTCAAGTGTTGGACACAGCCGGTTACTAAAAACGATGGTAGAGCGCTGTTGGGTGAGCGCTCTACCATCGTTTTGGATCATTCGATCTCGACGATCGTGTAATGGTGGGTGATGGAGCTGGCTTTTGCCAGCATAGCCTGGGCTGGGCAGTATTTGTTCTCTGAAAGCTCAATGGCGCGTTCCACTGCTTCAGGATCGATGCTGCGGCCTGTGATGACGTACTCCAACTCGATTTGGGTGAAAACTTTGGGATGCTCAGATGCTCGCTCTGCATGCACCTTGACCTCAAAATCGGTCACATCCTGGCGTTTTTTCTGCAGGATTGAGATCACATCCATGCCGGTGCAGCCAGCTAACCCTATGGCGATCAGCTCCATGGGGCGCGGGCCATCATTATCGCCGCCCACGGCAGGGTCAGTGCCCAAGCGGACACTGAAGCCAGAATCGGCCTCGCCGCTAAAACTCATCCGGCCTTTCCAGGTAACTTTTGCGTTCAACTGTACCTCCCGTTCAATTCAAAATCTTTTGGATCTCAGCTAACAGGTGGTCTTCGGGCACTGCCCCCACCACATGATTGGCCCCGTCATTGATGGTGGTCTGCGGCACACCACTGACATTGTGCCGGTCTGCCAGGTCGGGGAATTCCATTGCCTCGACCATCTCGGCCTGCACCAGGGGGTTCTCAACAGCAAGCTGATGAGCGAGCACCACGGCTCGCGGGCAGTAGGGTCAGGTAGGGGTGACGAAAACTTGTAAGAGGACAGGCTTTTTTAGCTCTTTTAGGGCCTGGCGAGTTGCGGGGGCCAGCCCTGAGTCGCGGCCCGAAACCAGGATCAGCCCCTGGATGAGCGAGCTGAATTCATAGCCGGAGGGGATGCCGGCAAAACGAACGCCGTAATCGGTCACCTGGTCGCCCTCGCGCCCGGCAACTACGATGGTGGGGGCCATGCTGACATGGTACTGGCTGGCCAGGCTTTTGTTTTCGTCCAGGTCATACACTGTTAAATGAAGCTTATCTGAGAGCGCCGTAACCTCTCCGAGCAGTTTGTGGGTTTCGTCGCACATCTCGCAGTTATCTTTTGAGCCAAAAAACAAGATTTCTACCGGGTGTTTGAGCTGGTTTGAGAAAACGTCCTTTACCTGGCCTGCAACCTCGTCGTTGAGCAATGGATTGGTCATGAATACTCCTTTTTCTATTTGAATTCAGTCTGTGGCCCACCCGGGGCTCCGATGTCCTTATCAGGTGCAGCCGCCGCCGTCGCCAAAAACCTGTCCACAGGCCGGGCAGGATAAGTTCAGCAGGCCATCGTAATCCAGGCTGCCCTGGCGGCAGATCGGACAGGGGTCGCCTGCGCGCGGCAGGCTGACTGCCTGGGCTGCTGTGTCAATGATACGGGCCGGCAGGGCGGTAGTGAGTCGGGTCTGAGCAGGTGGGTGATGGTTGGTCACAAATATTAGATGCAAAGCGGGCTCAAAAGTTGCAAAGAGTTATCCCTCGAAATGATATAATAGCTTTCATGAATATGCAAGAGTCAGGCAGATCAGGTTCTCCCAGGCTTTCATGGAAAAAGCTGTTTTTTTGGACCCTGTTGGCTGTATTGGCAGGCGTTTTTCTGTTCTATCCTTTTGTGGCCAGCCGTGCCAGCGCGCCGCAGCATGCAGGCGCGGCGCCAAACGCCCCCAATGATATGTTCTTGCCCATTATCTTTAAGCTGCTTCCGGCTGAGCTGACACCAACCCCCACGCCTACTGCAACCTCTACCGATACGGCTACGCCCACGCTGACGGTCACGCCGACCCCCACGGGCACCTCAACCAATACTCAAACGCCCACGGTGACGCGCACTGGCACGCAGGCTACCCCAACCCGCACGCCGACCGTGACGGTTACGGGCACTTTGGTGTCAAACCCTGCGATGTCGGTGAAGGTTACCCCCACCGAAGCTAAGATCGGCGAACGGTTCACCTTTACAATTGTCGTAGAAAACAACGGCACTGGCCCGATCTACGGTGCCCTGGTGGCAGATTCCTTCCCCTCCTACATTGACGTAGAAACGGTGACCTCTGGACGCGGTGTGGTCAGCAAATCGGCGCACTCCTTAACGGTCAGCCTGGGTGACATTATTGGCGGTGATGAGGTTTCGATCACGGTGGTGGTCAAGGTCAATAGCGGTCTTACGAAGACAGAGACGCTGACCAACCTGGTGACGCTGACCTATGATCAGAACAAGACGAAGACTGCCACGGTGAACTACAAGGTGGTTATCACGGGATTGCCCGGTACGGGTGAGTTGCCGTTGGATTGGAAAGAGCGGGCGGCGGCCCAAGCGGCAGCCCAGGCCGAGCGTACGATGTTGGTCCAGGCCCTGCTGGCTGGTGTGTTAGGCTGCTTGTTGGTGCTGTACGGTTGGTGGGCGCGTAACCAGAAACAGCAAGGTGCCACATGGATCTTGGGTGTGGGCGTGCTGCTGCTGGTGGTGGGTGTGGTTTCGGGGATGGCTGCGGCGGGGGTCTTCCTTCCCAGCCCAGAAACCCCGCAGGCGTATGCCCCCGGCACGGCAACCGCCACGCAACTGACCCAGGCTGATGGCACTAACGTTCCGCCGATAGATCACCAGCCGGCCTACATTTATTCTACGCCTGAAGCAACCCCGATCGTAACGCTGCCTTCCTTCCCCATTCCCACGCCAGAGGTCTTGGTCACGCCCCAGGCGGGCGAACCCATGCCCGATACCAGCCCGGTCACGCGCATCATCATCCCGGCCCTGATGTTGGATACGGTGGTCAAGTATGTGCCATATGATGGGCAGAGTTGGTTCATCGCTGGCTTGCGCCAGGAAGTGGCCTGGATGGGCGATACCTCTTGGCCGGGCCTGGGCAGCAACACAGGCCTGGCAGGGCATGTCACCATCCGGGGTGGCGGCGATGGGCCGTTCCGCTACCTGGAGGAATTGCCTCCGGGCGAGTTTGTGATCCTCTATACCGAGCAGAATATGTACACGTACCAGGTGCGCGATAAAGCGGTTGTGTCAGAGGATGACCTTTCTGTGGTTGCCGCGACCGATAAATCGCAGATCACACTCGTCACCTGCACCGAATGGGATGATGAGCGCGAAGTCTATCTATCGCGCCTGGTTGTCTTTGCTGAGCTGGTGCGCGTGGAAGAGATTGCCCGCAGCGGCAGTCGCTAAATTACACCCTCTAAGTCAGAATAAAAAAAACGGCGCCGCCAGCGCCGTTTTTTTATGACTGGTAAACCCACTTGCCGGCTACCATCGTGGCAGAGGGGTGCAGCTTGTAAAGCTGATCTGGCGGGCAGGTGAAGGGGTCGACTGCTAAGAGCAGCAAATCGGCCCAAAAGCCAGATGCCAGGCGGCCGAGGCGGTCTTCCATGCCGGCTGCATATGCCGGGCCCGTGGTGAAACCGTGCAGGGCCTCTTCGATTGACAGGCACTGTTCGGCATGCCAGCCGGCTGGGGTGGGGTGCCCTTCTCGGCGCATGCGGGTCACTGCGGCATGCAGGCCCCAAAACGGGTTGGGCGATTCTACGGGCGCATCTGAGCCAAAAGCCAGGTGTGCCTGGTGTTGGAGCTGGGTGCGCCAGGCATAAGCCAGGGCAGATCGCTGGCCCCAAAAGTGATCGGCGATGAACATATCGGATGTGGCGTGGATGGGCTGCATGGATGCAATGACACCCAGGCTGGCCAAGCGATGGGTATCTTGGGCGTGCAGCAGTTGGAGGTGCTCAACGCGGTGGCGCAATGGCGGCTGGCTGCCTGGAAGGCTGCGTTCAATCTCGCGCAGGCGCGCGTAGGCCTCAAGCACCTCGTGGTTGGCACGGTCACCGATGGCATGCACAGCCAGGCTGAGGCCATTTGCCACTGCTGGGCGGGTCAATTCGCACATCTCTTCAGCATCCATGAACAACATGCCGCGTTGATCGGTGCTGCCCTCGTATGGCGAGAGCATGGCGGCGGTCTGTGGGCCTAAAGCGCCATCTGCAAAACATTTGACTGAGCCAATGCGCAGCCAATCGTCGCCAAAGCCGCTGCGTAAGCCCAATGCAACCGCATGCGGCAGGTCTTCCAGCGGGATGCTCTTGACGGTGCGCAAACCAAGCTCGCCGTTGGCGTGCAGAAGCTGTAGGGCGCTGAAACAGCGCCTGCGGTCAAAATCGTGCACGCCTGTGATCCCCATCTGCCACAAGATTGGCTGGGCCAGGCGAATTGCCTGGCGCACTTCTTCGACCTGTGGATCGGGTATGGCACGTTGAACTTCGTTGGCGGCAGATTCAAACAAAATCCCATCTGGGCTGCCATCTGCCAGGCGTCCGAAGCGCCCTCCGGCGGGGTCTGGCGTGCTGGCAGTGATATTGGCAATTTGGAGGGCGCGCGTGTTGGCCCAGGCCGCATGCAGAGACTTGGCGGTTAAAAAAACAGGATGGTGCGGGGCCACGGCGTCCAGGTCGGCTGCACTGCCAAAGCCCTCAGGCCACAGGTTTTGGTTCCAGCCGTGCCCCTGGATCCATGTGCCTTCGGGGGTGTTCTGGACGCGCTCAGCCACCCGCTGCAGGCATTCCTGGCGGGTGGGGGTTTCGCAGTCGATCTTTTGCAGGCTGAAGGCGTAATATTCCAGGTGCAGGTGGGCATCTGTCAGGCCGGGAATCACAGCCTGGCCCTGGACATCGATGGCATCTTGTTTGCCATAGGCGTCTATGAGTGCATCATCTGAGCCAACGGCTGCGATGCGGCCATCTTGGATTGCCAGGGCAGTTGCCTGCGGCTGGAGCGGATCCAGCGTATGAATACGAGCATTGTACAGCAGCGTGGCTATTTTTCTTCTCCGAGCAGGTGGGTTACGATTGCATCCAACTCTTCATTAGAGTAGTAATGAATAACCACCGTGCCGCCTTTTTTACGCGGGTTAAGGGTAACGCGCGTGCCCAGGCGTTGGCGCAAGCGATCTTCCAGGGCGTTCACCTCGGGAGCAGGGGCAGGCTTGGGCAGGGGTTCGGGTTTTTGCCCGCTCAGCTTGCGCACCAACTCTTCGGTTTGGCGCACGTTGAGATCGTGCTTGAGGATGGTTTGCAGGGCAGCAGACTGGGCCTGTGCGCTGGAAAGAGAGAGCAGGGCGCGGGCGTGGCCTTCGCTGATCTGGTCTTGAGCCAGGGCTTGCTGAACAGCCGCTGGGAGTTTTAGCAGGCGCAGGGTGTTGGTGATCGTGACGCGCGACTTGCCCACGCGCGTGGCAATCTCATCATGCGAGAGCTTGAAATCTTCTGCCAGGTGGCGGTAAGCCTCGGCAGCTTCGAGCGGGCTGAGATCGGAACGCTGAACGTTCTCGATCAAGGCCAATTCCAGGCGCTGCTGTTCGGTTGCTTCGCGCAGGATGATGGGCACATTGGCCAAGCCGGCCTGGCGGGCCGCCATAAGGCGTCGTTCGCCAGCGATCAGAATATATTGGTCCGGCTGAGGGGCGCGCGTCACGATCAACGGCTGGATGATGCCATTTTGACGGATAGAAGCCGCCAGGTCAGCCAATTCGGCAGGATCAAAATGCGTGCGCGGCTGGCGCGGGTTGGGGATGATGCTGGTAACCGAAGCCAGCACAGCACCACTTGCCGTCGCAGGTTGGCTGGGGGGAGGGGGGAGGAATTCTCCACTAGGGATCAGGGCATCAAGCCCTTTACCAAGGCCAGATTTTTTTGTCATAGGGTTGCTCAAGCTGGGGTTTGGCTTTCAGGTAGCGGAATATGGATGCCGTCGCCCTGCAAGACCTCGCGCGCCAGGTCGGCATAGGCCTGGGCGCCGCTGGATGCAGGGGCAAAGACAGAAATTGGCTGTCCAAACGATGGCGCTTCGGCCAGGCGTACGGTGCGCGGGATGACCGTTTTGAAGATCTGCTCAGGGAAGTGGCGGTGGACTTCAGCCACCACATCGCTGCTGAGCTTGGTGCGTCCATCGAACATGGTCATCACCACCCCGCGCAGGCGCAGGTCGGGGAACAGTGCGGCGCGGATGCGGGCGATGGTTTGGGTTAGCTGTCCAATGCCTTCCAGGGCCAGGTATTCACACTGTACCGGGATGATGATCCCATCTTGTGCAGCAACAATCCCGTTAAGCGTCAGCAGGCCCAAAGAGGGCGGGCAATCGATGATGATGTAATCATAGCGTTCAACGATCGGCTTGAGCGCTTCTTTGAGGCGGTTTTCGCGCGCCAACTCAGAGACCAATTCGACCTCGGCCCCTGCCAGGGCAGGGGAGGATGGCATCAAAGAAAGCTTCAGGCGAGGGTTGTGCAGGATGGTGGGGAGGGCGGGGGTAGAACCAATGATGACGTCATACGTGCCGGTTTTGACCGTCTGCTTATCGACGCCCAGGCAAGAGGTGGCATTGGCTTGCGGATCAAGGTCAACCAGCAGGACGCGCTGGCCGTAGTATGCCAGGTAGGCACTCAGGTTAATGGCGGTGGTGGTTTTACCAACCCCACCTTTTTGGTTGGCAAGGGTATAAACGCGGCCCATCTAGAGCACCTCCATCAGGCATTCTTGCACTTCGGCCGGGGTTGGAATGCCATCCAGTCCGGGACGGGTGACTGAGATGGATGCAATCTGCGTGGCAAAGCGGGCGGCCTCCCAGGGGTCACGCGTGGTATACAGGCGGGTGAAAAAGGCAGCCGCAAAAATATCGCCGGCGCCGGTGGCATCGATTTCAGGCACGCTGGGGGCGCGGAAGCGGCGCACATCACCATTCCAGTACAGGCGGGCGCCGTTCAGGCCCTCAGTAACTGCCAGCACACGGCAAGATGCGGCCATTTCTTCAATGCGGTGTTCATCGCCCTCGACGTCATCCTGGCTGATTACCGCTGCCCCGGTTTGTTCCAAAGCAAAGGCCGCTTCGGGCCATTCGCTGGGGTAAACATGCCCCTGGGCATCCCAGGCGCGCAGCCAGCCTTGGGGCGTAAGCCCAACCAGGGCATTGGGGAAGCGGCGCACCAGGTCTGGCGCTACTTCTTGCGCCACGGGGCCCAGGTGAACGATGCCCGCCTGCCGCCAGGGTTCGGGGATCATATAATAATCCAGGTTGGGGGCCACCTCGTGGATCACCTGGGCGCGCACGCCATTGTGGTAAATGTTTTCGAAGGTGGTGCTGTGATCGGCAGGGTAATTGGCGATCGGAATGTGCTGCAGCGGGCCAAGCGGCACCTCGCCGCCCCAGGCTGTCACAATGCCCACGCGCAGCCCCAAAGCCCTGGCTGTCAATGCAGAATAGGCCACAGTGCCGCCCAGGTGTGGCCCAGCAGGGCCGAGGTCGCGGCAAAGATGGCCGATCACCAGGTAATCGATCGCCTCTAGTGGGGCCAGGTTGAACATAAGTGAATTATACCTGACCTTTCAAGGGCGATCAGTCTTTGGGGATGATATTGACTTTGCGGTGCGGTTCGTCGCCAGAGCTTTCTGTAATAACCTGTGGATGCTCGCGCAGTTCCATGTGGATGATGCGGCGCTCGTTGGGCGGCATGGGTTCAAGCACCTGGCGGCGGCCGGTTTTAATGGCCTGGTCGGCCATGCGGCGGGCAAGCAGGCGGAGCTGCTTATCGCGGCGGTTGCGGTAGCCTTCGACATCTAACACCAGGGTCACCATGCGATCCAGCTCTTTGCTGAGGATCAGGCGGGCGATATACTGCAGGGCGTTCAGGGTCTCAGAGCGTTTTCCGATCAACACGCTCAGGTCGTCGCCGCGAATATCGACCAGGATGGGCAGGTCACTGCGATCATCATCTGCATTGCCATAGCTGGCATCTACTTCGGCCCGGATGCCCATGCGTTCCAGCAGTTCAGCAACCACGGTATGCGCCATTTCGAGGGTGTCGTCGGTCGCTGTCTTGGCAGGCTGGGGCTCGGCAGGCCGGGTGGTGACGGCTGGCTGCTCAGCAGGCTCTTCTACAACCATCTCTGCTGCGGGCAAGGCATTTTCGGCAGGCACGGGCTTTATCTCTTCGCCTAAGACTGTCAGGCGGATGCGTGCATGGCGAGTGCCCAGGCCAAACAGCCCACGGCTGCCTTCATCTAATACTTCTACTTCCACAGCTTCGCGGGTTAAACCCAGCTCAGCCAGGCCCTTTTCCACTGCTTCTTCAACAGTGGGGGCGATTGATTCAAGCGTTGCGCGTTGTGTGTTCATATACGTTTTCCCACATTGTTTACTTGGTTGTTGGTTTTCGGCCGGGGAACAAGTTGCTCCAATTCAGCCGCCCCATGGCCGCATATTGGATCACGCCCACCAGGTTGCTGACCAAGAAATACAGCGCCAGGCCAGAAGACAGGGTGTAAGACATCCAACCCATCAATAACGGCATGTAGAGGTTCATCATTTTTGTCATCTGCGCAGACTGGTCATTGGGGTTGGCAGGCGGCGGGGTCATCAATTTCGATTGGAAGAATGTGGTGACCACCACCAGGATGGTGATAATGGGCAACCCAATGGAACCAATCATCACACCGTAGCTCTGTTCAGGCAGGCTCAGGTTCAGCCACAAGAATTTGCTGTTGAGCGGGATGAGGTTGGAGGCATTGATCCAGGGATAGATATGGCTGGAGAAATCCAAGAGCTGCAGCGGGGTGACCGCCAGAGCACGGGTGACAGCCTGGTAGAGACCGATGATGATCGGGAATTGGATCACCAGGGGCAAGCAAGAGCCAAACGGGTTAATGCCCAGCTCTTGGTAGAGCTTCATCTGTTCTTGCGCCAGGGCCTCTTTGTTATCTTTGTATTTCTTTTGGATTTCGAGCCACTTTTTCGACTGCTGCATATCTTGCATGGCCTTGGCGCTTTTCATCTGCTGGACTGTCAGCGGATGGGTGAGCAGGCGGATCAGCACGGTGAAGATGATGATTGCCAGGCCGAAGTTTTGTCCAACCACGCTATAGATCCACAGCAGCAGGTTGATCATGGGTTGGATAATAAGGGTATCCCACATAACGTTTTCTCCGTAAAAGTCAGCACACCATGAAAGGCGTGTTATTTCTCAGGGATGAAATTCCAGGCCTGTGCACCACTCTGCTGCAAGGCAATCAACAATGCGTCGTTATCCAGGGGCGCAGCCAGGATCAGGTTGCCTGCCAGCACGGGGCTGGCATACATCAGGCCGCTGATGGGTTGGGTCAGGGTGATGCCGCCCTGGTCATTGACCGTGTAGATGTTGGTGGCGGCGGAGAAATGGATCTTATCTTCTACCACCAGGGGTGTGGTAACAATGGGGGTATCGGGCTGAGGTTGGATGCGCCATAAGGCTGCGTGGGTGCTCACATCAACGGCGTAGAAATTGCCCTGCTGGTCACCAAAGTATAAGACGCCATCTGAAACCGCAGGCGCAGACCAGACCCAGGCCTGGGTGGCAAAGCGCCACTGAACCTGCCCGTTCGAGGCATCCAGGGCCAAGAGCTCGTTGTTGAATGTGCCGATGTAGAGCATATCATTGCTCTCGCTGTAAGCCGGAGCGCCGACCAATGCCCCGTTGAGGTCTTCACTTTGCCAAATCTGTTGGCCGGTCTTCAGGTCTAAGGCGTAAACGTGATGGTCCAGCGAAGAGACAAACAGGCGCTCAGCACCGTCTGTGGCCGGTTGTGACCAGATGGCGTTGCCGGTTTCGAAACTCCACACAGAGCGCCCGTTGAAGTCCAGGGCATATACGAAGCCATCGGTGGAGGTGAGGAAAATGCCATTTTCGGTAACCAGAGGGCTGGCAACCAGGCGGTTCTTAGACCCCTCAAAGACCCAGTTTTGGGCGGCGGTGACGGGGTCTATGCTGTACAAGAAATGGTTGTAGCTGGCAGCCAGTAATTGGCCATCAGGGGTCAGCACCGGGTCTGAGAAGAAGGTCATCTTGGCGTCGGCCTTTTCAGGGAAGCGCCACTTTTCGGCCCCGGTGTTCAGGTCAACTGCGTAGACGAAGGTGTTGTAGGCTACATAGGCCGTGTTTTCATCTGCTGTTACACCGGGCCAGTTGGTGGGGGTGTAATAGCGAGAGTTGCCGCAGGCACTCAACAAAACAGCGGCAAGGAGAACAATGGGGAGCAGGGTGAAAAATTTCAGTTTCATCGGTAGGTCAGTCGCTTTCGATAAACATCCAGCGGCCAGAGGGTGCCTTAGGGCACCGGGTCGAGGCCTCCGGGATTGAACGGGTTGCAGCGAATCACGCGCCAGGCGGCCATGAAACCGCCTTTGAGCAGCCCGTATTTATAGATTGCCTGGTAACCATAATGCGAGCAGGTGGGATAGAAGCGGCAGGTGCCCTCGGGGATGCCGCGCGCAATGGTCATCTGGTACAGGCGGATCAAAGCCAACGCAGGCCAACGCGCCAGGGTCCAAAAGTTGACCGGCAGGTCACGCAGGTTCGGATCTGGTTGGACATCCACTTCAGGCTGCAATTCGCTTCCCATGTGCGCTTATAGCAAACCAGCCCGACGAAGAAGCTGCTGTAGGGCAGACTGGATCTCGGGCAATTGAGCTTGTGCCAACGGCCGGCGGGAAAGCAAAAGCAGATCCCAGCCAGGCCGAATCACGGTCATTAAAGGACGCATGGCCTCGCGCAGCATGCGCTTGGCCCGGTTGCGCTGTACGGCTCCACCTAAAGAACGCCCAGCCGCCACCCCACAACGGCTGTCTGTGCCCGGGTTGGGCAGTGTAACCAACACAACAAGCGGGTGGGCGTAAGATTTTCCAAATTGCCGCACCCGCTTGAAGTCGGTTGATCTTGTTAGGCGGAAACTGCGTTTCACCCACGGAAGCTCTTTGCCTGCTGGTTAGCTGAGCAGGTCATTGGTCTTGGGGAGTTGCTTGCCCGCCAGCGCCACCGGCCTATCAGCTGTTCCAGTTGGTGTGCTTGACGTGGTTGTTTTTGACAACGGTCAGGCGATAGCGACCCTTCAGGCGGCGGCTTTTGAGCACCTTGCGACCGTCAGCGGTCGCCATGCGGGAGCGGAAACCATGCACGCGCAGGCGGCGGCGGATTTTGGGTTGATAAGTTCGCTTTGGCATTCTACTTTCCTATATAGATTATTATTTGCTGTTTCTCAGCAAACGAATCCCGATTATACCCGAAGGATGGGGATTGGTCAAAGGCCATTTTTCTTTTCGGGTGCAGAAAAAATGGCTGCCATTTGTTCTGCACCGCTGCGGTCGGTGATGGCAAGGACTTCATCGCCTGGCTCGAAGATGGTGGCGCCGCGCGGCAAGATCAAATTGCCGTGACGGATGATGCCGGCGATGACACATTCGGCCGGCAAGGCCAGATCTTTGATGGCTTTTCCGATCGCTTGTGCATTGGCGGGAATCTTCTCCTCGATCAACGAGTAGGCGCCACGCCGCAGCTTGAGCAGGGTCATCATATCGCCGAGTGACATTTCCTCTTCGATCAGGCTAGACATGATATCGGCCTGGTTGAGGGATACATCGACATGGAACTTGCTGTCGAACAGCCAGGCATTGCGTGGGTTGTTGATGCGCGCAATGGTGCGGGGAACCTGGTAACGGGCGCGAGCCAGGAAGCAAGTGACCAGGTTGTCCGAGTCGTTGGTGGTGGTCGCCGCGACAACATTGGCGTCTCGAACATCAGCCTGTTCGAGGATAGCTGGATCGGTGGCGTGACCCTGGAAGATCACTTCGGTGGGCAGCTCGCGGTGCAAACGCGCCAAAACATCTTCGCGATGCTCAATCAGGCGAACCGTATGCCCCTGGTTCAAGATCAGCGTGGCGAGTTGGGTTCCGGTGCGCCCGCCGCCGGCAATGAGAACAAACATATCAGGCCTCCTTCTCGCTGTCTAGCTGGCTGCGTAGGGCTTTGATGCCGTCAAAGGTGGCACTCACCAAAACGACGTCGTTTTCATCTAAGGCCGTCTCGCAAGATGGCAAGATCGCCCGCCCGGCGCGTGTCAGTCCCACGGGGCTGCATTCGCTGCCAGTGATGATCTCTCCCAGGGTATGCCCAGCCCAGGCTTTGGGGATGGTAAATTCGTAGATCTCTACCTCGCCATTGCCCGCTGAGAATACGGTGCGCATCTGGGTGTTATAGAGCAGTTCTTCCACACGCTGCGCTCCCCAACTCGAGGAGCTGACCACTTGCAGGTTGAAAGCTTCAAACATTGGGCGCCAGGCGGGGTCGTAGTTGCGGGCAATGATGTTTTGGATATTAAATGCACTGCGCACTGCATGGGCCACGACCACATTGGTAGAATCAGAGTTTGTTACAACCGCCACGCCGTCAGCTTGTTCGATGTTGGCGCGGCGCAGCACGCTCTGGTCGAGGGCTTCTCCCTCTAACGTGCGGCCCAAAAAGTCGGGCGGCAGGTTATTGAAGGCCTTGCTGGCCTGGTCAATAATGGTAACCTGGTGGCCTCTTTGGAATAAGCGGTAGGCCAGCTCGGCGCCCACCCGTCCACAACCAATTACGGTATAGTTCATAAGATACTGCTCCTTAATCTACCTGGTAAGGTACATCGGTGATGACGATGCCAGGTTTGAAAATCAACGCCATCCGGAGCCAGAATGCTGTGTTGGTGTGCAGCAGGCTGCTATACCAGCGGCGTGAAACGAACTGCGGTACGACAATGGTGATGATCTCGTTGGGTTGGCGTTTCTCGGCTACATCTTCAATGTATTCTAGAAGCGGCTCTGCCAACAGGCGGTAAGGAGAATCCAGCATCACCAGGCGTAAGCCATCGCCCCAGGTCTCCCACTTTTGCTTCACCTTTTCGGCTTCGGCCGGATCCATGGAAACGTGGACGGCAGTGATGTCGTCTGACAGGGTGAGGGCGTAGCGTAAGGCGGCTAAGGTGCCGCGGTGCACACTGCTGACCAGCAGGATGACCCGATGGCGAGCGATGCGGGCGGGTGCGCCGTAGTTTTCCAGCGATAGGCGGCGGGCCAGGTTCTTGTAGTGGGTATGGATAAAGGTGAAGACTGCCACCAATATCGGGATCAAGATCAGCACCACCCAGGCGCCGGCGGCGAACTTGGTGACCGCGAAGACGAGCACTACCACCAGGGTGCAGAGCGCGCCAAAGCCGTTGATCACCATCTTTAGTTTCCACAGGCGGTCATGCTGCAGGGTAGAGCCGCGCTGGACCACCTTTTCGCCGGGCTTGAGATGGCCTGCCTTCCACCAACGGCGCGCCATGCCCGATTGTGAGAGGGTGAATGATAAAAACACTCCAACGGCATACAGCGGGATCAGCCGGGTGACGCTGGCCTGGAAGATGATGATCAGAGCGCAGGCTACTGCCGCCAATGCCACGATGCCAGTTGAATAGACCAGGCGGCTGCCGCGAAAAGCAAACTGGCGCGGCAGGTAGCTGTCCATGGCCAAGAATGCGCTCAGGCGGGGAAAATCTGCATACGAGGTGTTGGTCGCCATGATCAGGATGACGGTGGTACCGGCGATCAGGGCCAGATAAAAAGGCCCTTGCCCGCCGTAGATCGTGCGGGCCAACTGTGAAATGACCGTTTCCTCTTCAGACGGCACTGCCCCAATTTGCGAAGCCAGGAAGGAGATCGCCAGGAAGAAGGCCGCCAGGATGCTTGCCATCCAGACCAGGGTGATGCCTGCGTTGCGGCTGCGCGGTTCTTTGAAGGCCTGGATGCCATCCGAGATGGCCTCGATGCCCGTCAGGGCAGCGGTGCCGCTGGAGAAGGCATGCAAGATCAAGAAGGGGGTGACTGCCACGGCACTTTCAATGGCGTGCATGGTGGGGGGATCCATCACCTGGCCTAAAGACCCAGTCAGGTAGCGTATTATGCCGACCATTACCGTGATGGCCATGATGCCAATAAAATAATAGGTGGGGATGGCAAAGGTAACGCCCGATTCTTTGACCCCACGCAGGTTGATGAGCATGATGAAGATCACCAACCCAATCGAGATCATGACCCGGTAATCGAATAAGGTAGGGAAAGCTGAGACGATCTGGGCGACGCCAGACGAGATGGAAACCGCAACGGTGAGAATGTAATCGGTCAGCAGCGCGGCGCCGGCAATTTGAGCCGGCAGTTGGCCCAGGTTATCGCGAACGACGATGTAGGCGCCACCGCCGTTTGGATAGGCGTGAACCGTCTGTTCGTAAGAGATGGCCACGATGGCCAACAGGATGGCAATGGCGATGGCGATGGGGAAGACATAGCCAAAAGCAATGGTGCCTGCTGCAGCCAGGATAACCATGATTTCTTGGGTGGCATAAGCCGTGGATGACAATGCGTCTGATGCAAAGACAGCCAGGCCAACTGCTTTTCCAATTGTTTGGTGGGGGGCGTCAGCGGTGGGGAGGGGGCGCCCTAAAAACCAGGTGCGCAGCGACCTGGGTGGTTTGTACTCGGTGGCACGGTGGAGAACGCCCGGATCGTGTTCATCTTGATCGTAGTTATTCATATGATACTTCTTTTCTACCAGCAATATCCATCGGGATAAGAAAGCCCACCTGGCATGTAGCCTGGCAGGCTTTAGCGGTCAGATTCTAAATTGAGATGGGTTGGGAGTCAATACTTCTCGGGCGATTTTTCACCACTTTGCCGGCTAAGTAGGCGAAAAGCGATCATCCCCACCAGCAGCGGCAGCCAGAAGGTGATGCCGCGATAGGCCAGCGTGATCAGGGCGGCGGCTTCAAGTGGGATATACATGGAGGTTAATGACAGCGTCAGGGCGCCTTCCACGATTCCAATCCCGGCGGGCGTGGGTGAGACAATGACGAAGAGGTAAGCAATGCTGTAACCGGCAATCACTGTGCCTACCGAGACAGGCACCCGAAAAGCCAGGAAACATAAAAGCAGGATCAGCACCAAGAAGCCTTTGCTGGTCAACGCCATGCTGATGGGGGTGATCATGGAATGCGGCCGGTTGTGGAGTTCGAGCAATCCTTCGGCGGCGTCGTTGGCAAACTCTGTGGAGCGCTGTTCGGATAAGGTCTCACGGTGGGTGAAGGGACGAGAGACCCGGTTGACCACGCGCACGCCCCAGGCCAAGACACGCCCCAGGGCTTGCCCCGAGCGTGTGCCCAGGTAAAGCAGCAGGGCCAGCACTGTTGCCACTGTAACCAGGACCGCCGAAGCCACAATTTCGCCTGTGTTCAGGTTATTACGCCGGATGAGCACGATCAGGCCGAGTGCCAGTACAGATAAGAAGCCAATGTAATCGAAGAGCACATACAGCGCCCCGGCGACCATGGCGCGGGCAGGCGAGTAATTGCGACGGCGGGCTTCAGCAACGAATATGGTGATGCCTCCGACACCGCCCGAAGGCGCAATCACATTTACAAAGTTAGCCGAAGCTACCAGCAAAAGCATGGAGGCGATGCTTTCTTGGATACCTAAGCCGCGGTAAATGCCGCGAAAGCAGGCGGCAACGCTGACCAGCCAGGCAAGCCACAAAACCAATGCCGCCACCAAAAAACGCCAATCGCCCTGTTGAATGGTTGCAACGATCGATTCGAGCTCAGCCGCCCGCCCAATGACGAACAGGATGCCCAGCATGAGAATGATGGCAATGAGGAACTTACGTACGCTGGCAACCATGCGGGGGGCGTTAATCCTCTCGCCGGCCTATGCCGCCCGCAAGGCCAGTAAAATACAAGAGTTGCATCACAGCGCTGAAAAGGCTGGCAACATAGGTCAGGGCGGCAGCAGTCAGCACGCTGTTAACGCCGCGAGCTTCATCTTCTCCGGCCACAATGCCAGTATCGGCCAGCAGGCGGCGAGCGCGAGCAGATGCATCTAGCTCAACGGGCAGGGTGGCCAGTGCAAAGAGTGCTCCGCCTGAGAATACCAATACCCCCAGCCAGGCCAGGTTTGCCATCTGGAGCATCAAGCCCAAGACGATCAAGATCCAGCCCAGGTAAGAGCCAATGTTCACCGCTGGCACCAGGGCTGCTCTCAGGCGCAGCAGGAAGTACCCTTCTTGGTCTTGCATGGCATGGCCCAACTCGTGGGCGGCAATCGCCAGGGCGGCCACCGAGGGGCTGTTGTAGACGCCCTCTGAAAGCCGCAGCACCTTGGTGGAGGGATCGTAATGGTCGGTTAGGTTTCCGCGGATGCCTTCAATGCGGATGTGGTACAGGCCGGCAGCCATCATCAGTCGTTGGGCAGCCTGGGCACCCGTCAGGCGGCTGCGGGCTGGCACCTGGCTCCAGCGGCGGTAAGCCATCGAAACATATGCTTGGGCCAGCATCATCAGCAAAAATGCCGGCAGCATGTACATCAGGTAGCGTGAATCGAAAAACATGGCTAATTGTCCTGAGGTGATGGCCTTTCCGGGCCATCACCTCACAGGAATCCTTACTTCAGCAGTTCGAGTGCTTTCTGTAGTTGAGGGTCAACATCATTCTCGATGTCTGCGTCGGTGCGCTCAACCACATAGTCGGGCGTGAGCCCAATCTCGTGGATCCAGCGTTGATCAGGTGTCAGCCAACGCGCAATGGTCACGCGAACGGCACCCTGTTCGTCTGAAAGCGGGATCCAGGTTTGCACAGAGCCTTTGCCGAAGGTGGTCACACCCACCAGGGCAGCCCGGCCGCGGTCTTGCAGGGCGCCAGCCACCAGCTCAGAGGCCGATGCCGACCATTCGTTGACCAAGACGACCATGGGGATATCGTAGGCAACGCCCTGGCCGCTGGCGGTGTATGTATCGCGAGCGCCATCGCCATACTCTTCGTAGGCGATCACGCCGTCTTGAATGAATTCGGAGCCAATTTCAACGGCCGCGTTGAGGTAGCCGCCGCCGTTATTGCGCAGGTCAAGGATCAGGCCTTTGGGTTCTTGTGCCATCAGGGCTTCTAGCGCGGCGTGCAGATCATCGGGGCTGGTTTCGCTGAACTGGTTCAGCCGGATGTAGGCGATATTTCCTTCCAGGATCTCATATTCGACGCTTTGAACGACGATATGCGCCCGCGTGACGGTTACATCAAACGGCTCTTCCACACCTTCGCGGCGGATGGTGAGGATGACGCTGGTGCCGGCCTCGCCCAACACCCGCAGGCGGGCATTTTCGGGCAGGGTGCCGGTCATGTCTTCGCCATCGATGGCGATCACCTGGTCACCGGCCTGCAGCCCGGCGGCCTCAGCCGGTGAGTCGTTCATCGGTTCAACGATGGTCAGATAGTCGCCCTCGGTATTCACCCATGCGCCAATGCCATCGTAGCCCACCAGGTCGGCATTGGCATCTTTGAATTCTTGGGGATCCATGTAACTGGTGTGCTGGTCGCCCAGGGCTTCGAGCATACCGCGGATGGCACCTTGCATGAGCAGCGTATCATCCACAGGCTGATCAAAATAATAATCGTGCACGAAGCGCCAGGCTTCCCAGAAAGGCGTGAACAGGGCCTGGGTATCTTCAGACGGGCCGGTTGTGGTACCCTCTATGAATGGGGCCGGGTCGCTGGCTGTGCTGGGGCTTTCTTGCCGGCCAGGGGCGAGCACCATGCCACCGATAAAGCCAGCCGAGCAGGACCCGACGAGCAAGATAATGGCAGCGACGATCCCAATGACGATGTAAAGCGGTTTCGAATTCATACGGTTTTCTCCTCATACCCTTAAACCACAAACATGGCTTCTGGCCTGCATGCAGGTTGAGTATAGCGTATAGATTACCACACTAGTGTTAGAAAATGATAAACGTCCATCACTCACCCAGCATCTGCTGGAGATAAACTTCCAGCGAAGCCGGGTCGCTGACCTGCTCAGTGTAAGCCAAGATCGCTTCGCCATCCAATGGGTACAAAGGGTGGCAAGAGCTGGGCGATGCGCCGTGCGGCGTGTGTACCACCGCTTCGACAAAGGGGGCCACCAATGCCGCCCGTTCTAACTCAGGGACGATCTCTTCGGCGGTGACGATGACGGTGCCCGAAGCAATGGCCAATTCTTCATCAATGGCTTTATTGATACCGATCTCAGCATTGCCGTGTGGATCGGCGCGCAGGGCATGGATGACAGCAAAATCGGGCCGGATGGCAGGAAAAGCCATCAGCGTTTCGCCATGATAAGGATCGCGGATGGTTTGCACGTCGGGGCGCAGGCGCGGCAGGTCTGTACCGATCCAGGCGCGCCCAGGCATAAAGCCCACCCCCGCCATTTGAGCGCGCAGCCCCATGGCCAGGCTGGTTTCGGTCTCTTCAATGATCTCAACTTCGCCGTGCCCGGCGCGGTAGGTGAACATGGGCGCCAGGCCGAAGATTTCTAACCCAAAATAACAACTGCGCACAACCTGCACCAGGCCAGCGCCTACCAGCCAATCGCTTTCTAGGCCGGCCGTGAATGATAACAGGGTTAGCCCGCTGGGCTGGCTGTTGCGGCGGTAGCGGCGGAGCAGCGCCTGCACAAAGGCCACCGGCCTGCGGTAGAGCGTCATCCCGCCCAGGGCCAGCATACTACCAGGGGTAATACAGGCCGCCGCTTCCTCAATAGAAATTAGCTTGTTCACCGGGCGATCTCCACCCCTGAGCCGCGCATGGCGTTGGGCAGGCTGCTGCCGTTCCACAGTTCGGGCAGGGCAGCCGGCAGTTGGTGCAGGTTATGGATGATGTGTTGGGCGGCTGGGGTGGCAGGGCGGTCGCCTACCAGGATGGTCAAAAAGCCCATCTGTCGGGCAGGTGCCAGGTTATGGGCAGAATCCTCAAACAACACACAATGGCTTGGGTCTGGCTCGTCGGCCAGCTCTAAGGCGCGCCAGTAGGCCGCGGGATCTGGCTTGCTGATAAATTGCAAAGCTTCGATATCGATAATGCCGTCAAAGCAATCCGTTACACCAATCACATCCATCACCCGCCGGGCATGGTTGGTATCGGCATTGGTGAATATGAAGCGCCGCTGGGGCAAGCTGAGCAGCAGGTCATGCAGGTTGGGGTCGGGCCCAATGTAACTGCGCAAGGGCAGGTCATGAACATAAGCCAGGTATTCTTCAGTATCGACATGGTAATGGGCTTGAAGGCCGCGCAGCGTGGTGCCATATTGGGCCATGTATTCCTCGCGCAGCCTGCTGATATCCGCCGAGGGCAGGCCCAATAAAGCCTGCATGTAGTCATGGATGCGCTGCCGGATGCCCTCCCATAATCCGCTGTTGGGTGGGTACAGTGTTTCGTCAAGGTCAAAGAAGAGGGTCGTGTATTGCATGGGGAGTATTATACGAGATATTCAGCATTCGGTATAATATAGATCTATGCCTATTCATCTTTTACCCTCTGAGGTTGCCTCGCAGATTGCTGCCGGCGAGGTGGTAGAACGCCCGGCCTCTGTGATCAAAGAATTGTTGGAAAATGCCCTGGACGCCAAAGCCAGCCAGGTCAGCATTCATGTGGAGGGGGCTGGCAAACGCCTGGTTGAGATTGCCGATAATGGCTGCGGCATCCCGGCTGCTGAGCTGGCTTTGGCGCTTGAGCGGCATGCCACGAGCAAGTTGGAGCGGGCGGATGACCTTTTTCGCATTGCTACACTGGGCTTCCGCGGTGAAGCCCTGGCTTCAATTGGTTCGGTGGCGCGCCTGACCCTCACCTCTCGCCCGGCGGCAGCCGAGGGGGGGGCTCGCCTGCGGGTGGAGGGGGGCCACGTGGGCCAATTGGAGCTGGTGGGCGCGCCAGTGGGAACGGTGGTGCGGGTGGAAGACCTTTTCTATAACGTGCCTGCCCGCCTGAAGTTCCTCAAGCAAGATGCTACCGAACGCCGCCATATTGATGAATTGGTCACGCGCTATGCCCTGGCTTATCCACATGTGCGTTTTCATTTGCATCAAGATGGCCGTCCAGCGCTGATGACCAGTGGAAATGGCGACCGGCGTGAGGTTTTGGCAACCCTGTACGGCGTTGATATTGCCCGCCAGATGTTGGAAGTGATCTCAGAAGAAGATGGCCTGCGGGTGACTGGTTTTATCAGCCCCACCAGTCTGACGCGTTCAAACCGGCGCGAGATCATTTTCTTTGTGAATGGGCGCCCGGTGCAAGATGCCTCCCTTTCGGCGGCGCTGATGCAGGCTTATCACACCCTGCTCATGGTGGGCCGCTACCCACTGGCGGCTATGTTCTTAGAGATTGACCCTGAGGCGGTGGATGTGAATGTGCACCCCACCAAGGCTGAGGTGCGCTTCCGTTCTGGCGACCAGGTGTTCCGGGGCGTGCAGCGGGCTGTGCGGCGGGCATTATTGGCCCACAACCCCTTGCCTGAGGTCAGCCCGGGTTTTGCATGGAGCAGTGCGGCGGCCTCAACCCGCCCCTCGCCTCAGCCGGGCCTGGATTGGGGCATGGTTTCTGCTGAGCAGCAAGCTACTTCCTCTATGCCAGAGCTCCCTCCGCCACAGGGTCCGATCCAGCCTGTTCAACCTGCCTTGCCCGGCACCCGCATGCCTTTGCTAAGGCTGGTGGGGCAGGTGGCTTCGGCTTACCTGGTGGCTGAAGGGCCAGATGGGTTGTACCTGATCGACCAGCATGCAGCCCATGAGCGTATCTTGTTCGAGCGCTTCATGGCGCTGCGGGCCCAATCTCCAAACGGCATCCCGGCGCAAAGCCTGTTGGAGCCCCAGGCAGTCGAACTGCCGCCGGCGAGCGCCCGGCTGGTTGAAGATCAAATGGAGGCGTTGAATGACCTGGGCTTCAAGGTCGAGCCGTTTGGGCGCGGTACCTTTTTGGTGCGCGCCATCCCGGCATTGTTGGCAGGGATGAACCCTGCAGCGGCCCTGGCAGTGCTGGTAGAAGATTTTGAAGAGGATGAGACGCCTTTGCAAGCAGAGGTGGAAGCCCGCATTGTGGCGCGCGTGTGTAAGCGCGCCGCGGTCAAGGCGGGCAAGATCCTTTCAGGAGAAGAGCAGCGTACGCTGCTGGCAGACCTGGAAGCTTGTCAATCACCGCGCACCTGTCCGCATGGGCGCCCGACCATGATCCTGCTGTCTGTGGATCTGTTGGAACGCCAGTTTGGCCGTCGTGGGGCGCGCTAAGAGGAAAGGTTTTTTGTGCAATCGCTTTGGGTAGAGAACAATATCTTATCGGTGCGTAATGATTTGCCCATACCGGCTTTAGAAGCTGGGCAGGCTTTGATACGCGTGCGCCTGGCAGGGGTTTGCAGTACAGACCTGGCGGTGTTAGGCGGCTATTCGCCTTTTGTTGGCGTGCCTGGGCACGAGTTTGTTGGGCAGGTGGTGGCTGCGCCCGATGCGCCCGAGTGGGTGGGGCAGCGCGTGGTGGGCGAAATCAACATTACCTGCGGGGTTTGCGCTGCCTGCCGGGCCGGGCGCAAGACCCACTGTGAGAAGCGGTCTGCTCTGGGGATCCATTCTTGGAATGGGGCTTTTGCCGAATACCTCAAGCTGCCCCTGGCCAACCTGTATCGCGTTCCGGATACGCTCTCGGATGAGGGGGCTGTCTTTACCGAGCCGTTGGCGGCGGCCTTGGAGATCCAAGAGCAACTGCCTGGCCTGGGTTCTGAGCGCATCCTGGTGGTGGGCGCTGGGAGGTTAGGCCAACTGGTGGCCCAGACCCTGGCCCTCACCGGCTGTGACTTGCAGGTGATTGCCCGCTATCCCCGCCAGCGCCAACTGCTGGAGCGGCGGCAGATTGCCTGGCTGCCTGAAGAGGCATTGCCCATGGGTTGTATGGATGTGGTGGTCGAGGCCACTGGCTCGCCAGCTGGTTTTGAGATGGCGCGCAAGGCGCTGAGAGCGCGCGGCACCCTGGTGCTCAAAAGCACTTACAAGGGCGATGTAACGCTCAATTTATCGTCACTGGTAGTGGACGAGATCACCTTGATCGGTTCGCGCTGCGGCCCGTTTGAGCCGGCTTTGGCGTTGTTGGCCAACGGGCAGGTTGACCCCCGGGATCAAATTGAGGCCTGCTACCCATTGGCCCAGGCGCAACAAGCGTATGAAGAGGCGGGCCAGCATGGGCGGATCAAGGTTCTTTTGGCGCCTTCTTCTGGCTAAAGCTTCATTTGATCGGTAAATGCACCGAAAAAGTCGTGCCTTTGCCGACCGTGCTTTGTACCTCGATGCTGCCGTTGTGGGCTTCTACGATGCGTTTGCAGATCGATAGCCCTAAACCGGTTCCGGATGACATATTTTCTAACCCCGGCACGCGGAAGAATTTTTGGAACAAGTTCGGCAAGCTTTCGGGCGGAATGCCCGGCCCCATATCGCGCACTGAAATTACAAAATCTTTGTCTGCATCGGCCTTGACCCAGATGCTGCCAGCCGGGCTGTTGTATTTGATGGCGTTGCTGACCAGGTTAAGTATCACCTGTTTGATCTTATCTTGATCGGCGTATACAGGCGGCAGTTCGGGCGAGGACTCAAGGTATAAGGTGAGCCCTTTTTCGGTGGCCCGGCTGTGCATCATCTCACGGCAGTCTTCCAGCAGCTTACCCAGGTCAAAATGGCTGGGGTGGAATTGGGCACGCCCCGATTCCAGGCGTGCCAGGTCGAGGAACGAAGTGGTCATCTCTGAAAGACGGAAGATCTCATCTCGGATGATCTCTGATATGCGGCTGCGTTGTTCGTCGGGCACGTCGGTACGCAGCAGCAGGTGCACAGCCGTGTTCAACGAAGCCAGGGGGGTGCGCAGCTCGTGCACCAGGTCGGCGATCAGGTCAGATTGTTGGAAGAGACGGGCATTTTCGATGGCTACTGCTGCCTGGGCGCCCAGGGTGATCAGGATCTCTTGGTCTTCAGTGGTAAATTCGCCGTTGCGCTTGTTGATGGCTTCCAAGGCGCCCACCACCTTGTCTTTGGTGATCAGAGGCGCACCCAGCAGCGAGCGGGTGTTGGTGTTGGTTACTTTGGCGACATTCGAGAAGTGACGCTTATCCTGGCTGGTATCTGAGATGATGATGGGCTGGCGGTGCGTAACGATCCAGCCGGCAATGCTCGAGTCGACCGGTACGCTCAGGCCGCTCATCATGGGTTGTTCGATATTGGTAGCAGCCTCGAAATACAACTCGCCTTTAACGTGGTCGTACAGAAGGATGGATGCCTGTTCTGATTCGCACAATTCGGCGGCCACGTGGACGATGCGCCGCAGGAGGGTATCCAGGTCAAGCGTGGAAGCCAGATCGCGCGATAACTCTATCAACCGCTGATAGCGGTTGACGATGGGGGGGATTTTACGCTTGGGCATTCAATACCTCTCTGGCAAGCGGGCTGGCCTGGCTGCGTTGAGCGGCTCGCGGAAACTTCTACCGGCAGTGAACGAAGAGCCAGTTTATTCTTTCGTCCGCACGCGTTTGGCAATGCTATCTGCCAGCTTGAAGAACTGCTGCGAAGTCAGGTTATCGGGGTGCTGTGTAACCAGGGCAACATTGGCCCGCGCCGCCTGGTAAACCAGCTCTGGCGCTGCGGTGAACACGATCCCGATGGTATGTTTGAATTCTTTCTGCACCTGAGCCAGCGAGAACTGCATTTCAGAGCGCTGGCGGTTATACAGCACCGAGTTCACCCGGCCCTCGCCAAAACCGCGCCCGGCCAATTCTTCCAACAGCAGTTGAGAACGGGTGATTGTGGTGGGGATTGGTTCCAGGGCCAGGATCAATTCGTCACAAACCGCCAGGGCTTTATCGGTGATCGGCGAAATGGCCGGGCCAAGATCCAACACAATGTAATTGGCCAGGTACGAAAGGTGGCGGGTGATCATCTCGAAGTGGGCGTCGGAGGCCTGGTATTTGGCATCCGCGGGATTGTATGAGGCCAGCAGCAGCCGTGTCTCCGATTTGTGGGTCAATAGCTCAGACTCAACGTCCTTTAAGCCGATCTCGGCGGGATTCTTTTGCAGCAGGCGGTTCATCCCTTCGGGATTCAGGTAGCCCAACTCGAGAGCCAGGCTGCCCTCACCGGGGCGCAGCTCAGCCACAGCCACATCCTTGCGGGTGCGCGTGCGCAGGCTGATGCCCAGGTTGATGGCGATCGTCGATACGCCCAAGCCACCTTTGGCGGCAATGACACCAATCACATAGCCGCGTTCGCGGGCCGGGGCAGCCGGGGCAGCCGGTCCGCTGGTTTTACGTCCGCGCGCCAGCACCGCTTTGACGTGTGCAAACAACTCGCGCGGCTGCGTGGGCTTGGTCAGGTAATCATCTACGCCTGCCTCAAAGCCCATGACCTTGTCATCTACCTGAGATTTGGCCGTGAACATGATGATGGGGGTCGAGGCCGTGGAGGCATTGGCGCGCAGGCGCCGGGTGACCTCGTAGCCATCCATGTCTGGCATCATGACATCCAACAAGATCAATTCGGGCTTCTCAGCCATTGCCATGGCCAGTGCTTGCTGGCCGTTGCTGGCGGCTACGATCTGGTAACCCTGGCGCTGCAACATCAAACCAACCAGGCGTAGGGTATCGACATCATCGTCTACTACTAAGATTTTCTCAGGCATGGAGGCCACTCCTCACTAAGATGACAGTCTTATTTGTATTGTCAGTCTAGCATAAACATTCAATCCCGGCAAGAGTATTGAGGGGAATTTAAGCTATAATGACAGTAAGATGCTAAAAGTTGTGCGCCAGGTCTTGCAAAACGAATGCGCTCTTGATGCTGGCCGGCCGCTGGTGGTGGGAGTTTCGGGCGGGCCAGACAGCCTGTGCCTTTTGGACCTCTTGCGGCGCGCCGGTTACCAGCCGGTGGTGGCACATTTGAACCACGGGCTGCGGGCCGAAGCTGCCCAGGATGCCGACAGCGTGGCTGGTGTGGCGGCGCGGCTGGGCCTGCCTTACGTCCAGGCCCAGGTGGATACGCCCGCTTATGCTGAGGCGAATGCCCTTTCAATTGAAGAGGCGGCGCGCATCTTGCGCTACCAATTTTTGTTTGAGCAGGCTCACCAGCACCATGCCCAGGCTGTGGCAGTGGGGCATACGGCCGATGACCAGGTCGAAACGGTTTTGATGCACCTGCTGCGCGGCGCTGGTCTGGCGGGCTTAAAGGGCATGGTGTACCGTCTGCTGCCCAATCCCTGGAGCGCCGATATTGCCTTGCTACGCCCACTGCTGGGTATCTGGCGCTCGCAGATTGTGGAGTACTGCGAAGATCACGATTTACAGCCGGTCTTGGACCGCAGTAACCTGGATACTACTTATTTTCGCAACCGCCTGCGCCACGAATTGATCCCATACCTGGAAGGATACCAGCCGCGCTTGCGTTCAAGCCTGGCGCGCATGGCCGAGGTGTTGGCCGGAGAAGAGCAGGTCTTGCAAAGCGTGGTGGAAACGGCCTGGCAGCAGTGCGTCTTGCGCCAGGGGGCAGGCTACGTGGTCTTTGACCGGCAAATCCTGGCGGGCTTTGGGCCGGGTGTACAGCGGCGCTTGCTGCGAAAAGCCATTGAGGTTCACCGGCCCGGGCTGCGCGATATCGATTTTGAGGATGTTGAGCGCGGCCTGGCCTTCTTGGCGGCGCCCCCGCAGACGAACCAGGTGGACCTGGTGGCGGGGCTGGGCCTGTTCTTAGAGCAGGGCTGCCTTTGGCTGGCAGCCTGGGAGGCGGACCTGCCCAACGGGCATTGGCCGGCCTTGGAGCCGGGGCAGACCCTGGCCTTTGAAGTGCCTGGGGTGCTGGCACTTCCGGGGGGATGGTCGCTTCAATCTGAGTTGGTGGAAAATACTGCGCTTGCGTACCGCCAGGCGTTGGAAAACGGGGACCCATTCCAGGCCTGGATGGACGCTGACGCTTTGGAACTGCCGCTGATCCTGCGTTCCAGGCAGCGAGGCGATCGTTTCCAGCCCCTCGGTATGGCTGGACGGGTTGCCAAATTGTCAGACATAATGATAAACTTAAAGCTCCCGCGCCGGGCTCGCCGCACCTGGCCTTTGATGTGTTCGGGCCAGGATATTGCCTGGTTGCCGGGTTACCGCCTGGGGCATGGGGCGCGTGTTCAACCCACAACGCGCCGGATTGCACATTTGCATTTATATCGAGGAGAGATGATGAGATGAAGTGGTTCAATCGAAAAAGCAAGAAGCCCAACCGGTTTTTGGATCTACTGGTGCAGCAAGCTGAATTGACGGTCAAAGGAATGGAGATCTTGAAGCAGTACATGGCGGAGCCGGACGAAGGCTTGCGTGAACAATTGGACAAAGTTGAAAAGGAAGCGGATGAAGTGCGGCGCATCTTGATCGATGATCTGAACCATACCTTCGTCACGCCTTTTGACCGGGAAGACATCTTCTCGCTTTCTCTGGCGATCGATGACATGGTCGATTATGCCAATTCGACCCTGGATGAGATGGTGATGCTCAAGGTTAAGCCTAACCAGTACCTGGCCAGGATCGCTTCACTGCTATCCGATGCGGCGGTAGAGATCAACCGCTCGGTGCTGCGCCTGGAAGATCATCCCAACGTGGCGAACGACCATGCCGTGCGCGCCAAAGCCCTGGAAAACCGGGTGGAATATGTGTACCGCGAGTCGTTGGTGGATCTGTTCTCGGCGCCAAAAGACCTGGATGGGGTGATGAAGATCCTTAAACTGCGCGAGATCTATCGCCACCTGTCGAATGCCGCCGATCGCGGCGACCAGGCTGCTAACGTGATTGGTGATATTGTGGTGAAGTGGATGTGAGCTATCTTTCTTAAGCAGAAGGCGGGCCATTCGGCCCGCTTTCTGCTTAAGAAACTGATAACCTTTCCAATTTCATTTTTACTTCACGCCATTGGATCTTCGAGATGCCTAGTTTTTGGCGCACTTTATTGGGGTCTACATCTGACTGCCAATCGCTCAGGGCGCAGGTCCAGCGGCACATATCGAAAGAGAGATGCTTGCTCAGGCCGGCAGCTTCGCCCAGGTCTTCCAATAGATATTCCAGGCGGCGCGGCGACCAGGGGAACAGGCGGTCGCTGATGGGGTATTGGCCTTTGTATTCATTGTAGATTTCGGCCCAGTTTTCAGGCAGCGTGATCTTGCGTTCTTTATAACGGTGTTGGGGGCTGGCGTAGCGTACAAAGAGGATGGGGCCCTCTGGAGCCTCAAAGTCAATGTGATTGGGGCTGATAGCCAGGCACTCACTCTTTTTGATGCCGGTGTTTAACAGCAGGGTTACCAATGCCAGCGGGCGGGCATCTGACGGCTGGGCGCGGCGGCTTTTCTCGGCCGCGGCCAACACCGCCTCGACCTCATCGGCAGTGAGCACCTGGGGAAGGGGGCTGACCACAGAATGCTGTACCACCCGTTCAGCCGGGTCGACCAGGATCACGCCGTATTGGTGCAGCCAGCGGAAGAATGCTTTGAGCGAGGTGATGCGGCGAGCGAAGGTTTTTGGGCTGCAGGGCACATCACGGGTATTCTGCATCCATTGTAAGAATAAATTCAGCTCATTGGTGCTGATCTCGCCCAGTGGGCGGTCGGGGGCCAAGAAGCCCGCCAGCAGCAAGACATCAGCGGTAAAGGCTTTGACGGTGTGCGGAGATTTGCCCTGGTCATTCAGGTAGATGCGCCAGGCGTTCACCGCCGGGAGGATGGGGGCCTGGGCGGTGATGTGGGTGAGGGGATTGTTTTCAGGAGACATGGACACCTCTCTTTCGCATAGACTTTTCGTATAGTCTTAGTTTAGCAGAAACGAAGCCTGCTTGTCAAGCGAAAAGGCAGATCCTTATCAGAGCCCCAAGTCGGGGGCGATGCGCCGCATCGCCAGGATCACATTCCCCACATGCTCCCATAACTCAATGCCGAACTCCTCGGCGGCCTTCGTGATTTCTTCTCGATTGGCCCCTGCAGCAAAAGAGCGGTCTTTCCACTTCTTCTTGACCGAAGAGGCTTCGAGGTCGTACAGGGCGCGGGAGGGGCGCACCAGGGCGGCAGCGGTGATCAGGCCGGTGATTTCATCGCAGGCGAAGAGGGCCTTTTCCATGCGGGTCTCGCGCGTTACCCCGCTGTGATCGGCATGGCTGAGCACAGCGCGCACCAGCGGCTCTGGCACGCCGCGCTGGCGCAAGATTGGCGCCCCCGCGGTGGGGTGCTCTTCGAGGGTGGGATGGATTTCCCAATCGAAATCATGCAGCAGGCCAGCCATGCCCCAGGTTTCAACATCTTCACCGTACTTCTCGGCGTAGAAGCGCATGGCAGCTTCCACCGCCAGCATGTGACGTACCAGGCTTTCGTTTTTTACGAATTCACGTACCAGGGTGAGGGCAGTTGGTCGATCCATGATTCACTCCTATGTATCTGGGAAGATGGGCTCGGGGTTGCCGAGCACGGGCAGTGGGCGCAGCAGGTGCACTTCAAACAGGGCGTTCAGCGTGGCAGGCAGCTCGCGCAGGTTCCAATACAACTGGGAAGAGCGCCGGTAATCACGCCGGTCAGCGGCAACCCCTACGGGGTCTAATCCTAGTGCCTGGCAGGTATAGATTGCGCGCGGCATGTGGAACTTCTGCGTTACCAAGATCACTTCGTGCAAGCCAAAGATCGCCCCGGCGCGGTAACAGGTATCGTAAGTGCTGCGCCCGGCATAATCGAGCACAATGGCTTCATCGGGCACGCCCAGGCTGAGGGCATAAGTGCGCATGGCGGCTGGCTCATTGTATTCCACCACGCGGTTATCGCCGCTCATCAAGATCTTCTCAACCTTGCCCGAAAAGTACAGTTCGGCCGCGGTTGCCACCCGATCGCGCAGCACGGGGGTAGGGCTGCCATCGCGCCAAAGGCCGGCCCCAAAGACCACCGCTGCCGGACGGGCTGGAACCTGCACCAGGTTGTATTGACGCGGCCCGGTAGAAAGCAGCGCCAGGAGGCGCGAAAGCAAGAGCGCCGAGGCCCCGGTTACTACTATGACCTGAATTAGCCTGAACACATGTTTGATAAATCGATTTCGCATCAAATAATTCTACCCCAGAAATCTCCGAAAGCGAGGCAATATCCTCGCAAAGGCCCGGTACCATCCCTTGACAATTGTGCTCAACAAGGATACTATTATACAAGTTGAATACATAATTATGGATATAGATCATGTCACTTGAACACGCCATTTTAGGATTTCTAAACTACGAGCCGATGACTGGGTATGAGCTAAAGAAGATCTTTGACCAGTCTATCAAACACTTCTGGCCTGCTAAGCAGAGCCACATTTATCGTGTCCTGCCGCAAATGGAGGAAAAGGGCTGGCTGACGGTGGAGGTGATCCAGCAGGATACCCGCCCCGCCCGCAAGGTGTATCACCTGACCGAGCGCGGTCGGGCTGAGCTGCAAGCCTGGCTGGCAGCCGACCAGCCGCCGTCTGAGACGCGCCTGGCCTGGCTGATCCAGCTCTTCTTTGCCGGACAGCTCAGCGATGAGGTGGTATTGGGGTTGTTGGAGCACCAGGCATCCTTGATCCGCCACCGTTTGCAGCGCTTGGGTGGTATCCCGGCTGAGAGCAGCCAGCAAATGGATGGCAGCGAAACGCCGCGCGACCGATTCTATTGGATGTTGACGGTGGATTATGGCGTGGCAAGTGCCATTGCCCAACTTCGCTGGCTAGAAGAAGTGATTGCCCGCATCCGGCGCAGCCAATACGAGCTGCCGACGATCGGATAATGATCTTGTTGTGAGCAGTGCTGGCGACTGCCCACAGCGGGAATTGAGTCTTTCGATTGGAGAATTTATGAGCGAGCCCCTTTTGATCAAGCTTTCTAACCCGCTGCGTGTGCTCTTGGGCTTATTGTGCGCAGCAGCAGGTGGTCTGGCGTTTGTGCTGGCTTTTCCGCCGTTTGAGATTTGGCCCTTGATCTTCATCGGCTGGGTGCTGGTGCTGTTTGCCCAATTCCGCCTGATGCCGCGCAAGCTGGGCTCACTGGCATCGGCCCTGGGTTTGTTCGTCTGGCTGCAAGGTTACCTGGGCCGGGTCTTTGCACCGGTCGGCTCTTACATGGCCTATCTGCCCCTGATCCTTTCTGTTTTTACCCTGTTTGCCGAGATGAGCCTGCTCCGTTTCCATGAGAAGACAGGCTACCGTTGGTTCGTGGCTTCGGGCGTCGCCAACTGGGCCGGCACCGAGTTGATCCGTCTGTTCGTGCCCATTGCCGGCACCTGGGCTTTCATTGCCACGCCCCTCTTCAGGCAGGTATGGCTGATCCAGCCGGTGAGCGTCTTTGGTATCATCGGCCTGGGTGCATTGATCTACTGGGTCAACCTGGCCTTGACCCTGATGCTGATGGGGCTTTTTGACCAGCGTTGGAAATTGGATGATGCCGTGGTGGCCATTTCTGACCGCCAGTGGAAACGCTGGATGCTGAGCGCGGGGGTTACTTTGGCCGCCTGGATCATCCTCAGCCTGGTGCTTCTGCGTCCTATGGATACCCCGCGGGTGACAGTGGCTGCCGTTCAACCGGCGGTCTCGCCGATCATCAATGCCAACCAGGGCCATGCAGACCTGGTTGAAGCGCTGCACGCCCGCATGCTCGAGCAGACGCGCCAGGCCGCAGACCAGGGCGCCCGCTTGATCGCCTGGCCAGAGGGCGGCTTCTTGTGGGACCCACAGGTGGAGGATAAGTTGGGCCTGGCGGGATTGGCACAAGAAACCAACAGCTACCTGGCTGTGGGTTACGTAGTAAATATCCAGGAAGGTTTGTTCCGTAACGAGGCCACAGTGATCGACCCGCAAGGACGCTTCTTGGGTGTGTTTGGCAAAGATCACCCGGTGGTCTTTGGCGGCGAGACCAGTCCCACGCGCGGCACCTACCCGGTGTATGACACAGAGATCGGCAAGCTGGGCACCATCATTTGCTACGACCTGGATTACACCGATACAGCTCGCAAGCTGGTTCGCCAGGGTGCTCAGTTGATCGCCGTGCCATCCAATGACTGGACCACCATTGCCGGCATTCATTACACCCACCTTGTTTTCCGCGCCGTTGAGAACCGCGTGGCCATGGTCAAGGCAGATGGCGGCTTTGACTCGGCCATCATTGACCCGTATGGGCGTATTGTCAGCCTGGCAAGCTGTACCGAAGGCTGTGAGGCCACCGTAGTGGGCGAGGTGCAGTTGGGCTCTGGAGCCGGTACCCTGAACACCCGCCTGGGCGATTGGGTGGGCTGGCTGGCCCTGGCTGGAATGTTTTTTTTCATCTTCAGCAGTGGTTGGCTGGCCAAAAAGGCCTAGATCACAAACAAAAACGGCGCACCTGCGCCGTTTTTGTTTGTGATTAAAGCCTCTTGCATAGAGGGGTTCAAGCGGGTACAATCCGTGAACGATGAGCGACTTAGAGACCCGTTACCAGCAGACGCTGGCGTATTTGTACAGTTTTGTCGATTTCAGCCTCAAACACTCGGTGGATCTCAAGCCCGAGCAGTTTGACCTGGGGCGCATGCAGGCCCTGGTTGAGGCCCTGGGC
This sequence comes from Chloroflexota bacterium, assembly GCA_029557965.1. Taxonomy (GTDB): domain Bacteria; phylum Chloroflexota; class Anaerolineae; order Anaerolineales; family UBA4823; genus JAKQIM01. The sequence continues at coordinate 50,693 of JAKQIM010000031.1, read as the reverse complement.
AATCCACAGGCCAGGTTCTTGTCGATCCACGTGGCGGGCACCAAGGGTAAAGGCTCAGTCTCGGCATTGTGCGCCAGTGCGCTGCAAACCCAAGGCTACCGTGTGGGGCTGTATACCTCGCCGCACCTCGACGATTACACCGAGCGCATCCAGGTGAACGGCCAGATGATCGACCACGCCGAGCTGGTGGCGCTGGTCGATGAACTCAAGCCTTATATTGCTTCCATCCCGCGGCTGACGACCTTCGAGATCACCACGGCCCTGGCCTTCATGTATTTTGCCCGCCAGGGGTGTGATGCTGCCTTGATCGAAGTGGGCCTGGGTGGGCGGCTGGATGCCACCAACGTCATCTTGCCGCAGGTGGCTGTGATCACCTCGCTTTCGTACGACCACATGTTCTTGCTGGGGAACACCCTGGCAGAGATTGCCGGCGAGAAGGCCGGGATCATAAAACCGGGTGTGCCGGTGGTGCTGGCCCCCAAGCCCGAAGAAGCTCGCCAGGTGGTGGCGCGGGTGGCTGGTGAACGAGGCGCCCCGCTGACTGAGGTGGGGGCTGACTACCAGTTTGCCCTGCTGGACCATTCATTGACCGGGCAGACTTTCGAAGTGTGGGCCAGGCCCGAGCCCGGGATTGTGCCAGCCCCGGTGACCCTGCGCATCCCTTTGTTGGGGCAGCACCAGGTGAGCAATGCCGTCACCGCGTATGCAGCCTTGCAGGTGGCCTGCCGGCAAGGCCTGCCGGTGAGTGACCAGGCCATCCAGGCCGGTTTTGCCAACGTGGTTTGGCCGGGCCGCTTTGAAGTGCTGCGCCAACAGCCGCCGGTGGTGCTGGACTGCGCCCACAATCGCGATTCGGCGCTCAAGCTGCGCCAGGCGCTGGACGATTACTTCCCCGCGGCGCCGGTGGTGATGATGTTTGGCGCATCGGAAGATAAAGATGTGGAAGGTATGTTTGCCGAGTTGATGGAGCGTGTGGAACAGGTGGTGATTGTCAAATCCTTCCACCCGCGTGCCATGCAGCCCGAGAAGCTGCTGGCATTAGCCCAAAGCTACAACTGCCCGGCTCGCATCGTATTGGATGTGGCCGATGGATTCGAAGAAGCCCTGCGCCTGGCTGGCGATCGGGCTTTGGTGCTGGTTACCGGCAGTATTTTTGTGGTTGCCGGAGCGCGCATTGCCTGGGAAAAGAATAATAGGAGTTGTGAATGAGAGATAACGATTGGTTTTTGCGTGATGATGATGAAGACGAAGAAGATTTCGGTGAGACTTTGAACAGCCGCACCGAAGAGCTTTACAGCGTGCAAGATGCCGTCCCCAACCGGGACGGTTTGATCGAATGTGCGGTGCTGCCGCTGCGCGATATGGTGGTTTTCCCGCACATGGTGGCGCCGATCTTTGTGGGGCGCGAGGCCTCTCTGCTGGCGATCGAAGAAGCTCAGATGGAGAACCGCACCCTGATCGCCCTCACCCAGCGCAACCCTGAAGACGATAATCCGGGGTTGGATGGTTTTGCGTCGATTGGCGTGGAAGTGGCGGTTGGGCGTCTGTTGAACGTGCCTGATGGCTCCAGCTCAGCGCTGGTGCAGGCCCGCCGGCGTGTGGAACTGGTGGAATTCATCCAAGAACAGCCCTTCGTCATTGCGCGGGCGCGCCCGATCTATGAGCCTACCCAGGTGGAGCGCGAGCTGGAAGCCAGTATGCGCACTGCCCTGGACCTGTTCCACCGCTGTGTGCAGTTGGACCGCAGCCTCTCAGAAGAGGCATACCTGTATGCATTGAATATCGAAGAGCCGGGCTGGCTGGCTGATATGATCACCACGGCCATCGCCCCGCCCCTCCAGCAGCGCATGGGCCTGCTGCAGGCCCTGGACCCGGCAGAGCGCTTGCAGCGCGTGATCAAGCTCTTGGCCCAAGAGGCCGACGTGCTGGAGCTGGAAGACCAGATCCACACCCGCGCTCAAGATGAAGTGGATCGCAGCCAGCGTGAATTTTACCTGCGCGAACAAATGCGCGTCATCCAGACCGAGCTGGGCGAGAGCGACCCCTGGACGCGTGAGCTGGCAGAGCTGCGCAGCCGGGTGGAGGGCGTGAGCCTGCCGGAAGAAGTGATGGCGCGGGCTTTGAAGGAGATCGACCGCCTGGGCCAGATGCCGCCCATGTCGCCGGAGGTGGGCATCCTGCGCACCTACGTGGATTGGATCTTGGAACTGCCCTGGATGGTCTCGACCGATGATAACCTGGACGTGCGCCATGCCGCTGAAGTGCTCGAGAAATACCATTACGGCCTGCCGCGCGCCAAAGAGCGCATCCTCGAATTCATCGCCGTCAAGAGCCTGCACCCCAAGCGCAGCCGCCAGCCGATCTTGTGTTTTGTGGGCCCGCCTGGCACCGGCAAGACCTCTTTGGGGCGCTCGATTGCCGAGGCCTTGGGGCGCAAGTTTGTGCGCCTGTCTTTGGGCGGCGTGCGCGACGAGGCCGAGATCCGCGGCCACCGCCGCACCTACATCGGCGCGCTGCCGGGGCGCATCTTGCAGACCATGCGCCGCGCCGGCACGATCAACCCCCTGTTCATGTTGGATGAGGTGGATAAACTGGGCAATGATTTCCGCGGCGACCCGGCATCGGCTTTGTTAGAGGTGCTGGACCCGGAGCAAAACTACGCCTTCTCAGACCATTACCTTGAGCTGGCCTATGACCTATCAAAGGTCATGTTCATCACTACGGCCAATTCCATCGGCCCCATCCCGCCGGCCCTGCTAGACCGGATGGAGTTGATCGAATTCCCGGGCTACATCGAAGAGGAGAAGCTGGAGATTGCACACCGCTTCTTGATCCCGCGCCAACTGGAAGAGGCTGGCCTGGAAGAGGAAAAGATCGAATTTGCCGACGGGGCCCTCAAGCGCATTGTGCGCGAGTATACCTACGAGGCGGGCGTGCGCAACTTCGAGCGCGAGGTGGGGCGGGTTTGCCGTAAGCTTGCGCGGGCCAAGGCAGAAAAGAAGTCGTTCTCCCGCCGGGTCACGCCGCCCTCGATCGAGCGCTTCTTGGGTCCACCGCAGTTCTTTGACCTGGAAGCCGAACGCCAGGACGAGGCAGGCGTGGCAACCGCCATTGCCTGGACGGAGACTGGCGGCGAGATCATGCCGGTGGAGGTGCTGTTGTTCGAGGGCAAGGGCAATTTGCAGATCACGGGGCAGATCGGCAACGTGATGCAAGAGTCGGCCCAGGCGGCGCTCTCGTACATGAAGTCTCGGGCCCGGGTCTTTGACATGGACCCAGAGATCTTCGAGAACATGGATATCCATATCCACATCCCCGAAGGCGCTATCCCCAAGGATGGGCCCAGCGCGGGCATCACCATCTGCACCTCGCTGATCTCGGCCTTTACCGGGCGCGCGGTGCGCAAGGATGTGGGCATGACGGGCGAGATCACCCTGCGCGGGCGGGTGCTGCCGGTGGGGGGCATTCGCGAGAAAGTGTTGGCGGCGCATCGGGCGGGGTTGAAGACCGTGCTGATCCCGCGGCGGAATGCGAAAGACCTGGTGGACGTGCCAAAGCGGGCGCGCAGTGAGATGAACATCTTGCTGGTTGACCATATTGACCAGGTTTTGGAGATGGCACTCTTGCCACCCACGCCCCGGGCAGAACAACCGCGCCGGGTGACGCGTAATAAGAAGAAAGCCGAGCCGGAAGCGGTCGAAAGCAATTAGGCGGCGGCATTGTACGATATACCTGGCTTGCTGGCACAAGGCATGGGCGCGGGGCTGCATTGGTTCCCGGAGGATGTGCCGTTGGCGCGCCTGGCCTCAGTGCTGGTGGGAATGGCCAATGCCGGGGGCGGCCTGGTGCTGTTGGGGATTGCCCCACGCAGCGGCGAGGTGATTGGCCTGGTGGATGTTGAAGCGGCGGCAGATAAGGTCTTCCAGGCGGCCTTGATGGCTGAGCCGGCCCTGGTCTTGCCGCTGCCGCGCCGGGTGCAGGCGGCCCAACCGGGCTCTGCTTCGGCGGCGCAGGTGTTGTGCGTGGCCGTGCCCGGCGGCCTGCCGCACGTCTACAGCCTGGAAGGGCGTTACTTGGGGCGGGAGGGCACACAGACCAACCCCCTGCCGGCCCGGCGCTTGCGCCAACTGCTGGTAGAGCGGGGCGCGGTGCAGTTCGAGGCCCGCCCCCTGCCAGATGCCAGCCTGGACGACCTGGATCCGGCTCAGGTGCAGGCCTACATGGAAAGAGCCAACCAGGATGGCCTGCTGCCGCCCTCGATCTCTGAGCAAGACTGGCTGGTGCGGCGCGGCTGCCTGAGGCGGGTGGAGGGGGTTCTGCGGCCGACCTATGCCGCGCTGCTGTTGTTTGGGCGCTGCCCACAGCAGTGGCTGCCCAATGCCACCTTGCTGGCGGGGCGCTTCCCGGGGGTGACCCTTGCAGATAGCTACATCAAGCAAGACATCAGCGGTACCTTGCCTGAGCAACTGCGCCAGGCCGAGGCCTTTGTGCGGGGCAATTTGCGCAGCGTGGTGCGCCTGGTGGGTCTCCAGCACCAAGAAGCGCCCGAGTACCCGTTCGAAGCGGTGCGCGAGCTGTTGGTGAATGCCATTGCCCACCGCGATTACAGCGTGCAGGGCGATAACACCCACCTGTACATCTTCTCAGACCGCCTGGAGGTGCATTCACCCGGCGGCCTGCCCGGCCCGGTGACGCTGGATAACCTGCTGGAAGCGCGCTTCTCGCGCAACCCGGTGGTGGTGCAGGTGCTGGCAGACCTGGGCTTTGTGGAGCGCCTGGGCTACGGCTTGAACCGGGTGGTGACGGTGACCCGCGCCGCCGGCCTGCGCCCACCGCGCTTTGAAGATGCCTCGGGCACTTTCCGCGTCACCCTGTACAGCGGGCTGGACGCTGCCACCCACCCTGTACCAGACCTGTCTGTCTACGCCTCGCTGGCGCTCAACCCACGCCAGCAGATGGCCCTGGCATACCTGGCGGGCCACCGCCGTATTACCAGCCGCGAATACCAGGACCTTTGCCCCGATGTGCACGCCGAGACCTTGCGGCGCGACCTGGCAGACCTGGTGAGCCAGGGTGTGCTGCTCAAGATCGGCGATAAGCGGGCCACGTATTACATCCTGAAGAAGGTCGCTCCGGCCGCTTAGCCGGGCTGTGGGGAGGCAGGCCTCCCGGTTCCCCTGAAGACCATGGCATTTCGCTCGCTCGAGTTCCTCTATTTCTTTGCCCTGTTTTACGCCCTTTACCTGGTGCTGCAAAAGCAGCGCCGGCTGCAGAACCTGCTGCTGTTGGCGGCCTGTTACGTTTTCTACGGCTGGGGCGGTTGGCGGATGGCCCTCTTGATTGGCGGGCTGACCCTGCTGGACTACCTGGTGGGCCTGGGGTTGGGGCCGGGCAAAGATGAGAAGGCAGCCCGCCTGCCGCGCGGCCTGTTGTTGTTCACCTCGTTGGGGGCTAACCTGGGGGCGCTGGTGGCCTTCAAGTACTTCAATTTCTTCGCCGGCAGCTTCTTCAGCGTGCTCAACCGCCTGGGGGTAGAGGCGGCCGCGCCCAGCCTGAACCTGGCCCTGCCGCTGGGGATCAGCTTCTTCACGTTGAAGTCAATGAGCTATGTGATCGATGTGTACCAGCGGCGCAGCCAGCCCACGCGCAGCCTGTTGGAATATGCCATCTACGTGGCCTTCTTCCCGGCGCTGCCGGCGGGGCCAATGGACCGGGCACACGTGCTCTTGCCGCAGATCGCCCGGCCGCGCAGCCCCAGCGCCTCGCAAACGGCGGCGGGGGTGTACCTGCTGATCTGGGGCTTCTTTAAGAAGCTGGTGGTGGCTGATAACCTGGCCAACGTGGTGAACCCGGTTTTTGCCGACCCGGCCCAATATGCAGGCGCAGATTACCTGCTGGCGGTGCTGGCATTTGGGGTGCAGATCTACGCCGATTTCTCGGCCTATTCGGATATTGGGCGCGGCCTGGCCAAGCTGCTGGGCTTTGAGCTGACGATCAACTTCCGCCTGCCGTTCTTGGCCCTCAACCCCACCGACTTCTGGCAGCGCTGGCATATTTCCTTCTCTGAATGGCTGAGGGACTATATCTTCTTCCCCTCGCGGCGGGCCTTGCTGAAGCTGAAGTTTTTGCCAGAGCTGCTGCCGCCCATGATCACGATGCTGGTCAGCGGTTTGTGGCATGGGGCGGGATGGACCTTTTTGCTGTGGGGGGGCTACCACGGGCTGTTGATGGTGCTGTACCGGCGGTTTGAGAAGCGCCCGATCCACCAGGACCCCTGGAACAGCGGGCAGGCCTTCCCATTGGTGGGGCTGAGGATCGTGTTGATGTTGGCGCTGGTGTCCTTCGGCTGGCTGTTCTTCAGGGCCGAGTCGGTGGGGCAGGTGTGGTATATGCTGAGCCACTTTAGGGCGGCGGCCTCTGAGCAGAGCCTGCTCTTTGCCACCGACCTGCTGTTCTATAGCGCGCCGCTGATCTTGATGGACACGGTGCAGTATGCCAGCGGCAACCTGCTGGTGGCCACGCGCCTGCCGGCCCCACTGAGAGCCTTGTTCTATGCCCTGCTGTTGGCGGGGATCATTTTGCTGGCCCCCAGCGAGGTGACGGAATTCATCTACGCTCAATTTTAAAACAGAGAAGGTGGCGCCAAGCGCCACCTTCTCTGTTTTGATTAAGGTACGAAGTGTAGGATGCGGTGGTTGCCGCTGTCGGCGACCCACAGCCCGCCGGCAGGATCGGCGGCGAGGCCAGATGGCAGGATGAAGGTGCTCAGCTCGCTGCCGTAGTCGCCCCAGTAGCTGACGAACTCGCCGGCGGCGTTGAAGCGCAGGATGCGGCTGCCCTCGGGATCGGACAGATAGATGCTGCCGGTGGCATCCGCGATGATAGAGGGTTTGTTGTCCAGCGATTGGCCAAACCAGGCCACCACGTCCCAACTGCGGACGGGGATGAAGATGCCCATTTCGCCGGGCTCGAAGACCTGCACACGCTGGTTCCAGGTGTCGGCCACATAGACCAGGCCATCGGGGTCAACGGTGAGACCGGTGGGTTCGTCAAACTGGCCGGGATCGTAGCCAACGGTGCCAAACTGGGTGATGTAGCCGCCCTGGGGGTCAAAGACCACAACGCGCTTGTTGCCGGTATCGGTGACATAGACCATGCCATTGGCATCAATGGCGATATCGCGCGGGCCCCACAGGGCAAAGGGGGTCTCACCCTGGCCGAAGAAGCCCCACATGGTGAGGAACTGGCCATCGGCGGTGAATTTTTGCAGGCGGTGGTTCCAGGTGTCGGCCACGTAGACCGAGCCATCTGGGCCAACGGCCACCCCCCAGGGTTCGTAGAAGGTGCCGCCGGGGGCAGCGCCCTTAGAGAGATCGGCGAAGGTGCCCCACACATCGAGCACCTGGCCATCGGCCGAGAGATGCTGAATGCGGTGGTTGTTGGTGTCGGCGACGTAAATGGTGCCATCGGGGGCAACGGCCACATCGCGGGGGTTGAGGAATTGGCCGGGGTCGATGCCCTGGACGCCGTAGCTGAGGTCGGCAGTGAGATTGACCTGCTTGCCCTCGTAGGGGTCGGCGACGACTTCGGCGGCGCTTGGGCCGACACCGTAGTCCCACAGTTGAGAGACCACATCTTTGCGCAGGTAGAGGCGCATCTTGCCGGAGGGGTTCCAGGTATCCAGGCCCATATCGAGGCCGGTGACCTGGCCATACTTGGTGTAATCACGGTTGAGCCAGATCTGGAAGATGGCCTCGCGCAGGTTGGGATCGCGGAAGGCGTTGAGCAGGCGATCGCGGGTCAGGTTGAAGTAATCTTGATTGGGCCACCAGATGCGGATGTAATCAAAACGGTAGTAGGCCTGGCCGACGATGGGCTCGATCTTGCCGAAGTTGTTCTCGCCAACCAGGATGGCAGGGGCATCGCGCAGGTCGCGGGTGGGGGTGCTGCCATAGAAGCGCTGGTTGGGGTAGTTGCGCAGGTACCACCAATAGGGGTAGGTGGTGTCGCTGTCGTATGCCACCACCATATCCAGGCCACCGGTGAGGCGCCGGGAGAGGTCTTCGATCTGGGCGAGGGCCAGCTTATCGCCGGGGCCAGAGTGGGCGTAGACCAGGTATTCGGTGGCGCGGTCGTAGTTGACGTAAGAGGCCATGAAGGCGGCGCGCGCAGTGAGCACAGCCAAGAAGCCCAAAAAGCCCAGGGCAATGAAGTGGCGGATGTGCATGGAAGGCCATTCGTTGAGCAGGCGGAAGAGGGCATAGCCGCTGAGCAGGGCCGCGCCGAGGGCGATGAGAAACTCGCTGGTGGCGGATAGCTGATCGAGAGATTGGCCGGCGAAGGGCGGGTTGGCGCCCAGCAGCGAGCGCAGGGCGGCGGGCAAGGCCAGGATGAAGACCAGGAGGGCGGCGGGCATCAGCCAGCCGCGGGCGGTGCGCAAGAAGCCCCAGCGCACGTTATCTACCAGCGTGCCCACCGTCCAGCCAGAGAGGATGATCATGGGCAAGGTGATGTGGACGGTCAGCCAGGGCATCTTTTCGCCGGCGATGGAATAGGCCAGCAGGCTGGTGATGGCCCAAAAGCCCATGAGGGCAAGGAAGGGGGGCTTTTGCAGGGCAGGCAGGGGAGCGGGCTCTTCTGCGTTGGGCAGGGGGGCCTCAGATGGTTCAGCCTGGGAAGGCTGGGGTTCTTCGACCAGGGCGGGTTGGCGGTCGCGCAGGAAGAGGAAGATGGCCAGGAGAGAGCCGATGGCGGGGAGGAATTCGTAGAGCGGGATCTGGAGCAGGGCGTAATAGTAAAGGGGCTGGCTGCCGCGGTTGACCTCTTGCTGGGCCAACCAATAACCCAGAGAGCCCAGGGTGCCGGTGAAGAAGCCGGCGCCGTTGGTGAAGAGGGTGGTGTAGAAGACGGTGAAGACGGAGTACCAGAGGGCGGCATTTCCCAACCACAGGCGGCGGTTCCAGACCAGGCCAAGCACCACCGAGAGGATCACGACGGGCACCAACACGGCAGCGATCTGTAAGATGCTGGTGAGGGTGAGGGCGCGCACCTCGGTGGCGTTGACGGGGATGCTCCAGCCGACGGCGTTGATGAGGAAGGGGGAGAGCTGGGGCAGGATGAGGGTGCCGAGGAGCATGGCCAGGTCGAAGGAACGCTCCTGGCGGAGCTGGGCCAGGCCGAAGCCGGTGAGAGCGTAATAGACGGCCCCCACCACAGCCAGGAGGCCCAGCCCGAGCATACTGAGGGGGTAGGCCCTGGGGATGGCAGTGGCGGATACGGCGGGTGTGGCGGGGCTGGTGGTGGCGCTGGGCACCGCCGGGCCGGAACCGGCAAAATACAGGATGGCGGCGATGGAGAATAGGAGCAGGGCCAGCAGCAGGGCGATGATGAAGCGGGTGCGGGCCTGGTTGGAGATCCAGGGCCGGCCCGTGATGCGGTAGATGAGGTAGATGGCGAGGAAGAGCAGGGCCTGGGCGGCGTAAATGAAGGAGGTCTCTTTGGTGCAGAAGTGCAAGACGTTGACGAGGGTGAACCAATAGAGATAGCGGGAGTGGCCGGTGTGCATGTAGCGCAGCATGGCCCACAGCATCATCACGCCGAAGAGGGCCACAAAGGCCTCATTGCGCACGTAGCGCCCGTAATAGAGCATGTAGGGCGAGATGGTGAAGAACAGGGCGGCGGCAATGGCCCCCACGCGGCCTAGGTAGCGGCGGTAATGCCACATGAAGTAGACGGTGGCTATGCTGAAGAGGACGGCCGGGATGCGGGCGGAGGTGTCGCTGTCGCCGAAGAGGAAGTAGGACAGGGCCACGAGGTGGAACTGGAGCGGCCCGTGGGTGACGGGATCGTGAGCATAGCCACTGCCCTTAGAGAGCAGCCAGGAGAAGTAAACGTGCGAGGTCTCATCGTGGCTCATGACGCGCGGCTCGAGCAAGTAGAAGCGGGTGATGATGGCCAGGATGACGACCAGGGCAAAGACGAGGGTCTCCCAGCTCAGGCGGAAGCCAGCCAAGACGGGGCGGTCGAGCAGGGTGGGTTTTTCTTCGGTGGGTTGAGCAAGCTGCATAATAACTCCTTGTGAAGGCAAGATGGGGCCGCCCCAGGAGGGGGGCGGCCTTGATCTTTAGCCTTCGGCCAGGACGATGATGCGATCTGCCTCGGTAAAGGTGATCTGTTTCGATTTCTCGGGGTTGATGACCACGCCGTAGGCGTTTTTGGGGTCTTCGGAGAGGGCCTTGAGGCGATAACCAATGGCTACGTGACCCTGGCGGCGGGCGGCCTCGAGCACGGTGTAGAAGTTGAGGGGCTTGCCGGTTTGGACGTAGTCGTTGGCGGGGTTGAGGTAAAGCTCAGAGCCCTCAGGGTCGAAGAGGTCTTCGAAGACGGGGGCCAGGGACTTGTTTTCAGAGATCTGCGACATGAGCAGGCTGATGAGCTTGTCGCTGACGATGAAATCGTCGGCGCGGCTGACCTCGGCCAGCTCGCGGTTGCGCACATCGAGGATCTCAGAGACGATGGCCAGGTGGCGGCCGGTCTTCTCAGAGATGTCGCGCAGGTGGAGCAGGGTGACGAGGGAGCGGGCATCGGCCTCTTGGGCGTTGTGAAGGTCGTTGGAGCTGAGGGTGATGATGTGGTCGAACTGGGTGACATCTAGGCTGTCGAGGGTGCGGCGTTCGATGGTATCGCCGTGCTGGATGGTGAGGGTAATGTTCTGCAGCTCATCGCAGTCGCAGGCTTCTTCCATCTCGGCCTGGGGGGTGCCGCTGAGGACTTTGACGGTGGAGCCGGGGGCCACGTAGGCATCCAGCTCGTGGATGATGATGGGGGCGCGGCGGTTCCAGCCGAGGATGAGGGTGTGCTCGGGGCCGGCGGCGGGGCTGGTGCGGGTGTGGATGGCGGCGGCATCGAGCTTGTAATCGGTGAGCCCCGAGAGGATCATGGTGTCATCATCTTCAGAAACAACGACAAGCTTATCACCAGGCTGGATGACGGTGTTCATGGGCGGGTTGAGGGAGGCCTGGCCACCGGCGGGCAGGATGCCCATAACGGCAGAATCTTCGTAGATGAAGAGGGCCTCGCCAAAGGTCTTGCCGACCATGGAGGGTTCTTCTTTGATGTAGATCTCATCGCCGCCGAAGTCGAGCAGCTCGGTGTAGATGGTGGAGAGGCCCGATTGGCGGCAGGTTTGGGCGGTGATGCGGGCGATGAGTTCATCGACCTTGACCAGCTCGGCCTCGTCTTTGCCCACCAGTTGGGCAGCCTCGAGGTTCTTGGGGTTGCGGATCTCGGCGGTGATGTGGTAGGGGGCCTGGCGGCGGTGGGGGTTGTTGGTGAGGGCGAGGATGGCTTTGATGGTCTGCGAGTCGGCGTCGGCGGTTTCGGGGGCCAGGATGATGATAGATTTGGCGGCGTGGGGGTTGACGATCTCAAGGTCGGCGAGGTCCATGGGGCTGCCGGTGCGGCAGACGAGGTGAGTGGTCTGGAAATCAGAGACCTTGCCGCGCAGCTCGTCTTCCATCTCGACCTTGTCTTTATCGGCGAGGATGGCGATGCAGGCGCGGCGCTGGTTGGCGTTGGCCGAGGCAAGCTCAGAGACGACGGCGAAGACCTGCTCAGACCAGCCCAGGATGACGGTGTGGTTTTCTTCGACAACCAGGGAGCGGCCCTTGCGCAGCTCTTCGATGCGGCCTTCGATGCCGCTGCCGAGGACGCCGATGAGGGTGCTGACGATGAAGACGCCGCCGAGGGTGACAATGAACATGGCAAGCAAGAACCACCAGTTACCGCTGTCGCCGCCCATGGTGCCGGCATCGAGGGTGCGCATGAGGCTCATCCAGGCGACCTGAACGAAGCCCAGGCGGGTGCCATCTTCTTGCAGGCCGATGGGGGTGAGAGAGACGATGGCAGAGATGAGGATGATGAGAAGGGCAGATGCCACGAAGAGCATGCCAATCATGGCGGGGGTGCCTTTGGCCATCAGGTTATCAAACCAATAACGCAGGCGGTCAGCAGTGGTGATCTTCTTCATAATGTTTAGGAGAACCTTTCGAGAAATGAATTTGGTGCGCTGGGGCGCTTAGCGCGGGCGGCGCGGGCCGCTAGATCGAGGCCGGCCGGTGGACCGAGGCCGGCCGGTGGAACGAGGCCGGCGGGGGGTCTTTTCATCGGTAACGCGGGCGGATGGACGGCGTGGGCCGGTAGTGCGAGGCTGGCCGGTAGAACGAGGCTGGCCTGCGGATGAACCAGCGCGGGTAGTGCGAGGCTGGCCGGTAGACCGAGGCTGGCGGGGTGATCTGCCCTCAGAGCGAGAGCCAGCGGCGCGGGCGGGACGTTCGGCGCGGGCGGGACGGGCAGGCGGGGCCTTGAGGTCGGCGGCTTCTTGGGGGGTGAGTTTGCGCCATTCGCCGGGCTTGAGGTTGCCCAGGCGCAGGGTGCCGATGCGGACGCGCACGATGCGCACCACGGGCAGGCCGACCTGCTGGCAGGTTTCGCGGATCTGGCGCTTGCGGCCTTCGCGCAGGATGACGTTGAGCCAGGCGCCCTTGCCCTGGTTGGCTTCGAGGCGCACTTCGGCGGGGGCGGTGCGGTGCCCATCGGGCATGACCACGCCGTGGCGGAAGGCCTCTAGCTGGGCATCATCGGGCTGGCGGGCCACGAGCACTTTGTACTCTTTGGGGTGCTCAAACTTGGGATGCGAGAGCTGGTTGGCAAGCTGGCCATCATTGGTGAGCAGGACCAGGCCTTCGCTGTCGATATCCAGGCGGCCAACGGGGTAGAGGCGCGTTTCAAGGGGCACCAGGTCGAGGACGGTGGAGCGGCCAAATTCGTCGCTGGCGGTGCTGACAACGCCGCGCGGCTTGTGCAGGGCCACGTAGATGGTGGTCTGCAGAGGCTGAAGGGGGCGGCCATCGACGAGGATCTTGTCTACGGCGGGATCGGCTTTTTGGCCGAGCTCGGCGTTTTTGCCGTTGACGGTGACCCGTCCGGCAATGATAAGGGTTTCGCAAGTGCGGCGAGAGCCCAGGCCGGCCTGGGCAAGGATCTTTTGTAGGCGTTCTTCCATAGCTTTGTATTATAACTTAAGTAGATGACAATCAAAGATCGATTGCTGGTGAAGAGCGTGAGATTTAACAGGGATGCACAGGATGGACAGGATGAAGAATTTCACCCCCGGGAACCTCATCCCCTGGCCCCCTCTCCATGGGGTGGAGAGGGGGAATTATTTATGAAGGGAAGGTGTGCCTTCAAGTCTTGATATAAAGTGCTATACTTTTAGCATGAATACGATTGTTTTGATATCTTGTGCTAGTAAAAAACGTACCACCAAGTCAAAGGCCGAAGCGATGTATATCAGCCCGCTTTTTGAGAAGAGCCTGGCATACGCCCGCAAGCTAAAGGCAGATAAGATCTTCATTCTCTCAGCGAAGTATGGGCTGCTCGACCTGGATACGGAGATCGAGCCGTATGACCTGACCCTGAACGAGATGCCGGCTAGGGAAGTGGCCACATGGGCCAAGCGGGTGTTCAAGCAGATTGCTGTACAGGCAGACCCGGCTCGCGATCATTTCATCTTCCTGGCAGGCGCGAAATACCGCAAATACCTGATACCTATGTTCGCCTCGAGCGAAGCGCCCCTGGCAAATCTGCCGATCGGCAAACAACTGCAATTTTTAGGTAAGTGATAGATGAGCGAAATTTGCGGGCAACTTCACCAATTGTTCAACGGCCTGACCCAACATAGGTTCCCCTTCGACGCGAGTGCTATTCCTCAGAATGGCTTGTATATTCTCTTCGAGACAGGGGAAGCGGCGCATGGGGGCAAGCGGATTGTGCGCGTTGGCACCCATACCGGGACTAACCAGTTGAGATCCAGGTTGAACCAGCATTTTGTGCAAGAAAATAAGGACCGGAGTATTTTTCGGAAGAATATTGGGCGGGCACTGCTGGCCCGCGATGGCGACCCATTCATCGAACAATGGGAGATCGACTTGACGACTCGAATAGCTAAGCAAGCACACGCAGCAGGCATTGACTTCGCCCGGCAGAGCGAGGTGGAACGGCAGGTGACGAAATACATTCAACAGAATTTTAGCTTCGCAGTGTTCTGTGTGAATGACAAGGATGCGCGTTTGAAATGGGAATCTAGGATCATCTCAACCGTTTCAGGTTGCAGTGTCTGCCGCCCGTCTGGGGCCTGGCTGGGCAATTATTCGCCTAAAGAGAAGATCAGGCAGGGCGGGTTGTGGCTGGTGAACGAGTTGAATAAAGAGGCTTTGTCGGGCGAGGAATTGGGTATATTGAGAGAAATTGTGCGGGTAAATGTCTGGCCAGTTTAGAAAAATTAAAAACTTGTGTACGTAAAGGAGAAGGTTGAGCAATGAATCCGCAAATTGTTCTGACGGTGGTATGGCTGTTCTTTGGGGTGAAGTGGGGCTATGAGTTGAAGACGGGGAAGAAACTGCGCAAGAACCTGGTGGGGGGGCCGCTGACGACGCGGGAGGAGAATCCGAAGCTGTATTGGGGGATGCTGGGGCTGGAGGCGGTGTTGATGCTGGTGCTGACGGGGGTGGTGTTCTTTACGATGCGGTGAGGAAATGAGAAATGAAACATGGGTGGCGCCAGGGAGAAATCCCTGCACCACCCATGTTTTTTATTGGGTGTGGATGGGTTAACGTTTGAGGGTGATGGGCAGGTAGATCTTGTAGCTATCTACGATGGCGGTGGTGGTGAGCTGGACGGTGTCTGTGGCGGCAGGGTTGGCCCTGGAGACGGCAGTGAGGGTGGTGAGGTTGACCGCGCCATCCGATGCGGAGGGGGGAATGGCGACCGAGACGGTGAAACTGCCGGTGGCGCCGGGAGAGATGGTGATGCTGGTGATGGAGGGGCTGGCGGCCCAGGCGCTGGAGACACTCAGGTCAAAGGTATCGGTGCGGTTGCCGGTGTTGGTGATGGAGAGGCTGTATATGACGGAGGTGCCGGCCGCGGCAGAGGCGGCTTGATGGGCGGAGAGGGCCAGGCTGTAGACGGGGGCCACGACGGCGGTGGTGGTGAGCTGGCGGGTGGCTTTGGCGCTGGGCTGGGCCCTGGAGACGGCGTTGATGGTGGTGAGGTCTGTGTCGCCATCAGCCACGGAGAGGGGGACGACGACCGAGACGGTGAAGCTGCCGGCAGCGCCGGGGGCGAGGGTGATGCTGGAGAGAGATAGGCTGGCGGGCCAGGCACCGGAGGCGCTCAGGTCAAAGGTGTCGGTGCGGTTGCCAGTGTTGGTGATGGAGAGGGTGTATGATGCGGAGGTGCCGGCCGCGGCGGAGGCGGCCTGGTCGGCGGAGAGGGCCAGGCTGTAGACCGGGGGCACGAAGGCGGTGGTGGTGAGCTGGACGGCGTCTGTGGCGGCGGGGTGGGCCTGGGAGACGGCGGTGAGGGTGGTGAGGTCTGTGTCGCCATCAGCCACCGAGAGGGGGACGGCGACCGAGACGGAGAAACTGCCGGCGGCGCCAGGGGCGAGGGTGATGCTGGGGAGGGAGGGGCTGGCGGCCCAGAGGCCGGAGGCGCTCAGGTCAAAGGTATCTGTGATATTGCCGGTGTTGGTGATGGAGAGGCTGTAGAAGGCGGAGGTGCCGGCAGTGGCGGATGCGGACTGGTCAGGGGAGATGTCTACGCCGTAGGCCGGGGCAATGACAGATAGGGTGATGGGCAGCGGGAGCACGGGGGCGTTGGAGGCATTGCTGATGACACACAACAGGGCGGGGTAGGTGCTGCCGGGGGTGAGGCCGAGGGTGTTGATGGTGAGGGTGAGATCCATGCTGCCGCCGCCAGGGATGGTGCCGGTGATGGGCGAGGTGCTGGCCCAGGGGATATCGGAGGGGATGTTGCAAGGCCCGGCTGTGCCAAAGGCCAGGTTATCGACGCCCTCGTAGCCATCGCCGGCGCTCATTTGAGACTGAATGCTGATGCGGCCGATGGGCGTGGCAGAGTAGATCCCCCAGAAGCTGCCCTGGTTGGTGGCCGAAGCGGTGGTGGTGAGGATGAGGGTATCGGTGGCGTCGTAAAGGGCAATATCGACGGTGGCAGGGCTGGCGTAATAATGTACCAAATCTATGCCGGCAGCGGTGACGGGCGGGTTGAAGAGGATCTCGAAACTATCGGCATAGTTGTTGGCAACAAGACGTTTGCTGGGAGCGCTCAGGAAACCCATGCCAACGCCAGCCAGGCCGTTTGGAGAGCCGCCGCCGGAATCGTTGAGGGGGTTATCCTGGAAGCTGACCCCGGGCAGGATGACGCCAGGGGTCAGGCAGGCGTTGTTGGTGGCGGCATTGAAGGGGGCGGGGCAAGAGATGACAGTGTTATCGAGCCAGGACGTATCTTCGAAGTCTTCTATGGGCAGGGCGGGGTTGTAAGCATTAAAGAGCTGGCGGGTGGCATAGAAGACGACCCCGGGGCTGGCCGGTAGATCGGGGCTGGACTGCGGATGAACCAGCGCGGGTAAGTTGGCGGCGGGCTGGGGAGGAATGAGCCCGGCTGCCAGGGCATCGCTGAGGGAGAGAGAAGCAGGGAGAGCAAGGGGGGGCGAAGGGTTACCCGGTGAAACAGGGCTGCCCGGTGAAACAGGGCTACCCGGTGAGGCGGGGTTACCCGATGGAGCGGGGTTACCCGATGGAGCGGGGCTGGCAGGTGCTTGGGGAAGGATGGGGCCGGCTGCCAGGGTGCCGGTGAGGAATGCAGAAGGATGTGCGGCGGGGGCGGCGGATGGGGCGGGCGGCGGGGTTTGCAGGAGTGCGGCGCCATCGACTTCGCCGACCTGCCACTGGAGCAGGCCGCCGCCGACGTTTTGGATGGTGAGGGTGTAGTTTGCGGAGGTGCCGAGGACCTGGCTGGTGACAATGTTGGATGGGGCGGCCAGGATCTCGGGCCGGCGCAGGGTGACGGCGGCGGCATCACTGGCAGATGCCGATTGGGTGGGGGTCCAGAGGATGCTCAGGCCATCGGCCAGGGAGGCGGTGTTGAACGAGTACTGGACGGCGGTGGTAGCGTCTTTATTGAGGCCAACTGTGGCGGATGCGCCGTAATCATAGCCGGCATGGCCAAAGTTCAAGTCTACGTAGCGGAAGAGAATGTGGTTGGTGCCTTCGAAGAGGATGACCTGGAAGGTGGCACTGCCGGTACTGGGGAAATGCGGGCGGTCGTGCCATTGGATGATGAAGGTGCGCTCGGGCGATTGGCCGCGGGTTTCGTAAAAGACATTGCCCGTGTCATCGTCGATATCATCCCAGAAGGGGAAGATGGCGAGGGGTAGGGCGGCGGAGGGTAAATTTGAATTTGCGAAAGTGATGGTGCCGCTGGATGCGTTGAAGAGCAGGGCACCGTTATTGCCCACGCGTACCTGGTTGGAGCTGACCCCATAGAAGGTGAACCAGAAGGGCAGGGTGAGATTGTCTGCGCTTTCATCGGCCAGGTTGAGGGGGGTGCCGGTGGTGCTGATATCGGTGAAGGGAAAGGCGACAGTGTCGTCATATAAATAAGACATACCGGTGTTGAAGGCGGTCCAGGCGGCAGTGTTGACGGTGTCGGTGAGGATGGTTTCGGTTTGGGTGAGAAAAGCGGAGGCGCCGGGCAAGAGGGTGAAGGGGAAGGCATTCAAGATGACCCCCGACAGGCTGCTATCGAGGGTGTGGAGGGTGAGGGTGCGTTCACCCGTATTCTGGACGGTGTAGCAGTAGGTGACTTGTGTGCCGGGGTCAACTACCAGGGCACCGGTGGGGGCGCAGAGATTGGGGTCTGTGCCGACGGTGGTGGCGAGGGTGATGGATGGATCGCCCCAGATCCAGGCGCCGGCTGAGAAAACTTCGCTGGTGGTCCAGGGGTTGGCAATGGGGGCCAGGTAGGTGGAGGTATTCAAATCGTAGACGTAAGTGAAGCCGGGCTCATCGGTGATGAGGTAAGCGATGCCGGCCTCGCTGATGGCGAGGCCGTCGATATCGGTTTGGCCAACCGGGTAGGGGGCGATGAGGGTGAGGGTGGCATCCCAATTGATGCGGTAGAGGCCGACCCCCAGGAGATCAGTGTCATCATTGGTGGCGTAGAGCAGGCCGGTTCTGGGATCGGCGGCTAGGCCGCCTAGATCGAATTCGACATTGGGGTAATTAATGACCAGAGTGGCTTCGAAGGTGGTCAGATCAATGCTGTAAACGGCCTCATCGTTCGTATTGTTCACAGCGTAGAGAACACCATCGTAGTATGCCAGGCCGACGGCAGCGAAACTGGAGGAGGCATGGGTGATGCTGCCAAGGAAGGTGACGGCGCCATCGGGCGACCATTGATACAGGGCGGCGTTGTTGTTGAAGAAAACGCGGTCGTTCACCGGGTCGTAGGCGGCGCCCCAAACCTGGTAGCCAGTGAAGGCGGGAATGCTGCCGGCAGTGGCAGGATTGATGCGGTAGGTGGAGAGGGTTGTGTCGTCAACGCCGATGAAGAGGGGGTAGTCGGAAGCGGCGGCGGCAGCCGTAGTTGCCGCGGCAGCCGTAGTTGCCGTGGCAGCCGTAGTTGCCGTGGCAGCCGTGGTTGCCGTGGCAGCCGTGGTTGCCACGGCAGCAGTGGCGGGCTCAAGGGCCAAGGCTTGTTCGCGGAGGGTTTCGGGGGTGTCGCCTGAGGCCCGGGCCGGCAGCGGCATAACCGCTAACGCCAGAACAACAATGAAGGTGAGGAGGGTAAAGAGCCTGATTTTCATTTTATTCTCCTTTGGAGGATCAGGAAAGATGAGTGGTTAATGTAATAAATTGGATATATATTATCATATTAACGATGGCTTAGCAACAGAAGAACCTCACCCCGGCTGGGAAGGATGTGGGATGAATGGAAGGTATAATAAAAGCTATGTCCATTTTACCCAAACACATTTTTGTGATTGTGCCATCGTATAACGAAGGTACGGTGATCGGTAAGATCCTGGAAGAATTGGTGACGCAGGAGGTGCGGGTGGTGGTGGTGGACGATGGCTCGGCGGATGAAACGGCAGAGATTGCTTTGGGTTACCCGGTGTATGTGCTGAAACACCCCTTTAACCTGGGGCAGGGGGCGGCCTTGCAAACCGGGATGACCTTTGCTCTGAGGCAGCCGGACTGCCGGTATCTTGTGACCTTTGATGCGGATGGGCAGCACGACCCGCAGGATATTTTTAGGCTGGTGGATGCGCTTGAAAAATCGAACGTGGAGGTGGCGCTGGGAACCCGGTTCGGGGATGAGGCGCGCCTGAGCGGGATCCGCAAGAGCCGGTATTGGGTGCTTAAGCTGGCAACCTGGCTGACGAAGCTGCTGACCCGGTTGGAGGTGAGCGATACGCATAACGGGGTGCGCGCCTTTACGGCGCCGGCAGCGCGACGGATCCACCTGACACAAAACCGCATGTCGCATGCCAGTGAAATCCTGGCTCAAATCAGCAAGCTGAAGATGATGTATATGGAGGTGCCGGTGACGGTGCGCTATACGCCGTATTCGATGCAAAAGGGCCAGTCGATCTGGAATGCAATTGATATTGTGTGGGATACCCTGGTGGGAGGCTTGAAATAACATGCACATAGGGCAATTCTTGATCTTATGCTTCTTATTCTTGTTGATGCTGTATATCTTGCGTTTGAAGAATTTGACTTCGATCCGCATCCTGATCGTGCTGCTGTTGGGGTTGGGGATGCTGTTCGTTTTTATGCCTGAGTTGACCACGAAGCTGGCGAATATGGTTGGATTTGGGCGCGGGGCTGACCTGATCTTGTATCTATTGGTGATCTTCAACTTGTATTATTTTGTGTACACGCTGGGTGAACAAAACCGTTTGCTCAAAATGGTCACCCTGGCGGCACGAGAGATTGCGATCCTGAAAGCACAAGCAGGTGAAGGGGAAAGCCTGGCAGAGAAAGGCCAGGGCGGGGATGATGGGCCGGAAGGGCGCTGGTACCACGGGGCGGCGTGAGGGGAAGATGCTGCGGATTATGAAACGGAGAAAGCGATTACTCCACTTCTCGTGGCCCGAGGCGGTGCTGGTGTTGGGGCTGCTGGCGATGGGAATTCCGACGGCATTGATCGTGCCGATTGGTGGGGGAACGGACGAAGAAACGCATATGATCCGGGTGTGGGATATGGCGGCGCTGTATTTCATCCCAAATGAGGTGCCGCGCGAGCAGAACCCCTTCCCGGCGATCTATTGGGAGCTTTCTTACCGCAGGCCCCCGCTGGTGCGCCCGGTGAAGGACGATTTTTACCAGAAGTATGGCGAGCTGGCGATGGACGGCCTGGGGTATACAGATGAAGACCTGGAAACCCGGTCGGTATATTCGCCGCTGCTGCTGCTGCCGCAAGCGGTGGTGATGCGAAGCGTGGGGCAAACGGGGACCCTGCCGGCGATTCCGGTGTATATCCTTACCCGCATGGCGGGTTTGCTGAGCTACACGGTGTTGGCGTGGCTGGCGGTGCGGGTGATGCCGTTTGGAAAGTGGGTGGTGACGATCCTGGCGATCGCGCCGACGATGGTGATGCAAGCGGCGATAGTGGGGGCAGACCCGGTTTCGAACGGGATTGGTTTCTTGTTCATGGCGGGCAGCTTAGATGCCGCCAGGCGTTCAAAAATCGGTGGGCGAGAATGGTGGGGGCTGGTTTTGCTGCTGCTGCTGTTGTATATGACCAAGGTCAACCTGGTTCCCCTGGCGATGCTGCCCTTTTTGTTGATCTCGCCGGCGAAGTTTCCGAATCGAAGAAGCTATGTTGGGTTGGTGGCGGTGGCCCTGGTTTTGGGGGTGATCGTAGTGGGGGGGTGGAATCTGCTGGCTTATGCTCACTACAAGTATGCCCTGGTTGGGGCTGACCCGATGGGGCAGTTGGGCTATATCGTCTCACAACCGTTGGCTTTTGCAGGGACGGTGATACAAGACATTTTTCTGCAGGGGCCGGGTTACGTGCGGGATTGGATTGCGGCGACAGGGTATGGTTATTGGCCTGTTCCGGCGATAACGTACGTGCTGTACCTGTTGGCCCTGGGGCTGGCTGTATTGGACCCGGCGGGCGGTATTCCTGACCGGCGAACGCGCGGCGGGCTGGCGCTGGTCTTTGGGGCGGCTTACCTGGCAAGCGTGGGTTCTTTGTATGTGTCATATACGCCGGTGGGCAGCAGCACGATCCTGGGGGTACAGGGGCGCTACTTTGGGATGGTGCTGCCGCTGTTGTTCCTGGCCCTGGTTGGGATACCGGTTTTGAAGGGCGGGCGAGGACCGGCCTGGCTGAGGTGGGGGGCGCCGGCCTTGGGCTTGTTGAGCCTGATGACTTTTGTCGTGGGAATTGGGCTGGCGTACCATGTGCCTTGTGGAACAAGCTATTACCAGCCGGGGCTATGTTACCAGCCGCGGTACAAAAATTGGTCCCCGAATGAGCGTTACTCTGAGCCTATTTCAGGACAATTTTGGCTGCGGCAGGTTTTGCAACCGGAATGCAATGGGATGAAAGAGCTGCGTTTTTGGGTGGACAGCTCGGGTGCAGATGAAGCAGGGACGACCGAGTTCTTGTTATACGATACGGAAGCGGATGTGGTGGTCTATCAAGAGGTGATCGGCAACCGTATGCTGCCGGAGCAAAACTGGTTTGTGATCTCGATGGCGCCGGACTGGAAATCGGGGGGGAAGTATTATGAGCTGATCATCCGGGCGGGGCCCGAGGCAGGGGAAAGCGGCATGCGAGCGGCATACACTTTGCGGGCCGAGTATTTGCACGGGCCGCTGTATGAGAACGATGTGGCGGTGGAGCAAGACCTGGTCTTTCAGTACGGGTGCCTGGCGGGGTGGGGTAAGTGAGGAAAGTGGATCGTGGATCGTGAGAGAAATGGTGGAGCCGGCGGCTCGTTCCTACAAAAATTAAAAAACCGAATTTCTAATCTCATTTATTCGTATTAACGATATCATTAACACGTGTTAGCAAGCGGCCAGGGGAGAACCAAGCCCTGGCCGCTGCGTATATATAGATGGAGGGTACGAGGATGACGGCGTTTTCTTTTGAGCCTGGACTGGCGGCAAGGATCACGCGGCAGGCCAGCAGGCAGACCTATGCCACCGTGCGGTGGCTGGTGGACCGGGACCGGGTGGGGGATGCGTACCGGGCGTACGCGTACTTCAGGTGGGTGGACGATTGGCTGGATGGGGAGGAAAGGCCAGCGGAAGAACGGCTGGCATTCGTGCACCGGCAGCAAAGGCTGGCGGAAGGAGCAGCGCTGGGGGAACTGACGCAGGAGGAGGCCATGCTGGCGGCGTTGTTGGCGGGGCAGCGCCAGGGCGAAAAGAGCGGGTTGGGGATCTACATCCACAATATGATGCGGGTGATGGCGTTCGATGCCCAGCGGCGCGGGGTGGTGGTGAGCCGGCGCGAGCTGGAAGATTATACCTATTGGCTGGCCTCGGCTGTGACGGAGGCGATGCACTACTTCATCGGGCATAACTGCCGCTCGCCAAAGGGGACCTGGCGCTACCGGGCGGTGAAGGGGGCGCACATCGTGCATATGCTGCGCGATGCGGTGGATGACGCGCAGGCTGGGTATTACAACATCCCCAGAGAGGTGCTGGAGGCGGGCGGCTTTGGGCCAGAGGAAGTGGACTGCGCCGGTTACCGCGAGTGGGTGCGGGGGCGGGTGGCAGAGGCGCGGGATTGCTTCAGCGATGGGCGCAAGGCGTTGAGCCAGGCGGGCAGCGCGCGCTGCCGGGTGGCGGGGTTTGCTTACCTGCACCGTTTTGAGGGGCTGCTGGGGCAGATCGAGGCGGGTGGGTACCGGCTGAGAGCAGCATATGAGCAGGGCGGGGGGTTGGGGATGCTGGGCTGGGCGGCCTGGATGGGCTTGGTGAGTCACCCGGGGCAGGCAGAGAGCCCAGAGGCGGGCAGGATGAGGACCAATCAGGAGTGAGGCAGGCGATGACGAAAAAGAAGGTGGTGGTAATTGGGGCCGGGCTGGCGGGATTGGCCGCGGCGGTGCGCCTGGCGCAGAACGGGTACGAGGTGCGGGTGGTGGAGAAGAATGCCCGCCCAGGCGGGCGCTGCGACCGCTTGAGCCGGGAGGGGCATACGTTTGATACCGGGCCGACGCTGTTCATTATGCCGCAGGTGTATGCAGATGAATTCGCGCGGCTGGGCGTGCGGCTGGATGATGCGCTGGACTTGCAGGCGGTGGATCCGTCTTACCGCCTGGTGTTCGATGATGGCAGCGGGCTGGCGCTGACGCCGGATCTGAAGGCGATGCAGGCGCAGTTAGAGGCGGTGGAGGCGGGGAGCTTTGCGGGTTACCTGCGCTACCTGGAAGAGGGTCACCGGCACTATGCTCAGGCCATGCCAAAGCTGGTGAACGTGGATTTCAGGCGGGTGGGGGATTTCTTCCGGCTAGAGAGCGTGCCGCTGTTGTGGCAGCTCAAGCCGCTGGCTAACCATTACCGCCATATGCAGAGTTTCTTCAAGTCACCGCGCTTGAAGGCAGCCTTCAGCTTCCAGGATGTATACATGGGGCTGAGCCCGTTCGAGGCGCCGGCTACTTTTTCGATGATGTCTTATACCGAGATGGCGCACGGGGTGTATTACCCGCGCGGGGGGATGTATGCGGTGGTGGAGGCGCTGGAGGGGATGGCGAAGCGGGCTGGGGTAGAGCTGGTGTACGATTGCGAGGTGCAGAAGATCGAGGTGAATGGGCAGAAGGCCAAGGGGGTGGTCTTAGAAGACGGCAGTTTCATGGCGGCAGAGGCGGTGTTGGGCAATGCCGACCTGCCCTATATTTACCAGAATCTGCTGGCGGGCGATCCGCAGGCGGGGCGGCTGGGGCAGAAGCGCTATTCTTGCTCGGTGATCACCTTTTTCTGGGGGGTAGACCAGCCATACCCGGCGCTGGGGCCGCATACGCTCTTCCTGGCAGATGATTACCGGCGTAACTTTGAACAGATCATCGATGACCTGGACCTGCCGGATAACCCGAGCCTGTACATCCACGCGCCCACGCGCCTGGATGCGAGCATGGCGCCGACAGGGGAGGAAACGCTGATCGCGATCGTGCCGGTGGGGCACCTGAGCGAGGGGGATGATCAGGATTGGAAGCAGCGGACGCAGGCGGCGCGGCAAGCGGTGATGCGGCGGCTGGCGCTGCTGGGGATCAGGGACCTGGAGGCGCACATCAAGTTCGAGATCTGCTTTACGCCGCTTTCGTGGCGCAAGCGCTATAACCTGGTGAAGGGATCGACGCACGGGCTGTGCCATAACCTGACGCAGCTGGCGTACTTCAGGCCGTCCAACCGGCATGCCAGGTACCATAATTTGTATTTTGCGGGGGCCAGCACGCGCCCCGGGACGGGGATGCCGACGGCGCTGATCTCGGGGCGGCTGGCGGCAGAGCGGATGATGGAGGAGATCTAAGACATGATGCCCCCCTGATTTAATCTTTCAGGAGTGCATCATGCTTGGTGCTCCCTTTCTCCTATCCCCAAAATCCCGAAAACGAAGATGATGCGGGGCCAAAGGCCCGCATCATCTTCGTTTTCGGTCACATCCCCTCACCCGCTTGGCGGGGGAGGGGCAGGGGTGGGGGTGGTTTTGTGCATAACACAGCCGAAGATTAAAATTCGGGATGTGTTATGTCTTATGTCGATTGGGGGTTGACATACTGTGTGAAACACAGTATAATGTAATCAATGGTGAGATATGACAAACAGTGATGCGATTGAGAATGTGATCTTAGAGCTGCGGCGCGGGGTGATCGTGCTGGCGGCGTTGAGCCTGCTGGATGAAGAGCAGTACGGTTACTCGCTGATGAAGCGGCTGTCTGAATGCGGGCTGGAGGTGGAGCAGGGGACTCTGTACCCGCTGCTGAGGCGGCTGGAGGGGCAGGGGCTGCTGGCTTCGAGCTGGCGCATCGAGGAAGGGAGGCCGCGGCGGTATTATGTGATCAGCCAGGCGGGGCGAGAGGCCCTACCAGGGCTGAAGGCAGAGTGGGGAGGAATTGTGGGGATGATGGGAAAAGTGCTGTCGAAATGAAGGGTGATTCACCGCCGAGAGGCGGGGATCACAGAGCGCAAGAGCAAAGGTTTAACGCAAGGGCGCGAAGGAAAGAAAGAGCGAAGCGCTAATCGCTAAGCGTGCGATAAGGCAAAACCTAACGGATGGACATTGGGAGTGTGGATGATGAAAGATCTAATTGAGGCCTATATTATCGAGGTGGGGCGGCAACTGCCGAGCCAGGGGCGGGAGGATGTGCAGAAGGAGATCCGCTCGCTGCTGGAGGATGCGCTGGAAGACCGCAGCCGCGAGAGCGGGCAGGCGGTGGATGATGCGATGAAGGTGGCGGTGCTGAAGGAATTCGGCGCGCCGGATCAGGTGGCGGCCAATTATGGGGCGGTCAATTACCTGGTGGGGCCCAAGCTGTACCCGGCCTTTTTGCAGGTGGCAAAGATCGTGCTGCCCATCATTGCGGTGCTGGCCTTGATCGGGATGGGCATCCGCTTGGGCCAGCTTGGCCAGCCGGGGTATGCGGCCGGTGGGCTGGTGAAAATGCTGGAGATAGGTTGGGAGGCGATTTTGGGGTTGGGGACCTCGGTGATCCAGGTGTTTGGCACGCTGGCCCTGATCTTTGCCATCTTAGAGCGCACCCTGCCAAGGGTAGAGCAGAAGGATGAGAAGACCTGGGATCCGCACACGCTGGAGAAGGTGGAAGGGCCTGACCAGGTGGGCTTTGGAGAGCCGGTGTTTGAGATCGTGATCGGCCTGCTGTTGTTGGCCTTTTTGAACCTGTATGCCCGCTACCTGGGGGCCGGTTACAACGCCGAGGGGGGCTGGGTGTTGGGTTTTGCCGATCAGAATGGTTGGGTGATGCTGCCAGCCCTGACAGAGCAGTTCTTCCGCTTTGTGCCGCTGATGAACGTGGCGATCTTGGCTGAGATTGGGTTGAACCTGGTGCTGCTGCGCAAGCGGGCCTGGACACCGGCAACGCGCTGGCTCAATATCGGCATCCATGTGCTGAGGATTGGCATTGTGGTGGCAATGCTGGTGGGGCCGAGCCTGTTGGCGCTGGATGCGCAGATGTTGATTGACAGCGGCGGGTTCACGGCTGAGACGGTGGAAGTGGTGATGAACCTGTTGAGCCAGATGCTGCGCTGGGTGCTGATCGTGGTGATCATCTTGAGCGGGGTGGAGATTGCGAAGACAGTGTGGCGTTTGTTGCGTAAGTGATCTGTAAACGAAAAGAGAGCGCTGCCAGAGCAACGCTCTCTTTTCGTTTAAGTCAATCACTCGCCAATATAGTCAAGGGCCACCCGCAGCAGGCGCTCGAAATCGGGGGGATATTCGTGGGCCAGGCCGTGGAGGACCTCGACGTGGGTGGGAATGCCGTTTTCGTTGAGCAGGGCGGCAGTCTGGCGGATGCCATCATGGGGGATGGTGGGATCGTCCTGGCTGAAGATGATGAAGCCGCGCAGCTCGCGGTCGGCGGCTTCTTGGATGAGGGGCAGCCAGTGGTCGGGCTCATCCATGAGCGGGCCGCCGGGGCCGAGGAGGATGAAGCCGTGGGCGGGGAGAAGGCCCTTGAGGGCCATCCACAGAGCTACCTCGGCGCCCATCGAAAAGCCGCCCAAGATCATGCCCTCGCCCTCGACCCAGTAATTCTCAGCCAGGTGTTCGAGCTGGGTGATGATCTCGGCGGCAGATTCTTGGTGGTCGAACCACATGTTGCCGCCGCCAGCCCACAGGGTGTGAGAAGAGCGGGGGGCGGCTACCAGCCAGCCTTCTTGGGCGGCGGTGTGCCAGCCGGCGAGGGCGCTTTCGGGCGATTCGCCGTTGGCGTGCAGGGCGACGATGAGGGGGCAGGTTTCGTCGGCGCTCTGGCACTTGCCCTGGGGGTAGGTGACAAGGATGGCGGGAGCGGCTTTGGCCTCTTCAGCTTGCAGGGCCCGGGATGACTCGATCAGGGCTTCGAACTCAGGATCGCCTTGCAAGGCTTTGAACGAGGGGCTGTTGTGCAAGACTTCTGGCGAGTACCAGATGCCCTGCTGGTGCATGGCCTGGAGCAAGGCAAAGACACGCGGGCGCTGTTCCAGGCGGGCAGCGAGGCACATTTGCAAGTAGGCGATGTGGGCGGCATGCTGGGGAAAGTTGGCGGCGTGTTCATCTGCCAGGGCCAAGGCCTGGGCATAATCGCCGTTTTGGAAGTGCTGGGTGATGGCGGCAACAAGCTCGTCAAAGGTCATAGTTTTTTCAGGTCCTCGTTGATCTTGGCCAATACTTCTTCGTTCAGCAGGCCCTGGGTGAAGGGGGCCACTTGTTCGAGCGACATGGCCATAGCCATCGAAAGCTCGGGGGCGGCCAGGGCCTGGGGGATGTGCTTTTTGAGCACCTCAAGGGCAGCGGGATTATCGAGCAGGCTTTGGATGGGAGATGTGGTGCTGAGCAGGGCCTTGCGGGCGGGTTGGCCGTCTGAGAGCAGCTCACCGGCTTCCAGCTCGAAGGCGGCCTGCAGGTGAATGTGGCGCGAGGAAGCGCCCACCAGCACCTCGTAGCTGCCAGGCTCGGTGACCCAGGCCTGGCGGGCATCATCGTAGCAGGCCAGGGCGGCGCATTCCAGGTCCAACTCGACACAGCGGCGCTCACCGGGCTGGAGGAAGACCTTGGTGAAGGCCTTGAGCTCTTTGGGTGGGCGCTGGAGGCGAGGGTTGAGCGGGCGCAGGTAAACCTGGACCACCTCGTGGCCGGGGTGGGCGCCGGTGTTTGAAAGCTCAATGGCCAGGTGCAGGGCTTCGCTGGGGGCGTAGCAGGCTTTGTTGAGCAAGAGGCTGTGGTAGGCAAAGCTGGTGTATGAGAGGCCAAAGCCAAAGGGGAAGAGGGGCTGGATATCGCGGGCGTCGTAATGGCGGTAGCCAATGAAGAGCCCCTCGCCGTAGAGCACGGCGCCGTTCTCGCCGGGGAAGTTGGTGAAAGAGGGAGTATCTTGGAGGCGGCGGGGGAAGGTGGTAGGCAGGCGGCCAGAGGGGTTGACCTGGCCAAAGAGGACATCCGCCACGGCGTGCCCGGCTTCTTGGCCGGGGTACCAGGCCATGAGCAGGCCGGCAACCTGGTCCAGCCAGGGCATTTCGACGGGCGAACCGCAGTTGAGGACCACGATGGTGCGGGGGTTGGCAGCGGCAACGCGGGCGATGAGCTGGGCCTGCTGGCCGGGAAGCGACAGGTCAGCGCGGTCAAAGCCTTCAGATTCCCATTCGGCGGTGAGGCCGGCGAAGACGATGGCCAGGTCGCATTGGGCGGCGAGGGCGGCGGCATCGCCCAGGGGGTCGGCGGGCTGGGGCGGCAGGCAGCCAATGCGCAGACCGCGCCAGGGGCTGGTGCCTTCCCAGATGTATTCGATTTGGAGGGCGTAGGGCCGGCCGGCCTGGAGCTCGACCTGGGAGGCGGGCCTTTCTCCCTTGCGGTGGTGGGGATCGAGCAGGCTCTTCTCTTCCAGCTCGAAAGCGGGCTGGCCATCGAGGAGCAGGCGCAGGCGGTCGCTGCCGTACAACTGGAAGTCGTAGGCGCCGGATTGGGGCACGCTGAGGGTGGCGCTGAGGCGGGCCGAGAAGCGGGTGGGGTCAACCGCGGCAAGCATGCTGTCAGAGAAGGTGATGTTGGCCCGGTCGGTGAAGAGGCGGGCGGCGGGTGGGCCAGAGAAATCGGGCGTGGCAAAGATTTCGATATCAAGCCCGCCGGGTTGGGCGGCGCCGCTCAGCCAACTCATATCCAGCAGGGGCGGGTTGCGGTGAATGGCACAGCCGGGGCTGTATTGGACGGCAACCTGGGGGCCGAGCTGCTCTTGGATGGCCTGCAGGGGGCTGATGACGTAATGGGGGGTGACTTCAGAGCTGCCGCCGCCCATGATGGAGGGCTGGCGGGCCAGGGCGCCGATGACGGCGACAGAGCGCAGGCGGGCAGGGTCGAGGGGGAGAACGGAGTCGTTCTTGAGCAAGACGATGGCCTCGGCGGCTGCCTGGCGGGCCAGGCGGCGGTGCTCGGGGCGGTCGATGGACTGCTCAGGCTGGGGCTGGGGGTGTTCGAAGACCCCGGCGCGTTGCAGGGTGAGGAGGATGCGGGCAACGGAATCATCCAGTTGTTCCATGGTCAGGCGGCCAGACTGGAGGGCATCGAGCACATGCTGGCCCATCCAGCGAGCGGGGCCGGGCATTTCGAGATCCAGGCCGTTGCAAGCAGCGGCAGGGGTGTAAGTGCCGATCCAGTCAGACATAACCAGGCCATCGAAGCCCCATTCGCCTTTGAGGATGTCGCGCAGGAGGCGTTTGTTTTCGCTGCACCAGGTGCCGTTGAGTTTGTTGTAGGCCGACATGACCGCCCAGGGCTGAGCCTCGCGGATGGCGATTTGGAAGGGGCGCAGGTACAGCTCGCGCAGGGGGCGCTCACGGACATCAGAGCTGAGGGAGCGGCGCTCGAATTCGGCATCGTTGCAGACGAAGTGTTTGATGCAAGCGCCCACGCCCTGGCTCTGGACACCTTTAATGTAGGCGGTGGCCATGCGGGCAGTGAGGAGGGGGTCTTCGGAATAGCATTCGAAGTTGCGCCCGGCGAGGGGGGTGCGGTGAAGGTTGACGGTGGGGGCCAGGAGGATATGGGCGCCCTTGGCCTGGGTCTCTTGGCCCAGGGCCTGGCCTACCTGCTCGACAAGGGCAGGGTTCCAGGTGGCGGCGAGGGCGGTGCCGATGGGGAAGCAGGCCGAACGAGGGGCCATGCTGCCTTCGCTGCCGCGGGCGCCGTTGGGGCCATCGGTGACCTTGAAAGCGGGGATGCCCAGGCGAGGAATGGGGATGGTGTACCACAGGTCGGCACCAGCCAGGAGGCTGGCTTTTTCTTCGACGGTGAGCTCGGCGAGCAGTTGCGCAATCTGTGCATCCATATTGGGGGTTATCCTTTCAAAATTTCGGCGGCGGTAGGCTGGGCTTCGGGGGCGGTTTCAAGGGCCAGGGGGGGCAGCTCAGAGAGGGCATTGAGGCCGAAGTGCTGTAAGAAGTCGGTGGTGGTGCTGTAGAGGATGGGGCGTCCGGGGCGCTCCGCTCGGCCCACTTCTTGCACCAGGCCTTTGCTGAGCAGGCTCTTGAGCACGCCGTCGCTGCTGACGCCGCGAATGGAGTCGATCTCGGGGCGGGTGACGGGCTGCTGGTAGGCGATGATGGCGAGGGCTTCAAGGGCGGCGCGACTGAGGCGGCTGGAGGCATCCAGGCCTAAGAAGCGCTCCACCAGGGGGGCCATCTCGGG
Organism: Chloroflexota bacterium; assembly: GCA_029557965.1. Classification (GTDB taxonomy): domain Bacteria; phylum Chloroflexota; class Anaerolineae; order Anaerolineales; family UBA4823; genus JAKQIM01. The sequence continues at coordinate 20,417 of JAKQIM010000031.1, read as the reverse complement.
GGCAGAGGTGAGCTGGACGCGGCCATAATGGCGCTGCAAGCGCAGGCCGCGCACGTTCTCGGGCCGGTTGAGCAGCATTTCAAGGGCAGAGAGGCCCTGTTCAATGTCGCGCAGGGGCAGCTCGAGGGCGGTGGCAAGCTGGTTGACGGCCACGGCACCGGGGGCCACAAAAAGAAGGGCTTCCAGGCGGGCCAGGAGGAGGGGGTCGAGTTCTGGGATTGGTTGGTCTGACATGCTATAATTGGGCGGTATTTGTGGGATCTATTTTCTGTTTGAAGATTGGGAGTAACCTGTGCGATTATACCATTGGAGCCGCTTCCCTTTACTGGCCCTTTTGCTGGCCCTTTTGGCGGGCTGTACGCCGCCGCAGGTCAGCCAGGGTGAGATGACGGTGGACATCAGCGCCGACGGTAAGCAGTACCAGGTGCGCATCCCGGCGGGCAGCACGGTGCTGGATGCACTGACTGCGGCCGGGGTGACGATGAATGCGCTGGACCACAGCGATCCACCGGATTATACGGTGTTATTGGATGGCTCGCAGGTGAAGGTGGTGCGGGTGCGGGAGGAATTCTACATCGAACAAGTGGTGATTGCCTTTGAGCACCAAACCCTGCGTAACGAGTCGCTGCCGGCGGGTGAGACGCGCCTGAGCCAGCCGGGGGTAGAAGGCCTGCAAGAGGTGACCTATCGGCGGGTGTATGAGAACGAGGTGGAAGTATCGGTCAGTGCGGTGAGCACGGTGGTGGTGCGCGAGCCGGTGCCAGAGATTGTGATGTTAGGCAGCCAGACGCCTTTTGCTTCCCAGCCAATCCCAGGGCGGATGGCGTATCTTTCGGCGGGCAATGCCTGGGTGATGGAAGTGAGCACGGGCAACCGCCGCCCGGTGGTGACCACCGGCGACCTGGATGGACAGGTGTTTGAGCTTTCGCAGGATGGCAAATGGCTGTTGTTTACCCGGCGCGGCGAGGCAGAAACCACGATCAATACGCTGTGGACGGTGCTGTTGGACCAGGATGACGGGCAGTTGGTTGACTTGCAGGCGGCCAACATCGTTCATTTTGCGGGTTGGGCGCCGGGCCTGAGCATGGTGGCATATTCGACGGTGGAACAGCGCAGCACGGCCCCCGGTTGGCAGGCGAATAATGACCTGTATACGGTGGGGGTGCGCGAGACGGGCTACCTGATGCCGGTGATGGAGAGGCTGGAGGCCAATTCGGGCGGGGTGTATGGGTGGTGGGGGATGGATTTCACCTGGTCGAACGATGGCATCCGGCTGGCTTATGCCAGGCCGGATGGGGTGGGCCTGTTTGACACCCGCGCGGAAGCGCTGACGCCGCTGTATGACCTAATCCCATTCCAAACGGGGAGCGATTGGGCCTGGGTGCCAGGGGTGACCTGGGCGCCGGACAACCGGGTGATCTATACCGTTGATCACGTAGCGCCTGCGGGCTCGGCCGCGCCAGAGCAATCGACGCGCTTTGACCTGCTGGCGATTCCGCTGGAAGGGGGGGCGCCGCTGAGGTTGGTTTCAGACGTGGGCATGTTCGCATATCCATCGCCGTCGCCGCTGCAGAACCCGATCGTGCAGGTTGGCAGCGATGAGGGCGGCCCGCTGTTAGAGAATGTGTACCAGGTGGCTTATTTGCAGGCTATCTTTCCGGCGCAGAGCAATACCAGTCGTTACCGGCTGGTGGTGATGGACCGGGATGGGTCAAACCGGCGCGTGCTCTTCCCTGATGAAGGGGCGCCAGGGCTGGACCCACAGCAGGTGGTCTGGTCGCCGGGGCCGGTGGGAGAGGCAGGCGGTTATCGTATTGTATTACTTTACCAGGGCAATATCTGGATGGTGAACCTGACCGATGGTGAGGCGCAGCAGATCACCGGAGACGGCCTGGCGGTAAGCGTGGATTGGAAATAAAAATCGAGTATGAGGAGCGTTTGAAATGCGCATTTTGATTACCGGCGCGGCCGGATTCTTGGGTTCACATTTGTGCGAGCGGCTTTTGGGTGAGGGGCACCAGGTTATTGGGATGGATAACTTCATTACCGGCAACCCGCAAAACCTGGCCCACCTGGCGGGCAGGGAGGGGTTTGAATTCATCCGGCACGATGTCTCGGACTTCATTTTTGTGCCGGGCAAAGTGGATGCCGTGATGCACTTTGCCTCTCCAGCCAGCCCAAACCCGGGTTCGCCGCTGGGCTATGTGAACCTGCCGATCCAAACGATGAAGGCGGGGGCGCTGGGGACGCACAATTCGCTGGGGGTGGCGCGGGCACACCAGGCGCGCTTCTTGCTGGCCTCGACCAGCGAGATCTACGGTGACCCGCTGGAACACCCGCAGACGGAGGCCTATTGGGGGCACGTGGACCCGATTGGGGCGCGCTCGGTGTACGATGAAGCCAAGCGCTTCGCTGAGGCGCTGACAATGGCCTATCACCGCTTCCACGGCATCGATACGCGCGTCGTGCGCATCTTTAACACCTATGGGCCGCGCATGCACCTGGACGACGGCCGCGTGGTGCCGAACTTTTTGCAGCAGGCTCTGCGCAGTGAGCCCCTGACCGTTTATGGCGATGGGCAGCAGACGCGCAGCTTCTGTTATGTAAGTGACCTGGTGGATGGGATCGTGCGCCTGCTGTATTCTGATGAACACATGCCGGTGAACATTGGCAACCCGCGCGAGACCACGATCCTGGAGTTTGCTGAGACGATCAACCGCCTGGTGGGCAACCCGGCGGGGATTGAGTTCAAGCCTGACCTGCGCCTGGGCAGCGATCCGCAGCGCCGCCGTCCGGATATCAGCCGCGCCCAACAGATCTTGGGTTGGCAGCCGCAGGTGGTGTTAGAAGATGGCCTTCAGCGAACGATCGAATACTTTCGCTCGAAGCTGGGTTTGCAGACGGTATGACCTCGATTTTGACCAACCCGCGCGAGCGGGGGCGTTTTTTGCGCTTTGCGGTGGTGGGGGTGGTGGGGGCAGTGGTCGATTTTGGGGTGGCTAACCTGTTGGTGCACCTGGCCAAGGCCTCGCTGACGCTGGCGGGGACGGTCTCGTTCATCTGTGCGATCATCAGCAACTTCACCTGGAATCGCTATTGGACATATCCCGATTCGCGTTCTAAGCATGCGGCGCGCCAGTTGGTGGAATTTACGCTGGTCAGCGTGGCTGGCCTGCTGATCCGCATCCCGATCTTGCACTACGTAGAGCCGGTGTTGGAGAACCTGTTTGAGCGCCTGCCGTTCAGCCTGCCGCTGTTTGAGCCGCGGGTGTATGCGGATAATATCACCCTGGCGGTTGCGATCGTGATCGTAATGTTTTGGAATTTCTTTGCCAACCGCTATTGGACCTATCGCGACGTGACATGATTCTGAGCCTATTCAGATTTCACACAATTACTTGAAGAGAGTATAATTTATAAAAGGTCAAATGATGTCTACCCCAAAGCGATATGTACCCATCTATTCAACACGCGGCGACCTGGAAGCCTTCATGGCTTATCCACATATCTACAGCCGGCAGGGCGATTGGATTGGGTTGGTAACGGCTGAGCGCGATGTGTATTCGGTGCACGGGCAGTACGTGGGCTGGCTGGCAGATGGCCCGCGCATCTTGCGCAAGCTGTCTGATGACGATATCCGGCCGGTCATCGCGGTGCTGCGGCCTGAGGCGATCAAAGTGGTGACGCCGGCCCAGGTGCCGCTGGCGCCCATGATGCGCGAGCTGAGCTTTGGCACAGCCGATGTGCTGATGGATTATCCTGAGCTGCTGCCGCCGGTGGATTTCGGCGATATGCTCAAGGATATGGATTGACCGGCGACGAACTGATTTCCCTCTACACATGATGAGCGACGAAACCCCTGTCCTAGAAGAAAAGGCTGGATCGGAGGCCGAAGCGGTCACCACGGTCCGTTCTTTGCGTGAGCTGATCGAGCGCGTTTCGGGGAAAGGGCAGTGGAAGCTAACCCGCGAGGCCGACAGCGGCCTGGCGGAGAGCCTGCCTTTTCCCTTCTTGGCGTTGGTAGGGCAGACCGAGATGAAGCTGGCTTTGCTGTTGGCGGTCATCAACCCGGCGGTGGGGGGTGTGCTGCTGTTGGGGCCGCGCGGCACCGGCAAGACGACTGCCATCCGCAGCCTGGTGGACCTGCTGCCCGAGACGCCGCGCAGCCTGTGTTTCTACGGCTGTATGCCAGAGGATATTGAGGTTGGCGGGCTGGATGCGGTTTGCCCAGACTGCGCCCGCAAGTATGGACAGGGAGAGCCCCTGGCAGCCATGGATAAGGTGCGCCTGGTGGAGCTGCCCTTGAACGCGCGCCTGGAAGACGTGGTGGGGGGGCTGGATGAACGCGCCGCCGTGCAAGAGCGGGTGCGTTTGCAGCGGGGCATCCTGGCGTTGGCCGACCGCAATTTGCTGCACGTGGATGAAGTGAACCTGCTGGCAGATGAGGTGGTGGATGCGATCTTGGATGCGGCGGCGCAGGGAACCTACAGCGTGCGGCGCGGTCCTTTGACGGCGACATACCGGGCGCGCTTTGGCCTGATTGGGTCGATGAACCCGGAGGAGGGGCGGCTGCGCCCGCAGATCATGGACCGCTTTGGGCTGCGGGTGGTGGTGCGCGGCCTGAGTGACGTTAACGAGCGCATGGAGGCTTACCGCCGGGTGCAGGCTTACCTGACCATGCCGCGGCGGGTGGTGCTGGCGTATGCGCCTGAGACGCAGTTGGCCCAGGCTGAGCTGCAAGTGGCGCGCGATATGCTGCCGCAGGTGGTGATTCCTGAGGAGGTTTCGCGGCTGGGGCTGGCGATGGTGCACCGCTTGAAGATCGATTCGCTGAGGGCAGAGATCACTTTGTTCGAGGGGGCACGTGCTTATGCGGCCCTGGATAACCGGCTGGAGGTCAGTGCAGAAGACCTGCGCGATGTAGCGCCGATGGCACTGCGCTTGCGGCGTTCGACATTTATGGAAAAGTATTTTGAGGATCAAGGGGCAGAAGAGGCTGAGATTTCTGGTATTATTGACCAGGCCATAAAAGAGAACGGGAAGTAGAGGAAAGAAGCGATGGCTGCGAAGAAAGAAATTTACAAGGTAAAGTCAATTCCTGTAGACCCCGCTACGATGCCTGAACCAACAACCGCCGCTGATTTTGTGCGCAGGGGTATGGCCTGTTATGCCCGCCAGCAGTTTGATAAGGCCTCGCTGGACCTGGATGCGGCGATTTCTTTGGATCCCAAAGATCGCGAGGCTTATTACGCCCTGGGGATGGTGAAGAAGGCCCAAGAGAAGCCGGATGAGGCTGTGGCGGCCTTCAGGCAGGTGATCGACCTGATCTCTTCAGAGACGGGGGCGAACCGGGTGAAGGCCGATATGCTGCGCCGCCTGGCCCTGGGGCATATCAATGAGATTACGCAAGGGGACTGGAACCTGGAGAAAGAGATTTGGCAGCGCATCACTTAAATCATCGTCAGCGCCTTGAGGCTTGCCTGGCGGGCGGGAAGCTTGACCGTCCGCCAGTGGCGTTGTGGCGGCATTTTCCGGTCGACGACCAGACCGCGGATGGGCTGGCGGCGGCGACCCTGGAATTCCAGCGCTTGTATGATTTTGACCTGGTGAAGGTGACCCCGGCTTCTTCATTTTGCCTGCGCGATTGGGGGGTGGAAGATGCGTGGCGAGGCTCAACCGAGGGCACGCGCGAGAATACCCGCCGGGCGGTGCAAACGCCCGGAGATTGGCTGCGCCTGCCGGTGCTGGACCCCTACGCGGGCAGCCTGGGGCAGCAGTTGGACTGCCTGCGCCTGGTGTGTGGGGAGATGAAAGAGCAGACGCCGGTGCTGCAAACCATCTTCAGCCCATTGGCACAGGCCAAGAATCTGTGCGGCGGGCAAACCTTGCTGACCCATTTGCGACATTACCCAGATGCGCTGCATGCGGGCTTGCAGACCATTGCCGAGAGTACGCGGCGGTTTATCGAGGCGGCCTGTGAAACCGGGATTGCGGGGGTCTTCTACGCGGTGCAGCATGCCAGCTATATGCTGCTTTCGGCCTCGGAATATGAGCACTTTGGGCGGACGTATGACCTGCAGGTGCTGGAGCCGGCTGGTAAGCTGTGGCTGAATATGCTGCACCTGCACGGCAACGATGTGATGTTCGAGCACCTGACGGATTACCCGCTGGCGATCATCAACTGGCACGACCGGGATACCTTCCCATCTTTGGTGGAGGCGCGCCAGCACTACCAGGGGGTGATGTGCGGGGGCTTGCAGCGCGAGCGGACGATGGTGTTGGGCACGCCCGAGCAGGTGGCGGCAGAGGCGCACGATGCGCTGCTGGCAACCGGCGGAGAGCGCTTCATCTTAGGGACGGGCTGTGTGCTGCCCATCACTGCGCCGCGGGGCAATATTTGGGCGGCGCGGCAGAGCGTGGAGGGCAAGTGGACGGCATGAAGCGGATGACCCGGGCGGGGGTGGGCCGTGGCTGAGCTGCGCGTGATCAGCGGTACGGCGCGCGGCCGCAGGCTGCGCTCGGTGCCGGGGGATACTACCCGGCCGATCACCGACCGGGTGCGCGAGGCCTTGTTCAACATCCTGGGCCCAGATGTGCAAGGGGCGAGGATGCTGGATCTGTTCGCAGGCACGGGCAGCGTGGGGATCGAGGCTTTGAGCCGGGGGGCGGCGCATGTGACTTTTGTGGATTTGAACCGCCTGCCCGTGGCTACGGTGAAGGCCAACCTGAAAGCCACCGGCCTGGAGGCCGGGGCGCAGGTGTGGCAGGGAGATGCGTTTGCTTTTTTGGAGCGCACCCCGGCGCAGGCTTACGATTACGTGTACATTGCCCCGCCGCAGTACAAGGGGCTGTGGAAGCGGGCACTGCTGGCGGTGGACGCCCACCCGGAGCTGCTTTCAGAGGATGCGTGGGTGATGGTGCAGATCCACCCGGTGGAGATGGAGCCTCTGGAAGGCGGCGAGGTGCTGTGCAACCTGGCTGAATTTGACCGGCGGCATTATGGCAGCACCTTGTTGATTTTCTATGAACGGTTGTACAATTAGGTTATCGGGAGCAGCCTATGCCAAGTGAAATCTCTCCACGCAAGATTTTACGCCGCGCTTTTCCGGGCATCCGTGAGGATGAAGCGGAAGAGATGGTGGCGGTGGGCAAGATGCGCAAGTATCCAGAAGAGACGATCTTGTGCCGCGAGGCGGCGCGCGAGAGCACTTTTTATATTCTATTAGATGGCCAGGTGGTGGTTACCAAAGAGATGACCAACCTTGAGAAGAAGCATATGAAAGACCTCGAGGCGGGGGATTTCTTTGGTGAGATGGCGCTGATCCATAATGCGCCGCGGGCGGCGACCGTGACCACGGTGACGCCGGTGACGGTGCTGGAGATCCGCAAGGAAGACTTCACCAAGCTGCTCGAGCGCAGTACCACCATGTCGCTGGCGATGGTGCGCGAGATCAGCCGGCGCATGCGGCAGAACGATGACCTGGCGATCGAAGAGCTGCGCCTGAAGGCGCGTGAGCTGGCAGAGGCCTACCAGCAGTTGGCTGAGATGGACTATGCCCGCCAAGAGTTCTTGACCACCATTGCGCACGAGCTGCGCACGCCGCTGACGGCGGCGGGCGGGTTTATGCAGTTCATCCGCAAGGGGATGCTGCAGGGCGAGGCGTTGAATTCGGCGCTGGATACGGTGGCCAACAATATCCAAGACATTATCTCGCTGACCAACGATATCCTCTTCTTGCAAGAAATGGATCTGATCTTGACCGACGTGCAGCCGGTGGACATGGGGGCCTTGGTGACCATGGCGGTAGAGCAGCAGCGCGGGCGGGCTGAGCGCCACCGCATCAATTTGCAGCTCAAGGTGGCAGAGGGCCTGCCGAAGGTGGCTGGAGACCCAGCCAGCCTGGAGCGGGCTTTTGTGGCCATCCTGGATAATGCGATCAAGTTCAGCCCAGAGGGGGGCGATGTGCGGGTGGAGATTGGCCATAACGAGCCGCTGATCTGGGTGGAAGTGCAGGACCAGGGGGTGGGCATTCCAGAAGAGGCACTACCGCGCATTTTTGAGCGCTTTTTCCGGTTGGACGAGGTGGGGGGGCACCTGTTCCGAGGGGTGGGGCTGGGGCTCTCAATTTGCCGCCAGGTGATCGAACAGCACGGGGGGCGCATCGAGGTGGCGAGCAAGCTGGGAGAAGGCAGTACGTTTACGATCTACTTGCCAATGAAAAGTTAGCTGTAAATAAAAACTATCCCGAAAATGAAGCCGGGGCCGTCTAGAAAGAACCTTTAGACGGCCCCTTGTTTTGCACGACACGGTATCATTACCGCATGATCAGCGGCAGATACACCCGCTTGAGCGGGTTTAGCGGAGGATAATCGCCAGGTAAATCCTCAGCACGCTCTGGGTCGTGAAGCTGAGCTCGTCGCCATAAGCGGTGCCGGCGGCACTGGTGGCTGCCACCCGATAGTAGTAGGTGCTGCCGGCCTGCAACCCGCTGGCTGAGCCACTGACCGGGGTATCGGCGGTGCCATCTACGCTGGCGGGGCTGGCTGCAACGATGATGGGGCTGGCGTAATTGCCGCTGACTGTGGTGAGCTGGAAGGAGACCGCCGTGGTCAGTTTGTTAGCGTTTACTGTGCCGTGCAACGTGGCAGAAGCTGCATCCACATCTGTGGCGGCGTGGGTGGCGGCGCCAGGCAAACGCATTCCATCCACCGTGGTACAGCCAGAGAACTCGGAGGTATTGCCATCTGCATCGGTGGCGGTGGCGGTCACGGCGTAGTCGTCGAGCACAACCGCAGGGTGGACGAAGACGAAGGAGGCATTGCCCTGGGCGTTGGTGGTGCTGGTGTAGACGCCCAGGTAAACTTCACCCTCGCCGTAGCCGCTAACGTCGCAGGTAGTGTTGGCAAAGAACTCCAATCGGAAAGTGGAATTGGGCAAGCTGTTGAGCGTGCCGGTGATGGTGGTCTGCCCGGGGAGGCTGACCACCGTCTGTAGGATGGGGTAGTTCTGCAGGTTGTTCGGGCCGGTATCGAGATCCTGGTCGTCGTTGGGGGTGATGCCAAACCCTTCAAGGTCGATGCCCAGGCCCAGTCCGCCGTAGATCTCGTTAGCGCTGAGTGTGTTGCCCGTCCCGCTGAAAATTCTCACATTGGCCTGGCTGTGACTGAAGGCAATGCGGTTGCGGCTGATCAGGTTGTCTGTGCTGTCTTCAATGGAGATGCCCGCTCCTCCGTTGCCCAGGTCGGATGTGCCGTTGGCGCCGGTGCCGATATAGTTGCCTGCCACCGTGTTGTGATAACTGTTGCCTGTCATCACAAATCCCAACTCGGTATTGCCTGAGATCACGTTGCGCTCCAGCTCGTCGCTTTGCCCGTTGCCATCTGTGCCAATACGGCTGTTTTCTGCGCTCACGAGATATACGCCGAATTCATTGCCAAGGGCAGCCGTGCCCGAAGCATTCAGGCCGATGTAGTTGCCAGCCAATACCATGCCTGTGGCGGCGCTTTCAAAAAACACGCCATAATCATTTCCGGATATCACGTTGCGCTCGGCAGCGTCGCCCTGCCCATCGCCATCTGTGCCGATGAGGGTGTCGGATGAGTCTGAGATGCTGATACCGGCCCAATTCCCGATGGCGGCATCTCCATTGGCATTTGTCCCGATGTAGTTGCCAGCAATGCTGGTACGGTCGCTTCCAATGACAATCGAGATCCCATAACTGCTCCCCGAGATAATGTTGCGCTCCAGGTTGTCGCTCTGCCCGTCGCCATCCGTGCCGATGAGGTCATTGGAGGAGTTTGAAACGATGATGCCCATTCGATTCTCGATGGGTGCATCGCCATTGGCGTTTATCCCAATATAGTTGCCGGCGATGGTGGTGTGGTCGCTGTCATAAAGCCCAATGCCCAAATCGTTCCCCGAGATGAGGTTGCGCTCGGCGGCATCGCCCTGTCCGTTGCCATCTGTGCCGATGATGGTGTAAGTGGAGAGCGAAGCGGTGACTCCAACATAATTGTCAATGGATGCATCGCCAATGGCATTTGTCCCAATGTAGTTGCCAGCGATGGTGGTGTAATCGCTAAGATCCAGGGCGATGCCGTAAGTGTTCCCTGAGATGAGGTTGCGTTCCAGGTCGTCGCTCTGCCCGTTGCCGTCTGTGCCAATGCGAATCTCCGATGAACTTTCTATAGCTACGCCGGTTCCATTGCCGAGGGCAGCCGTCCCCGAAGCATTCAGGCCGATATAGTTGCCAGCCAGCACGGTATCTGTGATGGTGCTGACAAAATGCACGCCATATTCCGTATTGCCTGAGATCACGTTGCGCTCAGCGGCATCGCCTTGCCCGTTGCCATCTGTGCCGATGAGCGTGGCGGAGGATTGAGAACCCCACACGCCATCCTTGTTTGCCAGGGCAGCATTGCCGCTGGCGTTCAGGCCGATGTAGTTGCCGGCAATCGTTGTGCCGGTGGAGAGTAATACGGCAATGGCAGCGTTAGAGCTTCCTGAGATGATGTTACGCTCGGCCTCATCGCCCTGCCCGTCGCCATTCGTGCCGATGAGGATGCCGGTGGCTTCTCTGAGGGCGATGCCGTTGACATTAGGAATGGCGGCATCGCCGGCGGCATTCAGGCCGATGTAATTACCGGTGATAGTGATGGGGCCGCTGTGGTCCATTGCAATGCCTACGCTGCTTGCCGAGATCACATTGCGCTCCAGAGAGTCGGAAACGCCGTCGCCATTCGTGCCGACACGGGCCTGCTCTGGGCCGTTATCGAAGTAGATATTGGCTACCACGTTGCCAAGGGCGGTATCGCCGGTGGTGTTCAGGCCGATGAGGTTGCCGGCGATCACCGTATTCGTCGAATCGTTGATCACATGGATCCCGAACATCCTGTTGCCGGAGATAACGTTGCCTTCATCCTCATCGCCAACGCCATCCCCATCTGTGCCGATGATATTGCCGCTGCCGGTGATCTCGATGCCGGTGTGAAAGTTGCTCACGGCCAGGTCCTGGATCACATTATTCCCTGAAGCCAGCACAAGCCCATCTGCGCCTGTAGGAGCGTTGGTTCCATCGATGGTGACGTGGTCTTTGTAATACCCTTGTCCATAGATTGAAACGCCGTCTGGGTCGGTCAAAGGCGGCAAGGCAGTGAGTGGTGAGATGGTGTCTACATATTCGAAGATGATCGTGTCGTGCCCAACGTTGAAATTGGCCTGCATGATGGCAGCGCGCAGCGTGCAGACCCGCGGTTCATCTGCTGTCAGGCATTTATCGTCATCGGGGTCATCGTCGGGATCATCGCCGCTATCGTTGACCGTAAAAGTTGCCTCAAATACCGCTGCCTCGCCGTAAGCCGGTGCTGCCAGGCACAGGAGCAGCGCCAGGATGGCCAGTCCGTGCAGCAGTTTGTTGAAAAGATTGTTTTTTAAGGGATCAGTGTTCATTTTATTTTCTCCTTTGCGCGAATTAAGGCTGTTCGATAGGGCCGGGCAAGGGGGCTGCGGGGCCCTGGTTTTGTTCGGGGAGCCTCAGGTGAGCCAACAGGGTTTCCAGGCTGTCGAAGCCAATCGATTGGTGGGTGCGCAGATGCTCCAGCGAGGCTTGCCAGGCGGGGTGTTGGTCAGTGCTGGTCAGCCAAAGCCGCAGGAGAAAGGAGTGGTGGGGGGTGAGGTGAGAGCGTAAGCCTGTTCAGTTCCTCGAACCATTTTCAGTATACACCCGCAGCGTCAAGTAAACGTCAAATTGGCGAAAAATGGGCGCTAGACGGCCCCAGAAAAGCCCCACAGGGCTGAAAAAGCAAAAAGGGCTGTCCAATTTTGCATCTTTTGGACAGCCCTTCCTTCTTTTTTGGGGGGAATTAAAGATTAAGCCACTTGGCGGCAGAGCGGGGCAGGTCGGCGAGGGCGCCAACCTTGACCGTGCAGGTGGGCAGAGAGTCGATGAAGAGGCGGCCGTAGCGCTTGGTGAGCATACGGCGGTCGAGGATGGCGACGATGCCGCGATCAGATTGGGTGCGGATGAGGCGGCCAAAGCCCTGGCGGAAGCGCAAGATGGCTTCGGGGAGGGCGTATTGGTTGAAGGGGTCTTCGAAGGTTTCGGAGCGAGCGGCGATGATGGGATCAGATGGTACGTCGAAGGGCAGCTTGACGATGACGAGCACCGAGAGGGCCTCGCCAGGGACATCGACGCCTTCCCAGAAGGCACGCGTGCCCAAGAGGACGGCGCGGCCATCACTGCGGAAGTTCTCCAGCAAGGCGTTGGCCGAGGCGCCTTCACCCTGCTCGTAGAGGCGGATATCTTGCTTGGCGAGGATGGGGCTGATGGCCTGGGAGGTGCGCTTGAGCTGGTCGTAAGAGGTGAACAAGACCAGCATGCGGCCGCCGGTGGCTTTGGCCAGGTTGAGGATGCCCTGTTCAACGGCGCGCTGGTGGCCCTGGCGGTCAGACGGCTCGGGGATGTCGTTGGCAACGTAGAGCAGGGTGGCGGCCTCGTAATCGAAGGGGGAACCAAGGGCCAGCTCGTAGGCGTCTTCGGCGTTCAAACGGCCGCGCAGGTATTCGAACTCGCCGGCGGCGGTGAGGGTGGCGGAGGTCATGATGACGGCCTCTTTTTGGTGCCAGAGGTGCTTTTGCATGAGGGGGCCGATGTGGAGCGGGGCGGCGTTGAGAGACATCTGGCGGCCGTTGGGGTTCGATTCGACCCAGTAGATGACATCGGGGTTGGGTTCGAAGACCAGGCCGTTGAGGTTGAGGGCCATCTCGTTCAGGCGGCGGTAGATGCCGCTGAAGGCACCGCGCAGCTCGTCGCTGGCTTCGGGCAGGGCGTCGGTCAGCTCGCCGAGGATCTTGAGCAGATCGCCGGTGGTTTCGATGAGCAGCTTGAGCGGGCGCTCGGCTTCATCCCAGACGGATTCGACCTCGGCCCAGGCGGGCTGGGTGCGGGTGGCGGGCAAGATGCGCTCTTGATGGGCGTAATTGCCCATCGGGCGGCCTTCACGCTGTTCGGTGAGAAATTCATCAATGGAGCGGAAGAAGAGCTCTACCAGGCTTTCGAAGTGGAAGGCGAAATCGGTGGCGCGCTGGATGAGCTGGTTGACGGCGGCAAAATCGGCCGGAGAGAGGACGCCTTCGAGCGTTTCGTACAGCCATTTGAGGGCGCCGGCGCTCGGCCCGCCCAGCTCGCGCAGGGTGCGCTGGATGGCAGATTGGGTGGTGCGGAAGCTGAGGGCGTTGGTGGTGGCGTCTTCCATGTGGTGGGCCTCGTCGACGATGAGGTAATCGTATTCGGGCAGCACCTTGTTGCCGGTGGCAACGTCGGCGAGGAGCAGGGCGTGGTTGACGATGAGGATGTGGGCGGCCTGGGCCGCCATGCGGGCGCGGTAGAAGGGGCAGACGCCATCGCGCTTGAGGCAGTTATCGGTGGTGCAGGCGTCGTCTTCGGCGGATAGGCGGCTCCAGATCTCGCGCTCAGAGGGGCCGTTGAGGGTGATCTCGTTGCGGTCGCCGGTTTCAGTGGTCTGGAGCCAGACGAGGACTTTGGCCAGGACGCGCATTTCGTCGGCATTTTGGGGGCCGCGGCGGCGCATGTTCTCAAGGCGGCGAGGGCAGAGGTAATTGCCGCGGCCTTTCATCACGGCGGCCTGCACATCGAGGTTGAGGGCCTGGCGCAGGTCGGGGATATCTTTGTTGATGAGTTGGTCTTGCAGGTTGATGGTGTTGGTAGAGATGACGACGCGGGCGCCGTTTTGCATGGCCCAGAAGGCGGCGGGGATGAGGTAAGCGAAGCTTTTGCCAGTGCCGGTGCCGGCTTCGACCAGGAGGTGGCGACTTTCAGAAAGGGCCTCGGCCACGGCGCGCAGCATTTCAATCTGCTGGGGGCGCTGTTCAAATTCGGGGAAGTGACGGGAGAAGGCGCCGCCGTATTCGAGAATGGAGGCCAGTTCATCGGTGTTGAGGGGGGTGAGCTGGGGGCTGGGGTTGAGGGCGGGGATGTTGCGGGTGGTGTAGGTGTCGAAAAGGGGGCCGACGGCGGCCTGGCGGGCCTGGCGGGCAGAGATGGTCTCGCGCGAGCGGGCGCGCAGGGCTTCGTAAAAAGCCCCGTAACCGGCCCAGTCGACGTTTTCGCCCAGGCGGACAATTTCGGCCAGGACGTTGATGGGGATTTCGAGGGCCATCTCGCACATGCGCAGGTAGATGGCACGCGAGACGTGGGCATCATCCAGGGCGCGGTGGGTGGCAGAGAGAGGCACGCCCAGGGCCTGGCCCAGGGCGCCCAGGTTATAGCGCCCGGCGGTGGGCAGGAGCACAGAGGCCATCTCGTAAGAATCGAGGCTGTCGTTGGCCTGCAGAATGCCGGCGCGGCGCAAGAAGGCCAGGTCAAAGCCAACGTTGTGGCCGAGGATGGGGGCCTCGCCGACGAAATCGCGCAGGTCGGCGAGGACAGAACGCAGGGTGGGGGCGTCAGACACCATTGGGTCGGTGATGCCGGTGAGCTGGACAACGAAGGGGGGGATGCGGCGGCCGGGGTTAATTAAAGTTGACCATTCCCCTTCGACGCGCTTGCCGTTAAACCGAACGGCGCCGATCTCAATGATGGCGTCGGCTTGAGGGTCGAGGCCGGTGGTCTCGATGTCGAGGGCTACGATAGAAGACATGGGGGGATTATACTTGATTTAAGGGCAGGCGTCTTGGTGGAGGCAGCGACGATCGCGTATCGGATGAAGAAGACAGCCTGCCTGCTGCCGGCGGGATGCCTGGAAACGGAGTATAGTTACGACGAGGCCAATCGCATGACGGCAGCAGGCGTTATTCTTTGGCTCTTGACAGGGCAGGAGAATGCAATATACTCATGGCAGCCAGAGCAACACCAGGCAGTGGTGGGGTGCGTAGCATTCGGAGCAGTTTCGATATACAGGCATTGATAACTGTCAAAAGCTCGCCTAATCGGGTAAAATTAGCCTCGCCATAAATTAAACCATACTCTAAGGAGTTTTCATGTCAACTCAAAAAGATTACACGCAGGAAGAATGGATACAGGTCAAGGAAGCAGCTTTCTCCGCGGGACTGACTGCATCGCTGGTGGATTTGAGCTTACTTGGTTACAGCCGCGAGATGGCAAGCATCGAACAGGGTCTGGATGAAGCCAAGCAAATCTTCCCGATGAACGAGCTGATCCAATCCGTCTTGGATGCGATAGAAGCCGATGCCCAGGTCATACAGGAAGGTGGCGAGGTCGAGGAAGTCCACGATGAAGGCTCATATACCGAGGATACCGAAGAGATTATCAAGTGCGAGTTGACGAAGATAAGCAAGGCGGTGGATATTGTCGCTCAAAAATCTCCTGCATCCGAAGTGCTCGAATATAAACGTTTCCTGTACCGCATTGCCGAAAAAGCCGTAACAGCTTCTGGAGAGGGTTTTTTGGGCTTGAGCCGCAATAAAATCAGCGACAAAGAATCGAAATACTTAGGGCAGTTGAAAGATACCCTGCAAATAGCATAGTTTCATTGTTTCCGTAAAGGAATCTGAAACATGAACGACGCGAAATCCATACCAGGGCGTTTCGAAGCCTGGCATGGATTTCGCGTTTTTTTCGCGCCGTAATGATTGTGACAATCACATTGTATGCGTTCATTCTCCCAGCTTGTTAACCCGGGGCTCGAGCAGGCGCATGGGGATGATGACGGCGGCAATGCAGGCGCCAAGGCCGAGCAGGCCGCCGACCAAGAAGCCCAGGATCTGCGGCAGGGCCATGAGGTTGATGACCACCAGGGGGACGAAGAACAAGGCCAGGTTGAGGGGGACGTAGAGTACGGCCAGGATAGAGCCTAAGCAGCCCATGTTGCCGGCGTTCATCCGGCGCGGGTCTTCCCAGGTGAAGTTGGCCCCGGCGGCGCCAAAAGCCACCTCGATGCCGGCCATGCCGCCCAGGCAGGCGCCCAGGGCAAGTATGCTGTACAGAAAGGCGGGGAAGGGGGTTTTCTGCAAGATGGAGTAGCCGACCAGGAAGAGGATGCTGAGGGCCAGGGATGGCAGGTAGGCCACCAGGAACTTGGCGGTCAATATCTGGCGGGCGCTGAGGGGGGAGGTCTTGAGCAGCCAGTAGTTCTTGCCCTCGGCTGAGAAGCCCATGCCGCCCAGGCGCTGGAGCAGCATCCAGCCCACAAAGATGGCCAGCAGGATGCTGCCGTAGTTGAGCAGGGTGCCGAGGGCGCCCATGAACCAGGCTGGGGCTTCGCCCTGGCCGGCAGGCACCTCGCCGCCCCGGCGCAGGAAGATGAAGCCGTAGATGACGCCAAAGATGAGGGGGGTGATGAGTTGAGAGAATTGGCGCAGGTCGCGGCGCAGGACGAGGGAGTCCTTCCAGATGATGCCGCGGATGGGTGCGGCCAGCGTGCGTTCTACCAGCCGGCGCAGGCGCGAGAACAGCGGGTGGCTGCGCTCTAAGGCGTCGCCGGTCAATCCAGCGGCGCCATTGATGGCAGGCGAGCCGGCGCGGGTGGCTTTTTTCTTGCGGGTCACGGCTTGCATGCCGGCCCAGCCGGTGTAGTACCAGCGCTCGGCGGTTTGCAGCGAAACCCAGAAGATGAAACCGGCAAGGCCCAGGCTGAGCAAGCTGAGCCCCAGGCCGGGCAGCCAGCTCCCTTCGCCAAGTGACAGCAAGCCTTTGGCGGGCCAACTGAGGGGGTTGAGGGGATTATCGAACCTGGAAAGCAGGCCCACGGTCTGCGAGACCTGCTGGTTGGTGACGTCGATCTCGTCGCCGGCAGAATTCATCAGGTTGCCGGTCTGCGAGCAGATCATGGAGAAGATGGCGCCGACAAAGCCCAGCACCTCGACCACGCGGCGGGCGGGAAAGACGCGCGCCACGAGCATGACCAAGAGGGCAGCCAGGCCAGCCGCCGCCAACGAGACGAGCACGAACATCAAGACCACGAGGATGTAATACAAGAAGTTGTAGCCGCGCGAAGCGCCCAGGCCAAAGAGCACCGGCAAGCCAAAGGCAATGCCCAGGCCAAAGTTGGGCAAGATGGCCTGGAGCAGCTTGGTGATGAAGACGGCCCGGATGGGGACGGGCGCAGCGAGCAGGAAGTCCATGTCGCCAGAAAGGTAGAGGGCCTGGAGCAGCACGCCAAAGCTGGTAAGCAAGATGCCAAAGAAGAAGGCAGTGAAGAGCAGGCCGGGGACGGCATCGACGAATTGGCGCGTGTCACCCACGTATTGGGTCAGCTCAGGAGAGCGCAAGAAGCCTAAGAGCTGCCAACTGGCCCAGAAGATGAAGCCGACGAAGCCAAGCAGGGCCAGGTAGCCGATGACGGTGAAGATCTTGCGCACCAGCCTGGTGCGGCGGAAGCTGTTCCAAGAGATTTGCCAGCGCAGGCTGAGCAGCTTCCAGACGGCAGGCAAGACAGCCGGTGATGGGTGGGGGCCGGGGCCGGTGTTGATGGCCTCTGTCATAAGAGGACCTCGGCGATGGCAGCTTCTTCGGCCCCGCCGGTGAGATCGAGGAAGATATCTTCCAGGCTGGCGGCGCCGGTCTGGCTGGCGGCGCCGGTCTGATCAGCGGCGTTCTGGCCCAGGGCGCGCAGCTCTTGCATGGTGCCCACGGCAACCAGTTGGCCCTTGTTGATGATGCCGATGCGGTCGCACATGCGCTCGGCGATCTCGAGGATGTGGGTAGAGAGGAAGACGGCGGCGCCGCGGTCGGCCATCTGGCGCAGGATATCTTTGATCAGGCGGGCAGATTTGGGGTCGAGGCCCACGGTGGGCTCGTCGAGCACCAGCACCTTGGGGTCGTGCATCAGGGCAGCAGCCAGGGCGGTCTTCTGCTGCATGCCGTGGCTGTAAGAATCGATGGTGTCGTCGGCGGCGGCAGCCAGGTCGAACATGCGCAGCAGTTCGTCGGCGCGGCGCTCGGCCTGGGCGCGTTGCATGCTATAGAGGCTGCCGACAAAGCGCAGCAGCTCGCGCCCGCTGAGCTTGGCGTAGAGGTTGGGGGTGTCGGGGACGTAACCGCTGGAGGCCTTGGCCAGCAAGGATTGGGAATTGATATCGTAGCCGGCGACTTTGACCAGGCCGCTGCTGGGCTGGAGCAGGCCGACGATCATCTTGATCGTCGTCGTCTTCCCGGCGCCGTTGGGGCCAAGGAAGCCGAAGACTTCGCCGGGGTGCACTTCGAAGGTGACGTTATTGACGGCGAGCTTATCGCCGTAGCTTTTGGTGAGGTTTTGAGTTTGGATGAGGGGGGTGGTCATTGGGTCTAGTAGCCTCTTTGTGTGTCGAAAATCGGATCTAAGTCTTTATTATATCCCGTCTGGAGGGGGTGATGGCATGAATTTGTTGGGCTGGACAAGGAAGGGTAGGATGAAATATTAGAGTTACTTGACAGGAGAGTTAAAGCTCGTTAAACTAACAGTTAGTTTATTGCATCGATAAACTAACTCGCTGGTTGCCTTGAGGTGTTCATGTCTTCTGCGAAGCTCAATACGGCGGATCAGGTTTGGGTACGGAAAATGAACCGGACGATTATTCTGGGGTTTTTCCGCACACACAAGACGCTTTCAAGGGCCCGCCTGGCAGCCGAGACGGGGTTAAATCCGAGCACGGTTTCCCACATCATTAGCGAATTAATTCAAGAAAACCTGGTGCGTGAGACGGATCTGATCCAATCGGCCACGGGGCGCCCGGGGCGATTGTTAGAGATCAACCCTGAGGGGGGGGCTGCACTGGGGATTGAGATCAATGTAGATTATATCGAGCTCTTGCTGACCGATTTCGCTGCCAATGCTTTGTGGCGTTATAAGCAGGCTTTGGTGCCTGATGTTGGCCAGGATGTGATCATGGCGCAGGTTTTGCAGGCGGCTAAGGAGGCCTGGGAGTTCATCCAGGCGCATAACTGCCACCTGTTGGGAATCGGGGTGGGCGTGCCGGGGCTGGTGGATGTGGAGAGCGGTTTGCTGCGCCTGGCCCCCAACCTGCACTGGGTGGACGTGGCGATCAAGGATGTTTTGGCCGAACATTTTGACTGCCCAATCTATGTTGAGAACGAGGCCAATGCGGGCGCTTTGGGCGAGTACTATTTCGGCGCGGTGCGGCATGTGAAGAATTTCATCTATCTCAGCTCGGGCATTGGGCTGGGAAGCGGAATTGTGATGGGGGGGAAGCTTTTCAGGGGCATGTTTGGATATGCCGGCGAGGCAGGCCACATGACGATCGACATTAATGGTGAGCCGTGCGGCTGTGGAAAACGGGGGTGTTGGGAAACGTTTGTGGGGCCGCGAGCCGTTGAACAGCGGGTGCGGCTTTTGTTATCTTTGGGGGCAAAATCCTCGATCTTGCACAATATTGCAAAGGGTGACCTTAAAAATATCGTCTTTGACGATGTTGTTCAGGCTGCACAGGCAGGCGATCAAATTGCGATCGATGCGCTGGGCGAAGTGAGCTTCTACTTGGGAATTGGTATTGCGAACCTGGTGAACCTTTTTAATGTTGAAGTGATCGTATTAGGCGGCGCGCTTAACCGGGCCAGCTCTTTGCTGTTGAAGGATGTGGAACGCGTGGTGACGGCAAACACATTGGCTCCGGGGCGCGAGCATCTCAGGATCATTCCATCGGAGCACGGCTCAGATGCCTGTATCATGGGCGCGATTGCACTGGTGCTGGATGATGTGCTGCGTGAGCCTGCGTTGATGTAACTGAAAGGTTTGGGCGCTAAGCGCTGACAATTCGTGTAACTTGTTCATGTAAGAGTTTGTGTACCGAAAAGGAGGTCGCACCTGGATAGAGACATTCACTTAAACGCTAACCAAGTTTTAACCATTGTATCCACCCTAATCGAATTTATATGGAGAAAGATGAGATGAAGAGTAAATTGATGCGTGTATTGATGCTTGCCCTGGTTGTGGTGATGATTGCGTCGAGCCTTGGCGCTTGCTCACCGGCCACGACCACGCAGGCGCCTGCCGAGCCGGCCGCCACGGCTGTTCCTGCTGAGCCTGCTGAGCCTGCTGAGCCTGCTGCTGGTACTGAAGCAATCAAGATTGGCCTGTCGTTCTCTGACTTTGCGACCGAGCGTTGGAAGCCAGAAGCCGACCTGCTGACCGAGCTGCTCGAAGCCAAGGGCTACGAGGTGCTGGTGCAAGAAGCCAACCACGATGTGAAGCTGCAGAACGACCAGATCGACAACATGGTGGCTCAAGGCGTGAAGGGCCTGATCATCATCGCTGAGGACGGCGAGGCTGTGGTCACCTCTGTGGATAAGGCTGCGGCGGCTGGTGTGGTGGTGATTGCTTACGACCGCCTGATCAAGACGCAGAGCATTGCGGCATACCTGTCGTTCGACAATGTGGAAGTTGGTCGCCAGGAAGCTTTGGGTGTGATGACTGCTTTGGGCCTGCCCGGCAGCACCACCTGG
>JAKQIM010000006.1 GCA_029557965.1 Chloroflexota bacterium | reverse complement strand
GCCGGTGCATCAGCACCGCCGCCAGCGCCTGGGGGGTGATCAATGAACCTTCTGCCAGGCCAGATAAGGCGGCAAACAACTCAGGGTGATGAACTGTTTCAACCGATAGCGGCTGCCCAAGGCCGCTTAAGCCTGCCACAACCACCACCTGCTCTACCCAGGGCGGGATGACCGGTTCGTGTGCGGCAGGCGCTTTGAGAGGGCGCATGCGCGCACCATCTGCCTCCACCAGCAGGGGAAGGCCGCGCCCATCCGCCAGTTGCCGCAAGGCATCCAGAACCTGCGGTGCCAGGCCAGGCAGCCGGTCGGCATCGTCCCCCGCTTCAACCGCTCCTGTGCAGACCAGCACACCAACAGGCAGGTCTGCGCCCAGTGCGTCCACCTGGGCCGAATTCTCGAGCGCCATATGATGATCGGCATCCTGCACCTGCCAGGCCCCCAGGTGCGTGGTGGTGGTCAGCAGGGCCGTTTGGGCCTGGCCTGAGGCAACCAGGGCCTGCCCCAATTCAAAAAGCGTCGTCGTCTTGCCGCCCGCGCCAACCAAAGCCAGGCGGGCTTTAGGCCCTACTCGCAAGGCGCGCCGCAAATCCACATTAACTCCAAAAATTCTGACGCAGTTCAGGGCGCGCCAGAATGGCCTCTAACACGCCCCCGCCCACCGCCAGGGCCTTATCTGAAACCAACCTGCACAGCGCCGGATCAAGGCGCGGATCCACGTCTCCTATCTTCATATTTCTCGTCACCGGCACGTCTGG
The DNA here is from genome assembly GCA_029557965.1 of Chloroflexota bacterium. GTDB lineage: Bacteria > Chloroflexota > Anaerolineae > Anaerolineales > UBA4823 > JAKQIM01. The sequence continues at coordinate 23,365 of JAKQIM010000006.1, read as the reverse complement.
GTGGATCAACCCGCGCACCAGCCCGGCAAAGGGCGACTGCACCGGCTGCCCGCCCACTTCTGCCAACAGTTGGCCCGCTTCCACCAGGTCGCCAATCTGAACATGCAAGGCCAGGGTTCCATCAGCCGGGGCACGCAGCACACGCTCACCATGATGCACGCCCACTGCGCCGGGCGTGCCGCTGTCGGGGGCAGGGGCGCCCTGCCACAAAACACGCCCCAGGTTATGGCCGCGCTGGGTTTCAATGGCCGCGTGGCAGTTATCGCCTGCCACAAAGCCTGGCCCCAGCCCGATGAACAGCCGGGCATTATGGCGCAGTGGCTCAGGCGCACGTTTAAGCATGAGCGCATCCACGATCACGCTGGGGTGCAGCGATTGGGCCGATTTACCATCTGGGTCTATCAGCACAGGGATGGCCCCTTTGGAGAAAACCTGCAAGACCTTGAGCGTATCCTCCACCTCGGCCACGCGCCGGGCAGTCACCCCTTCGATCACGGTCTCGCCCTGGTAGACTGCATCGCCAAAGCTTACCGTCCGGCGCACAGCCAGGGGCATGGGCAGCTCGGTGATGGCCACGCGCAAACCGGCACGGTGCAGCCGTAGGGCCACCCCGCTCGCCAGGTCACCGCCGCCGCGCAGCAAGACGATCATGCCTTACCCAGCTTTCCCAGCCCGCGCAGCACCCGCTCGGGGGTCAACGGAAACTCATAGAACCACACCCCGGTGGCATCGTGCAAAGCTGCCATCACGGCTGGCACCAGTGGCAAGAAAGGCATCTCGCCCATGCCGCGCGCCCCATAGGGCCCAATCGGGTCGGCATATTCGAGGATCAAAGAATGCACCGCATCGGGCACGTCCAGCACAGTGGGGATGAGGTAGGTAGACAGGGTGGAGGTTTTGACATACCCATCTTGCTGAACAAAGTTCTCCAGCACAGCATACCCGGCCGCCTGAACAACTGCGCCTTCAATCTGCCCTTGTACGTTCTGCGGGTTGACCGCCTTGCCCACATCATCGGCCGAGACCACCTCAACGATGTACACGTGCCCCGTTTCGGTATCCACTTCCACCGTAACAGCCTGGGCTACATAGCCATAGGCAAAATTCGGCTCCGCCTTGCCCGTTTGAGGATCGTAAGGAGTGGTGCGCGGCGGGCGGTACTGGTACGTGGCAACTGCCGGGCGTTCTTCGGCACGCCACTTGGCCAAAGCCTGCTCACAGGCGCCTTTGATCGAATTGCCCGCCATGAAGGTCATACGCGAGGCCGAAACACTGCCCGAATTTTGCGTGGTGGCTGTGTCAGAGACGACCAACTCCACCTTATCGAGGGGCAGCCCCAGAGTTTCGGCAGCCATCTGGGCCATCACCGTGTGCGTGCCCTGGCCCACCTCGGCCCCGGCGTGATACAGCACGGCCCGCTCGATCTCAGCGCGGCCGTGCAGGGCCACCGTGGCCGTGCACTGCTCTGGCGCACCGAAAGAAAAACCGACATTCTTGAAGGCGCAGGCAAAACCGTGGCCGCGCAAGCGTGGCGGGCGGGCAGGCGCAGCCGCCAGGGCTTGCAGCCGTTCTTCTTGTTTTAGAGCGCATTGGTCTACCACCTGCCGGATTGAGACACCCTTGGGCAGGGGCGTGCCCACTGAGAGCAGAGAGCCTTCGTCCAGCAGATTGCGCCGGCGCAGCTCAACCGGGTCCATGCCCAGGGCTTCAGCCAGGCGGCTCATTTGCATTTCTGCTTCAAAGGCGCCCTGCGGGCCGCCAAAGCCGCGGAAAGCCCCATTGGGCAGATTATTGGTATACACGGCGTACGAGTCAACCTTCACATTGGGGATCTCGTATGGGCCGGTGCACATCAGGGTGGCATTGCCCAAGACCTTAGGCGAGGTGTACACATACGCGCCGCCATCGGCAATCACTTCCACGTCCGCCGCCAAAAGCTTGCCATCGCGCCTCGCACCCCAGCGCGTCCGCAAGATGTAAGGATGGCGTTTATGATGCCCAATGATCGACTCTTCACGGCTCCAGATGATCTTCACCGGGCGATGGATGCCGCGCTGGCTCAGCCGCCAGGCCGCCAATGCCAGCACGATCTGCACCGACATGTCTTCGCGCCCGCCAAACGCCCCCCCAATGGCAGGGTAGATCACGCGCACCTGCTCTTCTGGCAGCCCCAGGGAATGTGCGATCTGCTCGCGGTCTTCGTGCGCCCACTGCCCTGCCACCTGGACGGTTACCCGTCCATCTTCGTCCATGTAAGCCACCCCGGCTTCAGGCTGCAAATAGGCATGCTCTTGAGCTGGCGTGCGATATTCACCTTCGACGATCACATCTGCTTGCGCGAAAGCGGCTTCCACATCCCCCTTACGGATGCGAAAATGGGTGAAGACGTTCGAATCCGGCCGGTCAACCCCTTCTCTGCCAGGGTGCAGGCGCGGGGCTCCTGGCTTCATCGCCTCAAGCATATCCGTCACCACCGGCAGATCTTCATAGTCCACCAAAATCAGGTCACGCGCCTGGGCGGCAATCTCTTCGCTCTCTGCCACCACCAAAGCCACCTGGTCACCCACAAAACGCACCCGGTCAGCATAGGGGATGCTGGAACCAGGGCCGCACAGCACCGGTTGATCTGCCACACCCAGGCCATATTCGTTGACTGGCACATCCTTGGCTGTGAACACCGCCAGCACACCCGGCAGGGCTTCGGCCTGGGTGGTATCGATCGCGCGCACAATGGCATGCGGCCGGTTGGCAAACAGGATCTTCATGTAAGCCTGGTTGGGCAGGTTGATATCGCCAGGATAGAGAGCCTGGCCCAATACTTTGCTGCGAGCATCCACCCGCGTGACAGATTGACCAACAATTGACATACGCTTAACTCCTCAAGAGGTAGTACTTGGCTGAGTTGCCGGGTCCAATAAATTATAAGCCTGTTCGAGCTGGTGGCGGAACTGTTGGGTATACAAGCGGTAATACTTCCCACGCAGGCGAAGCAGCTCAGCATGAGTGCCCATCTCTGCAATGCGTCCATCTTCAATCACCAAGATGCGGTCGGCGCGCTTGATGGTCGAAAGGCGGTGGGCAATGATAAAACTGGTGCGGTCCTGCATCAGGTTATCCATGCCGCGCTGGATCAGGGCCTCGGTCAGTGTATCCACCGAACTGGTGGCCTCATCCATAATGAACAATTCAGGCTTTGCCAGCACGGCCCGCGCCAGGCTGATGAGCTGTTTTTGCCCCACCGAGAGCATCCCCCCACCCTCCCCAACCTGTTCATCATACCCTTTTTCGAAGCGCACGATGAAGTCGTGTGCGCCCGCCAGCCTGGCGGCATCTTCCACATCCGCGTCAGATGCGTCCAGTCGCCCATAGCGGATGTTCTCGCGGATCGTCCCCGAGAACAGGTGCGGCGTTTGCAAAACCACCCCGATGCGCGATTGGATGCCGTGCAGGGTAAACTCGGTGTAATCGCGCCCGTTCAAGCGCACCACACCGCGCTTGGGCTCATAGAAACGGCAGAGAAGATTGACAATCGTGCTCTTGCCGCCTCCGGTCGGCCCCACCAGGGCAATCATCTCGCCTGGCCTGACCTTGAGCGAAAAATCGCTCAACACCGGTTTGCCATCTTCATAATAGAAATCGACATGATCGAATTCAATCTCGCCGCGCAGCGTGCCCGGGTCAACAGCACCAGCCTGGTCGCTGACCTCAGGCTTCGAATCCAGCAAAGTGAAGATGCGTTCAGCCGAGGCAATCGAGTGCTGCATTTCAGCGTACACGCGTGCCAGGTCTTGTATCGGCCACAACATAAAGGTCAGGTATGAAACAAAGGCCTGGATGCCGCCCACGGTGATCAACCCCACCTGGGCTTGCATGCCGCCGTAGCCAATGATCAGCCCCAGCGCCAACGCGGCGATGATCTGCACCGTGGGCAAGAACAGCGCCGAAAGCCAGGCCGCCCGGTAGCTGGATCGGTACATGGCCCCGGTCAACTGGTCGAATTCTTTCAGGTTCTCGGCCTCACGGCCCAAGGCCTTGACCACCCGCACCCCGGTAATGTTTTCGTTATAAGCACCGGTGATCTTCGAGTTGACCTTGCGGGCATTACGGAACTCCACCAGGATGCGCTTGCGGAACTGCACCGCAATCACCACCAGCACCGGCACAATCGCCAGCACGATCAAAGCCAACCGCCAGTTGATCAACAACATGAAGATGGTGGAGGTGCTGATGTTCATCACCGCCCAGGTGCTGTCAATCAGGCCCCAGGTCACCAGATCAGCGATGCGCACGGTATCCGAAGTCACCCGGGCCATCAAACGTCCGACCGAGGTTTGGCTGTAATAAGAGAGCGACAGGTCTTGCAGGTGGCTGAACATACCCCGCCGCAGGTCGTACTGGATGCGCTCGCCCAGCACCCCCGACATATAGATGAACGAAAACACACAGATCGCTTGCACAACCTGCAGGCCCGCATAGATCATCACCAGGCGCGTCAGGGCCTGGGTATCGCCAGCCACGATGCCCTGGTCTACAATGTTCTTGTTCAGGTAAGTAAAAAAGGCGTCCAAGACAGACGTCAAGGCAATCATGCCCCAAAATCCTGCCACCCAACGCCAATGTGGGCGCGCCAAACCAATGATCCGGCGCAAAGTCGTGCCGGTCACCTTACCGGTATAATCATCCTCTTCGAGATCAATATCTGCCACAGTTCATTTCCTTAACGGGCTGCTGCGCCCGCCACTTCTTTTTCAACTTCTTCATCAATGCGCGTCTGCAGATCATAGATCTGCCGGTACATGCCTTCTTGAGCCAACAGCTCAGCATGCGTGCCCTTCTGGACGATACGGCCCTTATCTAACACCACGATCAGATCGGCATTCATCACACTTTGGATGCGGTGGGCGATGATAAAGGTCGTCCGGCCCACGTTCAGGCAGCGCAGTGCATCGCGGATGAAAGCTTCTGTCTCAGTATCCACCGAGGAGGTCGAGTCATCCAAGATCAGGATGCGCGGATCTTTGAGCAGGGTGCGGGCAATCGTCACGCGCTGCTTCTGCCCGCCCGAAAGGGTAACGCCCTTCTCACCGACCATGGTCTCGTATCCCTGCGGGAAGGTCAGGATGACATCGTGGACGGCAGCCATCTGCGCCGCCTGTTCGATTTCGGTATGCGGCACATCTCGCCCCACGCCGTAAGCGATATTCTCGCCAATCGTTCGCGAAAACAAGAAGGGCTCTTGTTCCACCGTGCCGATCTGGCTGCGTAAGAACTCAGGGGCATAATCTTTCAACTCTACCCCATCCAGCTTGATGCTGCCGCTGGTGTAATCATAAAACCGCGGCAGCAGGTTGATCAGGCTGGTCTTGCCAGAGCCGGTGGAGCCCAACAGCGCCACCACCTGCCCCGGCTGGCAGGTAAAACTGATATCCTGCAAGATCAGTTCGTTGTCATCCTCGTAAGAAAATCCAACCTGGTCAAAAACGATCTCACCCTGCACCGGTTTCTCGGGCTGGTAGCGGCCCACAGTCAGGGCTTCGCGCGGCTGTTTGATGATCTCGCGCACGCGCCCAAACGAGACCAGGCCAGTGGAGGTTTGCACAATCAGGCGTCCCAGGTTGCGCATGGGCCAGATCAGCCAACCCACCAGGCCGCTGTAGGCCATGTAAGTGCCCACGGTGATCTCGCCGTTGATGGCCATCAGGGCCGCCGCAAGGAAGCCCCCCAACAACTGAAAGCCGCACACAATATCTGAGATCGGCCAGAAAAGCGAGTGCATGCGCGTCAGTCGCCGGCCGCGCACAAACTTCTCCCAATTATCCTTTTCAAATTTCTTACGCTCATATTCCTGGCGGGCAAAGGCCTTGACCACCCGCACCCCGGTCAGGTTCTCTTGCAGGGTGGTTGAAAGGATGGCCTCTTGCTCTTGATACGCCTCGTATACCTTGGTAAGGCGCTTAAAGAACCAGGCCGAGGTCAGGATAATGATCGGCATCGCCACAATTGAAAGCAGTGCCAGCTTCCAACTCAATTTGAAGATGGCTGCAAAGTTGATCGTAAAGAGCAGGATTACCCGCCCCATACCAATTGCCTGGTCGCTGAAGAAACGCCGCAGCGCATCCACATCAGATGTACAACGCTCGATCAGATCACCGGTGGGGGTTTTCTTATGGTAACGGAAATACAGGCGCTGAATGTGGTCGAAAAGGTAATTCCGCAAACGGCGGGTGATGTTTTCGGCTGTGTAAGAGGCCAGCCTGCCCGACAGAAAACTAAAGGTACCTTCGATGGCTGCCAGGCCCAAGAAACCCAAGGCCACCAACACCAGGGTGGACCTCAGGTTGCCCGGAATCAAATACTGCCCTTCCCCCAATACTGTATCGATGAAATAGCTCAACAGCAGATAGGTCGTGGTCTTGGCGGTAGCCGAAACAGCCAGGCTGGCAGTTGCCCCCAAATAATGCCAGCGATAGCCGCTCATCATCCGCCATAGCCCTAGCAAGCGGTTGGGGACCAAAGTCTGCTGAAAATCAAAAGGACGTGCTGGGGTAGACAAGAAATCCTTCCTTAGCCAAAACAAGGGTGAAACAGGCTACCGGTGATATTCAATATCACCAGCCCTATTTCATCCTTGTCGATTGGATTAATATGGTACGAATAAAACTCAGGTTTAGCCGAAGGCCCCTGACTGCCACAAGATCACAGCTACCGTACCCACAATGCACAAGCAAGCCAACACAAAGCACCCAATTCCAATGCCAATCCACAGGCCCTTCTTGCTCTTCTGCGGGGGCTCTGTTTCCACGGAGACTTCAGAGATGACCGGCTCAGGAGTGCTGTAGACGGGCTCGGGAGCACTGTAGGCCGGCTCAGGAGCATTGTAGGGGGGGATCTCAATCACAGGCTCTGGCTCAACCACCGGTGCTGCCGGGGGTTCGGGGATCGCCTCTACAGCAGGTTCCAGGGCAGGCTCATCAGCCAGCACATTGATCACCGGCACCGATTCAAGGATGACCGGAGCCACTTCAGCCGGCTCAACGACAGCCGGTTCCACCTGGGCCGGGGCCACAACCACCGGCTCGGCGGGGGCTGCCGCATGCGGCGGTGCGATCATCGTGGCGGCTACGTCAAAGCCAACCGGGCTGAAGGTCAGCTCAACCGTCGAGCCAAACATGATCGTCTCGCCGCCCATCAACAACTGAGGGCCAGTCAGGCGCTCTCCGTTAACATAAGTGCCGTTGGTAGAGCCCAAATCTTCTAACAGATATACGTCACCTTGCAGAACAAAGTGAGCATGCCGGCGAGAGATGTCGGCGTCGCTGATCACAATATCGTTGCCCAGGTCGCGGCCAACCACAACCTCTTCTTTAACCAAGTCATAGATCTTCCCCGGATTCGGGCCGGTCTTGACTGTCAGTTGAAAACTCTGTGCCATTTTTGCCTCCTAAGTTAAAGATTGTTGCTTTCCGGTTTTAAGTATATCACTATTAGCCCCTTTTATGACACTTGACACATCTCCAGGCGCACTTATTGCACTTGACACAGCCTCACTACCCATTTTACACTTGCAGGTATGACTACTATTCCCGATTCCGAAATCTTACCTCTCTCGCTCGAACATACCTTCTGGACCTGGTCGGCCCAGGGCAAGGTTGCACCCATCCCAGTCACGCGCGCCGAGGGCGTCTATTTTTGGGATACCGCCGGCAAGCGCTACCTGGATTTCAACTCAATGACCATGTGCGTCAATATCGGTCACGGCAACCAGCGTGTGATCGATGCCATTGTGGCCCAGGCCCGCGCCCTGCCCTACGCCGCCCCAGGCATGGCAACCCGCCCACGCGCTGAGCTGGGCAAGCTGCTGGACGAGATCACCCCACCGGGGGTGAGCAAGTTCATGTTCACCCTGGGCGGCGCTGACGCCAATGAGAACGCTGTTAAGCTGGCGCGCGGCTACACCGGCAAACATAAGATCCTCACCCGCTACCGCTCTTACCACGGCGCCAGCGCCGGCGCCATGGCCCTCACCGGCGACCCGCGTCGTTGGCCCTGGGAACCCACCCTGATGCCCGGCGTGGTGCATTTTCTCGATCCCTACCGCTACCGCTCGACCTTCCACCGCAACAACCCTGATATTCCTGAGGCTGAATTCACCCAGGATTATCTCAACCACCTGGAGGAGATCATCCAATACGAAGGCCCCGAAACCATCGCCGCCATCTTGATGGAATCGGTCACCGGCACCAACGGCATCATCATCCCCCCGGCAGGTTATATGCAAGGCGTGCGCGCCCTGTGCGACAAGTACGGCATCTTGATGATCGCCGATGAGGTGATGAGCGGGTTTGGCCGCACCGGCAAATGGTTTGCCGTGGATCACTGGAATGTGACCCCCGACCTGATGACGATGGCTAAGGGCCTTACATCAGCTTACGCTCCCCTGGGTGCGGTGGGCATGAAGCCCGAGATCGCCGATGCGTACAAAGATACCATCTACCAGGGCGGCCTGACCTACACCGCCCACCCCATTTCGCTCGCCGCGGCCATTGCCAACATCCAGGTGATGCGCGATGAACAGATCGTGGAACATGCCGCGGCCATGGGCCCTGTGCTGCACCGCCTGCTCAACGACCTGGGCGAACAGCATCCATCGGTTGGCGAGGTGCGCAATATCGGCCTCTTCGGCATCATCGAGCTGGTCAAAGACCGCCGCACGCGCCAACCGTTGACCCCCTGGAACAGCTCCAGCCCTGCCATGAACGCCCTGCGCAAGCAGATGCTCGAGAATGGCCTCTTTGTCTACACCCACTGGCACACCGTGCTCATCATCCCGCCGCTGATCATCACCGAAGAGCAGCTTGCCGAGGGCTTCGCCATCTTGGATAAAGCCCTGGCGATTGCTGACCAGGCCGCACAAGGATAAAGAAGGCACTTTTCACCCAAGCAATCAACAAAGCTCTGAAAGGCCGGCCTGCCCGGTTAAAACTTGCTTTGCCACCACTTTGGGGCTGTCTCAAGGGAATGCTTGAGACAGCCCCAGTCTTATTTCGACCGTCGCCCGCCTGGCGATTCCAAAAGAATGGCCCAACCAAAAGGATCTAAGACTGAGGGTATAATCATGATCAATGAACTCTGTGCTCTGATCGTACAAGAAGGAGGACGTGATGGTTCGAAAACCGCAGAAGAAATTAGTAAAAAGTTATTCATCAACCTTAGATGCGAAAGGTTGCCTGGTGATCTTGGGCATCCTGGCTTTGGCACTGCTGATTTGGGCAGTGTTTTTGCCGGGCTTGTGGCCCATGGGGTCGATTTTATACAGCATCTACAGCAACCCAATTGGCTGGTTGTTGGTCTTACTCATGCTGGGGGGGGGCATCGCCTTGGTCACGCGCCTGAAATTGCAAGCCAAGGCGGCGATTTCTCTATTGGCAATGGTGCTGTTCCCAATCTGGATCTTGTGGGCCATCGTTTCTGGGCCCATTATGCTGCAAGGGTTGTATGAGCGCACCGTTTACCAACCGGTAACAGAGCTGGTGCCGCTGGTAGAGAGCCGGGCCGTCTCATACGCCGAGGCGCGCGAGAACTTCAAAAATCAAAACCCCGACACGCGTTTTGTGCCTGGAGACCTGGATTACGTCAATGGGCATTGGGTGGCAGAGTTTGGGCCGGTTGGTTTGCTGAATTCGTTGATCTACCCGTCGCAAGGTTTCTTCTTATACGACCCGGCAGGGGTAGATAAAGTCCAGATCGTGCGGCAAGAAATGCCCTTTGCAGAGAACGGCCTGCTGTGGAATTCGGCCGAGTTTTTCGTGCGCCAGCATGACCCCTTCGTCGAGTTCCATGAGGTACTGTATGTGCAGGATGGGCAGGGCGGCTACATGGCCATGATCAGCCTGCTCAAGCGCGCCGGGCTGGCACGCGTGCCCTACGTGGCAGAGATTGGGTTGATCCACTCGGATGGGAGCGCCGAATGGCTGACCCCCGAGCAAGCAGAGGCCGACCCGCGCCTGGAAGGGGTGCAGATCGAACCAGAATGGCTGGCAGCCCAAAAGACTGAGGCTTATGGATGGCGCAACGGGATCTGGGCAGGCTTGTTCACTCGCCAGGGGCGGGTGGAGGTACAGCGCAGCTCGATCAACGAAGAGAACAGCGCTCCCTACCACCTGGTTTCAACGGATGGCATGATGTGGTATACACCCTTTGGACCCCTGAACAAAGACAGCCTCAAAGGGATCATGATGGAGGCTTCAAACGATATCAATGGCCCGGTGCTCGTTTGGGAACTGCCAGGCGACCAGGCTTACCAGGGGGTGGATGCCCTGGCAACCGAGATCAAGGCCGCACCCAACCACCCGGCAGATGTAAACTGGCTGCGCGTGAGCCAGGGCGAGACAGAAGTACGCAGCGGCGATACGGATGTGATCGAGCTTTTGCCCGCCCCGCGCCTGGAAAATGGCCGTGTAGTGTTGTATTTCACCGGTTTCGTGGCAATCGACCCGCCGACGCGCACGCGCTTTTACGTCATCATCAATGCTGAGAACCGCGATGTGCTGCAAGATGTGTATTCGGTGGAGGAGGTGAATGCCTGGCTGAGAGGCGAGCTGACCTTGAATACACAGCGCCAAGGGCAAGAGAGCACCGCACAAGAAAGCCAGGTCAACCTGGAAGAAATGAGCGATGTCGAACTGCTGGATCTGCTGGAAGCGATCGTAGAAGAATTGAGGCAGAGGTGATCAGATGACAGAACAAATCCCAGGCCCAGCCTACCAGATCTTTACCCACCGCCTGCTGCTGCGCTGCTGGCAGCCTACCGATGCCGCCCAGCTCGGCGCAGTCATCGAGGCCAACATCACCCACCTATTGCCCTGGCTGAACTTTGCCGCCGACGAACCACGCCCACTCGAAGAACGGATCGGGATGCTGCGCCGCTGGCGTGGCAATTTTGACCTGGGGCAAGATTTTGTCTATGGGGTTTTCAGCCGGGATGGAAAAAACATACTGGGGAGCACCGGCCTTCACACTCGCCAGGGCATAGACACGCGCGAGATCGGCTACTGGATCGACCAGGGCCATGCCAACCAGGGGTTGGCAACCGAGCTCTCGGCGGCCCTGACCAAAGTGGCTTTTGAGATCGATCACGTCAGACGGGTTGAGATCCACTGCGATGTGCTCAACCAGGCATCTGCTGCGGTGTCGCGCAAGCTGGGCTACCGCCACGAGGCCACCCTACACGCCCGCACCACCGATCACCAGGGCCGCCCGCGCGAGATGATGATCTGGACCCTTTTTGCCGACGAATACTCCGCCAGCCCATCTGCCAAAGCCGAGATCGAAGCCTATGACGTTGTAGGACGGCGCATCCTATGAGCTTCCTAATTGGGTGACCTGGCACACGGCATGCCCTTCTCTCTGCATCCCCACTTCTTGGCCCGCATGCAGCGTCTGCTGGGCGATGAATACCCGGGCTTTCTCGCCAGTTATGAACAGCCGCCCACCAGCGGCCTGCGCGTGAACACCATCAAGCTTTCTGCGGCCCAATTCCGGGCCATCTCACCCTGCGCGCTGAAGGAACTGGCCTGGTGCCCATCCGGCTTCTTGATCATGCCGGGGGCGGCGCAAGCCCCGCCCACTGATGGCAATGACCTGGGCACCTGCTCTCCTGGTAAACATCCCTACCACGCCGCCGGCTTATATTACCTGCAAGACCCCTCTGCGATGGCCGCCGCCGAGGTGCTGGCGCCCAGGCCAGGCGAGAAAGTGCTCGATCTCTCAGCCGCACCGGGTGGCAAATCGACCCACCTGGCAGCCCTGATGCAAAACCAGGGGCTGCTGGTAGCCAATGAGATCCACCCCCAGCGCGCCTGGGACCTGGCAGAAAACCTGGAACGCTGCGGGGTGCAGATTGCAGCCATCACCAACGAAACCCCCGCCCGCCTGGCCGAATACTTTGGCGCGTTTTTCGACCGGGTGCTGGTGGATGCTCCCTGCTCAGGCGAGGGCATGTTCCGCAAAAGCGAGGCAGCCCGCCGCGAGTGGCAGCCCGAAATGCCCGCCGCCTGCGCTGCCCGCCAATCAGCCATCTTAGAGCAGGCTGCCCGCCTGCTGCGCCCCGGCGGACGGCTGGCTTATACCACCTGCACCTTTGCGCCCGAGGAGGACGAGGCCGTCATCGGCCGTTTTTTGAGCGCCCACCCCGAATTCAGCCTGCTCCCCATCCAGGTTGAGGGCGGCGCATTTGCCCCGGCCCACCCCGAATGGACTGACGACTATGCGCAACTACCGCTGGCGCAGGCAGCCCGCCTTTGGCCTCACCACCTGGATGGCGAAGGGCATTTCATCGCCTTGCTGCAAAAGGACCCGCATGCCGCCGCCCAGCCAGCCGCATCAGCCATCAGCGCGGCGCGCCTCTCCAGGCCCATTCGCCAACTGGTCGAGTCATTTTGCGCACATACCCTGGATGGCGACATGACCTCTCTGGCCGCATCAGGCCGCCTGGCGGTTGTGGGCACTTACCTCTACTTATTGCCGGAGGCCCTTCCCGACCTTGAGAAGCAAACAGGCCGCCCCTTGAAAGTGCTTCACCCGGGTTGGTGGCTGGGCACGCTCAAAAAAGAGCGCTTCGAGCCCTCCCACGCCCTGGCATTGGGGCTCTCTGCCGCAGATGCCCGGCACACACACGCCATCTCAAGCCGAGGAGGCTCTGCCGCAGCCTATTTGCGCGGTGAAACCTTCTCCAGCCCGGCCCCCGATGGGTGGACACTGGTGATGATCGATGGATTTCCGCTTGGTTGGGGCCGCTGTGTCAAAGGCCAGTTGAAAAACCATTACCCCCACGGCCTGCGCCAGCATACCCGGTGAATTAAATCACGGTTGGGGCGCTGTATCTTGCGCTTTTTGCGCCAGGTAGGCCTGGTAGGCCTTCCAACCTGGGCACCAGCCGGTGTGCCATTTCCACAGCCGAGCGAAGAAAGTCTTTGGGTTTGCCTCTGCCTTTTGGCGCATCGGGCAAGTTTCACACGGGATTCCTGTTTTCGAACTTTTGTTTTGCATGGTGTTTCATCCTCATTCCAGGCTGCTATGCGGGCCGGTAGCGCGCTAGCAGTTCTGCAATCGCTCCTGTTCCTTAACCAAGATGCGCCGCAGCACCGCTACTGATGCCGCATAGGTAGAATCCATGCCATAGTACGACAAGCTGCCCGCCCCCAGGTTACGCCCCTTGCTCAAGGGTGTATCTGAGACGTAATGGATGATCCCCAGATCAAAGGGCAAGGCGTACAGGTTGACGATCTCATTGACAGGATGGCGCACCGGGCGGTACATCTCATGGACCGCCGAAAGATACGGGCCCGCTTCCATCTCAATATCAGTATAACCCTCGCGATAAAACACATCCATGTAATGCGTATTCTGCAAAAAGGTGCCGCGCACCGTCACGGCCTTCTGATTATCCAAGACCGTGCCATACGACAGGTAAGGCGCCACGTTAGAGGCGGTAAAACAATTCGAAAACAGGTAAGTGTTTTGCGAGTGCTCGTCGTGAACGACGTTGGGAATGACGATATCGCCCACCGCGCCGTTCAACGAGGCCGCCTTGCCCATCACGTACACCCCCAGCACCCTCCCCACCTGCTCAGCCACTTCGGTGAGGATGTTGTAGGCCGCAAGGCCCAGTGGGTAATCGATGTTCAAGATCAACGCATCGCTCTTAGCCAGGCTGTCCAGGTCTTCGGCGCACAGGCGCGGATCCAGGTTCTCGGGCCGCAGGCGGCCGATCTCAATCACCTGGGCGTCCAGGTCAAAACTGTGCTCGCTAGATACCCGGTGGACGCCGCCATCCTTCTCAGCCTGGCGCTGCTGCGCCACCCAGGGCTGGTCTGCTTGGGCAGCCTGGAATTTCTTGAGAACATAATAAAGGAAATTTTGCTCGCTGCCAGCCCCTTGCTGGGTTTGGATGGTGTTCCATTCGTTCAGCAGATCTTCGTTGCCAGGCTTCTCTAAGAATTCCAGCAGGGCCGCACGCTGGCGGATGGCATGACCGGTCAGCAGGTTGGCCAGGCTGTGGGTATTGCTAGAGACGAAATAAACCGGGCGCCGCAGCAGATCGGGGGCGGCGCGTTCGATCTGCTCCCACCACATGGCAGTTGCCCGGCGGTAAGAGCTCAACGAACCGCTCAACAGGCGCACGCGCAGCCGGCGCGGGGCGGCTGCGATGCGCTCTAGCACAGACACAAAGTCTCGACCCCAGATGGTGCGCAGGCGGCTCAGGTCATCCAGCGATATTTGCAGGGCATCCGCCAGCTCTTGCTGGGCACCAATCCGCCGTTCTATGTCAACAAAGCGAGAATTCATGCGATTGGGCGCAAAACGCTGCAGCAGGTTGTGGATCTTGTTCCACTCAATCTGGTACGCCGTCAGCACAGGGATGATATCTTCAATATCACTGCGGCTGGCGATGAAACAAGCCAGTGTATCCTGCCCGTCATAAAACGAACGGCGGCGGCGGGCCAGGGCAGAGACCTGCTCCCACTTCTCAATGGCAGGGAAGCCGTGCATCCCGAAAACCTCGGTGCTCTGGCCCAAAACCACCAACTGCACCTGGTGAATACAGGACGGCAGGCGCAGCGTACTGTAGATCAACGCCGCCATATCCGGGGCTTGCTCACGCGCTGCCGGATGCAGCAGCGACTTCATCCCCGAGTGCGCTTCTTCCAATGTGCGGATCTGCACATCAGCCGTCGAGCGCAGCAGCGAGTAGCAGGTGCGCAAGTAAAGGGCGACCTCTTCCGAGGCCGTGCTGGGAACAGTTCTCTCCATAAGAAAACCACTATCGCCGAGTGGGCCCGCGCTTCTTGATTGGTGGGGCGTCAAAACGCCCGTAACGCCGCGCCCCACCCATGCGGTACATAATGGCATAGATGATCGAAATCAGGCCAAAGCCAACGAACAAAAATGCAATCGAAAAGAGGATTTGGCCCGTGGTAAAGCGGCCCAAAAAGCCATTCACCTGGGCAACATAATTGTTCACAAACGAGATCTCTGCATCATCCGAATACGCAAGCGCCATTGGCTGGTACATGGTGCCGGGCAAGGGCACCAGGCGAGAATTCATAAACACATCTGCCCCAACCCAGGCCATAATCGGAAGCAGGATGATCATAAAACAGCCAATGCCGCGCCACACCGGATGAATCGTCCAGGGACGCTCTCGTTGACCTTTATCCATTCTTCCAGGACCAAAACCCATTTCACACCTCCTGTGGTGAGCCTTTGCCCACCATCTCTAATGATGATGGCGAACTCAGTCGCTCGCCTGTGCTGCTTTCTCGATAGCCGAAACGATCGAATAATAGCCCGTACAACGGCACAGGTTGCCGCTGATGGCCCATTTGATCTGGTCAGTCGAAGGGTGCGGGTACTCTTGCAGCAGCTTGGCCGCCGACATGACAAAGCCCGGCGTACAGTAGCCGCACTGCACTGCACCCGCATCGATAAAAGACTGCTGGACCGGGTGAAGCGCTTCGCCCTGGGCCAGGCCCTCAATGGTCATAATCTCTGCCCCATGCGCTCGCGGGGCAGGCACCAAACAGCTCATCACAGCCATGCCATCCATATAAACCGTGCAGGCCCCGCACTCCCCCTCTGAGCAGCCCTCTTTTGTGCCGATCAGCCCGGCCTCTTCACGCAGCAGGTGCAGCAAGGTCTTGTGCTGACCCGTGGTAAAGCGGTAAGCCTGGCCGTTGATGCGCGTCTCGATCGCCGTCTGCGGGGTTTCGTTGTGCATCACGTTGGTAGTAAGCGGCGATGGATGAGCAGCGGTGGATAGCAAAACAGGGTCAGAGGGGAAATCAGGTTGGCACTGACCAGCAACAACCTGCAAACAGCGCTGGACGCAGACGCGCACCATATCCAGGCGGTAATCTTTTGAGCTGCGCACATCGTCAATTGGCTGCGCCGCAGACATTGCCAGCCTGGCAGCCTCGGCCAGGGTTTCCTCATCCAGCTTGCGCCCCACCAGGTAAGCTTCTGCTTCTTGCGCATGCACGATCTTAGGGGTCACAGCCCCCAGGGTGATGGCGGCATGGGTAATTTGTGCGCCATCAAACGCCAGGACAGCTGCGGCATTGACCAATGAGATGGCCTGTGCCCGCCGCAAGCCGAGCTTATAAAAATTGCCGCGCTGGTTGGGCTGCAAGGCGGGTAAGATGATCTCGACCAGCATCTCATCCGCCTCCATCACCGTGCGCCGCACGCCTTTATAGAAGGCGTCCAGTGCCACGCGCCGCTCGCCGCGCGGCGAGCGCAGCACCACCTGCGCCCCAAGAGCCATCAGAGGCGAGATGGTATCGTTGGCCGGCGAGGCCGTGATCAGGTTGCCTGCCACCGTGCCGCGATTGCGGATCTGCGGAGCACCCACCTGCCAGGCCGCCATGGCCAGGGGGAAGGCATGCTCTACGATCAACTGGGAGGCCACGCACTGGTTATGGGTCACCATAGCCCCCAGATGGATCATCCCCTCTGCATCCAATGTAATTTGATCCAGCCCTGGGATACGGCTGACATCTACCAACACATCGATCCCTTTCCGCACGCCGCGCTCCATCTCAAGCACCAGGTCGGTTCCACCGGCCACAATGCGGGCCCGGGCTCCTTTTTCGGCAAGGATCTGCACTGCTTCTTCAATACCGGTTACATTATGATATTCATGCCACATCTTTCTTCTCCATCTGTGCTGCCATGGCCTGGCCGCTGCCGCCTTTCTGCAGCATGATGACCTCAGCCAGGATACTGACGGCGATTTCTTCAGGGGTCTCGGCGTTCAGCTCCAGGCCGATGGGCGATCGCACGCGGCCCAGTTTTTCCTCGCTGACACCCTTTTCCAACAGTTGCTTGCGGGTCATGCTCCAGCGCCGCCGTGAACCGATCAGGCCAATGTAGGCAGCCGGTGTATCCAGAAGCGCCGGCAAGCCGGCCACATCCACATCCACGCCGCGGGTGGTCAGCACCAGGTAAGTCCAGGGCGTGATCTTTAGATGAGCCGGCAGATCAGCCATCAGCACGGGGTAGAAGGCGTCGCCATCGGGGATGGCCTCCGGATTGCACATCTCCACCCGGTCATCGCTGACGGCGACGTAAAAGCCCAGCCAATGGGCCAGGTGCGCCACAGCCTTGCCAACATGCCCGGCCCCAAGGATCACCAGGGTTGGTTTGGGTTGCAACGGTTCCACATATACCTCCACCTGCCCGCCGCAGATACCCGGGTCGCCGCGCTGCGGGTCAGACATATTATATTCCAACAGGCGCGGGCGGCCATCCAACATAGCCTGGCGGGCCTCTGCGATGACACGATTTTCGATCTCGCCGCCGCCCACAGAGCCCACCAGGCTGCCATCAGGCAAGACCAGCATCTTGCTGGTGGTGTGGCGGGGCGTGGAGCCGCGGCTGCGCACGATGGTGCACAGGGCGGCAGCCTCATTGCGGGCTTCCAGGTCGGCAATTATCCGGTAAATTGACTGCATTTCAATGCTCCAATAATCCCAACACCACCGGCAAGAGCTGCTTTTTACGGCTGACCACGCCCGGTGCGCTAAAAGTGCTATCGGGCAGGCGGGGGTAGGGCAGGTCAGCCAGCATGGGCGGTGCATTGACCGTTAGCAAACGGCTGGCATTATCGACCACGTCGGTCACCATCAGCATGGCAAAGTCAAGGCCGCGCTGCTGACGCAGTTCGGTCAGCGCATCAGAAAGGGTGCCCAAATGTTCATCCATCTGCATCAGGTCAGTCACCTCAGCCTGGGCAATGGCAAAGTGCAAGCCACCGGCCTCGTAGATCTTCAAATCAGAGCTGACAATCTCGCGCGGATCGCGCGTGGCCAATCCCGCCCCAGCCTGTATCACCTGTTTGCCATAATCCTGAATGGTCTCACCCGCCAGGGGGCTGTTGCGGACAAAAGCCCAACGCCCCAGGCGTTCGGCTGCCCGCCGGTCGCGGTCAGTGGTGGTGGGTGAGGTCAGGATCAGGGTGTCAGAAAGCAGACCAGACAACAGTACGCCAGCCAGGGCTGGTGGGGCGCTCAAGCCGGCATCTTCAATGCGCTCTGATACCAGGGTGCTGGTGCTGCCCACGATATCGACCGTAAAACGGATCGGCACATGGGTAGAATTATTCCCCAGGCGGTGGTGATCCAGGATCTCGACCAGCTCGGCTTCTTCAATTGCGCCCAAGGCCTGGCCCGGTTCGTTGTGATCGACCATCACAATGCGCAGGCGCGGCGGGTTCAACACATCTCGCTGATTGGCCACGCCCACGTAAAGGCCTTTCTCATCTACCACCAAGAAGTCATTGTGTTCTTCGCGCAGGATCCGGTTGATGACATCGCGAATGCGCAATCCAGCCGGGAAGCGTGGCACTTCTGTATCACAGGCTTCGCGGCAGGGTGTATCCAAGATCTCTGCCAGGCGCATTTCTTGCCGCCGCAGGTGAGGGCCAACCAACTTGCCCAGGTAATTGAACAGGCTAAGGCCAGTGACCAGCCCCAGGGGCACGCCGTCATCGCTCACGATGGGGGCAACGCCTCCCGTGCGGCTGGCAATGCCCCAGCCCTCGCGCAGGGGGCTCTCAGGGGTGGCTGTATCCAGGCGGCGGGTGACGGCCTCAAAACGCGGCGAGGCATCCGTCAGCAGCAAAGGAGCATCCAACCCCAGGCGCTTCAGGATCCAGGTGGTTTGCGGGTTGGTAGCCCCGGCACGCGCCGCAATCGCATCTGTACCATCGCGCTCTCGCAGCAGCCAGGCATAGCCCATTGCAGAGGCTACTGAATCGGTATCTGGATTTACATGCCCAATCACATAGATTTGGTCAGCCATAGATCCTGATTCTACCCTTTATCTTAAGCCTTTTTATTTGCGGCTCGCTCACGCAGCTTTTCTATTCTTTCGGCCAGCATCTGTGCCTCGCGGTGCGCGCCACGCTGTTTGAGCAATTCACTGGCTTGCATGCAAGCCGCCACAGCCTCATTCGTCGACCCTGCAGCCTCGAATTGATCGGCCGCCATGACCAGAAAATCAGGGTCTGAATGCTTCATCATCCAATGCCCAACCGCCAGGTGGTACTGCAAGCGGTAAGTGGTAGGAATCAATTCATACGCCAGGTCGCGCAAGATATCGTGCTTAAAAATATACTCTTGTTCACTGGAATATTCGCTGTTGGCACGCGGAAAAGCCAGCTCTGCTTTGACCAGCAAGCGCAGGCCTTCTTGAACCGACTGCTCCGCCAGCACCGAGGGCACCGTCAGGTGCAGGTCGGTATGCTTGCCCACAAAGGCGCGCACCGCCGCTTCAATGCCGCCCACCCAAAACACGCGCCCCGAAACAGCCGCCAGCATCGCCGCAGCCCGCGCCAGGCGCGGCAGATCAGCCAGGCGGGCCTTGAGCAAGGCCACCAACGATTCGGGGGGTTGGGACCGCATTTGAGCCAGCTTCTCATACAACAACTCTTCGCCGCCCTGTTCAATGCTCTTCAAGAGCAGGCGCACGATCTCTTCCAAAAAGTACGGGTTGCCTCCCGAGTACTTCACCAGGGGAGCCAGCACATGATCAGGCAGAGAAGCCAGGTTGGGATAAGCATTCATCACCGTTTCGGCGTTCGCCGGCAGCGGATCCAGTTTGATTACCTGCCCCAGGTCAGACAGCTTGCAGTTTTGAGTTTTGCAAGGATGATCCAAAAATTCAGGCGCCACACCTGCCACGATCAGCAATGGCAGGCGGTTATCCGCAGAATTGTTCAACAAAGACAAGACCAATTCCAGACTGTGCGGATCTGACCACTGCAGATCATCTAACATCAACATGGTCGGGCGCGTACTTGCAATGCGCTTCATCAACTCGCGTGTTAGCTCAAAAGCCCGCTCCACCCGGCCCTGTGGATTTTGGGCAAAGGAGGCCATGTAAGGGCTGCCCTGCCACTCAAGCCCAATCAGGCTGCCCACCAGGTGGGCCGCCTCTAACAGCGGTACAGGGCCCAACGTTCTTCCCCAGGCGCGTTGGAATTCACGCAAGAACTTCTCATTGGTCACCGCCGGGCTTTCATCACGCCGCAAGCCAAAACGGTTGTACCAGACCAATTGCCACATATGGAAGGGCACCCGGGCCGTTTGAGCCAAAGCCCGTGCCGATAATAGATAGAAGGATGGATTATTGCTCTCCAAAAAGCCAGAGAACTCCATCAGCAAGCGCGATTTCCCAATCCCTGGCTCACCGCTCACTAAGATCAAAGCCGGCTTGCCCGAGCGCACTACGTCCTGGTAATATTCATTCAGCCGGCTCAAAAGCTCAGAGCGGCTGGTCATGCGCGTTGGCAGATTGTCCAGGGTGCCGTAACGCGCCCGGCCAGAGGTAGCCTGGGTATCAATGACGGCATAAGGTTCAACCGGCTTTGGAAAGCCTTTCAATTGGATCTGCGGCAGCTTGCGCACCTGGAAGGCCCCCCGTACAGCCTGGTTGGTGGCATCTCCAATCAAGATCATCTCTGCATCGGCCGCATCTGCCAGGCGAAATGCCATATTGACCACTTCGCCCATTACCGTGTACTCGTTCTGCGTGCCAACATAGCCGGCATAAACCTGCCCGGTGTGCATCCCAATGCGTAGTTGAAGCTCCAGCCCTTGTTTCTCGGCAAATTTGACATACCCGGCAACCGTCTTTTGGATCTCGAGAGCTGCCCGGACGGCGCGCTCGGCGTCATTTTCGCCCAGAGTGGGCACACCCCATACAGCCATCATCATATCGCTCATGTGCTTGCAGATATACCCGCCATGCCGCGCAACCACTGATTCCAGGCGCGGCCAGGCTTCGCGCACCACCTCACGCAGGGTATCCAATTCCACCCGCTCTACCAATGCATTCAGGCCCTGGACCGACACGAACATCACGGTTACCAGGCGGCGTTCTTCAGGATAACGATCAGTCTCTTGAACCGGAGTCATCAAATCTTGTACTTCCTCGTCGTGAACTTAGTATCTATCCAAAAATGACTTGGAGGTTGGTGTTTGGCGGCGCTATGCGCCGCCAAACACCAGCGTTCCCTGAATTTTCGGACACGTTCATAATATATCGATCAAGCTGAAGCCTGGTCCGCCGGGCGCATGAATGCCCGCCACACCTTCTCGGGCGTGACCGGGTTTTCGTTGATGTGAACACCGAGTCCATCCGGTGCATACAGGCTGGCATCTAACACTGCATTGCCAACTGCCGGGGCCACACCATCCATCGGAATCTCTGCCACCGCCTTCACACCAAATGGGTGTGATGGCTCGTATGTCTCCACAAAAATCGTCTCCAGCTCTGGCATTTCGTGGGCCAAGAAGATGTGATAATCGCGCAGGTCGCGCTCGCGCGGTTGGCCCTGTTCATCATACACCATTTCTTCGCAAACTGCATAGCCCAGGGCCTGGGTCATCCCGCCCTCGATCTGTCCAGAGGCCGTCAACGGGTTGACGATGACGCCCGAATCAACTGCCATCACCAGCTTATCCACCTTTACCTGCCCGGTCTCAATATCCAGGGTTACCTCGGCAAATTGGGCCGCAAAGGGCGGCGGCGATACCGGCGACATATAAGAGGCCACAGCCATGATCTGTTCCTGATTCTCATGGTGCAGGGCATTATACGCTACTTCTGCCAGGGTCACAAATTCGCCGCCGGGCGCAGATGCACGCCCATCCGCCAGGTGGATCAAATCGGCAGACAGCGGCTGTGCGCCAGACGCTTTCAGGCGCTCGTTGAGCATGTTGGCGGCCCGCTGGCGGATCTGTTCAGCCGCCTTTTGGGCCGCGCGCGTCACCGCACCGCCAGAGATATACGTGGTGCTCGAGGCATAGGCGCCCTTATCGAAAGGCGTGAAATCGGTATCGGAAGAATACACCACCACATCTTCCACCCGCACGCCCAACACCTCTGCTGCCATCTGCGCCAGTACGGTATCAGAGCCAGTGCCCAGGTCGGTGGCCCCGATGAGCAAATTGAAAGAGCCGTCATCATTCATCTTGATGCTGGCAGCGCCCATATCCAGGTACGGAATGGCCGTGCCCTGCATCACCATCGCCACGCCCACCCCTTTGCGCAGGTGGGGCTTGCCCGGCACGTCATGCCAGGCCACCTGGTCATATTTTTGATCCCAACCGATGGCAGCCTTGCCCTGGCGCACGCATTCTTCCAATCCGCAAGTCTGGATGGTTTCTGGGCGCGGTTCACGTCCTTCGCTCCAGGCCGTGCTGAAGGGATGCAGCTCACCGGCACGCAGGGCGTTCTTCAGCCGGAACTCCAACGGGTCAAAGCCCATAGCTCGGGCGATCTTCTCCATGTGGCGTTCCAAGGGCCAATAACCTTGCGGCACACCATACCCGCGGTAGGCCCCGGCGGGCGGATGATTGGTATACACCACGTCGGCATAGAACCGGATGTTAGGGTTCTTGCGGTACGGGCCATCGCCCACGTACAAAGCCATAGCCTTGTGTCCCGTGTTCCCGGTCACCGTCAGCGCGTGGCAGCCGTAAGCCCCCGTATCGCTCAGGGCTTCCATAGAGTTGGCCGTGATAGTTCCATCCATCTTGACGCCAGTTTTCATGCGCACACGCATGGGGTGGCGCGAGCGGGCAGCGGTGAACTCTTCTTCGCGGCTGTATTCATAAATCACCGGCCGGCCGGTGGCAATCGTCAGGTGGGCGGCCACGTCTTCGATCAAGATCTCTTGCTTGCCACCAAACCCGCCGCCGATGCGCGGCTTGATCACCCGGATGCGCTTTACCGGCAGCTTCAGCACCGGAGCCAACACTCGGCGGATGTGGAAGGGCACCTGGGTGCTGGTGCGGATCACCAGGCGGTCATTCTCGTCCCAATAGGTTACCGCTACATGCGGCTCGATATGGGCCTGCTGGACTTTGGGCACCTCATACTCGGCCTCGAAAATGCGGTCGGCCTCAGCAAAGCCTTTTTCTACATCACCGATATCAATGCGGATTTCTGCTGCCAGGTTGCGAGAGGGGTCTGAATCGGCAAAATTGACGAATTCAGGCTCATCATGCAAGCGCGGCGCGCCAGGCTGCATGGCCTGGGATGGGTCAAGCAACAGCGGCAGTTGCTCATATTCCACATCGATCAATTTTAAGGCTTGCTCGGCAATCTCTTCGGTCTCAGCCGCCACAAAAGCCACCCGGTCGCCCACAAAGCGCACTTTGTGATCCAAGGAGAAAGTGTCCAACGGGCCGGGGATGGGGTCTGACTGCCCGGCGGTGGAATAGGCCACGCGCGGGATGTCTTGCCAGGTCAATACCGCGGCCACCCCAGGCAAGGCACGCGCCCGGCTGGCATCGAT